>JAXMBN010000022.1:0-98273 GCA_046349875.1 Pirellulales bacterium
CTCCATCGCTCAACTTCCAGGTAAAGCCTGGGCTGACATGGAATACTGGACTCGAAGAAGCTTCTTACAGGGTTCATCCAAGAATTTTCCATGAGACGGAGTTGTCTTAAATGGCAACACTCTTCAGAGCCACATCGCACTTAGCAGTGCCGAAAGCCGCAACCTAAACTCGAACCTCGGGACGAAACTGCTCCATGGCGGATAAAGCGGATTAGCGCATCATGCGACGGCTGAAATCCGAGTCCAAATAAGCAAAAGTGTTGCTGCATTAAGAAATCGCAATTATCAATTGCGATGAAAGCCAACGGCTATTTGCGACTTTTGAGGCTACTCATGTCCCAAACTCGAATGGTACCATCGCGACTGCTCGTAGCGATTCGATGCGCGGTTGGATCCAACGAAACATTGTGCACAGAAGAACTATGGCCACGTAACGTGGCGACAATTCGACCGCTCGTCACTTCCCACACGCGAGCCGCACCTGACTGATCACCGGTGACAAGGTGGGTGCCGTCCGTACAGAAGGACACGCCCCATACATCACCATCGCTGCCGACGAGATTCTCCACTTCCGATCCCGTCTCCGTATTCCAAACGCGAACATTTTTGTGCCAACCTACGGTCGCTAAGAGTTGCCCCTTGGGTGCGAATTTGACGCTGTAGATCGGTCCCTCATGTCCCATCAACGATTGCCTTTCAACAAGGGTATCCGCATCAAAAATGCGGACCGTTTTATCGCTGCCTACCGTGGCAATTTGCTTGCCATCAGCAGAGTAGTCGATCCCCATTATGGTCCCCGGCTGTGTCTTCGATGCAAGTTCCACTCCGCTTTCGATGTCGAAGATGTGAATCGTGCCTTCGCGATCGCCTGCAACAATCCGTTCACCATTCGGCGAGAAGGATGCACCACGAACGGCACTGTTCGTCTTCCATTCTTTCACGGCTTCGAATGTACTCGCATTCCAAAGTCGTACATACGCATCATCACCGCTGGTCATGACATAGGGCCGAGTTGGATGGTAAGCGACCATCCAAACGATGCCGCGATGAGCATTAAAGCTCTTTTTTAATGATTGCGTATCGAGATCCCAAATGCGAACGCTCCCATCCTCGATCGCGGAAGCAAGTTGTTTTCCACCTGGAGCAAAATCGACGGACCAAACGGTACCAGGATTTCCTTCAAGCACAAAGGATGGAAAACTATCGCCTCGATCAGGACGAAGCATGAGGTAACTCACGATTGCAATCGCAATGCCCGCAATGGCTGCCACCCAAGCTGTATTGGCCCAACGATTTTGAAGTCGTCGGTGACTACCCGATATCTTCTTGACTTCACTTGCTGCCACAGCTGGAATTTGAAGTGGTGATATCGGTCCATACTCATTGACGATGGCCGCCAAAGCTGTCGCCACGGCCGCAGCAGATTCAGGACGATCGTTCGGTTTCTTGGTCAACAAGGCCATTATCAAATCGGACAACGGCCGCGAAATCGCAGCATTGACCAGGTGCGGTGGGCTGGGCACATGGTTCATGATCTTTTGCATCACGCCGAGTGCCGAGGGAGCCTGAAACGGAGCGATTCCCGTCGCCATCTCATACAACACGGCCCCAAGCGAAAATAGGTCACTGCGTTCATCGGCTTCGCCTCCCATGGTTTGTTCGGGAGACATATACAAGGGCGTACCGGTAATCATGCCGGTCTTGGTGAGCTTTACATCATCGCTGACGCGCGCGAGTCCGAAATCGGTTAGTTTGACCCGATTGGTTTCCGCTTCGATCATGATATTCGAAGGCTTAATATCGCGATGGACGGTATCTTTCTTGTGAGCAGCAGATAAGCCCGCCGCAATCTGCATTCCGATTCTTGCCACTTCGCTGGCTTCAAGCGGAACTCCGGGCTTCATTAGATTTTCAAGCGTCGTCCCTTCGATCAACTGCATTACCAAGTAAGCCACTTCGCCATGCTGTGCTTTGGCAACGTGATACATGGGAACGACATGCTCGTGCGAGATCGCAGCAGCCGCGCGGCCTTCGCGACAAAATCGCTGTTTGGCATTATCATTGGCTTGAAATTGAGGATTCAATACTTTCAGAGCCACTGTTCGATGCAGGTGAGTGTCGAATGCTTCCAAGACGATACCCATGCCGCCACGGCCAATGACTCTCGCTATCTGGAAGTGATGCAAGCGGCCTAGATATGCAGGATCATCCGAGGGTTCTAGGAATCCCAATTCTTCATCGGGGGCAGGCTTTTTCGGTGCGGAAGATTGTTGCGAGTCCGAGGCAGCAACTGGATTTTGATTCGAGGCCCCTTCGTGAACATCTGAGGCTGCAGTACCTTTCAATGAGGCTGCAAGATGAGGATTGATCTCATGCGAGGATTTGTTACGAAGGTCGCCGATTTCCTTCTCGACAGAAGCGACTGCTTTCCAATAGTTCGATTGGTCCGAAGGATTCAGAACGTTTAGATCGGCTGCATAAGTACAGATGGGAATTTCGCCTGATGCCAATCGATCCAAATGCAAGCGACATGCAGAGCAGTTTTCCAAATGACGAGAAATTACACCCGATTCTACCTCCGAAAGTTCACTCTGGAGTAATTGATTGAGCTCTTGGGCTGTCGGACATTCCTCTGCCGTTTTCATTTGGTTTCTTGATTTCCCATCTTGGTATTTGGCCGGCTCGTGCAAACACAAAGGTTTGAGTTCCGCATCGCATTGCCCACAGGTTTAAGTTTGAGATTCATCGGCTTGCATGCGTTCAATCTCTTTCCGCAATTTGGCGGTGACTCGACTCCTTGCAACATATACCGCGCCTTTGGTCATTCCCAAATGCGCAGCAACCTCATCGGCGTCTACATCTTTGATGGCAGTCATCTCGAATGCCAACCATGTATTCGTTTCCACGGTCGGCTGAATTCGGTCCATCGCTTGAGCGACCAATTGCCTCTGATGTTCCAGCTCCCACTGTTGATCCAGCTCGCTATCTTGCATTCGAATGACCAGTGAAGGATCAATGGCCGAATCATCGAATACCGGCCCCTGGCGTTTCCGCTTCTCGTAGAAAGTCGCCAAACGATTGCGCGTGATGTGAAATAGCCAAGCGCGAAAACCGCCCTTTTCCTTGTCGTAGTCCAGGCGATCGATGGCCAGCCCAACGCTTCGCATGACCTCTTGTACCATGTCCGCTGCATCGGCATCTTGCAATCCGCGACTACGAATGAATCGATAAAGCATCGGTCCGTAATCGTTTAAGAACGAACTCCAAGCATCCGTGTCAGCGTGGTCACGCAGCCGAATTAAGAGACTGGCTCGCGTCAAAGGAGATTCTGTCATGCACGAAATTGTAAAAGCCCACAACCTTCGCGCGAAGATACTCGGGGCCAAATCGAGTCGATCGATTGCCTTCGTAGCTTGCGCGCGGTCCATGGCCTCACAATGCGATAATGACAAGATCTATTTTCGCATCATCCATCGAGAATCATCTCTTGGAAATCAAGCTGGATTCTCTTGCATATCTGCCTCGACAATACTTTCGGCGAAGCTCTGATACGATTCACCGATCTGTTTGGCCATCGAATCTGGCCAGGTATGAAAGCCGCCACTAAGGATGGTGTCAAAAATTGCATTAGCCACCAACGATGGCGGTTCTGCAACCTCACCGAGCCCCGCTGCGCTGGCCATGTCCGTCTGAATCGGACCAGGATGGACACTTATTACATGTGTGCCTTGATCTTTGAGCCTATCCCGCAACGCTTGTGTGATCGAGTAACTGGCGGCTTTCGATGCACTGTAACTAGCGAAATCCGCGAAGCTCTTCACAGAAGCGACGCTATTGAGTTGGACGAGCGCTCCTCCTCCGTTCTTTTTTAACACTGGCGCGAAAGCCTGAGCGACGTGCAGCAATCCATAGACATTGACTCGCATTTCATAGTCCAAAGCATCGAATACATGCTCATCGAGAGGACTTGCGTTTTTCAACACTCCTGCATTATTGATAACGATGTCTACATCCTGAGCTTGTTCGGCAGCTCTTCGAATCGTGCTAGGCTTTTCCAAATCCACCTGAATGGGCACAACGCGGTCGCCAAACTGAGCCACCAATGGCTTGGTCGACTCTAGGTCTCGTACCGCCGCGTAAACTTTTTTGGCACCCCGTTCCAAAGCTTCTTCCAAGATGGCTTTGCCAATGCCTCGATTGGCACCCGTAACAAGCACGGTTTTGTTCTTGATCGTCGATGTCATGGTCCTTTTCTCCCGATTTGATGAGTCCTTAAGCCTTCAACTGTCGGCGAACACTTTGGGATACTAAGGAAAACGGTCCTTCTTACACTTGGTTTCCTAAAAAGTTGGAGATTTTGCAGAGGTGAGTACAGCGACATCCCTCGATCCCCTTGGAGTTGACGCAAGTAGCGAAGTCGTCAAGATTGAGTTGTCGATGTGACTGGCAACATTCGCGGGAAAAAGACCGACTCACCAGGCTGCTCCACAATTGCACCACGTCCCTCCCGCGAGAACACAGTACATACGCAGAGACGAGTTTTGTTCAACGGAATGTTGACATTTAACTGCGTCACAATCGATCTACCAAACGGTGGGACGCGATTGGTCCAATATCAGGTCATTCGGAACGCCAGTAGCCAGCATCATCGACAAGGTCGCGAATAGGGACTTGGCTAAGCGTTGCTCCGTTAGGAAACCGAATCGTAGCGGTCTCGCCTGTGATACTTATCAGTAATGCTCGGGTGCCTTGCGTATAGCGACGACTGAGTGGCACTTCCTGGCCAATCTTCGACTTGATGGCTTCGATTTCATCCTTGGATTCGCCGTCGAAATCAAAAGTCTTTTCCTTCTTTCTCATTTTGCATCCTCCTGATGATTCGGAGTTTGCATTTGCAATGGACACCTTTGGTCAAACTACCATCGACACATCGTGAAAAATAACTTGGAAACATCAATCCAAGTAACATTTCAAAAGTATCCCATTCGCTTTGAATTCATTACTTCACGTCTTTGGCGGCCTGGCGTATTTCCTCGGCCAGGGTAGGGTCCACGAGCCCCTGAATGGTTCGCTCCCAACCTTGAGAATCGTGTAGATCATCGATGAGACTTTGGTGATCGGCATTATGGAATTTTTGGATCACCGACTCATCCAATGGACGAAGCGAGCGAACGATGCGAAAGCCGATCGTCCGCGATGGATCACTCGTGTACCACCACGGACTCGGCGGAACTTCAGGATCTTGATCTTTCATCGCTTCATCATCGGCACTGAACCGCGCCGAACTGTGCAATGCTTCTGGAGCATCGGCCCAGCTACCTCCCCTGGCCACACGATGCTCAACCGTTTTGGGCCATTGAATGGCTTGCAGTAACGGAATAGGAGAAGGCAGGAGGGCAAGCGCTTGATAACCGTCAGAACTGAAACCATCCATGGTCCATTCACGAACGCTACCGTGCATGTCATGAAGCCCCCATGCATTGGCAGCTTTGCTCCCAACGCGATGTAGCTGTTCGTCAGAATTCTCTGCATACCAGGCGTAATGACTTAGTTGGCTTGCATCATTGCCAAAGTAAAACTCGCTCGTCGCCCCTGCACGGCAAGCGTATTCCCATTCGGCTTCTGTCGGCAAACGATATTGGAGACCGCTCAGTCTACTTAGCCATTTGGTGTATTGCTTGGCCGCAAATTGGGTCATGCCGATCGCTGGCAATTGCGGCCCCTTACCAACCTCATCTCGAAAAGAAACGTCATACAAGGTAGTGGGTGCGGAAACGGCGTCGGACAGTCGATCAGCCGTTACTTTACGAATGCCCCGTCGTTTGAAGGATCGAAACAATCGATCCATTTGCAGAAACTGCTGAAATTCTTCTTGAGTGATCTCACATTTGCCGACCCAAAGTGGCTCAATGGCAACCCGTATTTGCGGGCTTTCCTCTGCGCGATCACTTGCGTCGGACGGATTCCCGATCAAGGCAACACCACCAGGGATCGGAATCATCTCGAAGGAAACTTCCGTGCCAGGAATCTTGGTCGAGTATGGAATCATAAAAACACCGTCAAACTCGACACACCGCACATTCTGCAAAGGCTCTTTGGCGATTCCAAGCTGCGACGTTGACGAATTGATCAAGCCATCTTGAGCGTGGATAGCCGACAAATGAACTTGGCCAACGACATGCGCGATAACCAGCCCAAGCGAAAGCGACGACATCCGCGACAGCGCATTTCTCATAACGGTATTCTTTCTGTTGATGGATCGAGTCTTCACGAATGTAACGATCTGAAAAAGCTCGCACCATTGAAAATGGCAAGTGGGTTCGCCACCTACGCTGTGAAGTTTAAGATCTCTCAAGCATCGAGTCAAAAAAAGGAATTCTGTCGCTCTGCCTCGTCATGAATCAAAAAGGGTTGACTCAAGAGCTAGTCCCAAGATGTGCTGCGCTACCGCACCCCATTCGATGTCTCATTGGGCAAGGTTCTGTAGATTGGCTGCTCTTCCATTGTTACGATGGTTTGGATCCCCATCTGCCAGCCATCGTTACCCACGATGGAAGCCAACTCCTTGAATCGAAATCACAGACTTTACTAGAAAATGGAACGATGAAACCAGAAACACCGAGCGCGACCTCCATTCCGCCGCGAGACGCTCACCAACGTGGCTTGCACCGGATCATGACCATGGGCGGAGAATATGGCACTCGCAATTACACCATCAAGCATCTTCAAAGCTTAAAGGGGAAAGTGGTGCTTACCGAAACCATGCCCTTTACGACGAACGAAGCCATAGCTGCGGAAGAGGCAGGAATCGACACACTCAAGGCCAAGTTTGATCCTAAGAATCCGGCACCCGCCATCGCCATTCGCAAAGCAGCACCGAATACTTTTATGACGTTTTGTATCGGGCTGACAAAAATTGCAACAGTGCAAGAGGCAGTGCGAGCGGGCTTTGATGCCATGGAAGCTGGTGCAGATGCAATCATGTGCCAATGGAACCCTGAGTTCATTCACGCTGTGTCCAGTGTTGGCATACCTGTTCAAGCTCACGCTGGCTTGGTTCCTCGCTTGAGTACTTGGACGGTGGACTCAAGGCGGTCGGCAAGACCATGGAAGAGGCCATGTGGGTGTACGAACAAATCAAGTCCTTCGAAACAGCGGGTGCTTGGGCCGTCGAAGTGGAAGTCGTACCTGCTGAATTGCTCACAGCGATCTCACGTCGCACTAGCTTAGTGATATCGTCCATTGGTGCAGGTAGTGGTGGGGACATTCAATTCATGTTTGCAGAAGATATTTTGGGCAATCATGCGCCTCCCTTTCCGCGACACACCAAACAGTATCGGAACCTCTTCAAGATGGAACAGGCGATGCAGGTGGAACGGGTCGAAGGATTTCGTGATTTTATCAGCGATGTCAAAAGCGGAACGTTTCCTGGCCCGGAACACGTCGTCAAAGCACCTCAAGGATTGATAGACCAGTTCCTCGCAAGGCTCGACACCAATAAGGTCAGCAGCAGTCCTTAATCATCTCAAACAACCGACGACATGTTTCGTACAATTCCTGTAAAGGCCTGACGGTAACATCTTGGCGAGAATCTTCGGGTCGCACCGCGTTGCGTTTTACATAGCCTGCACACTGTACATGAACATACATAATCCTTGGCTGCGTCTTTTTTTACTGACGTTTATCACCATGATGGTTGCGTCCTTTGGCATTCTTCCCGAGTTTACGCGATTTCAAAGCACCTACCCGCGTTGGGTTTTAGCTGGCTGCTGGTCGTTTGCGACGTTTGGTGCCATCATTCCTGTATTCATCAAACAACGATTTCCATCGAACCGATTTTGGTATGTGTTTGTCTCCGTTACTACGGTCGGTACATGGAGCGGATTTTGGATGCTTTACACATGGTGCGAAAACGAGGCAAGGCGCTCGCCGCAATTCCCGGGCTTGGGACCAGCGATATTCTTGGCAGAGGCATCCTTATTGTCAGGAGGCATTGCATTCTTACTCGGCTTGATTTTCCCACGGAACCCGACCGACCGGGCGACTCAAAAAAACTGAATTCCAACCATCCTCTACAACGTCATTGCCCTTAGGCTTGCAAAGTACTTTCCAAGAAAAGTATTGCATCATTCAATGGATGTTTTTCGTAGATGGAACAGCGACTACTCGAATCCCATCGTGTGTGCGAACCCCAATCGTCCTTGAAGCAACTGGAACATTTGGAAGAATGTCCAAACGCTGTTTGAATTCTGATCTGCCATTTGCTCAAAATACTTCGCATCCAAAACACTCTCGTGCAGCTGGCCCTGACTGATCAGAATGGTAGGTGGATCGTCGAGCCACTTCTTTAGATTGAGCCCCTGACCCTCCTCTATGCGGTTAGGCGTCAATGTCGTGAACACGGTACTAGGCACCAATTGCTCCCCCTTCAATAGCTTTTCAAGCTGCTTCGTCGTAGTCAGCCAAGTTTCCACTAGCCGACTGGAAAGGGACAACAAAAGGAGGTCCGTTTGAGCCGGACTCGCAAGCCATTCAAAATCATCATCACTTTCCTTTCCAATGTAGAACCATGCCTCTCGATTTAACTCACAAAAAGCCAACAGATGAAGACGCATGCTTTGCATTCGAGAAGCATCCGCAAAGACTAAACTGAATAAATCCGATTGTGCGAGAGAACGATTTGAATCCTCTCGCGAGGATTTCACCTTTGGGAAAATTCCTGTTGCGGCTTGTGGGAAGACTGCCTCGAGATCCAAGGCGCGATAGGAATCCACGATTGCAGATAGCAAATGGCAATAAGCTCGCAACCACGCGACATCCGCGCGGTCGAAGTGAACTCGATATTCACGATTAGCAAAGGAGAATATTGGCCTTCCTTCATTTAGTGAAGAAAGAAGGGTCGTTAAAGCTGTTTGATCTATCCCCGTTCCGGTAAAGTCAAAGAAAATCTTGGCTAGTCTCAGATTCAATTTGACGTCGTCTTGATGAATCTGGGCCAATGTTGATTCTGCCTTGCACAGGCCAAATTCGAACGTATCCAACACCTGTCCGAGGTCATGATAGGTAATCGGTGAGGGGGATCGGTTTCTCGGAACCGAAAGTTTCAGCAAAGGACTGAGCGTGCTCCCCGATAGAGCTCCATAACCATACAACGCCTTTCCTAAGTCCTCGACGGCCCTTACTAACTGCAACATGCCCAAACCAAAGCGAGCCTCGTCGTCGTTTGGATTCGCATCGAGCATCGACTTGAGAGCTAACTCGCCTTCTGCAAACCGGCCTTCTGTTAGAAACTGCTCGACAAGAGATGATGGAACCGATTCGGTAGGAGAGCGTTTCTCTCGAATTCGAGAAATCAACAATTTCTCGACACTACGAAGATAAGTTGCATTGCCTTGGGAGATGGCCATTAATTGTTGAGCGATCTGCTCTCGCTCCACGTCAGATACTCGAAAGTCTGGAAGTAACTGAGCTACAAATTGCATCCAGTCTTTCACAGGCGTCATTCTATTCGCCAGTAAAATAGATTCCTCACCTGACGTTGTGGAATCAAGCAAATATCTCGCCGTTTCTATAACGACTTGTCGATCAGACTCCGACAAGTACTCCGTTCGCCATAGATTGAATAGCCATTCCAAGGCAAAATGACGATGGGCGTTCCTAAAACTTGGATGCTCTCGTATCCACATCGCAACATTGGCGATGTTCTCCTTCTGCGGGCCCTCCTGAACTCTTACCATCTCGGGCTCCATAAGCCAATCGATGGCCATCGCGCTTCGCCGACTGGATGATTTTGCAACCTCCCGCAACCAGGTCACGATCTCTGCCAATCTATCCTGCTTTCCGCTTGATCGATCGGACGCAACCATCGCTTTATAGAGCCTGAAAACCGTTTGCCATGAGGTCTCGGCTGTGGCCGAATCTTCTAGAATTTGCCGTACAACCGTTTCCTTTCCCTCTAAATTCTCCAAACAGATCTCTCCACCATAGGGCCAAACACCACTGCCCAGCAATTGCTTAACTATTGTACGACCGTCTACAAAAGACGAGTTCAAAAGGATACGACCTAGATCTCTGCCAGCGTCATTTTGCAAGAGTTTTACGATGAGGTTCAAGCGAGCGCGAGAATCGACAATGACACTCTCAAAGTGGTGGACCACCTTATCAGAACTCTGGTGGTTACGCCGTCGACAGTAATCGTAAACAAGATTCAGAGTTTGCGAATCTTCCGCCACCGAAAGTTCCAGCAAGAGTGGATAGAGGTGAAGGAGCAAATCGCGGTAAGATTGTTCGTCCGGTTTTGATTCAATAAATGCCATTGCGCGTTCAGCAGCAAACGAGAGAATCCAAGTTCCTGAATCGATTCGGTGAGGGCCTCCACGATTTAATTCTCTCAATTGCTTGAGTTCAGGAATGGCTGACTTGGATGCGGGCCCGATTTTCACAAGAGCGTCGATCATCGCTATCTTGCAGCGATGAGGCTCATACTTATCGACGATAAGACTCGCGAGAAGTGGTACCGCTGGAGCAGCTTCAGTACCCAATGTTCCCAACTCGACCAATGCAACGAACCGCGGTTCGCGCATTCGCGACTCGTATTGAAGGTATTCGAAACCCTTGCCAGTACGTCTTGGTGTTTCCGGCGTGATTACCTGAATAAGAGCCGCAACTTTTCTAGTCGATTCATCGACCTGTCCCAACGAAAGCGGCGTCAAGAGGAAAAACAGTATGAGCGATTGCATCGTGCTAATCCAAAGAACTGAATATTGAATCTTTTGGAAAAATGTGATGCGTGGGTTTCTACAAACCTCAGCACAATCATTCTCATCGCAGGTGCTACTCGTGCAACCTGATTGTAGAGTTCGCCCAGCGACGTGTACACGTCCCGCTCCATGAGATCATGTTCGGTGCAGGGGACCCATGACATTCAAAACGAGTCGGCAATCCTTAGGCTCAGCCAGTGACCATCCACAATTTGAAAAGGGGTATTCGTTCACCTCAGGTCGATTGAACCGATCCCTTTTCGAAGCCGGAATCAAGTCTCGCTGTCATTGCCGTTATCGAAAATTCAACCTACAGTTATTTTCGATGAAACGACTGGGAAATTGGTTCTTTCGAACACAATGAAATACGATCGTTGACTTCGTCAACACGATTTATGCGGGAGAGAAGCGCGCTAGCACCTGAATCGATTTTCGATGGCAACAGAGTTGCCTTCCCATCAAAGACAGCGTCTCTTTATTTCTAACGCCTGGACTTCCTGCATTTCCCGAATATTTTCGCTGGAAGCCGTTGCTTTCTGCCCAGCAAATTGGCTAGAAAACGCTCCTTCGATTATCGAAATTCGCTTGCGATGGCAGTCGTCGATTCCCCTTCGGGACGACTGCGAATCGATGGATCCTATTTTCGTCATTTATCTTGTGGACACACCCCATGGGCAAACTTATCTCAGAAATGGATTCCAAGGAACGCCGATTTGGAAGTGGCTATATCAGCGGGATGCTGAGCATCGCAATGGCAGGGGTTGGCTTGGCTACCGTTTTATGCCTGATGTATCCCCAGCTGCTAACCGTGTCTGAAGCGAGAACACACTACAACGTTCCTCTCATTCGATTTGCCGTTCAAATCGATCTGATCGCCGCATTCCTCTTGGGATGTATCAGCGTTACCCTACGAAGCAATAAGATCCTTGGCTTTGTGGGGATGCTGATCGTATTGGCGGCAACGTTGCTGGGAGGATCGCAGGCATTGATGCGACTAGAGATGGAAAGCGATCTCTACTTCGGTCTAGATTTTTTCGTTCTCAATCTCATCCTTCTCGGATCGATCTTCATTCCGCTCGAACGCTTGTTCAAGAAGAATGATCAGTACATCTTCCGCGACGATTGGCACGAAGACCTTTTCTACTTTTTTATCGGAAGCCTCTTTGTTCAAGCTCTGACTTTTTTGTCTCTGACGCCTGCCTTAACGATTCTGAATGCGACCCCTTGGGCAGGTGGCCTTCGCAAAGCGATTGCGAGCCAACCTGGGTGGCTGCAGTTTATTGAGATCATGTTTCTAACGGACTTGGTTCAATACTGGTTCCATCGCGCATTTCATGAAGTCCCATGTCTGTGGCGATTTCACGCAATTCACCATAGCGCGAAGAAAATGGACTGGATTGCAGGTTCGAGGATGCACTTTATCGAGATCATTCTTCTTCGAGCATTTACCACACTTCCGATGTATGTCATGGGTTTCGCAGAGTCACCACTGTATGCCTACATCTTTTTCGTTTATCTCATGTCGGTGTTCGTTCATTCCAACATTCGATTTCACTTTGGATTCTTGCAATACATTATCGCAACTCCACGTTTCCACCATTGGCATCATGGCAAGGAAGAGGAAGCGTTTGACATCAATTATGCAGTCCACTTTCCAATCTTAGATCGTCTCTTTGGAACCTATCATTTGCCAGGAGATCGTTGGCCGAAAGAGTACGGAGTGAATGATGATTCTGTACCAAGTGGCTACCTCCGGCAGTTTGCGTATCCCTTCCAACGACCGCAACCAAAAGCAGATCATCCAACGCCTCCCTCTCCGCCAACGGTTCAATCACCAAGCGAATAGTTGGTATGATTCGTGCAATATTCTGCTCGTCGGTTGACGATCGCGATTCTCTTAGGAACTCCCATTCCTGAGGAGAGCTCTACTTTTCGACCTTGGCATCGAGAAAATCGTTCATCATGGGAATGATGATGGATTGTCGCGACATTAAGGTAACATGCGTTGTGTCGGGCAATACAGCCAATCGCGAAGTCGAACGTGGCTGCATGTCTCCATGAACCTCGCCGCCCTTGAGTCGATACATGGCTGCGATTTGATCGAGACGCATCCCGTCGGCGTCGCCAAAGATGAAAAACATGGGCGCCTTGGTGGATTTTAGGCTGTCGTCTCCAAAATCGTAGGGGTGCATCGCAAACGCTTTGATCTTCCGAAATAACTCCGGAAACTTATCTGGCGTTGGGCTCATCCGTTTGTACTCCGCTTCCATCGGCGTGCCCTTAAAGATTTCGTAGGTGAGACTTGGCCACATATCGTTTGCCTCTTTGATCCAACCATCACGGCGGATTGGCGCCGAAAGGCAGACAACTTTGCGTACCTTGGTGGGATGTCGGATCGCCGTTTGAATAGCAACGCCACCACCCAAGCTGTAACCGATCAAATCTGCATTTGCGATTTCAAGATAGTCGAGCAACTTTGCCACATCATCGGAGAGATTTTCAAACGTGAGATCACGCTCGATATCTGCAGTGCGCCCGTGACCCTGCATTTCCACGGCAATCACTTTCCGAGATTTTGAAAGATCGCGGACGAGCTCCTCCCAGTCGCCTGAGATCGCCATGAACGCGCCGTGAAGTAACACGACAGGTGCACCGCTCCCATGAATCTCGTAATACATCTTGAGACCGTTTACCGGAGCATGCCCGGACTTCACAGGATCCTGTCCCATCGCCAGACTGTTGAGAAATACAGCGAGGCACAAAAATACAAACGGCATGGATTTCATGTTAGTTCTCCTTGATCTGCGGCGATCCGGTTCGTACATCACCGTCGCGTTCATAACGGACAATGATGATCCCTTTGGGAGCAACCTTGCCGCTGGTCACTTTGAAGGACGCGGGAATCGTTCCATCTTGAAACAACCGTTTTCCTTGCCCTAAAGTGACAGGAATGATCATCAGCTCGAGCGCATCCACCAAATCCGCTTTGAAGAGCGTCTGGAGCATATCGGCGCTACCCATCACGTGTAGGTCAGGGCCATCGGTTTGCTTCAGCTGGCGAACTTTTGCCGCGAGGTCACCGCTCAAGAAAACGGACGGTTGCCAATCGCTTGATACGCGCGTGTTCGAGGCAACATACTTGGTTGCAGTCATGACGTTGGGCCAGAAGTGAGAATGCGACGGCCAATAGGTTTCCCAGGCCGCAAAGGTTTTACGGCCCAAAAGCAAATCGACGGGTTGGGCGAGACGCTCCTGAATAACCGACCCGGTTACCTCATCCGCAAACGGGAAAAACCATCCGCCATACTTAAATCCGTCCCCCTCATCCTCGTTTTGAATGACACCATCGAGCGTCATGAACTCGCAGGCAACTATTTTTCTCATCGTTTTCTTCGTTCCTTGGCAATTCGGCTGGTAATGACACTACTAGTTTCATTGCAGTCGTCCGCCAATCCGCCCGATCGACATTATTTTTTGGGAAACATTCTCAAATTCTGTCGATACGATTCGACCTCACAACCAACGCCAGTGCTTCCACTCAACGCGACGTGGCTGGAACGATCGATTCGGCGTTTTCACTGGAAATTCCATGCGGAATTCCAGCATCGTCGTTGCCCCACTTCACGGGAAGAATGGATACATTCCCTCCACTCTTCCGAAAGCTTGTCGATCCGAGGCCATTCGATTCGACAAACAGTGATATGCTTGGCAAGTTGCCCCATACCTGACGGATTCATGGCGGAACCAAGGCTATGCGATTCGCCAACTTCATATTCCAAAGTCCCCTTAACCGATCGAGGATGAATCAATGAACTCACCTAAAAATATCGTCTGCTTGTGGTTCGAAGGCGGTGCCGAAGAGGCTGCCCACTTTTACGCGAAAACTTTTCCGGAGAGTTCAGTCGGAGACGTGATGCGAGCTCCTGGTGACTATCCCAGCGGAAAGCAGGGAGATGTCCTCACGGTTGAGTTCACCGTTGCGGGCATTCCCTGCATCGGTCTCAATGGAGGCCCCATGTTCAAACACTCGGAAGCATTTTCGTTCCAGATTGCAACTAAAGATCAAGCGGAAACAGATCGACTTTGGAATGCCATTATCGAGAACGGTGGTCAGGAAAGCCAATGTGGATGGTGTAAAGACAAGTGGGGAATTTCTTGGCAAATTACGCCCCACATACTATCCGAGGCAATTAAAAATCCTGATCGAGCAGCTGCCAAGCGCGCGTTTGACGCCATGATGCAAATGACCAAGATCGATGTCGCTGCCATCGAGAAGGCTCTTCAAGGCTAAATCCGCCAACTCTACGATTCAGAGCAGGAGATAGCCAGTTCGATCCAATTGTTCCTTTCCAACGGAAGAATTATCGACCTGACTTTGCGTCTCGATGATTCTTCCGAATTTGCTCGATCGCATTGGAGAGCAACTCGCGATTGCCCTCCGTACATTCAGGATGATCCTTCATCGCTTCTAGTTCTGGAATAGTTTTGGGCGACAAAAGGGATGTAATGTGAAATGCTGACCGAAAGAAGCTATTATCCTCGGTCAGGATGCCTTGAACGGCTGCAAGGCAAAGCTCTTCAGCATCTGGATGTTCGAAGAGAATCAATCCAAGCCTTGATAGCGTATTTCCGCTGAAAACGATTGGATTATCTGCTTTTACATCATCAATATGATCCAGCAAATATTCCCATGCTCCGCGATGCCCTGGAATGACAACACTCAGAACAACGGTTTTGAGATCCTCGCGGATAGCAACATCGAGCCAACGCGGATCGAGGTCTTTGTTCCGCAACGCTCTTGCGGAATCAACGATGCTCAGTTCATCGAATGTGCCAACGATCGCCTTTTCAATTTTCTCGTAGGCATAATACTCGCGTGTACGACCATGAGCCCTGGACTCGAGGATATACGGAGAAAAAATCTCGAATACGTCCTCCTTGGTCATTCTCTTCCTTGCGGTTAGAAAAATATCATCCAGAGTCGTTACAGGAATCTCTTGGCGCGCATCCAATAGCGATTTAAACGATTCATCATCCCCTTCCATCAGCAACTCCAGGGCCGTTGCTTCAATATCATAGGCCCAACGGCTCAATTCAATCATCGTTTGCGCAGTTCGTAAACACTCCACTAACAGTTCAGTGGTATCGCGGTGCGGTATGGAAGCTGCAATGCGTATTTGAGCAATAAGTCTTGGGTGACCATAAGTAAGCTGTTGGTGGTCAGCACCTATTAACTCTTTAAGCTTCTGCTGTACAAGCAATCGTGCATGTCCAGCGAGCGTCGGATTCGTAAAGCGAACCAAAAAATCAACCAAAATCGGTGCGTCTTCACTGTCAAGAACACCAAGCAAGTAAGAAACAGCCCTGTCATTGCCAATTCTGCTCAGGGAATGAAAAGCCGCGCGACGCGTCTCTTTATTGGAAGACCCTACCGATTGGGATAAAATTTCCCAATCTGCATCTCGATCCTCCAAACATGCGATCGCAACCACTTTAACAGGTTCCGATCCCTTCTTTAGCCCCAATTCAACAAAGGGTCGAGCACTCACCGGATCCAATCGATACATCAGTCGCAGTCGACGGGCATGAGCGAGTTTGCCTTTGAAATCAAACTTGTCCTTCAGTTGTGGGAATATCTTCGGGCCAAAACTCGGAAGCACCTCATCGGCAACAAAATCAGCAACGGATTGGTTTCGCTCGTCAATTGCATCAAGAATCGCATCAAGAAATCGAGGATCGTGAAGCTTGCCAGCATCATATGCATCACGAAGGATCTGCTCTCGATTGGATCCCCCCGACTTCAACGCCTTTAAGATGGTCGCATATTCTTTGGGAGTCGCAGTGTTCGCAATTGGAGTAGGTAGATCAACATCGTGCGCCACATCCGAAGCGATACCACTTAAATTGAGCAATTCGAGAACGGCCGGTCCAAGGTGTGTGGCAAGTCTATCCTTCGATTTTGCGAGTAATTCTAATGCATCACCATGCGCTGACTTGAGGTATCGCTTAAGCAGTTGCATCGCTTCCTTCTGAATTGTCTTATCGGCATGATCGAGTGCTGCGATCGCGGCTACCATTGCCTTGGGAGCAGAATCAGGCGAATCGGCAAGGGATGCAATGATCTCCAATGCTTTCTTTGCGTAGAGCTTCGTTTTTTGCTGAAAGACTCGGTGGATATGCTCAAGTACTTTATCGTCACTGAGCAACTTGCCGCTCGCAATTTTTGAAAGCTCAATGGCTGCATTGCCAGCGATATCCAGCAATTTGTCGGACAGCAACTCGATAAGTGCTTCCTGCTTATCCGCGAGTTCCTTTCCTGTTGCATCGATCGCACGAATGAAACGCACGAGCGATCTTCGGTCTGCGGCCTTCTTCGTCTTCTTCAAGACTTGCAATGCACCTGCTAAGGCTACCGGTCGGTCGACAAGACCATTGCGGGACAACCAGTCGACAGCCGGAGCCCAATCTCCGGCAAGCCATGGACCGATTTCATAAACGCGATAGACCGAATTTCGCAATCCAGGCAGTCGCCGAAGAGTCCATTGAGATTCCTCAGGACAAGTGTCATACGCTTTGGGGAATCGCTCCACCAGCCGCTCCAAGACAACGGATCCTTCTTCGGGGGCCGGAACCATTTCGGCTCGAAAGAAGCACACCCACATAACCGGATCAAGTCCCCACGCGATGTTGCTGGTGAGCTGACGATACCATTCGTTGAACCAAATGGGTTTGCGGTCAATCCATAACTGAGCAAACTCCCTGGCTCGATGAGGATAGTCGATCAAGTCGATGGGTAAGTAGCCTTTGTCGCAGAATCCTACATAAGCAAGCTCCACAACAGAATTCAATTGCGCCCTTGCAGCAACCAGATTATCAACGCCGCAGCTGTCACAAATCTGCTCACGTTTCTCTCGCTCCGCCCACGTTAGTTCATTTTCTTCGATCGGAATGGACTGATAAGTTCCCAAGGCTCTGCAAAAAGATTCGAATTCAACTTTGGCTTCTCTTATGTCATCTTCATTCCAACCAGAAAACACTTGAATCACGGAAGCGCGATCGTTCTTTAGAATTGCCTGTTCGAGCAAAAAGAAGGTCAAGTTTTGACTCCACTCAATCGATCAATCAAAATAGAAAATGGTTCTTGAGGTCTTCACTGCGAACTCTCAAGATAATGAATTTTGCGATGCCAATTGAATAGTCGATCAGCACCGCTTCGATTCAAATTTTCAGGAATTATTTCGCCGAGATACGAAGACGGTTGTCTGACAAGGATGTAACCAATCGTCATGGGGCACTCGAGCTGACATGAACTCATCGTCTGAATCTAGGTTTGCGTTTTCCTGTAGAATATCGCAACACTGGGCTGCAGAGCAGACGAGCCAGCTCCAAAGCGTTCTACTCAACGCGGCATGTCTTGCATTCATCTAGCCGTCTTTCATCGCATTCTTTATGGAATCCCATGCCAGTCCCAACGGTAACTTTACCAGCCGAATCTGACGACGCCAGTTTGCAACAGTTCCTGCAGGCCTCGCGCTCTGCCGAGAAAATGGATTGCTGTACGAAAAGCGTCATTAACGGCCGCTGGTTCACCGACCGTACGTTGCCGGCAGTCCAACATTTTAACTACACAGGTTGCGAACGACTTGAGGAGGGCGAGCGACTCTTCGCGGCTCTCCCAAACCTCATTGGACTAAGCTACTTTCCCGTAACCAAATTAACGCCTAAGGATTCCGACTTACTGGAAGCCATCGACCGGAGCGGATTGTGGGAACGTTTGCAATACCTCTACTTAAGACAGATGCCGAGCTCCAACCCATTCGATCCAATGCGTTGGCCCAAACTGTGGCAGGGAAGGTGCCTTCATTTTGTGGAGATGGACCTCCACTTCGAGAACCCTGTGGATGCGAGCGTCATCTTTCAAGCAAGTTTCCCAACGCTCGAACGCCTCAGTCTATCGTCATGCCTTGGAGATCCACTTCTCGAATGGATACTGTCGTCTCACCTTCCTTCGCTTCACTATCTCGATCTTAGTTTCAACGCGATTACTTCAGACGCTTTGATACGATTTGCTCAAACGATGGAGACACGGTCCTCGACGCTTACCGAAATTAGCATCGACTACGGAACCAACGAAAGGGTCGAGAGCTACGATTGGAATGGCGCCGTTGTCGATTACTACTATGGCGAACTAAGTGATGAAGACATCACGAGACAATTCCT
Source organism: Pirellulales bacterium (assembly GCA_046349875.1). GTDB lineage: Bacteria > Planctomycetota > Planctomycetia > Pirellulales > Pirellulaceae > JAXMBN01. The sequence goes on from JAXMBN010000022.1 coordinate 18,981, forward strand.
CCATGGCACGCGTATCAAGGCTGTCCCAAAAAAGACATTGTACTTCTAAGCTTACTGCCGCCTCGAGCGGCACCTTCTGCGCGAGGAGCCACTCTGCCATACAACCGCTTGCAATACCGATCAAGTAGCAAACGAGATCAGTCCAGAGAAATCCAAAACCAAGTATCAGCCCTCCGAGTGTCGTCTGTCGAACCGAATCGATCCATTCCGCATGATAAAGCTGACTAAGCTCTACGAGCCCTGCCAGTCCCGCCGCCGCACGCTCGAACCACCAGCGGCCTTCTCGCTGCGATCATGCTGACTAAGAGAAACATCAGCAGAGCCCATAACGAATCGCCCGCGTACTCCGCCATGAACGCTGGAAGAAACTCTCGGAAACGCCCTCGATCCAAGTCCTAAAAGGATGACAACAACTGCGGCGGACAAGTAGATCAAGCGAGTGGATATCCGACTCTTCTTGTCCCTATCGATACAAAGCTGAACCATCTGCACTTTTCCGCTATATTCTCTTAAGTTTCGCCATGCTAAGGATATCCAGCACGGCGAGCATCCTCCAATCGCAATCTCACAAGAAGATCATTGAGTGCATCTCGACCAACAGGCATTTCAGGGAGCTTCGATTTCGCGTAAGCTTGCTCCAGGTCTCGGGTCAAGCGAGCATACTCGTCCGCATAAAATCCCAATTCCTGTGCATCCAGTCTGCCCTTCTCAGCGCCATTGCATTTGCGATCGATGAGCTCATCCAGGTAACTCAACTTGGCAGTCTCGTTCAATAGACGTACATTTGCTTGAACCTCCCCCGTCTTCATTAAGTGAATTCCAGTCAGAAGTACCCGATACGTATAGAGTAGCGGCTTGACTTTTGGTGGAGATTCCTTTTGAAACAGCTTCCACTGAGTCGCTGCAAAGCCCAAGTAATGGTGCGCATGATGGCGAGTTATACACTTGCCTGCAATCTCTTTTAGCTCGTCATGTTCAGGCGTTGTAAAAACGACCAGGGGCGATAACAACTGTTCTAGAACATAGCCGTTTCGCTTCAACATGAGCCCAAAGAACTTGGCAGCATCGTGAGTCACTAGATCGATTTCGAGGCCATCATAAATCCCTTCCTTTTCTACGGTTTGCTGCCCCTCGGATAAACTGACGACCGTTGTCAGAGGTAACAAGTGCACACCGCGCAAATCAAAATCGGAATCGGGTGACGGAAAGCCGTACAAATGAGCTCCGCTAATCGTAGCAAACACGAGGGGATAAGGATGGGACTTCACATGCGTCATCATCTTCTCGTAATCAATCATGGCAATTCCTTTTGTAGGGCAAGCTTTCTTGCGTGGATCAAGAAGGCATTCACCCGCTCGTAATCTGGCCTTTCAGGCAATCGTGTTCTTTGAAACGCGCCTTCAAATTCAATCTGTAGTTGCTTTCGCCAAGCGTCGGCGACTTGAAAGGACATCTCACCTCGCTTGATGGACAATAGCTGCTCGCGAGCTTCTCCAACTTTCACGATGAGATGCCCCTCGCGCAAAACGTTGATACCCGATATCAATAATCGAATAAGATGCATCACATGCTTCCACTTGACCTGTCCCTGATTTCTCAGATCGGTTTGCATTTTCTTGAATTGCGAGGCGACATATCCCGAGTACGTTTGGAAAACCAGCTTCGACAGAAAGACGTCTCGCATCCCCAACAATTCGTCGGCCAATGGGGTTGTAAACTCTACGATTGGAGAATAGAGACACTCCAGTACATTGGGGTTCGCCTTGAGTGCAAGAACGAGAAATTTTTGGATTTCCCAATAGGCCTCTTGAGTTTCCTCATTTTCCAATTGTTCGGGAACGCCGTACAACGACCAATGTAGATCGGCAGGTGGGAGAAAGAATCCACGACGATCCGTATCCGACTGATCATCTTCCAACCCGTAGGCTCGCGATCCTATCACGCACCGATAGATAACGCGGGCGCTCAAATCCGAGGTCACATCATGAACACTTCCTCCGATTTGGTCGCGTTTATACTCGGACAAGCGGACCAATTGATCGTGGTGTACAGTTGCTTCAAATCCATCATTGAATTTGACTCGATATGCATGGGATCGATCGATGGGCGATCGAACGATGACGCCGACCGAACCGGCCGGATGCGCGACACGATGATTTAGATGATAGGTGTCCTTTTGAACAACGACTTGCGTACCAACCGAGAAAAGTAAGGGTTCCGACACGCTGTAACGCTCCGTTTTCCGATAGCAGTAGCTTTGGCGGCGAAGATCTAGGACATCTATTTGACGATTCGAAATGCAGCCTCAACCGGACCGCCGTCGAGCGAGTTCTCGAATGCTTCGAATCCCAGCTTCCATTTTGGCCCGAGCCGATATGTTCGCGGAATGGACGACGATGTCGGGCGGCTCAAAATCAGTCGTCGCCGTTTGCTCTTCGATCCAAACGATGACATCGTATCCTGTTCCATGACGATCGTCGCCAAGATCATGATCAAGACTCAAATGAGTCACACCGCCCGCTTTTAAGACTTCGATCACTTCCTCTGGCCACCGACAACCGCACCAACCTTCCGGTGTCGGACGCTCATCATCTAGATAGATCTTCATCCCGGCCAAGCGCCCTTTTCGAACGGACTGAGCTATTCGCTCGCAAAACAAGGAATGTCGCTCGCAAAACAAGGAATGCGTATTCAAAAGATTCTAGCCATTTTTCCGTGCTTGGAGAGACACTTGCACTTACCTTTCGGTTTGCATCAAAATGCAAAAAATAAGATTCATTCCGAGATTGCTATGAAAACACATTGGGAAAGGCCCTATGATCCGCCAACTAAAAATTTTCCGAGGTAATACTTTATTGGGCTATGTGGGATTGGACGACGGTCTTGGTCATTGCCGTCCATTTGAGCCTGCTGAAGGCTATTCAGAGATTGAAGCACTGTTTCTAAGAGAGCACGAACTCTCGATGCAGCTAGAAGACTCCGATCCTGAAGAAGAGTCGAAGATGATCGAAATATTGGATTCGCTCATGGAGGAAATCCTAGGCCCAGGAGTCACCATACAATCAATGGATGGTACACAAAGTTTCGGGTGCCTTCAGTTAACGATTGGCGACGGTCGCGTCTGCTGGCGATAGATTTCGCGTCGCGTGAATAAACGGGATTGATAATATTCGCCATCTGTTGTTCCATCGAACTTAGCCATCACGATCTGAAATGGATTACGAAACAGCCAAGACGGAACTCCTTCGACATGCCGGAATCACAGACGACTTCTATCCGCATGGCTTCTTGGCCTCTCTTCGCCCCTATACGGGTTTGCGGTCAGAGAACTTTCACATGGTGGTCGAAGCGATTTTCTCCGTCGGACATGCTCTTTCAACGTCAGGTACGGTTGATCGTTCGATTATCTACGCTGTTTGGAGCATCATTGCAAGGGCTCGCGTTTTAGGTATCGAAGACCATAGCCTGCTCGTTCGCAATCGACTCATCACTTCTCAAGACCATGAAGTGCTGAAACGATGGGTCGACGTCATGGAACGAACCATGCTACAGTTACTTCATGGGCAGACGCCTTCCCAGGCAATTCATGGATATTGCGAGTACGTCGCTGAATATGGTTGGGGACCAAATCTCGTTTTTTTTCTTCCCATACTTGGACAGGCGATGGAAGCAGACGAACACGGCTACGAGCTTGAAAGTCACTGCCAGCGATTGTACTGAGCCGGAACGAAAGCCGTTGAACTCAAAGAGATACTTCTTCGCGCAAAGCATCGCCGTTACCGATGGTACGAACCCCACGAACGATGCCAAGCCGAAAATGCTTGTCCTAATTGACCAAGCACTTGCTTCAATCGATGGCGGAAATGAGATTTTATAAATGCCGCGAGAACGCTCCACCAGAATGACATACGCGGAACCGAAGCGCGTTTCTTACGGCTGCTGCAGCAGGTCGAATGATCAATTTGCGTTCCGCGCTAATCGACTATAGTGCATATGCTCGACAAGGATTCGTCTTGAAGACAAATCAACATACGTTGATGCACGCTTCCCCAACTCCCAATTTCCAAGTGTGAGCGTAAACAGGTCCTCGAAATCGACAATCGAGTGGAATCACCTCTTCATTAAATGAAAATCCCAACGCCTTTAATGCATCCTTGGGAACTCTTGCCGACATCAGTTGGCTCCTGCAAAAAGACGCTTGTACCGTAGCGAGCCCAGCTTTCCATTGACATTCCAAAAAGTCGCGAATCTCTACCAATACTCCGATGGTAATCTTCGGAGTCATAATGCCTTCGGCTTGGATTGCCTGCACTACATCCTCAAGAGCCGCACTCCATTGACTTCCAACGAAATTCAACAACTCATGCACTCCGCGAACTCGACCTTAGCATCCCATCGATCAGTGGAACAATTGGGCTTATTTTGCGATTCTTTAAGCTCTAACCATCTCAGATATTCCGTTTCCGCGGCATCCAGTTCGTCTCTAGCGGACATACCTAGACGGGGAGCAAGTTCTAGGCCCGATCGCTTTTTGACCATCTCTGTCGCCGTTGCAATCGCCTGCAAACAACAAGCAATAGCAAGATCGACGAGCCCCGATTCTCCGAACCGCGACGCCACGCTCAGCCAAGTCTCAACCGACCTCCTCGGATGAACTCCAGGTCCGAAGTCGACATTACCCATGTCGTCAAGCGATTCTCTGTCTTGAATTTGGTAACGGCAAATGGAGGGTGAGTTCGAGAGAATTGCGATTTCATCTGGCAGTATGAGCAACCGTGGCGGTTGTACGCACATTGATGGACAGTGTCCAATCCACGCATCCCACCAAGTTCGAACGACTTCTGCTTCTCGTTCGCATCGCAAGTGATAGGCATCGATACCGAGTTCGGGTTGCAAACTCTTAAGGACATGACATTCTACTCTGCTCTTTCTCACAACAAGATCAACGATCAATCCGCTACGGTGCTTAAGGCGAAAATCATTGGCGGAATGTTGATTGCGTTCGACTGCTGAAAAAGCCCGTTGAAAGCTACCTTCTTTTTTCAGTAAATTCCAATCCGCATGATGCGGCAGTGCATCGTAAATCTCTGTTAGCGTTTCAAAGGAAGGATATTCTGTAACCGACGACTCCGGCAGCTTGTCTTGAAACAGCGGTCGTAATTGAGGAGAACAGGGGAACGTATGGCACAGAGATCCTCCGCCGGGAAAGGACTCCTTCCACGGGCCAATGATCGATACGTTGGCCCCAGCTAGATACCATGCGGAAAAGAGGATGAAGAGAGGACTGTATGCTTCCTCTTGCGAGAATCGATCCTTTGCGAGCGGATGGCGGAGCATAGCATGGATGATCAAGTCACCTGGATCTTTCGAGAAAACCCTAAAGACATAACTGCGTTGATGGACCGTTTCGCCTTCCACGAATCCGTTCGTAAACAACCCAATACCCTCCAAGATGCCTCCGATTGTTAACGAATAAGGATCGGCGAAATTCAAGATGATGCGGTGCGATTCCGAGTCGTTTAGGTCTGGATCATGCATCTTGAATTCCTCGCGATATCGGGTTGCTGAACCATATCGTCCTTGTCCAATAATGATGTAGCGAGAAAGCGCCGCATTGATTTTGGTATCCGACCGGATTGGTCGCGGTACTTTATCTTATCAAGCGCATAGTTCTATTTGCGTTTGGCGCTTCGAATTACCAAGGGCTCAGACATTCCCATCAGCATCGAACCTACTTATGCTCGAACACCACGACCGCTTTGATTCCATAGGTATGACGCTCTCCTGTTATCTTCGTTGAGAATTTGCGGTTAGCCTTGGCTTTGCGTAAAGTACTCAATCGCGAGAAACACAGATGAAGCGTATTTCGATGGATTCCCTTACTGTTTCGCAGGTGGACCGAATTATTCAAATGGCTTGGGAAGACCGAACGACCTTTGACGCCATTCATTCTCAGTTTGGGCTGACACCTGGCGAGGTCATTGATCTCATGCGACGCGAGTTACTTCCGGCATCGTTTCGATTGTGGAGAAAACGTACAGTCGGCCGAAAAACCAAACATGCATCCAAACGAAACTTTCAATTCGGACGGTTTCGGTGCCCGGATCAAAAAGGAAGTTGATCATTGAATGGATTTTGGCGAGAAGCCTTCATGCACTCATTAGTACCCAGTGCCTTCACGATCGGCTCCACCACAAATAGACCGCCGCCAAACAAGTGAGAACCCCTCCGCCAAGAAGACTCAAAAGCACCTGCACGAATAGATCTATCTTGGCTTCCGAAAACAAACCTGGCGAGTTCGTACGAGGGAATTTTTGGATTGCTAATCGGCCAAGAAGTTGAAGTCCGAGAAAGCTCACAAAGGTTGTCATCAGCGGCGATTCGAGACTATGTATTTTGTAAAGAGAATAGAAGGCTGGAGCAGCAAACATTAGAAATGATACTAGGTCCACCCCCTGCGCGATGCGATAGCGTAGGCCTCGACGCTCATAGTCACTCCAAAGCCGATCTGGATCCGATAAATGAACTCCCAAGAAAAGAAGTCGGACGCCAAATGCAACGACAAATACGATGGTTAAAGTGATCGGTGACATGTTGATCTCTGTGGTTTTACTCCACCCTCATTCCCAATAACCTTGATGCATACAAAAACGTACACGGCTCTGCTTTGCATTTAGCTCGCGAAAATAGTTTTCGACATTGTCTGACGATGAAATGCGCAGATTCCAAAGAATGGCTAGCTCCACTGGTAATACCGATTCAACCGAGTTCATAATCCAGTTTTCCAACTTGTCCTTCGATGTCAGCCCTTCCCAAGTTGTGATTTCAAGCGAGATGACAATCTCTTCGAGAACTTCCTCGAGCGAGTCTACAGGTTTGGGCCGAACCGAAGGATAGTATCGTGATAATCGACTCCTAATCGTCGCTGCAGACAGGTTGGGATCCAAGTAATTTCGAAAACTTTCGATTCCCCGACCAGCGAAACACAACGTGCAATAATCGCCATCCACGAGCGTCCACTTAGGAATGTCTCCCAGTGCTCCTCCGCGAATCGCATGAAGGAGTGTCGAATCTGCGCTGGGCTGTTCCGACTTAAACGTTCGTCCATGCAGCAATTGCACGATGCCATCTGCAATATAGAGATCAATTCCTTTCCCATCCTCTTCCTTCCATCGATATTTTCCCGGTTCGATTTTAAGATAGCAGTCGAGAAGATTCGTTGAAGGTGTCAGTTCGGGAACGAGCGTGTCTAAGTGATCGATATAGCGCTGAAGCTTCAGAGATCGCAACCATGCTTCCAATTCGTCTCGCGATCTCTCGACGTAAAGCATTAACAGTGCAGGTCCATAGGTGGATGGCCATCCCCAATCCCAATATCGAATGGAACCTTGAGGCGCAGGGATCGTGCGGATGGAAGTTGAATTGGAAAGATGCCACCCAGAACCAAGACCGTCGCATAGAATGCGATGAGGATCGCGAACGACAAGTCCCATGTCCCCTATTGCCACAGAATCGTTTGTAGCCTCAAGCAAAAGCGCGGGCAATGGCTTGGATCGATCAGGATCCCATACAACGCGGCTATTTAACTTGCAATCAAGTTGCAACTCGGATTTAAGAACGAGGAAACTCGAATCAAAAATCAATAAAAGGTACTTTATCGATTGGACCTCGCTTGCTCGTTCGGACGCATCGGGCCTATCCTCAGGAAAGCTGGCCCAGTACTCACCATAGGTCATCCCGAAACCAAAATCACCGCTTTCGAGCGTTACTTCTTTGGGCTCTGATTTTTCCTCGAAGAAGACATATCCATTCTGTATGGCGGTTCGTATAACGTCCGCGGAAATATTCTTCGAATCCTCTCCAAGCTTCCATTGGCTCGATTGCTGCAATAGCTCGCGAATTTCATCGATGGACAATTGGCGTTGCATGGCATATCCCAAAGTACCGCATTGGTTGGATCCTAATGGAGAAGCGTTCTCGAATCGAAAATGTTACCACGCAAGCAGAAACAGCCCAAAAACTCAGCGATCGTTCAAGAACGTTTTTAGTCTGACTCGAAGCCCATGGCTCCCGGTGAAACAAGTCGAATTCCGGAACGCATCTTGGAGTCACGGATTACCCACTTGTGACCAAAGAACATGGGATTCAGTCAATTTGCTTTGAGGATAGTCCTCAACGCAAAATGATGTCCGAATCAGATTCAAGATATTCAAAGATTCTTGTTGAAATCTTAATGTGAAAAAGTATAGACTGTCGCCATTCCAAGAATGAGGCGTTCTGCCTCAATGAAATTGCTGAGCAATGAACTCTGAACTGCCGTTCGAGCAGTTCGCATACGCTGTGTTTCGACTTTGCTTCGATGGAGGTGATAGTGAAGTATCTAGCGAATTCTGCCATGAGGTTCCTTTGGCTTCCATTGTTACTCAGCTTGCTTGGGTGTGGGAATGGAGATCGGCCGCCGCTGGGTTACGTATCAGGAAAAGTGACTATCAATGGTGAACCTCTCGTCGGCGTCATCGTCACCTTTATGCCATCGAGTGGAAGGCCAGGAGTTGCAACAACCGACGCGCAGGGCAAGTACGTGATCGAGTATGTGGAAGGGGCCAAAGGATCCAAGCTTGGTCCCACGACAGTGATCTTCATGCCTCCAACAGGCGGGACAACTTCGCACCCCATTCCCGCTCGGTATCAGAGTGGTAATGAGTTTCAAGTGGACGTTCAGAAGGGAAAAAATGAGTTCAACTTCGAGCTGAAGTCGGATTCAAGCACCTCGAAACCGTCTGCTGCGCAACGTAAAGGGCCAGTTCCCGATTGATCGTAAACGCCTCGGAATGTTCCTCTTGTCGCCAGTGTTTTCCTTTTCGTTCATCGATTGCGACATCGGTCTTTTCTCATAGATTTATACTCATCCTTAGCCTTTTCCGCATGGAGTCCCGTAATGAAGAAGCTCAAATACGTCGATCGCGGCTTTACGCTTGTGGAATTGTTGGTGGTAATCGCGATTATCGGAATTCTGGTCGGTTTGCTATTGCCGGCCGTTCAACAAGCCCGCGAGGCGGCGCGAAGAATGTCCTGCCAGAACAATCTAAAACAGATTGGGTTGGCATTTCACAATTATGCCGACGCACATAAAAAATTTCCGCCAGCATGGATTAGCAACAATACGGCGACGACGGCTGGAGAGCCCACGATTTGGAGCTGGGGTGCTTGTATCCTTCCGTTTATTGAACAAGCGCCGCTTTACAATTTGGTACAACCTGGTCGAGTGCGAATCGATCAGAACTTCGTATTGGGTGGCGCCAATTCGTTGGCATTAAAATCGCCATTGCCATCGTACCGATGCCCAAGCGATACAGGTCCAGCATTGAACGATTGGGGTTCCACGTATGGCGGTGATGATACCTACAATCGCAATCTTTGGAACGGCACGGCTCGTACTGCGGGAGCTACTTCCAATTATGTGATCAATGGCGATACCGCTGACAGCAATACGCCGTTGATGGTGGCCACATTTAGTACGTACGGTCCGCCATTGGGAATTGCCTGGCAAAACTCTGGCGTTTCGTTCCGAGACATTACAGATGGAACAAGCAACACCGCACTGGTGGGTGAGCGAGCTTGGCAACTTCGAAAGGTACCGATTGGCGCGGCCAACGCACTTGGATTTGCACCTGCCGGAGCGGGTGGTACGAGCCTCAATCAACAGTGCCGCGCGTGCCTCGCAGTCGTTGCTATTCCGTATTGGGGCCTCAATCAAACGGTCATCAATGCAGCGCATCAATCGCGAGGCTATTCGAGTCAACATCCAGGCGGTGTTCAATTCGTTCTAGCCGATGGAGCTGTTCGCTTTATCAGTGAGAACATCGATCACAAACCCAACAACTTGGCGGTCGGTTCGGATCACTCGGATCGAATTGACAGTACGTTCGAATATCTGTTGGGCCGAGCGGACGGGAATGTACTGGGTGAGTTCTAAACGTCGACGTTAGGCGGCTCATGCAATATTGATTCTGCCAAGCCTACACTTGTAGGCTGGCAGCCTCGAAGGCGGGTGCTCGCAGTATCTAGATTTCGCGGACAAGCGACATAGATAGAGATTATTCATCGCGCTAGTTGTAGAGTCGGCGCATGCGATTGATTCCGCGGCAAAAATCTTCGAGTATCGATCGATTCATCATACTTTGAACTCGGTATTGTTCTTTACCGTTCTCGTAGTAGATGAATGTGGGGACACTTCGAATTCCCAACGCTTGGCTTTCACCCGGATCATGATGGATATCGACCAAACGCATCGGGTAGCCTTCTCCTTGCAGTTCCTTCACCAGCGGCAACATGGATGTGCAACCTCCACACTGCGTTGAGTAGTACATGACTACATTGCCGGGCAATTGATTGGCCGGTAGTGCCCGCAGTGCTTCAGCCTTCCGTTGCTCGTGCAAAGTAGCGACAACCAATGGAGGTGCCATGAATAGGAACAAGGCCAAAGTCAGGACGCGATTGCTTGGCATGAATGCACCCGATTGGAATTGAGTGTCGTGAGAAAATCACTGGCAGAACTGGATTCAAAAATTGGGTAAGATGAACTTCACCCCCCCGAGAGACCCTTCGTTGGGTCGAACGTGAAGCAATGACTAGCGTTCATCCGCGTCATTTTGTATTGAGCTTGGGTACCATTTATTCCGGTGCTGCCGATTATTCATGGCAAGATTGAAGGCGATTGCTGGTCTCATGCGTTGCCGATGGAGAGCAAACAGCATTGATCGAGGGTTATTTTTCAAGAGGGCGTGGAGTAGTAGCATGCTCAGGTTTGAGCATCCGCTAACTAGATTGATTCACGACGGTACGATGCAGCCAACGTCAATCGATCGATCCTGCTTTTAGGTCTTCAAGATCATGGGTTCAAACAGAGATCCAATTGAATCTAATCTTCGAATGCACGTCGATCGACTGGCTGGTTTGATTGGCCCAAGACATCTAGGTAAACCGAGTACCATTAGTGCCACGATTGGGTATATCGAAGGCCAATGGGGCAGCATGGGTTATGAACATCGCCGCGAGTGTTATGACGCGCTGGGCCATCAAGCAACGAACTTGATCGTTGAACAGCGAGGAAACAAACGTGCCGAAGACATCATCCTTCTAGGAGCCCACTACGACACAGTACATACTACTCCAGGCGCTGATGACAATGCATCCGCTGTGGCGGTGCTGTTGGAGGCGAGTCGCCTGCTCAAGAACTTTCAGGGGAAACGGACGATTCGCTACATTGCGTTTGCCTGTGAAGAACCGCCCTATTTCAATTTGGATTCGATGGGTAGCCAACATCATGCCCGTCAAGCCAGAAAGCGTGGCGATAAGATATTGGGAATGCTCTGTTTAGAGATGGTGGGATATTACAATTCGGCGAAAAACAGTCAGTCGATTCCACCGCTCATTCCCGAATGGATGCGATGGTTCTTTCCAGATCGTGGTGATTTCCTGGCTGCCGTTGGCAATCTTTCATCGTGCAAGCTTTGCTGGCAATTTCGCCGCGGATTCAAACGTGGCGCACGATCCATGCCATTGTTTTCGATTTGCTTGCCCGAAGAGATCCAAGAGATTCGGCTCAGTGACAATAGCTCTTTTTGGGATCAGGGTTACCCGGCATTGATGCTGACGGATACCAGCTTTCTCAGAAACCCTCACTATCATCAACCCACCGACACCCCTGACACGTTGGACTACAAACGTATGACCGACGTCACACTCGGCGTTGCCTCCGCCCTCCAACACCTCGCCTCCTAACCCACAAGGTGCCAGCCATTTGCTGGCCACTTTTTCTCGACACCCACACTCGCAAGGCACACATAAGGTTCCATCCAACAACTGTTGTTCATAGATGAGGCGGTGAGGAAGAGATGGAATGGGATTTAGGCATTATGTACACTACAGCTACGAGGAAGACCTGCCGTGTACTCCTGCTCTCGAGAAACAAGTTTTTGCGGTGAGTTGGTGTCAATTGCACGCTCATCTTTCCACCCCACCATTCCCTCCCCCCATGAAATCCCTTCCATTGGTCGAAAGACTTGTATGCTTCTTGTTATACCTTTTAGGGCACCTAAACTTCGTTCAGGCTCGAATCGCCTGCAAATCTCAACGACGTTGATCATCTTGATGATGGTATTCGCCTCCACTGTACTTGCGGACAGTTCCCCAGAGCAATGGATCACGAGTCACTGCCAGAAATGCCATTCTGGAATGGATGCCAAGGCTAGCTTCCTCGTTACCTCATTGACCGATGATTTCAATGAGAAACAAAACCGAGAGCGTTGGCTGTCGATCCTTGAGCAGTTGAATGAAGGAACGATGCCACCGAAGGACGAATCGCGCCCAGCCAAGAAAGAAATGGATGCAGTGATTGCCTGGATTCGTCAAAATGTCGAACAGGCGGAAAAATCAAAGAGGGAATCCGAAGGCCGCGTCGTCATGCGACGCCTCAATCGTTCTGAATATGCCAATACGATCCGCGACTTGCTTGGTGTCGAGGTGGATCTCGCGGATCTCTTGCCGTTAGACACATCGACAAACGGATTCGACAATAATGCAGAGCTTCTGCATACATCTTCATTCCTGATGCGCAACTACTTGGAAGCCGCGGACCGTGTCCTTGATGAAGCGATTGCCAACAAACCCAAACCATGGATCCTAAAAAAGCGATTCGACATCAAGGAAGAGAAGACTGTCAAAGCGTCAGGAAGTGTCTACCGGCACATTGATGATGGAGTTGCCATTTTTGCTGCTTGGGAATCGGCAAATATTCGAGTGACGATGTGGAATTTTCGAAGCCATGTACGGGGCAAGTATCGCTTCCGAATTTCTGGGTATGGATTCCAAAGTGAAGGAAAGCCAGTCACTTTTCGCGTTACCGCTGGAACGCTCAAAGAGGTTACAGAAGAACACTTGGTTGATTACTATTCTGTTCCAGCGAATGAGCCAACGGTCATTGAATTCGTCGAGCAACTGGAACCGGAGAGCCGTATTCGGATCCTTGCCGAAGGTCTGCCAGCGCTTCCACCGGCCGTTGAGAAAGTCGGAGCTGACAAGTACACCGGTCCAGGACTTGTCATTCAGTGGGTGGATGTTGAAGGTCCATTACTGGATTCCTGGCCGCCACCAGGCCATCGATCTCTTTTTGGAGACCTTCCGCAAGTTCGCGTCGGCCCCGACCGATTTGAAGTTGTGTCCGAACAACCGATCGATGATGCGTCGCGAATCCTTCGCAACTTCGCACGGCGCGCTTTTCGACGCGAAGTGAGCGATGAGGATATACGCCCATTTCTCGCACGTGTAAAAACCAAATTGGAACAAGGCGATAGCTTTGAACAAGCCATGCGCGTTGGCTTGAAGGGAATATTAGTTTCGCCTCATTTTCTGTTTCTCCGCGAGCGTGGCTCCAAGCTGAACGATTTCGAGATTGCGAGTCGACTCTCTTATTTTCTGTGGAGTTCCATGCCTGACGAGGAACTATTTCAACTTGCGGCAAAAAAGCAACTTCATGATCCTGTGGTACTACGTGAACAAGTCGAGCGTCTCCTTAAGGATTCTAAAGCGAAAGCGTTCACAAACAATTTCACGGGACAGTGGCTTAGTTTACGTGCGATCGATGCTACCTTACCCGATGGCACGCTCTATCCCGAATACGACGATGTTCTCAAGACATCGATGCTCAAAGAAACCCAAATGTTCTTCGATGATATCCTCCATCACGATCTTCCGATCACGAACTTCATCAACTCAAACTTCACCTATTTGAATTCGCGATTAGCGAAGCACTATGGAATACCCAGCGTTGAAGGTATGGAAATGCGAAAGGTTAGCTTGCCCGCAGATAGTCACCGCGGAGGTTTGCTAACCATGGGAAGTGTGCTCAAAGTCACGGCCAATGGTACGACCACCTCGCCCATCGTTCGCGGGTCCTGGATTCTCGAACGAATTCTAGGTACTCCTCCACCCAAACCGCCTGAGAATATCGAAGCTATTGAACCTGACATTCGCGGTGCAACGACGATTCGCGAACAACTTGCCAAACATCGCACGGTGGAAAGCTGCGCTAGTTGCCATCGAAAGATCGATCCTCCTGGCTTTGCGCTCGAGAGCTTTGATGTTATTGGCGGTTGGCGTGAACATTACCGCGCAACGGGCGAGCCTCGGCAAGTCAACGGTCGTCGAGTCCGATTTTGGGACGGCCCCGCAGTTGATTCAAGTGATGTACTGATCGACGGTCGAAGCTTTCGGAATATTGATGAATACAAATCGATTCTATTGGAGGATAAAGAGCAAATCGCTCGCAATCTTGCCGAGAAATTGCTCGCCTACGCTACCGGATCCACGCCATCCATTAGCGACAAACCTGAAATGGAAGCCATCATTCGTCGCGTTCGCGATGCAAACTATGGCTTTAAATCGATGATCCACGAAATTGTTCAAAGCCATCTATTTCAAACCAAGTAGACTTTTGCAGTCTGAAAATACCATGAACAATCTCCGTCGCATTTTCCTTCGCGCAACAGGTATCTCTTTAGCACTCCCATGGCTCAATGCTTTTGCGTTTTCTTCCCGAAATACGAATAACACTTCGAATACGCCTCGCAGGATGATTTGCATATGCGCACCTCTGGGATTGCATCCCGACAACTTCTTTCCCAAACAGACAGGTAAGGAGTACGAATTGTCGCCCTATCTCGATGTTCTCAAGGAACATCGAGATGCGTTCACGGTCATCTCTGGACTGTCGCATGCGGGGATGGGCTCGAGTTTTGCTCATCAAGCTTCTGCGAGTTTTCTAACGGGTGCCCCGGGAGCAGGACGCCCTGGATTCCGAAACACCATTTCACTCGATCAATTGGCGGCAGATCATATCGGCACGCAAACTCGCTTTCCAAGTTTGGCTTCTCTGGTGAAGGGAGCGGTGGTTTGTCCTGGACTCGGACAGGAGCGTTGATTGCGGCCGATAACTCGCCGTCCAAGGTCTTCGCCCGTTTGTTTTTGGATGGTGAATCGAAAAGCGTTCAAGCGCAATTGCAACGCATCGAAGATGGACGCAGCGTTCTCGATGACGTTATGGATCAAGCGAGATCTTTGCAGTTCGATCTTGGGCATGAAGATCGGGAAAAACTTGAAGAGTATCTCACGAGCGTTCGTGAACTCGAGCATCGGATGGTGATAGACGAGAGCTGGACCAAGAAGCCCAAGCCCAAAGTGTCGGTAGATCCTCCCAAGGATATTGCCAATGCAGCGGACCTAATCGGCAGAACGCGTCTTCTCTTCGATCTAAGTCACCTTGCAATTCAGACTGATTCCACACGACTCATCACCATCATGTTAGCTGGGTCAAGCTTCGCTCCACCTATTGAAGGCGTATCATTGGGACATCATGATCTTTCGCACCACGGAAAGGATCCCGCCAAACTGGCTCAGCTGAAGATCGTCGAGTTGGAAACCATGAAAACGGTAGGAGAACTTCTTACTAAACTTAAGCAATCCATTGAAGGTAGCGAGAACTTGCTCGATCGAACCACAGTATTCCTTGGAAGCAATCTTGGTGATGGAAGTAGCCACTCCACCAAAAACCTACCTGTTCTTCTGGCAGGCGGTAACTTTCGACATGGTCAACACTTGGCGTTCGATGCTGATAATCCACCACCATTATGCAACCTTTACGTCAATATGCTCCAGAGCCTCGGTATTGAAAAAGAGTCATTCAGTAGCAGTACAGGAACCATTGCTGGATTGGAAATCAAGCCAAACTAAGTGAAATGATTTCTTGATTTACTCGGGGACTTCCGGCCCAAACGAGTTTGGGGCAAGCAGAGATTTGTAATAGGTACTCGACCAATATTGTGGAAGCGGAGTTTCCCATCGCCCACGCCCCAAGGCCGTTTGCTGACAGGCGTAGACGAACGCCAGTGATTGAATAACTATGGCCGCTATCACTATTACCACTGAAACGCGATGCCCTAGCCTCTGGCTTGCCAAGGCGAGTAACTCGAAGATTTGAATGGCATGCAGTGCTATTCCATGAGGAAATTTCAGCACTCCACGTTGACCGAAGATCTCTGGAGCCCTTCCTTGGTTCTGAAGCCAATGACCGATCAACGTAATTGCATATCCAATCGAGCACGAGATCAGAAGAAAAACTAGTCCTCCGGTTATCGCGATCCTTCTTGAAGAAGTTTCCTCGCAAGTATCTTTCCAAGCATCTAAAAAGAAACATCGAATCATCAATTTCGCGATTACGATCACTGCAATCGAGATCAGCGCCAGCATCGCAGTCTCGATCGATACCCCGAAACTACATTGAAGGTTGAAGTGACTGCGTTCCCCTCGCCATGTCTGTAGCGTGATAAGAAACACTTCACCCAAGAGCGAACTAGCCAAGATTAGGCGTTCTAGCTTGTCCGATCGCAATGGCTTCAACGCCTGGAAGACTCGTTCACAAGACCAAAGTGTGAGACCTGTAGAAATGCCGAATAGGATGGCCTTTCGAAATGACAGCGGATCTTCCCACTCCCTGGATCCTATTAAGAAAAGAGGTATGTGTAACACGCCAGAAAGGATCAAAGCCCCAATTGTCGAATCAACCCAACGTTTGGCAATCTCTTGATCGACGATTTTAGACAGCATACGCATCAAGGCCGTTACGAGAATGAAATCCGTTTACAGAGTAGACTTCGCATTTAAACGCGTCGAATGCCTTTTCCGATATTTTCACCGGCCATTTGACAAGAGAGGCGGACCTTCGCCTAGCGGAGCGTTCTTGACATCTATGCGAACCGCGCGGTCTGATTTGATTATCACTTAGCCTTACTGATGTAAGCATAGGCGTTATGATTGTGAATGGACTCAAATTCTCTGAAAAGCACTCGTACCATACGATTCGTTCATCAGCATTCAGAACGATGGCCATATCTCGAACGATATCCTCTACAAATTTCGGATTTTCGTATGCCCGTTCGGTAACCCACTTCTCATCGGGTCGTTTCAATACTGAAAAAACTTGAGTAGACGCACATTTTTCAACCATCGAAAAGAGCTCTTCGATCCAGAGGTGCTGTCCATCCGACAGTCGAACTCTCACTGTCAGTTCGCATCTCTGATTATGGGCGCCGTACGCAGATATTTCTTTGGAGCAGGGACATAAACTCGTAGCAGGGACTTTGATTCCGAGAATGAAATCGTCGGTACCATTGCTTGACATCTCGAAAGAAACGTCGATATCAAGCTTGCCCGAACGGCCCGTAACAGGTGCCTTCTTATCAATAAAATAGGGGAAGGAAAGCTCCAAATGCACTTGCTCGGCATTTAGTCGCTCCTTCATCGTTCGGCAAATATCGCTCAGCATGTCAGAAGACAGGGACTCGTGATACTCATTCAGCACCTCGAGGAATCGAGACATATGTGTCCCTTTCACCTCCGGAGGGAGCCCTACAAACATATTAATCGTAGCAACCGTCGTTTGAGTTCCTGTTCCCGACCCCGATCCTGGTGTGCGAAGGGTGATTGGATACCGAACGGCCTTCACCCCAACTTTGTTGATTGCAACATTACGACGATCTCCGGTGGATTGAATGTCCGGAAGTGAAGAGGGCGATTCCATAATCCTGAACCTATTCTCTCAAAGGTGAAAAACGGTGAGCGTTGGAGCACTGTAGTCAGGTCGCCGTCTTTGGAAAGTCCCTCTTCTCCGGATACTTGATATCCCCCACCACTCGCCACAAGGTGCCATCCACCTTTTGTTGACGCCCCACACAAGGTGCCAGCCACCTACTGTTGACTTCGGAAGTTGTCGCGCTAGGATTCATCGGAGGAGTTGAATCATGGCGCGACCAAAGCGGGAATCGGTGTTTGGGCAAGAGGAAGTCGCCATCGCTCATTGCGTCCAGCGATGTGTGCGAAGGGCCTTTCTTGCAGGCAAAGATGAGGCGTCGGGAAAAGATTTCGAACACCGGCGAGGCTGGATTCGACATAGGATGGAACTGCTAGCATCCGCCTTCGGTGTCGATGTGCTGAACTATGCGGTCATGTCGAACCACGTGCATTCGATCCTTCGAACCCGGCCAGACATCGTAAAACTGTGGTCGGATGAAGATGTCGCCACGCGTTGGTTGAGGCTTTTCCCCGGGAAAAGACTGGATGATTGCCTAGGTGAACCAACGCAACAGCAGATCGCGAAAGAAATGGCCGATGCCAAGCGAATGCTGGAACTTCGCAAGCGATTATCGAGTATTTCTTGGTTCATGCGAGCTGTATCTGAGCCTATTGCTCGCAAAGCCAATAATGAAGACAAGTGCACAGGTCGCTTCTGGGAAGGACGCTTTAAAGCTCAGAAGATTGTCGATGAAGCGGGGCTCTTGGCCTGCGCGATGTATGTCGATCTGAATCCCGTGCGAGCCGCCATGGCAAAAACTTCAGAGGCATCTAGATTTACCTCGGCCTATGATCGCATCAAGGCACAAAAAGGTTCTAAAAGAATCGCGGCAGCGATTGCATTGGAACCTTCGAGGATCGATGAAAAGACGATTCTGCAGCAGATCAAGTTGGCCAAGCGGCTTCGCGACAAAGAAGAAGTTGCTCGATTACAAAAGTGTCTAAGCGACTTTCGTGCAGAAAACGAAAAAAATTCAAAAGAAAAACAACGAGCCAAAAGCAAAGCCAACGCTTCATGCCTAAGGCCTGTGGATGCATGGCTTGCGCCGCTACAACTCAACGAACATGATGTCATCGGTCCCAAGCCACATCATGGAGGAACACGAGCCAGCGATAAGGGCTTCTTGTCAATGACGCTTGCCGAGTACTCGACGCTGCTCGATTGGACGGGACGTCAAAACCGCCCAGACAAACGTGGCAAGATACCCGATGACCTTCAACCGATCCTCGAGCGAATCGGAATTGAAGGTTCGATGTGGTGTGACTTGGTGTGGGATTTCTCCAAGTACTTTGGGAAGTGTTATGCTGCGGGCAAGCCAGTAAACCTTCAAAAGGAAGCCGAGAACCGCAACATCGCCTGGAGTCGTGGCCAACGTTCCTGCCGCGCCTGCTTTACCGAGTAGTTTTTTCTACCACTACTCCATCTTCAAGCGATCTCAAACGACACTCTGTCTAGCGGTCCGCGCATTCTCTCCCATCGAAAGGCATTTTCGCCTTCTTCTGGCATCCATCTCTGCCAAAAGCCGAACCGAATGAGCTCTCTAAGCTCATTTTCAGCCCCCAAAACCTGCAAACGAACCCAAATTCCGTCATCAACAATAGGTGGCTGACACCTTGTGCGCGGGTCAATAAAAGGTGGATGGCACGTTGTGTTGAAAGCGTGGCGATAAGATATTGGGCATGCTCTGTTTAGAGATGGTGGATTCCACCGCTCATTCCCGAATGGATGCGATGGTTCTTTCCAGATCGTGGTGATTTCCTGGCTGCCGTTGGCAATCTCTCATCGTGCAAGCTTTGCTGGCAATTTCGCCGCGGATTCAAAAGTGGCGCACGATCTATGCCATTGTTTTCGATTTGCTTTCCCGAAGAGATCCAAGAGCTTCGACTCAGTGACAATAGCTCTTTTTGGGATCAGGGTTACCCGGCATTGATGCTGACGGATACCAGCTTTCTCAGAACCCTTACTATCATCAACCCACCGACACCCCTGACACGTTGGACTACCAACGTATGACCGACGTCACACTCGGCGTTGCCTCCACCCTCCAACACCTCGACTCCTAACTCAAAAGAAACGCTCTTTGTTGGCAATTAATGATCAACTTGTGTTAACGCAACACTTCCGATTGTTTTAGAGCTTTGAGAATTGATGCAGCCAAATCGGGAATCGTAAATGGCTTTTGAACGAAGATTGGATTCTCACCCGCTGTCATACTCTGGAAAGCTTCCTCATTCAGATAGCCGCTCATAAGAATCACAGGCAATTTTGGAACCACAGCGCGGACCTTATTGGCTAGTTCTGAACCAGTCATTTGTGGCATGGAATAGTCGGTGATGAGAAGCTGAAAACTGTTTGGGGATTCTAGCAGTTGCTGAAGTCCCTCCGCAGCTGCAGTGACGGTTGTCACAGAATATCCGAGATGCTTCAAAACATGTTCGGTGTGTTTCCCAACGGATGGTTCATCGTCGACGAGTAAAATTGATTCCTTTCGTTCTGGAGTCGATCTAAATTGATTGGCAACGGGCTGTAAACCCAAGTCCAACGGATCGACCGCCGCACCATCGTCTTTGTTTTGGACAATCGGCATCAATAACTGGAATGTCGTTCCTTGATTGGGCACGCTTGTTACCGCGAGCCCTCCGTGATTCTGTCGCACAATCCCATGTACAACGGCCAATCCAAGCCCGGTACCTTTTTCGGGCCCTTTGCTCGTATAGAAGGGCTCGAAAATCTTTGGCAGACACTCCGGTGCAATCCCGTTTCCATTATCCGTAACCCACAAAGATACGTAGCTCCCGGTCTTGGGTTTCACGATCCATGCCACACCATCCTCTTCCGACGCAATCACCACATTGCTCGTTCGGACTCCAATCCGCCCCTCGTCGGTAATTGCGTCGCGGGCATTGAGAACTAAATTCATGAGCAGTTGCTCAAGTTGTCCTTGATCAAGCCTTACATTTGCGAGATTTTCAGCGAGATCAAAATGGATGTGAATACGGTTCGGGATCAGTTGTCGCAGCAACGGACCAAAGCTCTGAACAGACGAATTGATATTCAGAACTACCGGTCGAATAATCTGCTTTCGGCTAAAGGTTAGCAACTGTCGAGTTAACAACGCCGACTTTTCGGATGCGGACTCGATGGCGGACACATGTTCTGTTACTTGTTGCGAAATCGGCAACTTTCGTAACTCTGCCCCTAGTAAGTAGCAGTTCAAATTTACGATGGCCAAAGTGTTGTTGAGATCGTGAGCAATGCCGCCTGCCAAGTGCCCCGCGACCTCCATCTTGACGGAATACCTTAGTTGCTCTTCCGCTTTGACCTGTTCGGTTACATTTTGGACAATGCCATCCATAGATGACAAAACACCATCTACGTGGTGGGACCGAATCAAGCACCGGATCCATCGAACTTCCTGATTCGGCAGAACGATCCGATATTGAAAGTCTTCACGATCGCTCGATCTTGTCGCTTGCTCTAAATACTCTTGAAATGCTGTGCGATCCTCTTCCGCAACCAAGGCGCAATACTCCTCGACCGTGGGTGGGCGTTGACTTGGATCGAGTCCATGAATCACAAAACACTGCTTGGACCAACTTGAACATCCAGTGTCGGCTTGCCAGATAAACGAACCCATTTGACCGAGCGACTGCGCGTCTTCCAAGGAGGCCAGCGTTTCCTTCTGTTCCCTTTCCACCAATTGCCTCGCTTTAGCTTCCTCCACCAATCTCCGATTGGTGGTATCCAATTCCAAGGTTCGATCGACAACGCGAGCCTCAAGGGATTCGTTAGCTCGATGCAATTCGTTGCGGGCAATCTCCAAACGAGACTTAGCTGTGTTGGCTTGCTTCCAACAGTAGATCGTTGTCGCTAGCCCCAAAGCCAAGCCAGCAGATAACATCGATACGATATAAAGCGTAAAGCGGATGGGCCATGGTGGACCAGCTACCCAGTCAATGTCGGCAAGTGAGCGAATAAGCAGAACTTGCGTGTCCACATTGTCCATGGAAACCGGTGTCAACAACCCGCTTACACGGTATTCGGCTCCTCGCTGCAACTTTGGAAGTGTGCGTGTGGCAACATCATCCACGAGTCGGCATGTCAGCTTGGAATCCCCAGCGTAAAAGGAGAGTATGACCTCTGAATGAAAAGCGCTCACATCCCAGTAAGTCGCATTGAGCGTCACCATTTGATTGCGATATTCTGTTGTGTTCGCCACTGGTTTTCCCCGCGCAATGGTTCTTCCTGCGGCCGCTGAACTTGTAGATAACACCGTTCCATACTGCAACCACTGTCGGTCCCCTTCGCGTTTCAACACCCCTAAAACCTCGACGCGCTTCGTACCTTCAGGAAGTATTGTGTTGTTGAGTTTCCAATCGATGCCGAAGCCCTTTTCCACTAGCCAAGTCTCGTCTGCATCGCTGCAAAAGATGTCACCGGCGATCCTGACCACTGGATTCTTAATGCTTGACTTCAGCAATGATTCCTCGACGGTGCTTACAGGGGTAGCGTCTAAAATATCCAAATGCGTTGCCAGCATCTTGAACGACTCTGGGTTGGGTACGATGATCTTAACGGGCCGAGCATTTCCTTCCTGTGGAATCACAATTCCACACACTTCTACCTCGGATGGTTCGTACACCTTGGGATCGATTCGAAAACTCGAATGAAATACAAGAGCTTCGACTCCCTCTGAAAGCAGCCCATACTCCATTTGCCCCGCAATGTTTGTTAGCCCAACGATGTGCCCGCGAACTCTCACAAAATCGGCGTCTACCCGATCATCAATAATATTTTGAATCGTTCGAAGTTTCGGATTTGGCAATACACCCTTGGATCTTGAAGCGATCTTCGAAACCATGACGAACGAGTTTCGATGCCCGGCAGCCGATACGCCGTGCAATTCCACCTCTTCGCCCACTTCCATTGGCCAAAAGGATGCCTCAGCCTCGCTATTGAGTGCTTCGCAGAAAATTCCTCCGGAAGCGTCTTCAAGAAAGAAACCTTTCCATCCTTCCGGCACACAGGTAATCACGCCATGCAGAACGACAGGCAGTTGCTTTGCGGCTTCTTCGGCAGAGAGATATTTCGCTTCGAAGGTAGTGCGAATCGGCTCTTGTCCTTGAATCGGCCGCATTCCAACTGCCACCCCAAACACCACAAGAATGGCTAAACACCAACACTTCGTTGGAGAGCTTTGAGGATCAAAATGTGAATTTCGTATTCTCATTCGGATATTCCAGAACCTAATCCTGATAGCGCCACGAACTCCAATGCTCGGCGGGTACTTAGTTTGAGGATTCCCTATTTGGATCTCAACATGCCCTCCCACTTTTTTGGGTAACTTCTCGACCTTTCCTTTTCCCTTCGCGTCGACTTTCTCCCCTACAACACATACCGAAATTTCGCAGTCTTGCCTGCGTAATCTGGATATTGGTGATCCGATGCCGCGGAGCGAACTACATAGCGAGTTCATGCTATGCATTCCTTAGAGATTCATCGAAACCCCAAGAACTAAAAAACGAGCGACAGTTTCAACTATGGCAAGATAGAACCGCTAGCGATTCGTTTGGTCAGTCTATGCTTGACTCTTCGACTCCCCATTGGCTTTTCGAAAGGGATCGATTCGTGGCACGAAAATATGCGTCACAAGCCAAAAATGCAGAAACTGCATCGCGCGAACTACCTTCTGCGGAATCGCTTTTGTAGATATCCGGCGATGAATCTTGGCGAACGGCGTGAACCAAATCTTCAAGTAGTTGAGAAGCGGTTGGCAACATAAGCCTACTGAATAGCAGGCGATCGCGTCGATGCGACTTACTTGCTAGGTCGGGAACCGAATCCCGACCACCTAATACCAAACCAATCAGACGGCGATCTAGAGGAGCCGTATACTTGGCGTTCGAGTTCACCAAGTGGCCGTTGCTTTCCATGTCTATTTCTTCCGACCATCGCTCGATGCCACGGATGTAATGCCGTTCCAAGCGATCGAGACCAAAACTGCAAACCTCTTGCCAGGTGTCGGGCAATTCCAGTAAGGGCCTATTATGGTCGTCACCGGTCGGCAATGGTGCGATCCCATGGACTGCCATAAGGTCCGCACTCAATGGTTCATCCCATTTTACTCGGACTAAACATCGTAATCGAAGCCGAGGACATCTCGCGAGCAATTGCAGGTTATGCCTGAACTCCAGTTCGGGCGCGTCGATAGCGATCCCCAGCTTCCAATGTTGCGTTACATCATCTACCTGAACCACAACCTTCGCATCGAGAGCTCCAACTACCGTCGCATCGAATGCGATCAAATCCCAACCCGCCGGACGATGATCTTCAGGAATGTCTAGCCATGCAAAGACTGCCCGGACTTGCTGCGCGACCGAATCGCTGAATCTACCAAAACGAAACGGTTGCGTTGACTCTTTTTTCGCCAGCGCCCAGCGTGTGGTTTTCCCCTTGCCCAATCTTCCATCACTCGATGCCGTTAACTCTTGCACTGTATAGGTACTGCGGCAGAGAGATTTTGCTTCGACGGTTACTCCACCTAATTCTATTCCCCCGCGATAGGCTTGATGAACCAAACTCATGTCACCGGTTCGCAATTCGTTCACCGTATAAAGGTCACCTTGCGCCGTATCCTGCATGAGCACACTAACGCCTGCGAATCCGCTTCGCGTCCATATGGGCTCGGCCATGATCCCATTCAATTTTCGGACATCGATTTCTTCGAATGAACGGCGAGCCTGACCGATAATCCATCGAGGAACGTTTGCATGATTTGCAATCCAATGGCAAGCCAGCAACGCTGAAGCCACATCCTCTTTCAACAACGGAGAACTAGCTTGGTCGGATTGCTGCCGGAATCGCTGGACACCTTCGGCTATTCGCAAGACCGTATGACTCAAGGCGTACAACTCCGAAACGCGGCATGTGTGTCCCGCTCGAAGCATCGTGGATTGGACCAAAGTTCCTGCATTTCGAGCACCGACTTGCAACAATGTTGCCAGCGATTCGCGAACCTTGCTTGCCGCGCTTCGCATCGATTCGGTCACCTCAACCATCGGGTTCGGTCTCGACGAATTCGCCTCCGATGTGAAGGCCTCTTTCGTCGCAATCAAGTCCTCCGATTCAGAAAGAACTTGAACTTCATCCGTATTCAAGGAGAGGCAGCTACAGCAAGCAAGAATGTGAAAGCACTTAGGGGCCATCAAGCAGGTGCAAGAAACTTGATGGATCTTTTCGAGAGTGCCGTTTGCACTCTCCAAACGAACCGTCTCCTCATGGGCTTGAACAGTCCAGATAAGTTCGGTTTGTCTCCAAATCCAAGTTTCCGCTATCCCAGGACTGCCATCCAAGCGTTTACGGACACGCCCGGGAACTTGTTCAACAAGTTCGGCAAGAAGTAGCGGGGCAATCTTGGGGCGTTTGGTGTCAGACAAGAATCACAATCCTTTGGCAAACACGGTCGTTCACTTCCACACATTCAGGGCGAACATCACCAGGATAGTTATATCGAAAACCCAAGCCAACTCGATATCTACATTGCCGATTCTTATCGCGGCTCTTATCACTTTTGAATAACGTCCTATATTCCCCTTTCGTGCTATCCATCCGTTATGATGATGGATCGTAAAAGCAATCGGTGAATCTTCTCTCCCTCGTCTTCGAATTCATCATGGCAAAAGCGAAAGCTAAAACTAGTTCCTCCGCCGAATCAACCACGGCGTGGATCGATGGCCCTCAATCGTATCAGCTTGGTATTCAACAAGGAAAAGTTGTTTGCAAAAACCCCAAAGGCAAGGAGCTTGCTTCGTTGCCGGCTGCTATCAAGGACGATCCTGTCACGGATCAACTCCAGGCACTTGTGACATGGTTGGAAGATCATCGCATGGAATGTCTCCATACGGTCGAGCGGTGGATGTTGCGATCGCTGATCATACCACGTCAAACATTGGTGGAAGTTTGGCCGGATCCCGATTGGCGAGCTTCGCTGGAGAACATGGTGATTGCTCCATCGGGTGCAGATGGAAATGTGGAACGCGATCACTATGGATTGCTCAAAGATGCCGATGCAAACAAAGGCTTAGGAATTATCGATCTCGACGGCGAATCGAAGTGGCTTCAATCACCATGCGTTGCCTTTCTTCATCCCATTTTGATTGGCGAATTGGAGGAACTACGAGATCTTGCGAATGACTTAGGAATCGTCCAACCAGTCGAGCAACTCTACCGTCCCGTCTTTCGTCCCATGCCGACCCAAATCGAACTCACTTCCATTCGCGACTATGAAGATGGCGAATTCGATCAGCTCAATTTTGCGCTGGGTCATTGCAAGAGACTTGGATATCCCGTGCGGGGCGGCTATGCCATTTGCAAAGTATGGGAGGGAGTTGCTCCCCTTGAAGCTCGCTACTATGTGGGAAGCGAATCACCTGAAAGCCCGACGATTACTGGCGATCTTATCTTTGTCGACCAAAAGCAACAGTCCGTTCCGATCCGGAACGTCGGCCCCGTAACCTTTAGTGAAGGTGTTCGTATGGCATCTTCCATCTACGCCAAACGCAAAGTCGAAAAGGCGGAAGGAGAACCATCATGAGTCGAGAATGGGCCCAATCGCAACTCGAAGCCGGCGGAATGGTCAATGTTCAAACCTTGATCGATGACAAATCGACCGAGACGATCATTGCACGATCCTACAGCGCTCCAGTGCTCGGCGACCGCGTGATCATTCGATTGACTTCGGAGCGACTAATGCCAGCCGAAGATCTATCGATGGAGTTTTTAGGATTGGAGGGCAAAGGGATCAGTAGGCCAATTGCCAAACAACATCGAACGGCACTGGAGTTTGGCCATTGGGCACTCATCCACCAACCCAAGTACGCCAAGTATGCACTTGATCTTGTGAAACGCATGAAGGGTGCAGCGACGAAAAGCGGTTTCCAAAGCTGGTCATGCTTGGGATCTCTATGTAGCCATGGCCGATGAGCTCAATCAGTCGGTCAGACACTTTCTTCCGGCTTTTTGGGAGCAAGCGGCACGAGCCTATAAAGAGATTGGCAACACGACCTATGCGGGTCGTGCTCTATCCAAAGCTCTGGAAGCGGAACGGGTACATTCTTTGGAAGTGGATCGCGAACACAGACGCGATGCTATTCTCGAATTCACTCTGAGTGGTTGCTTATCTGGTAAAGCTCTGACGGAATACGCCAAAGATCTCGAAAAACAGTTTCCTCCCTTAGAGGCTTACGAAACTTATAAAGATCTGATCATTCGTCGAACGATGGGAGGAATGGCGCCGACCGTGACGACAGCAACTGACCTCACTCGCATGATCAAGGCAGCCAAGCTCGAAGTCAATGCAGAGATCGAAGCGGTCCTTGAATCGATCATTACTTCTCCTGCCATGGTAAGAGCTCCACTGCAATTTTGGCGTTCCGTGAAGAAGCAGGTTGCCAACCTCGTCCAGCGAAAACCTTCCTTTGCGGTATGGTTGCTCTGTCATACGAATGCGGCCTCGTCCTACCGTGCTGACAGCCCCGTATGGGAATGGATCGATTTGCTCGAAGAATGGAATGTCCTTCCATACCTTTCGATGCCCGCCTCGCAATTTCCATCGGGTGTCGAGATACCTGGCGGAAGATCGGGATGGTTCTCGAGGGTGGCTTCGGTCGAAACATCTCCCAACAAACGGATTTTTGACCTCTTAGAGCAGATGGCGGATGTGATTCGAGATGAAAAGCAGCCGATTCAACTTCATACTGGCCACTACGCTCGGATGGATGTCGACCTTGTCGACCGACTCTTGGCTCTGAACATTGCCATTGCCGAACCGCCTAAGAACTATGAGCTCAATTTTGATGGATGGTTTCGTGAAGAAGTCGATCATCCTCATCGCAATTCGCAGCTCATCAACGTATGTTCGACGGAACCCTATCGCACGAAGTTATTGGAACAGTTTCCGACGCTGGTCAAATTTCAAGGCGATCGAACCAAGCAGCCATGGGGAAGGACACTCGCACCGCGTCGAGCCTTTGAAGAAGCCGCCGTTGGTCATGATCGCGTGAAACAGTTTTGGTGGGAATTTCTCGACAAACAACTAACAAGCCTTGAAAAAGGTGGTCTTGCCGATTTTGAAATAGCTCAAGAACATCTCGATGGTTGTTGTCGTGCGAAGACCGCCGAGCAATTTCCTGCGTTGGTTGACCGATTGAAAAAAATGGACATCGCAGCGTGTCTTCATCGAACGTTGGTAGCAGGGATTCTGGATGAGTATGGTTGGGACGAACTCGATCGCGTAACGGACGATCATCCAATGCCGCAAGTTCAACGGTATGGGGACCGCAAGATCTTTTTGGCGTTCCCACATCTCTGCTGGCACGAAAAAGACACGCTTTATTGGGTTTCGCCGACAGCCTCTTCGCGTTCCGAGCTTCTCATGAAGTCGGGCCAGACTCTTCAATTTGTCGTCCGCGTTGGCTCTCAATTTGCCATTTCTTTACCACGATAGCACCGATGGTTGGAAGTCCTATCTCAAATGGTCATCGGATCCCAACACTTCCACGTACAACCGGGTTGGTATCTTTTCCGATCGCTGGCACTCAACGGTCGAAGTGGGAAGTGATGGAATCTTTTCAGGCGAACGTACTTTTCGCGAAGGCGATACGGTTGTTCCTCAAACTCAGCCTCACTGGTACCACGATGGTCAACGATTTTGGCTGCTTCATGGAGGGCAGCATCGGAATTATCGAGATGCAGGAGAGCGAACGTACGTTACCGAGGTCGATCCGAATTCGGGAAAGACCATTCGAGAAAGCGTGCCTCCTTTCTTTGAAGAATCGCTGCCACCTGGTTCGCGAATGGAATTTCCCTTTTCCTATTTGAGAACGAAACCCAATCAACCAGGAAATTCACCACTGGGAGAGAAGGATGGACTGATCGGGCTTCGCTGTTTTCATCGGCGGGATGGGGCCGTTGAATCCCAAGGGATCGATGGAAGAACGTGGTTATTTTCCCAGGAAGAACAACCATCTCAATATCCATTAGCCGCGCTCGCCATCATCAATAAGCCAGGCTCGAACGCTTATTGGATCGCGGCCTCAAACAACGTACTTATTGATTCGGAATCCCGGATCGGTATTGGCTTTTTTGCCGAGCGTTCCAAGTACTTTGCAGGATGGCCAAGCGAATTGCCGATGCCCTATTTCTTCCATTTGATGCGAGTACGATGCGAGAAGACCTCTCAAGCACTGCGAACTCTTTCACGCAATGATTCGGACAAACTCTGCAAAGCAGGCGAGACCGAACGGGAAGCACGGCGTAAAAAACCAGATCCCAACATTCCTGATCCGCAACGCGAAGAAACAACTCGAGTCGCAACCTCATTGTTTCCCCAAGCTCCTCCGCGACTCATCCGCGGCCTGACAAGTATCGTGAAGATTGCCGCAGATGAGAAAGCTGCAATCCAGAATCTGCTCAAGCGACTCGAGCCACGCGAAACCAGTTCTTCGATTCCGATCTATAAAGACGAGCTTGCCAAACCCGGCTTCAACGAGCTGGTTATGGATCCGCCCGAACGACTCTCAACCTATTATTACAACGAAGAAACCCTGAGCGAACACATCCAACTGGTTGCGCAGTATTTTTCAGGGAAGGATCCAGAAGCATTCGTCAAGTGTCAACGCTATTGGTTTGTGCTGCTCGAGAATTTGCCAGGCGTCGCTTGGAAGACGTTTTGGAAACAGATCGTTCGCGACGATCGTCCGAGTGATCTCAAAGCTCTCAAGGACCAGCCTTGGGCCCATGCATTGGGACTCCTTGCTCATTCTGGGTTGCTCGATCTACCTGGAAATCTGTGCCTGTTCCGCTGCAGCGACGAAGCATCGGCCAAGTTACCGCAAGATTTTCGTCAAAAACTGGACGAGTATCACAACGTCTTTTTTGCCGAAGGAAAGAGTCGCTACATCGCTTATCGATTCTATTCTCATATTGGTGAGAGAATTTACCTTTTGGGACACAATCCCAAAGGGGAGTGCAAAGTTCCCAAGCCCTTCGTCGTCGATTCGACGATCCCTATCGATCTCGTATGGAAGCGAAGCCATCTTCTCGCGTTCATCCACGCGTTATTAAACTGGACTCTCTTCCATTGCCTTCGCGCGAACAGCTGGACGCTGCCGCTCATCGATTGGGGCTACACCCCATCAGCGTCGGGATGTTATGGATGGGGAAAATGTCGAACCAATCCCTACGGGCAGAGAAACTCTCCAAAGAAGTGCGCGGAGAACATTATGAGATGGAAGGTCAAAGACATACAGATTGCCGTTGCTGAATTGAAGGCACTCACGGTACCAAGTAGTCTTTCCACTCACTGCATTAAGGATCCAGGCTACCTTCTTCGCAAAGTAGGCCTAGTTTTGAATCCATGGTTCAATGTCTTGAAGAAGGCACGCCGAGCACTCGCCTTTTCCTCCCGAACTCAGCCAGAATTGCAGCGAGCCTTTCCCAGGTTATGGACTGCCAGCCAAGGAATTCCATGAACGATCGTAGCGCCCCATGAAGCCGGCTTCACGAAAGCGAGAAAAATTGAATTTAAGATTCCAACTAAAGCCAATTCTGCTAATACTCTTCGGAAGTTGGAAATCACACCTAAGCACGATTTGCTTCATGCGTTCGATAAAGTGGCCGACCTTCTTGTGCATTGATCAATTACCACTTGCCGGTAGGACATTCCGTTCGCAAAAAGCTCCCCGATGCATTGGGGCGATTCGAGCTTTTGTCGACAACTCCCGAAACACTCCTCCCAGTGGGACACAGCTATCTATCGTACGATGCTCAAAAGCCAATGTCGATGCGATCATCATGGCGACGGCTTCAACGATGGGTAAATATGAAGATAGTAGCGGTATCTATCGCTGCGATTCGGAACAGTTTCTTGTTGCAACCGTTCCTCCTCAGGTCCAATGCTTCTTCCGGACCTCGAAGTTGCGGTCGGTCAAAGACCTCCAACGTTGCAAGGTTCACTTCAGCCTTTAATGGATACTCCATCCTATTTGAGCTTGAGCTGATGAATGT
The DNA here is from genome assembly GCA_046349875.1 of Pirellulales bacterium. Classification (GTDB taxonomy): domain Bacteria; phylum Planctomycetota; class Planctomycetia; order Pirellulales; family Pirellulaceae; genus JAXMBN01. The sequence goes on from JAXMBN010000022.1 coordinate 49,732, forward strand.
CGACTTTGCCGTTCAAATGCGATCGGAAGCGATGACGCGTCTCGTTGAATGCAGTGAAACCTCAGGTGCAGAAGCCATTGGGAACAAAACCCCTTGCTTTCCGTTCCAAACTTGGTTGAAGAATGCGCACAGGCCTTTACAGTTGGATACGATGTCAAAAGCTGGCAACATCTTCAGATTCTCGCCTTACCCGATCCCACGATTGCCAATGGGCAGTGGAATGAATGGAACACGAACCAAATCAATCGTATGAGTGCACCCTTATTGAACGTGCGGCTGGTTGAAGCGAAGCGAAACGGGCGGGAAGATCTATTCTTACCAGGTGGTTGGGAACCATTGAAAGCTCCAACCTGCCCATTCGAAATGTCCTGGAAGCTACCGCTGTTCGGATGAAAATGCGATCGACTTCGTGGAGGAATGGCCGAATCCCTGATTGTATTGGGTTCCGGCCACGTCGAAGTTCGAGAACGCATGGAACCGATCGTCTGGAAAACCAGCTTATGCGGAAGCCCCATCAAAGCGAGCAAGTCTAAAAAAGTAACTATGGCCAAAAAATCATCAAAACGATGACCTCCTCTTTGGCGTCGGACCATCCAGCCAGCCAACCCATGCAGTTACCACCGGCAGATGTTCGGTATCAAAAGGAGCTTGTTGCCCTTCGCGAAATCGATACCAACGACAAGCCTGATGGATGGCTTCTCTCGCCTCAAGCAGTTGTTGATTTCATTTGTGGCACCTGCGGGATAAAAGATTGGTGCCAATCGGTCCGAGAAGCGATGGTAATTACCGAGAAATTCGTTGGTTCGCGAGACTTGATTCAACGGTGTGTGGTGACGCTAGCCGGAGAACGCGGACTGCTGCTAGTCGGCGAACCTGGAACAGCAAAGTCGATGCTTGAGCTGCTGGCTGTTGCCATCAGTGGAACGAGTGGGCTGGCCATTCAAGGAACCGCTGGAACGACGGAGGATCAAGTTGATTACGGTTGATTATGCAGTACTTCTTGATCGGACGGCCCTACACCGGAGGCATTGTGGTCCCTTCGCCGTTTATCAAGCCATGCGATCAGGATGCATTGTTCGCTTTGAAGAAGTCACGCGTTGCTTGCCAGAAGTGCAAGATGGCGATTTCGATCTTGACGAAAGACGTATGATGGTACCGGAACTCGAAGGGAAGCATCGAGCCTTTTCGCCATTCCTGGATTCAATGTCCCGCCACGGCAAACTTACGGGACCGAGGATTTTCCGAGATGTCAGCTGCTTTGAAAAAGGCGTTTCAGTGCGAAACCATTGCACCGATCCAAGATATGAAACGCGAGGGTCAAACTCGTATGCAACGTGCGACAACCTTACTGACGAGGTGAGCACGATCCCCATCGATCGATACGGCATTGGTGAATATCTTAGTGGAGATCTTTCGCGACTTAAGGAATGGTAGGACGAATGAAGGATGGCAAGTGCAACAGCCTAGCACGGTGATGAGTACTGCCGAAGCCGTGGCCGTAACGGCCGCCATTCTTCGCGAAGGAGCGTTTTCCCATCTGGATTTGATCCGCTGTCGCGGCTGCCGGTCACTTGCTGAATTGGTCATGAAGGACGATGCCAAAGATCGCGAACGTTATTGCATTACTGGGATGATTTGTTCACGACGCCGAAGCGAATCAGGTCATCCTGTGGAAACGGCTCAGTGAACTCGGAGCCAGGTCGAGGATGAGCGATAGTCGTGGATTTTCAAAACAGATCGATCTGCTCGCTCAATGTCGACTGCCTTACTTGATCGGCGTGCGCGTCACCATTCTGCGGCGATCGCAAGAGCATTGCCAACGTTGCTTTCCTCGATGCAACCCGAGAGCCTCTTGCTGGAGATGCCGAGGATTTCCTTGACTGGATTCCACATCTGGCCGACGAGGATACGGTGGCGCTGTCGCGATGTTGCGGATCCGCATAACCCAATCTGGCCTTCTATCCATTGGCCGATTTTTTCTCCCGAATTAACAGCCATTCGCTGGGCCCATCGCCATCAAATTCCAGTCCGCTTCCTTTCGATCTTTCATGAGCGCTTGGGATTCTCGACTCAAAAGTCGATGCTCTTCAAAACGCGTTATCGACGTGGCAACAACAGCAAAAAGGCGATCGAACCATTGAGTGATGCTTCGTCTCCTAATGCATTGATGGCACTGCTTGCACGCACGCACTCGGAAGATACGGGACAGTTGTGGGAGCGATTGATCGAAACACCCGGAATCATGGAAGATCCGAATCGATTCGGCGAGCTGCCTTACTCTTTGGGTGGGCGATTCGCCAAAGCACTGCGACCGTTTCGATTCAGAGATCGTTGCGGGAAGCATGCGTCAGGCAATTCGCGAAGCCATGCATCCGTGCGTTGCCATCATCGGGTCATTCCATGCGAGCAGTCTGTTGCCAAGCGTTGTTGAATCATCGTGCGACCATGACCGCTTCCTTCTCGACCTCATTGCCGAAGATATCGAAGGTTGAGTGTCTCCCTCAGATTGGACTCAGTTTTGAGCAATTGGATGAGCGTAATGGATACCCTGCAGGAATTCGCGATCCCGATAACGATCGAATGATCAGCCAAACCGCGGCGGAAATCGATTTGGCTGCGACGCAAATCATCGTCGATGTTGCAGAACGGTATGTAGGGACATGTCGCAGGCACGCCTGATGCCTGCAGGTCTATTGCATGATGCGCGATCTCGCTAACTGCCGGACTCCCGATTGCGGGACGTGGCGAGTTGATTGAATCGATCCGAGGGCTTGGTACAAGGTACGCTTTATGGCCACTTGCACGAGAAGTCGCGAAGTCTGTTGAAGCCATCTTGATCGGTAACCGTAAAGAAGGGTTACGGCGAAGGCACCGCGCTGTGGACTCTCTTATCGATAGAGGACCTATTCAAGTTTCTCAAACTTCCCATAGATGAAGTCAAAAATCAAACTCGATGTCCTGCGCGATGGACGAGATCACTTGCTGAGCAGTTGTCTTGCGTCAACTATGTGACCAACATCCCTTATGTCGACACATCGACCGATCGGCAAGGCAACCGCGAAAACCTTATCGAAAATTGGGCTGGATTTCGTCCAGGGCACAAGTGCTTCCATTGAAGCTGTATCGCGATTTGGGGTCGCGTTGCCCAAGTCGTCGAAGGAATCCTTCAATTGCAGTCGCCTTCTCAGGATTCGGATGAATGGACCCCGACGTTCTTGTTGGATCGTTGCGATCGCATCGGAGTGTGGCCTTCATGGGCTAACTCAAAAATGGATCGAGCTATTCACTGGTCCCTTTCTACGGGCCGCGGGACTACACGAGCTTGTTGAAGCGGCTACGCGTATTGGACGCATTGCTGCAGGCCATGTCCCAGGACTTCCACCAAGCTGGACAAGAAGAGTACCCTCGATTCTTACCTATTTTCCGTGTACGAATTGGGTCGATCGCCTTGTGATTCTGCTTCGCACTCAGCAGTCGCCTTTCTGGATTGGCGGGATCACGGGAACCATCGGATGTCGTTGGCCTTTGTGAATTGGGGCATTGGTTACGAGGCAGTGTGCGCCAGCACATCGTTGTCAGCAAATGAAGAATCGATGCGAGTTTTGTTCAGGCCTCCTCAACTCATTCACTGGTGCCCAAATCAAACGCAACGCCGAGGTAGCGATCGAATGCGAGGCGCGCAGGCGCTTTCATTGTATATACATGCTTGAGGAACAAACACGCGAGGATCTTGCGAGCTTGCTGCATGGCTGGATCGATGATGCCTCAGACCAAAGTCGCGATCCCAACTACGCTATTCCTTGCAGGCATGGTGCAAGTTCTATTGCGATGATGCAATCCGTGCCCGAGTGGCTTCAAGGTCTCGGCACTTGCCTGCAATCAATGGATGATCAATCGTTCTTGAAGGCGACTTCCTGCTCACGAGGCGCGTTCACGAATGTTCTCCCGCTGATCGCCAGCCGCATTCTCGACGCTCGAACAGATCGACGATCCAGGATTGGAGATGTCTTTAGGTAACTATTCCGATGAGCATGATCAAGACGCGACCGTGATGTTGACGTGCGACAAGCCGACTTGAGCAAGTTGCAGTGGCTGCCATTTCCCGGAATGCTTCTTCCTTGCGATAGTGCACTTCCTTCGAGCCCCACTGAAGCCTCCTCTTCAACCTTCTCGATAAACAGTCTAAGGCCATCTGAAATTTCAATTGCCGATCGCTGGCGTATGATCATGGGAACGCCACCGCAACAGGATTCGCGAGGCCACCATGCAGCACGGAGTCTCGATCACTTATATGGCGAAGGAAAGGGAGAGGGTGCGAGATCAGGCTTGTCGAACGAAGGGACGAGAGGAGGGAAGGGGGGCGGAAGAGAACAACCAGTGCCAACCGCGGCCGAATGGGCCGATGACGAAGCACTGTTCGGCTCGGATGTGCCAAGAAGTCCTTGGTGCTTCGGCGACCTCTGGCAATCTCAACGCCGGTCAACGCGTTGGACCCGGACACGATGATGCCGAGTATCGATCCTCCTCCAACAAGTCTTGTCGTTGGCTGGAGGATCATCCGAACGAAGAACGCAACGCCTTCGCGCAATCGCCAAGAAGGATAACAGAGCAACTCGCACAAGCTCGCCGTGCGATTGAGGCCGCACGTGAATGGCTTATCCACGGCGAGACCAACGAGGCGTCGAAATCGTCGCCTCAATCTGCACTGGACGATTCGAGGCAAATCTTGCCAATGCGATTCGGCGAGACGATGGTCGGCCAACCATCGTGGCAAAGAATCTTATCTTTAACTCTTCGTCAAAGCGCGAGATGGATTGGCATCTAACGTTTGTGGTCGACGTTTCGGGATCGATGACCTCGTCCGTTGTCTATAGTGCCCTTTGCGCGCTTGATCTTTGCGCAGCTTCTCTTTGTCCATTCGCTTTCTTGCTTTCAGCACACAAGTTGTTGACCTGAGTGAGCGTAACTGATCCGCTGACTCTGTTGTTGGAGGTTCGGATTGGGCCGGAACTCATATCGGGCTGGGTTACGACACGCTCGAGCAGGTATACGTCTTACCGCCCCGATCGTTGGTCGTGGTTGTTTCGGACTTTGAAGAAGGTGTCTCTCTGGTGAACTCATAGCGGCTAGAGCATTGGTTGAGGCTGGAGTCAAATGTCTGGGATTGGCTGCTCTGGACGATAAAGGGGTGGCTCGATTTCATCAGGGATTCGCCCACCTGGTCGCGTCGGCGGGCATGCCCGTGGCAGCCGTGAGCCCCGAGCGACTAGCGCAATGGGTTGAGGGACCAGATCCGTGGTGTTTAGCCCCGATGGGTCGGGCAACGAACAAGTAGAGACCCAACAAGTGAGGGGATAACTTTGCTTGCTACCATCGAACCGTTATTGTGTTCGAGCCTTATCCTTGTGATGAGTCTCGGTTGATTTCACCACGGTGTTGTAGGCTCTGAAAATAGAGCAACTTGTGCTGGAGGTAACTTTCGCAAAACGCTTTTGCTTCTTGATAGAAAGGGGATGTTCGTCCCATGGGTGAGATTGTCACTTTGGAGCCAATTCAGGTGGCGGTTCAACGCTTCGGCTCGCCCAACGCATGGCATGCTTCTCAAATTGCACCATCGCTCGTTCCACCTCGCGGAAGCGACACGGTCGGAATACCCTCATACTCACCCTTCGGATTGGTCCAGATTTGAGTCCACGCTTTTCCTTGAGAGTAGAATCGTTTGAGCCAAAAAGCCGCTAAATCCGATTCATCCACGTTGGGTGCGGTTAGAACGGCCGCCCGAGCGTACATCATTTCTTTGGAAACGATCTCTGGTTCTTCCCTCCATCGTTGAATCATTTGCGCATCAACACGCAATCGGTCGCGAGTTGGAAATAAGAATCGATCCACAAAGATCTCATGCTGAAAAGACATGGATCGCAATTGCGGAAACTCGCAATAGATAGTCATTTCGGAAAGCGTGCTCGCCTCGTGTTCATTATCGCGAATCTTATTCTTGAAGGTGATCGGATCGGTACACACATGAGCCGAATCCGGTCCATAGGGCATGGTCGCGGCGTGGCAGATTTCATGGAGATAATAGAGATCCTGCACAAGTGCATTATCATAGGTTCGCAGTTGAATACCGCCCCACCATGGTGAAAAATGGGGTGCCTCAACGAACTCCTTGTGAACCTTGCCTTGTGGGTCCATTACTTCCACAAAAACCTCGGACGGTTCGTAGAAGAATCGTGGCCTACGTGCAAATTTCTGAATCAATTTTGCAACAAGCCCTCCCTCATCATACGACTGCCGCAACATCTCCGTCTTGAGAAGTTGATGGCGTATGAACTCCTGACACTCTTTGGCGTGTGGTAACGCAATTACCTTCTGCATGAAACACAAACTCCTGGCTTATTGCAAAGGATGGTTTCCATCATTCCATTGCTCGTAGTATCGAGCCTGAACCCTGGGGGTTAATTTCGGATCGATAAGATGAGCCATACGAGCCGTAAGGCATACGCGAACCATCGCTTCACCTTCGGGTCCTCGAAGAAGATATCGTTCCAGCTCCGATAGACGATCCTTCGGTTTGCCGATCCCCAATAGAAACACATCGGCCGGTTGCAAGTTCCATTGAAATGCCTTGCCGAGAGCGTCGATCGTAGCCTTCTGTTGCGGTGCGTATTTGCGAGGAAGTTCGTGCACTTCGTACCGCGTCATGAATGCATGGCCGATGAGAAGCGAAGAGATATTTTTAAACCACTTGTTTCCAAATAACCCAAGATATTCTTGGCGAGCCCACATACCTCCGATGCGATGATAGTACATCCCCGCGGGCTTGCTAAGCGAAAAGAAAATGGCGGCGATATTTGGATAGTGCGTTGGTACTTGAAAATCGCGAGCGACACATCCTACATAGGAAAGGTCGAGCATCAACTCCGCTTGCGGTGCAGAGTTTGCCATCTCGCCCACGAAGGCATCGTAGTCCGTCCATACATTACCGTCGATGCCTGATGGTTGGCTCAGAAGTACCACTGGTCCCTAGGCTGAACCTGTTCCAGGACCGACCGCCATTCACTTCGACGATGCGACTTGAGCGGAATCCCCGCCGCGCGGCGTATGCGGCGTATCCTTCGTACTCTCCTTCAAAAACGTGAATGGTTGGCTCGAACCGCTCTAATCTTGCCTTCGCTCCATAGGAATGAATTGCTTCACGCAATCCTTCGCTGGCACCTGAAGTTGGATAATGGAAGGGAAACTGATTCGGTTCAAAGGGCACGATGGGCCTGGCCATTCCACCCAGCGATCAAAAAGATTCGTGCACATCGTCTTGCTTCTGGGTCCATGCTTCACGAAAAGCGTTGTGGTAAGCGTGACGCCCACTTGCATCCATCCCATCCAAAACAGAATCGATGGTAGCTTCAGTTTCGGGCATCACCAGCGCATAGACAATTTTTGAAACCCCAGCTTTCGCCAGGCACTCATTGAGTCGTTCGTGCGATGTATTCATGTCGACATTGTGAACAATGTCCCGAACTTTTTCCAGCATCCGTTGCGAAAGCCTACGAACGATTACCAGTTCAGATCATTCCATGGGTCGAATCGGCAAAAAAGTCTTCGAAGGAGAGTAGTTGCCTCTCTTGTCTTTCACTTGATTCGCCTTGATGACAAGCGATCCGAAGTCAGCATAGAATTCGCTATTGGCTGTATAGTGGACAACCACCAAACGATCGCCAATTTGAACTCGATGAAAATGGCAAATTGCAACATTGATCTTGATGCCAACATCCATCCAGTGAGTTCAGCAGTGGATATACTAATCCTATTTTCAAAATCTAGTTTATACGTTGAAAAGGCGTTTTCTATGTTTTGGCGTTGGCTATGTGCAGCAACTAAGACTTTTGCGTTACCAGCAATCATCTCCCTATGCTATGTTCCATTTGCAGAAGGAAGTCCCAACAACATTTACGACGAGCCGGTTCAAATCGTCGAACTTCCGATTCAAATTGTCGACTCAAGCAATCATCCCATCCAAGGTGTTAAAGTCGTTCCTTGGGCACTTGGTTGGGCGCAAGGACATGGTTTCTGGGGCTCCTACGATGGAAAACCTGACCAATCGGGCATAGACCCAATGCCCGTTTATTCAGATGCCCATGGAATAGCGAAGATCAAATACCCATACTACCGTGATGCGGGCGAGAAGACACGAACGTCGATCGTATCCGTTGCATTTGAACATGATGTGTATTCTCATGAAGATGTCGAGCATATCGACGTTCCGATGGCGACGGGCGCAACGCACAAAGTTGTGATGCTGGCATCAAGTTCGATCAACGTATTGCCAATCATCGATAACCAAAAGGTAGCTCTCGACGATCTCTTTGCACTTTCTAGCAGCCAAAAGCGTTCGCAAAATAATGGCATAACAGAGAAGACAAGTACAGGAAGATTAAGGATGGATCGCTTTCATCCTGGCCTCAATAGACTGTATGTCATACGCATGATTGGTGATGAAATAACGCATTTTATTAAATGCCAAAAAGTGGACGTCAAGGAAGGTATCGTTCACGAACTCACCGTACCTCTCCTTCCCCCTGCTCAGTTAAAAGGCAAATTGAGCAACAATGTGCCTCGGCCAGTGCGACATGGTCGTGTGATTGTGCGCACTTTCCCCGAGGAGATGCATTGGGAACAAATGCTTTGGTTGGATTGGACGTCCATCGCGGAGGATGGAACCTTTGTGTTCAATGCGTGGCCCGCTGGAGAACGCATTCAAATCATTGCCTTGTGCGATGGTTATATTGCCACTTCAGGGTCCTCTCAATCTAAAGAACCCCAAGACCCACAAGATCGCCGCCATCGACCTCACATCTTTGAAGTTGGCCATGCTGAAATAGAGATTCCAATGATGCCCCTTGCATCCGTGACGATAACCGTAACCGATGCGAATAAGATGCCGATCAGTGGACTCGATGTTTCCGCGTCACCGAACGTTCACTGGTGGGATAACATCGCACAAATCTATGCTGGCAAGTTGACCCAAGGAGAAAAGAGAATTCGCGATAGCAATTATCGCGGATCGAAGGAAGGCAATTTCCCGGATCCATTTCGGGGAAAAACGAACTCACATGGATCCGTCACTTTCCAACTTCCTCCCGGAATTCAATGCTTTGACATCGTTAGTGACCAGTATGAATTCCCAGTCGACTTAGGTGAGAGATCACCGAGACACATCATCGAGATGGGACAACCACTTTCCATCGCTCTTCAAGTGCAGAAGAAAGGGACAGAGCATCTTGGGGATTGGGATAAGCTGGCAGGTATCGTGTTCGGTTGCTCCACAGAAGAAGGGCAAAAATTCCTTAAGCTACCTGGAATGCATGATAAAATAGATTCCTTTGTCAAACGATTTCGGGATGCCAAGAATCAAAAAGATCCAGCTTTGCTTGCCGACGCTTACTTAATTCTCGCCGACGCCCTTTTCAGTGCGGGTGATAAGGAAGAAGCCCTCAAATGGCGACAAAAATCGAAAGAGCTGCGACAAAAACAATAGGCTCTCGCGTACATAGATCACTCCACGGATGGTTGTGACTCAGGTATTGTTGTCACAGCATCGCTATGATTGCATCGAGTTATTGCCAGTTGAAATAAGAAGCTTAATGAGGTTCCTTCGATGTCCTTGCTTTGGCTACTGTACCTTTCTACGGCGTTGCTCGTGGAGCAAACAGATTCGATGAATGCCGAATGGAGGCAGTTTCGCGGTCCCAATGGACAAGGGATTTTGAAAGGTGATACTCGGCTGCCCGAGAAGTTAGAGGAATCGAATCTCGCATGGAAGATTAACTGTCCGGCTGGACATTCTTCTCCCATCGTCGTCGGCGATCGCATCATCGTTTCTGGCTACGAAGCCAAAACGCTTTTTGTCGATTGCTATCGACTTACCGATGGCGGATTGATTTGGCGGAAGGAACTGAATGTCGAGCAGCTCGAGAAATTTCATCCCCAACATGGACCTGCAAGTAGCACGCCCGTTTGCGATGGAAAACATATCATCGCAAGCTTCGGAAGTTTAGGAATCCTAGCGATGGATTTGGATGGTCGCGAGCTATGGCGAAGGGAGTTCGATCGATCGCCTAACATGTTCGGCACTGCATCCTCTCCCATTCTTTACGACTCGAAACTATTCTCTTTTTATGCCAACGAAAAGGAATCCTTGTTGCAGTGCCTTGAAACTTCGACCGGAAAGGTACTCTGGGAACGCAAGCGAGAAGGACCGGCCTCCAGTTGGTCGACACCAACGCTCTTTGATACGCCTAAGGGCCCAATCCTGCTTTTCTATGAACCGTACAAACTGCGAGCATGCAGTATCGATGGTCAGGATTTGTGGAGTGTACCTGGATTGGCTGATGAACCGATCACGATTCCACAAATCCTCGGTGATTTGGTGATCACCACTTCTTACAACCTTCGAACCAATCAAGAAGCGATTGGACTCCCCACCTTTCAAGCTCTACTTCAAGAGTGCGATAAGAATGGAGACCAGCTCATTGACCTCGAGGAATCGAAAGCGAACAAGAGCATTCTTTCACGGCCCGACGCTGATGGACAAGGGGACCACCCTCTACGCATGTTTTTCAAGCTCTTGGATGAAGACAAAAGCGGTACCGTTAGTGAAATGGAATGGCCCCGCATTCATCGCTGGATGGATCCTTGGAAACACGCCAATGGTTTCGTTGCCATACTGCTCGATGCGCAGGGAGAATCACCTCAACTGGCATGGCAATGCGATCGAGGCGTACCCGAGTGTCCCACGCCCATCGTGATAGGATCCAAGCTAATTGCCGTCCGAAATGGAGGCACCGTCACATGTGTGAATGGACATACGGGTGCAATGCTCCATCAAGAGCGACTGGCTGGTGGTGGTCCGTACTATGCTTCTCCCGTTGCAGGCGACGACAAAATTTACTTCGCTTCTGCGCGCGGCCAAGTGACGATTGCAAGGCTACAAAACGACGCGATTGTCGTCATCTCGAAGACTCAACTGAACGAAACCATTCAAGCCACTCCCGCGCTCTGCAAGGCAGGCTTGATCCTACGCACAGATTCCTCCTTGCGACTTTATCGTTCTAAACCAAATCTTTGAAGTACGATGGCTATTGATTTCGCAACCTTCACTTAAGTCGATCATTTCTCACTAATCGTTCCCTACATCGGATTCGTACTCGGCCTTCACGCAAAAGAAAATTCGCACTTTCAAATGTGTTAATATTGGCAAGCAAGACACAACTCTGCTCAATGGACGGCGTTTGGTTCAAGCGTTAAGCTACATGAAGAATTTGCCTCGACCGATGGGACTAAATAACTTCGCAATCAATCTTCCAACTTGAGCGAACATCAAGTAGGCATTGCACTAAAGTAATAATAGAAACGCGTCCAACAGCCTTTGGGTTGCGCGAGTCGGCGATCTCCCACGATTGGTGGTCAATAACCGTGAAGAACAGAGTTTAATCGTTTGAGACGCGAAAGTGGTGCGAGAATCAGTTCTGCGATTGGCGGACCATCATTTTGCTTTAGGATGTGGCAATGGTGAAACCAAATTCAATTCCTGCGGAAATGAAACAGTGGGGCAAAGGTCATCGGAACAGATCGCCGTGGAACTCTCCCGCTGCCCGAGTTGCGGGACTCTATTACCTAGTAGGCATCTTATGGATTCTAAGTTCTGACTTCACCCTCATACAACTGGGAGGATTAACAGCATCTGGCGTTCCAGTTTCCATAGGCAAAGGTGCGGCTTTTGTCTTCTTGTCGACGGGACTAGTCTATTGGCTTAGTCTTCGCGAATATCAAAAGAACAATCGCGTCATGTCGCTACTGCACGCCGTCGTGGAGGGAACCTCCGATGCTGTTTTCGTCAAGGATCGCGAAGGAAAGTACTTGCTTTTGAATTCTGCTGCTGCTCGCTTTATGGGGTGTTCGATTCCAGAAGCGCTTGGACATGACGACAGCCACGTTTTTGAAGCAAGTCAATCGCAACAGTTGATGGCGAGAGATCAGAAGATCATGGAGGGAGGGCAAGTCGTAACGATCGAGGAAACGTTAACGTCCGAGGGAATTACACGCGTCTACCAAGCCACTAAAGGGCCTTTCGTGGATGATGACGGTACGATTCTCGGGCTGATCGGAGTTAGCCGCGATATCACGGAACAACGTCTAGCTCATGAACTAGCTCATGAACGCGAGCTATTACTACAGAACGCGGTGGAGATCGCAGAGCTTGGAATCATCGAAGTCGACTATCGCACGCAAAGTGCCAAACTGTCTGCTCGTGCATTGGAACAATTCGGTTTTTCCCCAAGCGACAGAGTGACGCGTGCCGAACTTCACGCGAGGATTCATGTCGATGATTTTGAACAGCTTCAAAAGCTAATTTCCGCTTCGCTCGATCCGACAGGCTCTGGCTGGTTTGCATGCGAACATCGCGTATGCCACCCCGATGGTGCCATTCGTTGGCTGAATGTGCGCAAGCAAGTCTCCTTTTCCAATGGAACGCCGGAACGCGCTTTGGTTGTAACGATTGATGTGACCGAGCGCAAACAAGCCGAAGATCGTTTTCATGAGCAAGAATTACTGATTCGCGAAGCGGCCGAACTTGCCATCGTAGGTGGGTGGGGATTTGATCCCTTCACTTTACGATCCGATTGGACACCCGCGGTGGCTCGAATGTATGGGCTGGACCCAGAGTCGCCGCCTCCAGTGACCGGTGCGCTAGAATTTTTCAGCGATCAACAACGCCCGGCGCTCGAAGCGGCGCTTCAAGATGCGATGCAAAAAGGAACGCCGCATGACATGGAGTTGGAATTAAAATCTGCCGACGGGCAACAACGTTGGGTGCGAACCATCTGTCGACCGATCGTTGAAAACGGAAAAGTCATCCGAGTCCGTGGATCGCTTCAAGACATCACAGATCGCAAACGGGTTGAAGCCGAGTTGCGAAAGAGTGAAGAGCGTTACCGACTACTGTTTGAGTCCAATCCGCATCCCATGTGGGTTTTTGATCTGAATACGCTAGAGTTTCAGGCGATCAATGATGCCGCTATCGATGCTTATGGTTATTCGCGCGAAGAGTTTTTGCAACGGAAGGTCCACGATATCGAGTCGGACAAGCTCGCCATCAACTTCCTACTCACCAAAGCCCATGATCCCTCATCTCAATTGACCACGATATATGGAAAACACCGTCGCAAAGATGGAAGTCTCTTTGAAGTTGAGCTTTCCTGCCATGATTTTCCGCAAGGAAATGGATTATCCAGACTCGTCATGGCCTTGGATATTTCAGCAAGAAAGAAAGCCGAAACAGAATTGTATGCAAGCGAGCGCCGCTTGCGATTGGCATTGGATGCCGCAGGAGCCTCTGCCTTTGTTTGGGATATCCCCAATGATTCGATTACCGGCTATTACAGTCGAAAATCATCGCAATCGGTAGACACACATAACATTGGATCTTTGTCTGATGTACGCCAGCACATCTTGCCCGAAGACCTTCCAGCATTTGATGCTCGGCTGAACGCGTGCCTCGAAGATGGAACCGACTACCGAAATCAATACCGCATTGTCACTCTCGACGGCAAGGTCAACATTTTGAAGACTACGGTTTTCTTGAACGTTCACCCGAGGGTGTACCGCTAAGCCTAACGGGAATGGTACTCGATGTGACCGAGCGAGTGGTTTTCAATGAAGCGCTTCGATCGAGCGAGGAACGTCTGCGTGAAGCTGCATACGTGGCAGGATTTGGTGTTTTTGAGCACGAACATCGTACGGATACCCTCTTTTGGTCAAAGCAACTACGCGAGATTTATGGCGTCCCGATGGATACAACACCAAGCTTAGATCTATATCTGAGCATGGTACATCCCGATGATCTATCGAATGTGGAAATAGCCGTTCGTCGCGCTCATGACCCGAATGGCGATGGACGGTTTGAAGTGGAACATCGGCTCATCCGTCATGGGGATGGTGAGATTCGGTGGATTGCCACTCAAGCGCAAACACAATTCGCGGGCGAGGGCAAGTACCGTCATCCTTTGAGAACGGTTGGGGCCACGCTTGACGTGACGGAAGCTCGTGCGGCCGCTGAGGCACTGCAAACCAGTGAAACAAGGTATCGCCAACTGGTGGACATGCTGCCGACGGGAATTCTGGTTCACTCGGATAACGAAATCCTCTATGGCAATCCAGCTCTTCTAAAACTAGTGGGTGCCATCGATTCCCTTCAAATCCTTCACCGCTCTCCATACGACTTCTTCCATCCTTCCTCCCACGCTCTCCTCGAAGACCTACAAGCCGAAAAAGACAAACAAAATCCATCTCCAAGCGGGTGCGAAGCCATTGGATTGAGATGCGATGGACGCTCCTTTCCCGTTCATATCACTTCCTGTCCAATCGAAGGCTATGATCAACCGACAACATTGTTTGCGCTATCAGACCTAACGGAACTGGAAAGGTCCGCTGCTTTGTTGCGATCCGTTCTGGATAGCGTCGATGACGCGATCTTTACGGTCAATGGACATGGCAAACTTACGTCTGCCAATCGCTCTACGCTTCGTCTCTTCGGTTACCAGGAATCGGAATTGCTGGACCAACCGGTATCGATGTTGCTTCCAGATACAAAAATTGCCGACCTGAGCCTCACCCTTGCGGACCACGCTGGAGCGAACCATGCAAGTGGATTGGGAATCGCTTGCGATGTGAATGGGACTCGCAATGATGGATCGACTTTTCCAGCTGAACTAACCATCACCGAGTTTCTGCGCAATGGAGACCGCGAACTCACTGGAGTGCTCCGCGACATCACCGCTAAACGGCAATTGGAAGAGCAGTTTCGTCAAGCACAAAAGATGGAAGCCATTGGACGATTGGCTGGTGGAGTGGCTCATGACTTCAATAACTTACTAACCGTCATCAATGGATACTCTTCGATTGTATTAACCTACTCGCCCATTGACGAGAAAGCTCGCGGCCCAATCGAAGCGATTCAAGATGCAGGAGATCGTGCCGCACGATTGACTCAGCAACTCCTTGCATTTAGCCGCAAATCCCTCGTGGAACCTCGGCTTATCGATTTGAATGAACTCGTAGTTGAATCCTCTAAGTTGCTTCGACGCCTCATCAGTGAAGATATTGCTTTTTCTATTCTCGTTGCTCCCAATCCCGTCTATCTGGTCATTGACCCGGGCCATATCGAACAGGTTTTGATGAATTTAGTTGTGAACGCTCGAGATTCCATGCCTACTGGAGGACGGCTTTCCATCAAAACGGAATTGGTTGATCTCACGAATCCCTCCGAGCGTCTTCCTACTTCGCTTGTCCCTGGTTGGTATGCGTCCATGGTCGTAACCGATTCCGGAAGTGGCATGAGCCCATCAGTAATGGAAAAAATATTCGAACCCTTCTTTACAACCAAAGAACTTGGCAAAGGCACAGGACTTGGCCTCGCCGTCGTCCATGGACTGGTGGAACAATCAGGCGGGTCGATCGCCGTTGAATCGACTGTTGGAATGGGAACGACTTTTAGGATCTTGCTTCTGCAGCCAGTCAACCAAAACCTTACTAATCATGGCAACTCCGTTGCTTTCACCACGTGGTGGAGAAACAATACTCGTAACCGAGGACGAAGATGCGGTACGCACACTGGTTCGAGTAGCGTTAGAAACTCAGGGCTACACAGTCATCACCGCATCGAGTGGCAAAGAGGCACTTCATCTTCTTCGATCGTATCAGGGCACGATCGATCTGGTCATCACCGATGTGATCATGCCAGGAATGAGCGGTCGAGAATTGGTATTGGCAGCTCGAGAGTTCCAACCGCACCTTCCGGGTCCTTTATATGAGCGGTTATACCGATGATGCACTCGTTCGCTATGGATTGGAAGGCGAGCCGGATCATTTTATTGGCAAGCCGTTTACCCCCTTCGTTCTCTCAAGAAAAGTCCGCACGATTCTCGACGTCCATGAGTGAATGTGTCCCGAGATGCGGTCGATGATGCATCGAGCATTTTCATTTCGCATGCTTGCTTGACGCCATGGCAATAATTTCCTTTGATTCCATTGAGAACCAGTTGGTGAACGAGTCTACGCAGGCAAGGAGTTTCGACATGGATCGTACAGAGCATTGGGAGAATGTCTATCGAACGAAGAAGGCAACGGAGGTGAGCTGGTATGAAGCCGATCCGATCATGTCGTTAGACTTGATCATGGAGGTAGTGGAAAGCCCTCACGGGCATATCTATCGACATCGAGGGTGGGCAATCATTCTTAGCGGATTGATCGGCTGGTGGAAGCTGGCTTTGTTGATCTCACCGTTCTCGATGTTTCTCAAACAGCGATTACAGCCACAAGTCGCCCATCGGTCGCAACGCATCTTCTATAACCTGGATCATCAGCGATATTACAACCGCAACTCTTCCCGGTTTCTACGATGTTTGGCACGATCGAGCCGTTTTTCATTTCCTGACGGACCCCAACGATCAACAACGTTACATCGATTTACTGAAGGCTTCCTTGCGCCTACACGGCCACTTCATCGTGGGTACTTTTGCTAAAGAAGGACCAACACAATGCAGTGGACTAGCTATCCAACAGTACGATCACGCCGACATGACGCACCTCCTTGGCAACGCCTTCGAACCGGTTCGTAGCTTATCCTATCGGCACATAACGCCCTCTGGAAAGCCTCAAGAGTTTTACTTTGGGATCTTCAAGAGAATCCAATAACCGGCGATAGCGTTGACCGCTTAACCTTCGATCGGATGCAAATGCAATGTCGTCCGACAACTCCTCTTCAACGAGTCCTGCGTGTCAAAAGCTGGCTCTCTTTTCTCAAACTCATTACCATCCAAGAGGGTCTGTCTTCTCTCTCGCAGGAGTTTCGTTCATGAAGTACTCAACCATCCCCATCCTACTTCTATTTCTGATTGTCTCCCGCCCCATGGTTGCAAATGAAGATGGCAAAACGTCAACCATCGGCATAAACGGCGAAGCAGAAATTCGGATTGCCGCGGACGAACTCGTGATTCATGCCTCGATCGAATCCTCTGGCAAAACGGCCGCAGATGCCTGCCAAACGAATCGCGAAAAGAGCGGGAAATTGACTGAATTTCTGAAGTCACAGAATATCCCAGAACAACTGATCGATATCGATCTCGTTTCAGTCCGAGAGGTATTGGCGGAAAGTCGAGGCAAAGGATCGCAATCCGATTCCGACCCATTTCAAGATGGCAATGCCCAACAATCATTTTCAGCCGAACTCCGACGCCGAGCCGTTGGTTATGTTGCCGTTCGTCGTTTTGCCATCGTCGTGAAAGATTTTGGAAAGTTCGAAGCGATTTACCAAGGTATGGTCGATCAAGGTGTCAATCGAATCGATCAAGTAACCTATCGATCATCAAAAGAGAAGGAAAGTCGGGAACAGCTTGTCTTGTTGGCTGTTCGAGCTGCCAAAGAGCGAAGCCAAGCAATGACGCGAGAACTCGGTGCCCGCGTAACATCGATTCATTCGATCGGCGACCCTAAAATTTCCATTGGGGATGGCGGGCGTGGTGGCTATGGAATGGGAGGTGGCTATGGAATGGGAGGTGGGATGGGAATGGGAGGTGGGATGGGAATGGATCCCTTCGGAAGTGATCAGTCCACCAATCTTTCCTCGCAAATTGTCCTTCGATGCACTGTCTTCATCACATTTCATCTCGCAGAGTCCCAAGACACGAAGCCATGAAAGGGTGAAGAAACACAGGCATTGCGGTCGTGCCCAATGTTTCTCCAACTTTTTGGGGTCGCGAATGTCGATGTACGCTTGGTGGAAACGATTACGACATATCCTTCGACACGACTGACCTCACGACATTCCAATGATCGTGTGCATCCACCGACGACCGTATACCATGAGGACAAACCGTATGCGAAAAATCATCGTCCATGAACATCTCACCATGGACGGCGTCCTGCAAGGACCGGGCGGGCCTCAAGAAGACATCAGCAATGGATTTGCTCACGGCGGATGGATCGCCCCGTTTTCCGATCCAAAGCTCGATGAGATTCTTCAGAAACAAATGAATCTGCCATTTGATTTGTTGCTAGGCCGAAAAACATTTGAAATTTGGGAACCGTATTGGCCCCAGCATTCACAATATTGGCCCAGGGTTATGGAAGCAACAAAGTATGTTGCTTCGAATACTCGGACGACCAGTCCATGGAGCCTTTCGCAGTTTCTCGGAGGAGATATCGTCGCCAAGATTCGTGATCTCAAACAACAGCCAGGTCCTGATCTGCATGTCTGGGGTAGCAGCCACCTTTTGCAGACTCTGATGAAACACGATTTGATCGATACCTATTGGCTGCTGATTTATCCTGTCACGCTAGGGAGTGGAAAGCGACTCTTTGATCATGGAACGTTCACCGCTGCTTATGATGTTACGGAAAGCTACGTCTCCCCAAGCGGCGTGATCGCCTTGACGTACGAACGTGCCGGAGACCTTCAGACTGGAACCGCCGGCGGATGACTCGGAAATCGTGCGATTGTCCTGTCGTGCGATTGTCCCAATCGCGAACCTTTGTTTGATCATTGCAATCGTTGTCGGTAATCTGAATGTTGGATAGTCGTGAGAACGTTCGTTCTGCCAATACTCCGACGATCGGGACGATCGTGCTACGGCCATCTCGACCGTCGGGAAAAAGGCTGCTAAAACCCTCGTTCTTGGGTTTTTCGATCAAAATGAAAAGAATTCGTTGCACGGTTTAGCACTCGTTTTCGCACTCCAGTACGACGGCCTTTTTGCCTCTTGGGATGCGAACGACAAGGGATAATCAACCATGCACAAGCGAATCGTTTTCCTTTTGGTACTAGCAACGATCCTTCCATGGGATAAATCTTACGCCGAATCTCCGCAACATACGATTCCAATGGAAGCCAGACCGGAAGTCGCCTTATCTTCGCGTTCGTTGGAAATCGGAAACTGGTCGATCCCACTCGGTGCTGGAGATGCGACACCGGTCGTTATGGATGGACACGTCTTCGTTTCAGATGCGACTTTTGATGACGATGGAGTAGAAGCACTTCGCATTCAATGCCTTGAGGCCCTGACTGGTCAAATGATTTGGTCGCGACAACTGGTCGAGAAGAGTTTCGCTTCGCAGGACGTTAGCGATCGTTTTCCGGTGCGACCCATGACGCCTCTGACTTCCACGGAACATGGAATCGTTTCCATTAGTTATGGTGGCTGTGTATCTTGTTTCGATCCGAAGACTGGCTGCCAACGATGGAAATTGGACCTTGTTGACGAACTGCATGCCCCTCCATTGCAATTTGGCTGGTGTTCGCAACCATGGACGAATGGAGAAGTTATCGTTTTGGCGTGCGGCGGTCCCGAAGCACTGCTCGTTGCCATAGATGCAAAGCGAGGGAACATTATTTGGAAAGCGGGGCAAGGCGAAGCAGCGTATGGTTCGATCGTATCCCTCGCAATTGAAGGGGAACTCCAATTAGCATACATGGGGCAAAATGAACTGATCGGCGTCGACCCGATTAAAGGGAATGTACTTTGGAATTATCCACTTCCCAAACCTGGTTTGACCAACACAGTGACTCCGTTATCTTTAGCCCATTCACGACTCCTTGTATCGGGACAAGGTTTGAATGAAACGCGCATGCTTCAAGTGAGCCGCGATGGCAGCGGGTGGAAAGTCGCTGAACTTTGGCAATCGTCTCGGATGATTCCTTTCTACTGCAATTGGATGATCGACGAAAAGTCTCAGTCGGTGATTGGCTTTGCGTCAGGCCGCACCGTGTGCCTTAATCTAGAAAACGGCGATTCGAATTGGAAACAGCGAGGATGGACCGATGCTAACTTCATCGCTGTCGGAGCGAAAGTTCTTGGCGTTCGCGGAGATGGATGGATTGGCCTTTGTGAGATCACGAAGGAAGGACTTCAATTGACTCACGGTACCCGCGCAGTAAGCGACCGCGTTTGGGCTCCTCCGGTTATTGTCGGTACTTCGGTGCTCATTCGCGGTCGACAGTCGCTTACCGCTCTCGATCTTCACCGATTGCCAACGTTGTCAGCCTTTCCTCAAGGTACGGATGTCGATGCGATGTCCGCGATGTATGGCCAACGCCATGAAAAAGTTGCGGCTTTGCTTGAGACCGCACAGAATTCACCCAAGACCTTTGACCCTCGAGCCTTGGAAGAATTGCTCGCCGATCGATCCATACGCTTTGCTCCTCGCGATTACCTAGACCTCTTTATCGCTCTTCAAGACCAACCGGCAACAATGCGATTACCATTGGCACGTGATTGGGTCTTTCGAGAGCCACAATCCATCGTGGCATTTGACAACTTGACTACAATCCTAGAGCATGCAGGCTTCGCAGAGGAAGCTCGACAAAACCGGCAAGAACGAAGTGTCGAGATCGAATTCGTGATCGACGTACCCAACATACCTCCCCCGCCAACCATGATCTATCTTACTGGCAACGCAGCAGCCACCGGCAATTGGAAAACCAAAGGAGTGCCTCTGCAACGCATGGATGATGGACGTTACAGCGGACGCATTGCGTTGCCGCGGGGCGACTTCGAATTCAAGTTGACACTAGGCAGCGTTGATTTAGAAGAGGTCCGAAGCGATGGTCGCGGCATCTCCAATCGTCGGCGTCGAATTCAGCAACCCATAACCATCCAGGCAAGCGTTCAAGGTTGGAAGACTCCGAACAAACGCGAAAATTCTCCAACACTTGTTCCAGCACCTTGAGTTCTAAGTTCCAACGCGGCTTTGACCACCCAAAATAACTTTCGTTAGCTTCAGCATGAATGATTCAAGGCCGATAACCGTACTGCTCACTCAAGCAAAATCGGGCAACCCCGAAGCCTCCAGAAAACTGTGGGAGAGTGTATACGATGAGATCCGGGTCTTGTCCCAGCGGGCTCTCGACCGCGAATTTGGACAACCCACACTCCAGGCTACCGAACTGGCTCATGAAGCCTACTTGAAACTCGTTGGAAGCAGCGTACTTGCCGCCGAGAATCGTAGCCATCTTTTAGCTACCGTAGCCAAAGCTATCCGTCAATTGCTAGTCGATCGCGCCCGCGCTCGCAAAGCTGACAAACGAGGTGGAAAGCAAGTTCGTGTCTTACTCGATGACATACTCGATGAGAGCATCGCGAATCCAACCGATCTTCTCGATCTGAACGACGCTCTCGAGCAACTTGCACTAATCGATTCTCGCCATGCCAAACTCGTTGAATTACGTTACTTCGGTGGAATGACTTTGGAAGAAGCAGCGGATGAATTGGATCTCTCTCGGCGAACCTTGGCGAGTGACTGGGCACTGGCCAAAGCTTGGCTACGTCGATATCTCGATAGGGGGCGATCATGACCTTGAACTTTGAAGATGTTCGCCACTGGTTCTTGAATGCAAGGCAGATCGACCCTTCCACTCGCGATGCATGGCTCCATGCGCAATGCACGGATCCCATGATACGAGCCGAAGTTTGCGAGCTTTTGGCATTTGATCGCGACGATGTTTTTTTGGAAAAGGCGGTTGTATCGCCACCGACGTCCTGGAACGAATCCACGATGGATTACACAGCAAGCGAGAACGTCGAATCGCAAACCTTTGCCGACCGTTACAAACTTCTTCAGTCGATTGGCGAAGGAGGCTTTGGGGTCGTCTACATGGCCGATCAATTGAAGCCAGTACGGCGCCGCGTGGCTATCAAGCTCTTGCGACTGCATGCAGATTCCAAGAGTGTTGTGGCCCGCTTTGAATCGGAACGTCAAGCTCTAGCCATGATGGACCACCCCAACATCGCCAAGGTATACGATGGAGGTGTTACCGAAGAAGGGGTGCCCTATTTTGTCATGGAGCTTGTCAACGGGATTCCCATCACCGCCTTTTGCGATGCAAACCAACTATCCAATGCGGACCGGATGAAGTTATTGATCACGGTCTGCCACGCTGTGCAACACGCGCATCAGAAGGGGGTGATCCATCGCGACTTGAAACCATCGAACTTATTGGTCTCCATGCTCGATGGATCTCCCATTCCCAAGGTGATCGACTTTGGTATTGCCAAAGCTCTCCATGGTCCGCTTACAGACAAAACTCTATTTACCTCATTTCAACAAATGATTGGTACGCCTGAGTACATGAGCCCTGAGCAAGCGGAGACGTCCATCGTGGATGCCGATACGCGGAGCGACGTCTATTCTTTGGGTGTGATCGCCTACGAGTTGCTGACGGGAACCACGCCTTTCGATGGTCATTCCCTTCGCAAATTGGGGTTGGCGGAAATCCAACGAACGATTCGTGAAGTCGATCCACCCAAGCCTAGTGATCGATTTAGCACCTTAGGCGACCAAGCCGTGGAAGTGGCGAAAAATCGAGGCGTACCACAAATCCATCAGCATCGCGCGATTCAAGGCGACTTGGATTGGATTGTGATGAAAGCCATGGAGAAAGATCGAAACCGACGATATGACTCGGCCCATGCTCTCGCCGATGATCTCGTTCGATGGTTACAAAATGAACCGATAGAAGCCCGGCCGCCCAGTGTTTTCTATCGCACGTCGAAGTTCCTTCGCCGTAATCATCGCTCAGCATTTGTCGGGTTGGCGATCGCTTTCGGTATTGTGCTGTCTTCCATTGGCTTGGGCTATGGATTGTCCGAACGAAATGCATCTCTTCTGCGACAGAGTGAGTCCGCATTTCGTGCAAGCCAACTTGAATTGACGGCTCAAGCTGAAGCAGAGCGCGTGGCAAGCCTCCAATATGGAAATGCCATGGTCGCGGCCAACGAGAGCTTTCTCAATGGACGCCGATCAACCGCCCGAGCGTTGCTTGAAGAATGCCCAAAATCCAAACGAGGAATCGAATGGCATTGGCTAGATTACCTCGCTACCGACCACTCATTGGTACTTAGCTCTGCATCGCGAAATCGTGGCCAGAGAGTTCTTTGTGGGTCCCCAACGAGCAACCATCTCTACAGCGGTGGACAGGATGGTGTTATTCATCAATGGGATATTGCTTTGGGCAAAGAAATTCGTAGCTGGCTGGCAAGCGATCACCCGATCGCCCTCCTCGCCATCGATCACGAATCAAAACATCTTTTGTCTGCGTCTTCTCAAGGAGAGATCGCAATTTGGGATCCCGATACAACACACAAACAAGCAGTTACCACTCTCGAGACACTCCCAAAGGCAGCCTCATTCATGAAGACCGACGATCTCTCGGATCCTTTAGCGTTCCAAGTGGCTATCGGAGACAATGAAGGAAAAATATGGCTTTGGAATCACCGTTCCAAGGATCCCCCTCGACGGCTTCATGCAGATGAGTCGCTGTTTCACGGAGACATTCAAACCCTCGAATTTCTAGACCGAGGAAACCAACTTCTTGCAGCAGGAAAGGGTGGAGTCCATCTCTTGAATACTGCGGATGGCACTGTTCTTGCTAGTTTCGGTCAGGATTGGATTCGCTATGGAGCGTTTTCGCTTGGGGACGCTACGCGTTTCGTTCAATTCGGACACACGGTCAGTACGTTGAATCTCAAAGAAATGAAAACAGAACGAGCTTTTGAAGTCCCTTCCGTAGGATTGCAAGGCGCCGTAATCAATGCCCAGAAAACGTCACTTGTGATCGCCACGGAAGATCAATCGTTAAGAATGCTCGATCTCGCTTCCGGCAAGCAACAAACGATTGCCTACAATCAAGATGCTCCATTCGTTCAGCTGACGATCGCAGGGAATGGCGAGTCCATAGCTGCTACCCTCGAAGATGGATCGCTTCACCTATGGACATACGATCGTTTAGTTTCACCCGAAAGCTGCAATGCCTTTGAAGGTGCAATCGCAAGCTTAGCTCGAAAGGATCGTCATTCGATCTACGCTCTGAGCGACCAAGGGGAATGGCTGCTCTGGAATCGCGACAAGAATACGAAGGAGTTATTTGGTCAAGCCCACGCCATCCAGGGCTTTAGTATTGCCATGAGTCCTCTTCGAGATTGCCTTGTTTCCAATGGCTTGGATCAACAGATGCAATTGTGGTCCACTGAAACGCATCAAAAAAAGCAAAGCCTTGATCTGGCTTTGGGCGCTCGATATCTGGCGTTCCATCCCAACAAGCCTTGGGTCGTTGGCCCCATGCCCAAGCATCTCGCTGATGTCGCAAGCTCAGGGCTGGACTTGCAACTTGCCTCCCAAGCCAACCTCGCTGTATGGAACATCCACAATGGCAAGGTTGAACAATGCTTGCGCGGCTTAACGAATTGGGCGATGAAGTTGAGATTTTCTTCCACTGGAGATCAGCTAGCAGCTGCCACTGTCAGCGATGGTGCTGTCCTATGGAATATGAATACCCAAAGCTCCAAAAAGTTTTTGAAAGCTGAACAACCCCAAGTTGATGAGGTTGCATTCTCTCGCGACGACAAATACTTGTTCGCCGCCTATCGGAATGGACAGGTCGGCATTTGGAACATCGCCACCCAAACTTCAGAGCGAACCATGTTTTGTCATGGAGACCAGATCTCAGGACTATTGGTGTCGCCCGATGGAAATCGCATTCTCACATCGTCGATCTCTGATGCTACGTTGCGAGTGTGGGATTGGCAAAATGGTCAGAAGGTCGCAGAATTCGACAGCGGGCTTCCTGGGATCACCGATCTCCAATGGTTCGACGATCCGTTTGGCCTTCTTATGGGAGGCAAGAATGGAACGATTCACCTCTTGCGACTCGGCCCTTGAAGCCCATGCGATCTATTCAATCCAATAGGAACTGATAACAAACGCCATGCAATCCCGCAAACTCTAAGTAGGCTTGTCTTCCACCAATAGACGAAGGCGATCCAATCGAGCATCCCACTGGGCCGAGATGCGGTCGAGAAACTCGGTAACTTCAGCCAACTTTGCATGCTCAATTTGCCAAAGCCGATCGCGACCGACGCGAAGGCTCCGAACAATGCCGGCTCCCTCAAGAATCTGCAGGTGCTTCGTAATAGCCTGTCGCGTTATCTTCTTTTCGACTTGCAAACATTTGGTCGACAAAGGCCCTTCATAACTGAGTCTCGTGACGAGACCCAATCGCAAGGGATCCCCCAGCGCAGCAAAAGCAGGTGCTGCCTTTTTGAGTGCCGTCAATCGCGTTTTCATTCCTGCTCCTTCATCGATGTTGAAGGAGCAAAGTGAAGAACATACTTTTCAATGAGACGAATTTGATGCGACCAGCCTCCATCATTGGCAGTGAATGCTTGATGACGGCGACTCGCGGGGATTTGATCGAATCCTGATTCGGTGATGGTCAACTGCACTCCGTTAACGACTTCCATGAGTTCGAATTCAACCAATGTCATCGGTTCGGAACTGTAGTCGTGATTCGGATCGATCGCAAACGGATGCCAGCGAAAGGAGAATCTTCGCATCGGCTCGATCGCATCCACGACGATATGAAATGGCTTTCCGGCATGAGGTTCCTGAAGTTTCGCCACATCAGGATCCACTTGCGTCGGTGTTACGCGACCTTGCATCGGAGTGTTGGGGACGAACGGACCATCGAACTGCACGCCGAACCATGCCAAAACACGTGGAATCGCTGATGGCATTCCAAACGCGTTCCAGGTTCGCTTTCAACACGATTCGCTTTTCGATTTTGTCCGTATTCATTTTTGGCTTCAGTCCCGATTCGATTCCGATGGTTCGATGCATCCCATCCAGGAGCAACTTATTGGTTGCTCCTAGGATACCAGACCTCAGCACGCCACGCAACCATTTTGTTGCTTCTCAAGAATCTCTTACAAGTCGGACTCTCTATTTGTTGGTTGGATTGGACTGAGTGCTTGATCGATGCCTACCAATGCGTACCACAGCGATTGGATGGCGTAGACAAGAGTAGCGGCATGAACCTGTAGTTCTCCCCGATGCGCGATCAGTACACCCAAGCAAACGAAGCTGCCGGTGAGCCCCGTTATCGCGACGATTCGAAACGACATTCGCGATGGTAAACGAACCCAACTACTGCTCCAAAGGAACATGCCCACGGAAACGCCAACCGCGCCGATCACTGCGGCCGACTGGTTGAACGTCCAACAGAGAGTGGTCAATTCCTGAAGGGATTCGCCCTCCAATTTTTCCATCAAAGAAGGAGTCACAAATCCGTTGATCATGCCTGCGAATCCATTGGCCAAACTCGCAGTCACCAGACTGGTGATCCCCATGAGGTTTCGAAAATCGCTCAGTCCTTGCACTAAGGCTATTCGAACCAAACACGTTGTCATCACCCAAATCAATCCGATCAGGATCCCATGAACGATTCCGATCATCGGCCCATCATTGAAGCGTTGAGGATGATGCTGCATAATCACAATAGAAAAGACGCTTGCGGTGAATAGGGTGATTCCTGCGGTACGGTGGCGATACATTGTCATGGTCGAAGCCTTTGCTATTCTGAAAAGGCTCGACATCCTAAAGCGAAGTTGCGGTCGCTGTATCACTTGCTTGAACGTATTCGCCGAGATCGGACACAATTCATTTTTTGTCGGAAATTTGCTCGAAGGCCTTGCATCGATGCGATCGCTTGGAAAGTCCTATCAAACCATTCTCGCGGCGATCGATGACCTATTGGTATTCGGGCGAGAACCTTCGCTTCGCGTTTCGGACATCGTTCATCGCGCCGATATTGGACGATCGACTTTCTATGAGTACTTTGCCAACGTCGATGAAGCCTTCGCTACTTCCGTTGGCAGACCGCTCGGCATCCTCGCCGAATCAAGCCTAGGTCTGCGGACAATGGAGGAGTTGGTTGGGTTGGTTGACCATTTCTCCCTGCATCGGGCTCGTGCTCAAGAACTTTGGAAAACGGAAGACTTCCGACGAGCGGCCATACCATTGCTTGCAAGACTGTACTTCGAGCTACTTACCGAACAAGTTCCTTCCGAAGCGATGCGGCAACCTCTGTCCCAGCATCTTGCCATCGCCAATCTTGGGATACTCTTCCAATGGCTTTCGTCTGAGTTTACCGACAGAGACAGTCTGGCAACGCTATTGCGCGATCATACGGTATCCGCGATCGACCTCTTTTTGAATTCGAGCCCGACTGGGTCCTAGACATCAACAGGACGCGGCGTTGTTCCAGCGAATATCCGACGATATTCTCTGCCGCGGAACGCATCGCGCAAGCAATTTTCTCGTTTTTCTCGACGATCCGCACGTACGAAAAAATTTCTGACAGAATAGTTCTTCAGCTGTGTTAATCCCAATAGGAGGCCCTTTCCTTGAACGAATATCCCGATACCCATGACAGCTTGCTAGCGCAAGTCCGCGATCCCGCCAATCGGGACGCCTGGGATCGGTTCATCGAGCTCTATCATCCCGTGATTCTTCGGACCGCGCTCGCCAAAGGCTTTCAAGAAGCGGATGCGCACGATCTCGCGCAACAGGTACTGATGGCGGTCGCCAAGGCGATTGGAAATTGGGAAAAACAATCTCCCTCGTCCCGGTTCCGACATTGGCTGAGCCGAGTCACGCGAAATGCCATCTTGAATGCGATGATGCGTCGCCCACACGACCGAGCCACCGGAGGAACTTCGGTGGAAAATCTGCTCGATGAAGTGGTCGATCGCGATGGAGAAACTACATCGCTACTCGAAAGCGAGTATCGACGGGAGCTGTATCTTCGAGGTGCGGAAATCGTCAAAAACGAATTTCGGATCGAGACGTGGCAAGCCTTTGAACGTTCGGTTTCGGGCGAGGAATCCATTGAGGCCATTGCATCATCCCTTGGGAAGAGCGTTGGAGCCATCTACACAGCTCGCAGTCGCGTCATGTATCGCTTACGTGAAGTGATTGCAAACTTGGAAGGAGATTGGAAGTGATACCTACAAAAGACTGTTGCTCGTCCGACAAGATATTATTGCTCCTTCGCAATCAATTGAGCGCTCAAGAGGAGATCGACCTGCAGCAGCATTTGTGCGAATGTGATGCTTGCCGAAAATGTCTCGAGGAATCGGCAGCGGATGCCAACCAGTGGAACGAAGCGAAGCACTTCTTGGGACGCCATTCGACAATCGAGTTCGCGGACGAGTCCAACGATTCATCGCAGGAGCCAGTCGATCATGACTGGCAAATACGTCAAGTCTTAGAGACCTTGGGACCAACGGACGATCCCGATTCGTTGGGGCGTCTCGGGGGATATGAAATTACGGGAGTCGTCGGCGCTGGAGGCATGGGAGTTGTCTTGAAGGCTCACGAGCGAGCCCTCGATCGAGTGGTGGCCATCAAGGTTATGGCTCCTCATTTAGCCAATCATGGTTCGGCTCGCAAACGCTTTGCTCGCGAGGCCAAGGCGGCCGCTGCGGTGATCCATCCCAATGTCATTGCGATCCATGGCGTCGTGAATGAAGGGCCGCTTCCTTATCTGGTGATGCCCTATGTCAGTGGCATGTCTTTGCAGCGTCGAATCGATCAAGAAGGACCGTTGCCCGTCGTCGATCTCTTGCGAGCCTCCAGCCAGATTGCTGCGGGATTAGCTGCCGCGCATGCGCAGGGCTTGGTTCACCGCGATATCAAGCCTGCGAACATTCTTCTCGATCAAGGTGTGGAACGCCTTTCGATCACCGATTTTGGACTGGCTAGAACCGTCGATGATGCCTCCATGACCCGAACCGGTGTGATCGCAGGAACACCGCAATACATGTCCCCGGAACAAGCTCGCGGGGCACTGATCGATCATCGTAGTGATCTCTTCAGTCTCGGCAGCGTGCTCTACACACTTTGCACGGGGCGAGCCCCCTTTCGCGCCGAGTCGAGTTACGGTGTCTTGCGTCGAATCATCGATGATACTCCCCGGCCCATTCAGGAAATCAATCCGGACATCCCTGATTGGCTTTGCCGCATCATTGAGAAACTAATGCACAAACGCCCCGACGAGCGATACCAATCAGCGGCCGAAGTGTCCAACATTCTCGCCGATTGCCTGGCCCATTTGCAGCAACCCACCACCATTCCTTTACCGTCCGCCGTTCTCAAGCTGGCACCACGCATCCATCGCCTCCCTCCCGTTCGTGCCATGGCCCTGGCCGCAGCAATGTGCTTCTTTCTTTTTCTAGCGGGAATCCTCATCTACATTGAAACCAATCAAGGCACATTGCGTATTGAATCGCAGGCCGACAACGTACCGATACGTATTGTTCAAGGCAATCAAACCGTCAAACAGTTGACGCTCAACAAATCCGGCACTCAGGTTCGCTTACAAGCGGGCGAATATACGATTGAGTTCGAAGGGCAAAGCGATGGACTGCTAGTAGATCGTAATCACGTTACTCTGAAACGTGGCATGGAAAGCTTTGCAAACGTCGAGCTCATTCCGAAACCACGTCCTTCCTCCGCTGAAAATGTTTACCAAGACCTCGACACAACGAAACCTGGCGAAATCGATCCAACCTATTCGAATCCTTTATCTTCGACTTCCGATTCTAAATCAGATCTCCAACAAGCCCGACGGGCGCTTGAAAAATGCATAGAGAATTTGAAATGGAGCGAGCGGTTTACGATACGATCGGTAAGGCGAGAATCAGGCACACTCCTTCAATTTCCGATTGCTCTCGAGCTCATCAAACGCGATGGCGATCGAATGATCCTCGAAACGTATGCGAAAGATCACCATAGTTTTGCTTTAGACACGGGCGATTCCTTTATTAGAGGAAAGTCTGACATTGGAAATGAAATTCTCGAAGGATCGATCACCAAACGGAAACGGCTAGAGTCTCGCTGGAGTCTGTTTGAAAATTCGAGCCTTGCTCTGTATGGATATGCAGTTGGTAATCAAGGAAGAACGGTAATGCAGATCCTAATTGATGCACCTCTATGGAACGTTGCCCGTGAAAAAATAAAAGATATTGATTGTTTCCGGATTTCAACAAAAGACGAATGGGGGGAAACGACTGTTTGGATCGAAACAAGTGGTTCGCACCTACTTCGTCAATGGACGTCGCAAAAGGGAATTGGAGACAAATTTGGTAGTAGTCGATTTGGCGAACATCCATTCACTCGGAATCAAGAGCGATTGAACTCTACCGTAACGGATCTCATCTATACAACCATTAACTCTCAGCCAGTGGCCAATCAGGGTAGATTGGTTCAAAACAGGGTTCTCGGATTCAATCCACCAGAAACACCCATTCAGACGACTATCGAATATTATCGAATCGAAATCAATCTTACGCCAGACTTCACCGCGTCCGATCCGTTCGCGCCTCCATTCTCTCAAGGTGCTCAAATCAATGATCGCGATCGTTCCGCCACCGGATTCACACATGCTTGGCAGGATGGAAGACTCTTGCCTATTCCCAATTCCCAGCAATCACGAACCTCCAATGATCAAACGACTGCAAAAGACGCTGCGCAACTGAATGGCGTAGGACTGCAAATCGAAACAGTTGCTCGAAATTATGTGAAAGCCGCTGAAGACAGCAACGATGCATTGATGCTTTCCATTCATCAAGATGCCGAGGTCAACAAAACGTTTTCTAATAAGATGAAAACCATTCGAAGTCACGGCCTGAACCAAATATTTTTTGATGAACAATCAGCCCTGGTTATTTATGGTCCGATCGAACCCTTAGCCCCTCAGTCAGCCTCCACACCAAGCCAGGAAGCGTTTCCTGAGTCCAATTTCATTCTTTTCCATATGGCTCAGAAAGAGAAACAATGGTTGGTCGTTGGCCTCAACTACGCAACCAGTCGGGAAACCTCCCAACAGCGTCAGCAATTCAGCAAGTTGCACCCCCAAGCGACCGCATGGCGCAAGCCACTCAAACGTCCGCCGTCTAACCCACTCTCGACGCAAGAGTACTCCGTTCCAACGGTTACGGTAAAGGATACGGATCCTTTCACGGGCGTTTGGAGTGTCGAAAAAATCGTCTCCGGAGGCCGAGCAGTTCCGAAAGAAGTTGCTCCCATCGAGTTTCAATTCATGAACCATCGGAAGCAGATGCGGATGATTCACCTCCATCGTGCGGCTCCCGATGACTTTACATACGAAGTCGACATGAACAAGACACCCTATTGGCTGACCTTGCGATCAACCAATCCTCAGAAAAGCCAAGACGTTTTGGCTGTGTTTGATGTGTCCGATGGAGACGTTCGCATCTATTCGCTCCGAGATGAGAATGGCAATCCTTCGTCAAAGCGTCCAGAATCGATCGGTGCGGGCGACCCCAATGCGGATCTCATCGTCCTACGCCACAAAACCTGGGACATCGGCATTCGAAAGGTCTATCCCCTTGGGAATGCAAATTCCACAGTCACCCCAAATCGTCCCAACGAGCTAGAGACTTCGAAAAATCCACTCGATGCATCGGCCATCATCAAAGAAATCGATGAGCATTGCGGCCCTAGCTATGCAATTCATTTTGATCCCATCAGCAATAGCTTAATCGTCGATCATGACGCGAGCGGTCACGAAAAGATTGTCAACTTCCTTGCGAAGCGATTTCCCAAACTTAATCCTTCAGATGATTCAAGGTAGAGGATAAGTATTGAAGATTTCTTTTGGACAAGCTTTTGCTTGGTGCATTCTCAATCTTTGGTGGCGGAATCCCGAATCCGCACGCGAGCATCAAGCCAAGCGGATAGGACCTTGAGAGCTTCTGGAGAAAAAGTCTCTTCGATCTCACCATACTCACTCACCAAGCCCGTTTTGGCGGTTTGAAATAAATGATTGAGCATGGGCAGCGACTTGATAGTCACATCCTTGGACGAGCTTTTCGAAAGAGCTTTTTCGATCTGAGGGTGATTCTGTTCCGGAGGAACTTGTAAGTCCTTTTCACCTGTAAGCACAAGTACTGGGCAGCTTAACTGCGCTAATGATTCGCGTGGATCCAGGGTGATGAAATATCGAAACCAGGGGATCGCCACCGCCGCGGAATGTTGATTTGCGAACTCCTCTGCGGTTTGGGCAGGACGCGAGTCCTTCTTTTCGAGTTCTTCATATTCCTTGAGCAACAGTTCTTTCGCAGCTTTTCGCGCTGCAACCGCATCGGGCTGGTTCCGAATCACCTTATAGATTTCTCGCTGAATCCGCTTGTTGTTCTCTATCTCCTGCTCTCCGGCTCCGCTTGCCCGCGCGATCTTCTCGGCCTGATACAAGATCAACTCATCGCCAGGAACGCCCGGGCCTGCCAGGAGTACAACCCAAGCTACATCCTGATCGGCAGCTGCGACACTTGCTGCGATGATGGCCCCTTCACTATGTCCAACGAGCCCGATTCTCTTGGCATCGATATCGTTCCGCGAACGGAGGTAGTGAAGACTACACTCGACATCAGTAACAAAATCCTGTGTCGTATCATCCGTTGGATTGCCATCAACACCTGTCCCACCCACGCCGCGATCATCGACCCGAAGTACGGCAATTCCAGCCTTGGTGAGGTGATCGGCGAGAACAGCAAATGGCCTGTGTTCAAAGATCGTTTCATCGCGGTCTTGGGCCCCGGATCCTGTGATCAAGATTGCGGCCGGGTAGCGTCCCTCTTCCTTGGGCAAGGTAAGGGTACCCGCCATCTGAAAATCGGCAGAGTGATGACGAAAGGTCACTTCTTCTACGCGATAAGGAAATGGTGCCCGAGGTGTCTGCGGACGATTTCGCTCAACCGATCCCGCAGAACGATCGAGATCGAGCTTGAATTTCTGTCCGCTCTGCATCCATTGTCCGTCGATTCGCTTCTTGGTCGATTCCATTGTCCCTTCATAGGTTGCATTCATTTTCTTAGAGCCAATGGTGATTTTGTTTCCGGCAATCACTATTTGGTCCAACGGAATGCCTTTGGCTCCTTGGTCTGGACTATCGAGCTTAACGGCCAGATTTCCGTCGGTACTCTGAATGTGAAACACGAGTCGCAGACGCACGGCCCCTACGTTCAGTGACCCGACCCATGACCCCAAGAAATCGCCTTGAACCGCCTTCGAATCGTCATTGGTTGGTTGTTGCTGACCATGGACCAATGGACTCCCCATGACCAGCACGAGAATCAAACAAGAAATAAGAGAACTCTTAGACATCATGGCAACTCCGGTGGCAGGCGATCGACGGTTCTCTAACTTAATACCAAGAACTGCATCTCAAGATATGCCTATCATGATCGTGCTACTACACCTTGAACACGATGGAAGAGCACTTTTCAATGGAATATGGAATGAGACGTTTCTTGATGCTGAACGATCTTGCTCATTCGGAAATAGATTCTTCATTGCCGGTTATTGTGGAAAACCGTGGTATACTGTTCCCATCGCCAATTCTTCAGCGATGCAGCCGCTTTATCCTCATGCAACCCATCGGAAATCCTAAAACGCCGCGATAGGAAGAAGTGAACCGAAGCGACTCTTATTCCCCGGCAGATTCATCGTCACTGCAATCTCATCCTAAGCCATGCCAACTAGTCGCCTTCTCGAGAAGATACACAAACGCATCCAGCAGTATGACGAAGCGAGTCATCGCGTGGAAGCGATTCGCTTCTTTCATGAGTCTGCTATCGTCCCCTTGAAGGAAGCCAAAGAGTATGTTGAAGCATTGCAAACGGGACAAGCAATCGAAATTCATGCTGGCAACCGAGAATACTTGGAGTCGATGGAAAAGCAGGATGTGATCGGCGCCGCAGCAAGCCTATGCTTTCACTTCGGCAAGTCACCTACGGAAGCCATTGCGGCAACTCTTCGTAGTGCTCAGCATTTGGAAATTGAGGCCCACGACCTAGAGGCTTTTCAGGGATCGACACCTTCCTCTTCTGCTCGTGTCGAATCCATCGTCTTGGAACGAGCGATCGCGATTGCGCGAGAAAAGGCAATACTCAATTTGATGCAGCGCTCGGGTACAACGCGAGACGTTGCGGAACAAATCTTTGACAAGTTCTCTTCACCTGACGCCTCCTCGCCTCCTTCAATGGAAACGGGAGCCCAGCAAGATCAACAAGCGCTCCATGGATTTCAACCAATCAACGAATTCCAGTCAAGTAATCCACAAACATTGGCGTCGTCGCCATCCCATGCCATTCTTTCTCAGGCTTCAACGATATCGAAGTACCTCGCGATCAGTGCTCGTTTCGTTGCACTTTTCTATGGTATGGTCGCCATCGCTGGTTTGATCTTCCTCAATTACAGCTTTCAAGCCTCACCTCGGCAGTTCGAGCGATTATCGCTTGTAGAAAGGACATCCGATGAGGAACAACGAACCATCCTTCAATCTTGGGCGAGCGAGAATATTCCGTCGACCCTGACTTGGTTCTTTCGAATCGATCGCTATATCGACCAACGCTTGGAGCCGGGATTGCCAAGTGACTATTACTTCTTGGATACCGACTGGGACAAGAAGCTAAATCGTTTTAATCAAAGTGCAATGGAGGCCTTCCTTGCATACCATCGATGTCAGCAAATGGTGTTGGTTTTCTACGTGACGGCGCTGCTTCTTGCGGCATGGTATGGCTATCAACCGAATCCAGTCGCAGCATTATCGATGGGGTTTCTCGGTGCCCTGGGGCTTGCTCCGATGCTTTCGAGTAGTTTTCAATGGGATCTTCAGAATGGAATGTGGCTTTTGCCACTCTTGATTCCCGGTTCGATGGCAATCGGGATATCATTCGGTGACACACTGCTCATTCCTACACAATCAACACGACGTCTTCATGCGCGCGGATTATGGATAGGGATCATTGGCTTAGTCATCACCAGTTCAGTATTGGCATGGGCCATTCTCAGTCACGGTCATCTTCGCACCAATGCAGGGGTTGGAGTGTTCGCCAGCGTGTTGTTGATTCTGCATCATGCTTGGCATTACGTACGGAGTTATAAAGGCTCATCAACTTCCTTGAAATGACTGGTCCTTTTGAGTTTTTGCGTTTCCTTCTGAACTCAATGCGGCTAAACAGCCCCATTCTTAGCCAGTCTCCCTCATCGCTCCCTGTTTGCGAGGCGACGATTCGAACCGAATGCGATAAACGTGCGTAAGATTATGGATTGGTATCCATCTTCGCATTCTCATTGTCCACGAAATCACTCTTGATGTTCGACTCCAAGCCACCCCATGATCGACCTCCATCGCAACGTTTTGGGAGAACAAGCACTCGTCGACTACTAGTTCTGGCCACAGTGGGCGCACTGTTGAGTTGCGTATTCACATTTCGAAATAGCTCTCCTGTCGCATGCCAAGAGATCCATTCAGGATTACCATCCGCCAGCGATCCCATCAGCCCCTACATACGTCGCGTGTTCCAGGACGTTCAAGGAAATTATTGGATCGGTACCAATGAAGATGGCGTAGCCAGATATAACGGCGGGTCCTTGCAGTACTTCACCAATCGAGATGGGCTTGCAGGAAATGCCGTACGAGCCATCCTTCAAGATTCGACAGGAGCTCTTTGGTTTGCGACCGATGGTGGAGTAAGTCGATGGCACTACGAATCCTTCACAAACTACACAACCAAGCAAGGCCTTCTCGATAATGACTGTTGGGCGATGGTCCAAGATCCTTCGGGGACGCTATGGGTCGGAACCAGACTTGGATTATGTCGCCTTGAGAATCAGGCCTTTGTCTCAGTCGATCTTCCAGCATCCAACGCCGAATCGTCGCCCTCGCGATCACCATCACCTCTTATTTGGTCCTTACTCGTCGATCAACAAGGAAAGCTATGGGTAGGAACCGATGGAGCAGGGGTCTACCAGTACGATGGAATGCGATTCACCTCTATGACGTCTCGCCAGGGCCTAGCAGGCAATCACGTGGCGTGTCTTTTCCAGGATCGAAAAGGACGCATGTGGTTCGGGTTCGTTGAAGGAGGAGTCTCCAGCTATGACGGCACGACAATTCAATCGTATGGAAAGTCCGACGGATTACCAGAAGGCTGGTGCTGGACGATGCTCGACGACAACAATGGAGACTTGCTGATTTCCGTTCTTGGAACGGGACTGGTGCGGTTGGATGGAAATCGTTTCCGGCCCTTTGAGATCGACCATGTCGTCCTTCCCAAACACGTTCAAAGCCTCTATCGCGATCGACAGGGCCGGCTTTGGATGGGTTGTTCTGGAGGACTCTTTCGTCAATCAAACAAAGAGGTGATCCATATCACCAAGGACGGCCCATGGCCCGACCGTAAAGCATCGGCTATAGAACCATCACCCGCCATGAAACCCTTTGAAAGGCTCGTTGGAAGATCTTGGAAAGTCACGTTTCTGTCGGGACATTCCATGACACACAGTTGGCGTTGGGGACCAGGCGGTCATTCGGTGGAACGATGGACCGAGGGCGAAGCAGCTCAAGGTACTCCGTGGAAAGAACTCATCGTCTACTATGAAGACCCGAACTTGCAGACGACTCAACTTCTCGGCATCAGCCCTTACGATTCAGGGATCAGCAAAGGTTCGATCACCTTCGATGGATCGCAAGCAACCTCAACCATTCAACTTGCTCAATCGCGCGGCAATCGTTCGATGCAAACGGTATGGCAGTTTATCAACACAGACGAATACTCAGAAAAACTGCTCGAACGAGATGCAAAGGGAAACTGGATGGAATTGGTCGAGTTCCGTCACCAGCGATTCTCTGAATTACCCACTGTCGATCACTCCCCTTTGGTGAAAACGGTTCCCGAGTTGCCCGCTTACTGGAAGCCTTATCAACAGTTACTGAGCACGTGGATGGGCACCGTGAAGCCTTCAGGTCATGTTCCATGGGAGGCA
The DNA here is from genome assembly GCA_046349875.1 of Pirellulales bacterium. GTDB lineage: Bacteria > Planctomycetota > Planctomycetia > Pirellulales > Pirellulaceae > JAXMBN01. Next base: position 86,473 of record JAXMBN010000022.1, read on the forward strand.
ACGATGCAATGGATCCCTCACGCAAATTTTCTTTATGGGCGAGTGTTTCACTCGGCCGAACAACAAGCGACTCAACCGTGGATCAACATCTATCTCTATCGTGATACACCAAGCTCCACACTTCGAGGCTTGGTGCTGGTTGAGGATGGGGAATACTACCAAGGTGTCGTCGAAACAACTCCCGCTGGGGATTTGCAGTTCGTTCAGACCAAGCAAGGCACTGCGATGGATTCCGCATTGCGGGTGCAACTCTCGCCACAGGGGAATGGCCAGATCGAGCAAAAGCTCTGGCTTCCCCATACGAACTCGCCATCCTCGCCGCTCCAGATTCTTCTTCGCCCATCCTCTTCTAAAAGGCGTTGATTCCTACCGAATCCATCGATTACCGTGTGTCTCCGCAAGGAGGATCAATCGAATCGATTGTGTCGCTGCTGGGTCAGCTGTTGGCGGTAAAACTTCAAAGGTTGCTGTCGCTTCTATTTCGGGAGGCTCCAGTTGCGCAAGCGATCTCGGACCGTCGAGTTTTGCAGGCATGGCGATCCAAGTTTCGATCCGATACGTACCTGGCGGAAGATGCGTGTTCAAGGTAAACGTCCCGTCGCTCGCGATAGTACCTTTGGCTCGATAAATCCCCTTTTCGGATCGGACATGCACATAAGCCCAAAGCGGAAGAGACCAATCGAAGTCTTTTGCTTGTTCACCGGGGGAGCGAACAAACTGAGTGCCCTTCGACACAAGAATCTCACCTTGCAACGGTGCACCTCGGGGCGTTGTCCAATCGATTTTAACTACGGATCCGGCATTCACAGTGATTGGTTCAGGGCTGCCGATATCGTAAGGCCCCGCATCGGAGGTGCGCTGGATCAGATACCGTCCTGCAGGCAACTCAAACCGATACGTGGCTCGCGTCCGCACTTGCTTTCCCTTTCCTTGCGTCGAATCGACGATCGTTTGCGATCGTTGCAAAACTTGAGTACCAGGAAGTGTGGAAGCTCCCTCCTTGGTCGAGAACCTTACCCGTCTCCGCAATTCATCCAAATTTCCCCATAGATCTTCGCGATCGAGTCGAAAAACCAAGAGTTCGACATCGGCATCTCTTTCCTTCGCATCGTCTGCAACAAATTGCCACTCGTCGATTCCTAATTCAATGCTTGCCGGAGGAGCAAGTGTCAACTCTGTATTCACCGTAGTATCTTGAATGGCAAACAACTGAACATCACCGGTAGGACGAGCCACCACGCAGGTACCGGTACCAGAAGCTTCTAGCGAAAACCGCCCCTCAGCATCCGTCACGCCATGCGCGATTTGCGCATTCGATCGTTTCGCATTCTCCAATAGTTCTGCAACGAATGGCTTTTGCCCCTGCGGTACCAAGTACACTTGGGCATCGCGAATGGGGTTGCCGCGATAATCAGACACGCGACCTACCAGTCGCTGTCGGCCTTTTCGCTCATTGGCGGCTTCTTTCGAATCGGCAGAAGGTTCTGCTTGAATGCGAATCGAATGGGTCGGTGTTGGGATCGTTACATCAACAAACTTGAAGACCTCTTCACCTTTGCGATCATCACCTTTTCGCGTTTCACGGGCCTCGATGGTCAGTTCCACCTCGACCCGTCCGAGATCTTCAGGCCCCAAAACGGGAGAAGAAATCATTTGGCGAAAATCGCTCTCGGGCAAATGCACTTCAGCGGTCAGCGTATACTTGCCTGGCGGTAGATGCTCGCTGATCCAAAAGCTTCCATCTTTTTTGGTTCGTACGGAATCATAGAATCTTTCGCCACTGCGGACGTCGACTTTGCCATAAAAAGGAACAGTCCAATCGAGCTTACGGGGTGCTTCTCCTTCCTGCCGCACAAAGATGCAATTGCTTGGCAAATGAATTTGTCCTCGAACCCCCATGCCTTCTGTGCGCCGCCAATCGATTCGTGGCGCAGCACCACCATCGACTGTGATCCACGCTTCTTCAATGGGTTGGTAAGCCGAGCGCAAACGCTGAACGCGATACTTGCCTGGTGGAAGAGCCACCTCGATCTGGGCTTCGAGGAGGAAGTTGCGAAACTCGCCGTTTCCACCTGCCAATACCGTATCCTTTCGCTCACTTCGTAAGACTCCTTTGGAAAGAAGGCCGTTGCTTGAAGGATGCATCACTAAGAGCTGTCGGTTGTACTCGCAAAACTTCCAATCAGGCTCATTCGATGGATCGCGAGTGATATTGATCCAACACTGAAGTGGACTTTCACTATCAACCGAGATCGCTTCCTTTCCTTTCTTTGATAACTCTTCCGTATACCCATAGCGAAGGTCGATCAAAACTTTGCCTGGTTCGGGCAAGCGAAGATCGGCGACCGCACCTTGTTCAGGGACAGGGAATGTCCAAAGGTCGACCAAGGGGGCCGAAGCGGCCAACACGCCGCGACGATTGGCAGGCAATTCAAAATGGCCGCGTTCATCGGTAATCGTCTCTGCGACCGCACCATCACGGCTTCGTTCAAGGGGCCAACGGTTGGAATCTGCGCCTGTTTTTCCTTCGACAATATTAGACCGATGTCCCTCGGGAATGAAAAAGACTTTCGCTTGAGCGAGCGGCATTCCGTGATGATCGCGCAGGACTCCACGGACTTTACCAAGAGGCTTCAATCGGACCACGCGTTCCAATTGTTTTGGGCGTGGCAATGGCAATGCATCGATCACTTCCGTAACTTCGTATCCAGCGGCAAAGACACGCAATCGATCGTGACTACCATCTTCGCGATAGTGTACTAGCTGCTCAAAGACGCCACCTGGCAAATCTCGTCCGTATTGCTTGGAAAAGCCCCAAGCGATTTGCGAAGGAATCGTTGGATCATTCATTCCCCATTCCCAAGAGGCCTTTTCAATGGGCATTCCTGTTTCATCATCCACGAGCTTGCCGACGATGGTAACGTAGTGTGCAACCATCTGCGATTCATTGCTTGCCGGTGATGCCTCAAGTTCCTCGCCTTGATGGTTGTTTTGATCCGACGACGTTACAGCGAGTGAAGGTGGGAGTTCGCTATCATCCGCAATCATCCGCATGCTCCCACACAAAGTGATTGCAGCACTGCCCACGATGATGGCGAACTGACGCCAAAGCGAGTTCTTTTCGTCAAGTTTGTGTTGAACCGCTTGGGTGAATAAACGCTCGATACGAACTTGCATCGTCCGCTTCGAGAGAAAAGAAGTGGCAATCAAATGACGGGTGTCACGCCCTTGCAATGCCTTGCGGCTTGCATCGAGCAGCAGTTCAGCCAGGCGCTGCGGAGGACATCCACCACGCACGACCGCCTCATCGCACAATAATTCCGACGCGAGTTCGCGCTGCGCCAGCAACCAACGAACCCCCGGATGAAACCACCACACGATGCGGAGAGCTTCCGATAGCAATCGCCATAGATCATCCCAGCGTTGCACGTGCGACAATTCGTGGTGCCACGCTGCGCGGCGGGATTCGTTACTCCAATCCAGCCAATGTTTGGGAACGAGGATCATGACCGGGAATCCACAAAGAACCATCGGCACTTGTACGGCATCGTGCATACCTACCAGTACCGCTCTCCGTACCTTGCCCTCCTTTCTGCATTCTTCAAACACCATTCGTTCGCTTGCAGGTATCTCCATCGCACTCTGCCGCCATCGAACGAGCTCCTTCAGCGATAACACCATGCGAATGCTCAATAAGAAGACTCCCATCACCCAGAGCGTCAAAAGGAATGTTGATAAATAACCCCAGGCCTGTTGATCGGAGACATTGATATTAGGCGAACCGCCTTTGAAATGAGCTGGTGTATCTACCTTAGGAGTGTTCGCGTCTATGATCGCACCGTTGATCGCTACCACTTCCGAACGTTCCGTATCGTGCGGATCCTCTTGGTCTTGCTCATGATGTTGCGAGGTAACACTGGATGCGATGGTCGATTCGGGCGCAGCGCGGTGGGAAGACGATGGGGCAACGGATGCCGATGTTGGCTCACCAGGAAGGACCAGCCAACCAGGGCCCCACTTAGGAATGACTCCGATCAAGGTGCAAATGACAATGGCCGAAGCTACGATGGCGTGGTAAACCGAAGTAGACCGCGGTCTACGCATGCGAAACCAAAACGCAACAAGGATGGCTGCAATTGCCCACCCTAGCGATTGCGTTAACAACCAAATCAACCAAGCGTCGAGTGCACTTGAATGCGAGCCAGCGATCCCCACGATTCGTTCCATGGTCATGGTTTCCTTTTCGATTGGAGTTCTTTTAGCTTGGCTTCTAGTTCGCGTATCTCTGCCGCCGAAAGCTCTCCCGATTCCACCAAACCAAGCGCCAGCCTTCGGGCCGATCCGCCGAAGAATCGTTTGGCGATGTCGGTCAACAAACGTTTCGTGCCTTGCTGCCGCGTCATGGTAGGAGCGTACCGATAGGCGTTCTCTTCCCGCGTCGTCGAGACCAAGCCTGCTTTTTCCATGGTCTGCATCAACCCAAGGACGGTGGTGTAGGGAGTCTTCTTGGGCATGAACTCAAGCATTTCACGAACGGTCAGCGGTCCATGCTCCCATAACAGCTCCAGAACTTGATATTGCCGATCCGTGACGACAATCGCTTTTCGTCCAGCCATCTCACTCTCCTCATTGTTCCGTACCCATATGCACGTACGCATTATTCCGTAGGCCCGGCATGAAGTCAAGCTTTTCGATGGGGAATCACAAAATCACTGCACTACTGAAAAGAACTCTGGTGAAATGAAGGTGGATCCCGCCACCAAGGCCATTCAAAAGCAAAACGCTGAGTAATGAATGAGACTTTCGCCAATCATCCACCACTCAGCGTTCTGCATCCCAAGAACTGCTTGAAGGGAGGGAACATCGATTTAAAGGAGCTGGACTACCTTGTCTGCTAGCCCCTTTTCCGTCAGGCTTCGTTCGCCAAGCACGATATTCATCTTGCCTGCCGATGCAACCTTTTCCAAAACTTCTAACTCGCGCAATCGCATCAAGGTAGGGTTCTCGGACAACAGCTTTGCCGTATTGGCTTGGCTACGCATCGCAGCCGTTTCTTCGCGGCGAGCGATCAGGTTTGCTTCGGCAGCCTTCTTGGCTTCCGTCACTCGATTCATCAAGTCCTTCATCTCTCCCGGGAGGATCACATCTTTGATCCCCACCGATCGCAACTGCAGACCTAACGCAGCTGCTTGAGCTCGAACGTTCGTTTCAAGTTCTTGAGCGACATCCTCTTTGCCGGTCAAAAAGCTATCCAATTCGCGAGCTCCCACGATCGAACGCAGCGCCAGTTGAACCTCGCGATACAACGACTGTCGAACATCACTGGATGCAGAAACGGCGCGCCGCGGATCCGCGATGACATAGGTTACCAGTGCGTTCATTCGCAACGTGACCTTGTCAAAGGTCATCATTTCTTGACCACCGACATCGATCTGCATTTCCCGAAGGTCGAGTTCGACGACTCGCGCATCGGCAGCATCCTTCCAGAACGCATACAGTCCCGAAGCAAGCTGAGCTTCATAGCGACCATCCGTGTACAAGACACCCACACAGTCACGCTCAACTTTGCATACATCCAACCATCGCGATGAATCCGCCGCGCGGACGATGGCTTTGAGTTCGCTATGCTCCACACGTACCTTGCGAGCATCGACGATTTCAAGCCGCACTTCGCGTACGCCCTTCCAATAAGCGTGTAATCCAGGTCCGAGAATACGCGTGAACCGACCGTCTACCCAAACCAACGCCCGCTGGAAATCCTTCAAATCGACGACCTCTGCATTCTCTCGCAGATATCCCGAGCGGACGATCATGTCGAGTTGATCATCGACAATCCATGGATCGCGCTTCGATACGATCTTGATCTTCGAGCGATTCCATGGGTCCAATAGCCAATGCTTACCGGCATGCAACAATCCTCGAAACTCGCCGTCGTGGAAATGAAGGCCTACCTCATAGCTTCGAATGGCAACTCGCTTCACAATCATTTTTTTCGCCTCCTTTCACGATGCGAACGATTTATCTTGACTCATTGTTTTCTAAAAAACGCCTTAAGGCGATCGGTTGTTGCTCATCACCGTACGACCGAGCGGAGAATAATTCGAAAGGAAACATCACTTGTGCTGCTCGATTTCGATCGTCGCCGCAGAGATTTGCGATGACGTTGCTCGTCGAGTCACACTAGCTCGATTCCTCCTGCCATTACCTTCAAAGCTCATCGCTTGGTTGCCGGTCTCTTGTCAATCGTCCGTTGTCCACTCAGCTCTTCTTTCGAAGCGCCGAGCGCCGAAGCGAATGACAAGAATCCCAAGCAGACAAGTTCGACAACCGATGCCCGCCAGCTTTGGTGGAGGACGCTTTCGCGCCCACGGTTGGTTTTCAGCCAACTTGGTGCGTCAGACGGGACTCGAACCCGTGACAGTCAGGTTACTAGCCTGATGCTCTACCGCTGAGCTACTTCAATCGAAAGCGCTTTGGAGCCCATTCACGGAACGCGACACACTAACAGCCTCTCGCCGAGTGCATCGAGCCGCTGGAACGCCATCGACCAAACGCATGCATCGAAACTGGAATGCAGTGATTCGAACACTGTCCAACAGTTCTTGAGAACTGAGTCCGCTCCCAGGCGAACATCCCTAACGACCTTAGACCCGATGCGACCATAAAAAAACCCGGTGTACCTATCAGAGGAACACCGGGTCTTCCAAAGCCACATTGGTCCACCAAGACTACCTCTGTCGATACGACTCCCTGTTCGAACAACCCTCGAAGGGAGAAAACGTCGCGTTCTGCTCAAGGAAGAATGCGAGTTCATTACCCAAGGATTGGGATGTTCGAAGAATGAAGCTACCTGCTATTGATTTCATGGAACGTCTTCGGTGGATCGTATGATTTCTCGAATCGAAATGGACTCATTCCTACATAGTCGCAATCAAAGAGACCCGTCGAGGCACTCGGGTTCGCATCCACTCATCACAAAAGTAGATTTACTTCTTGGTTGGTTTGGAAACGTGCTGATCGATCAGAATGGGGTTTCCGTCGGGATCCACTAACGTGACGAAAGCTGGGCCGGTCGACGACTCGTCAGCCGTTGCCCCCAACGTGAAACCACGCTTCTTGAGCTCTTGCTGGATCTCGCGGACATCTTGAAAATCGGTAAGGGTATTTTTGTCGCGGTCCCATCCCGGGTTATACGTCAACGAATTCTTCTCGAACATACCTTGAAACAACCCGATCGTACTGGTGTCATTTTGCAGAACCACGTACTTCCGCTTGATGTCGCCTCCACTCACTTTGAACCCCAGCTTTTCATAAAAGTCTTTGGATGCCTGGATATCCTTGACAGTCAAGCTGATCGAAAAATTGCCGAGTTGAAGATCGGATTTTTCGGAAGCTGCAAACTCGACTTCGGAAGGGGAGAGGACGGGATAGAGCGACCAACCTACGAGAGCAAAAACGAAACAGGAAATGGCGTATCGCATCAACTAACTCCTTGGTGAATAATAGGGTGAACGCCGACATGATAGCCCAATCCCCGATTCCTTCTTGACAAATCTTGCGATCTCCAAAGAAATCTCGCTCATCGACCATTCCCAGCTACTTAGAACGCATCAATCGAGTGCTTGATCGGATCTATTCGGACTTGGCTGCCCCCGTGCGGCTTGCCGATCTGGCAGAACTCGCAGATCTTTCACCGTTTCACTTTCACCGCGTATTTCAAGCCATGGTAGGCGAAACTCCCAGTGATTTTGTGAAACGCCTTCGTCTCGAGAAAGCAGTCTCGATCATGAGCCATGGCAAGCACAAGTCATTGACTGCCGTGGCATTGGAATGCGGCTTCACCAGTTCTTCCGACTTCACAAGAAGCTTTAAACTTCGCTATGGAGTCGCCCCCAGCAAGTTTGATGTCGCTCAATGGCAAGCTCAACAGGAAAGGAAGATTGCGATCGCGGCAAGCCAATCGCCGTTTCATGTTGCCAAGCCACTACCGCGTTCGAATCCCGATCATTTCCGCGTACGCATTCGGGAACTACCACCGCGTTACGTCGCTTACATTCGCGTCTCCAATCCCTATCAAGGGGACGGAGTCGTGCAGGCGGCGCATCGCCTGATGGACTGGGCCGACAAGCATCATCTAGCCGATGGTCAATGGCTCGGCTATCAATACGAGAATCCTAAAGTAACCGCTCTCGAATCCTGCCATTACTACGTCGCCGTTGAGGTTCCTTTCAAGATAGCGACCGACCGCGACGTTGGATGGTTTCGCTTCCCCGCCATGAAGGTCGCAGAGATCGAGATGAAGGGGGACATTCAAATGGAGATTCGGCTCTTTCAGTGGCTCTATGGCAGTTGGCTTCCACGAAGCAATTACCGGCCAGCCGATTTTCCAGGTTTTGAAGTTTGGAACGGCCGCCCATTCGCCCACGGCTATGAATACTTCGAGCTTCGTATTCATCTACCGATCCAAGAGTTGTAGATGATTCAAGGGCCTGGCCAAGCGACATCCGAATGAGAATTCATGATATAACGAATCGACACGGTTTTTTCTCTCTCAAATTATTGGAGCCCATCATGGCCTGGTCGATCTCAACGCTTCTAAGCGTGGTTCTGGCAACGTCGATTGGGCTACCAGCTTTCGCATACGCACCACCTTCATCGAAACCGAATTTCGTCATCATCTTGGCGGATGATCTTGGCTATGGAGATATGCAATGCAACAATCCAGAACGAGGTAAGATTCGTACGCCGCATATGGATGGCTTAGCGGCAAGTGGGATGCGTTTTACCGACGGGCACTCCAGTTCTGGATGTTGTTCTCCCTCACGATACACGTTGCTCACCGGACGATACCATTGGCGAACGTCTTTGCAGTCGGGTATTGTGCCCGTATGGGGAAAGCCGCTCATCGCTGAAAACCGCATGACCATTGCATCGCTTGCTGCCAGTCAAGGGTATTCGACGGCTTGTATTGGCAAATGGCACCTCGGAAGAGATTGGCCGATTACTCCAGAACAAAAGCCGCACTTTACGGGCTTCGGCGGGCAAGGGGGTGGTGGAGGCAAGGTGGAAACCAGAAATTACCGATGCCTTTCCGAAAACTTGGCAGGCTGTCTTTTCCAAACGCATTCCCAGTGGACTAACCGAGCGCGGCTTTCTTAGCAATACTTTGGTACCGACGTGCCGAATTGGCCACCTTATTGTTTCATCGAAAAGGATCGCACGCTCGGAATACCCAGTGAACTTCTTCCGGCATCGAAGTTGGTCAAGAATCAAGCGAGCTTGCAAGGGCCGAGCCTTCCTGACTGGCAGTTGGAAAACATTCTTCCATCTTTGGCTTCTCGCGCTGAACTTTTTATCCATCAGCAATCGCAAGCTCAAACTCCGTTCCTTCTCTACCTTCCTCTCACATCACCGCACACGCCCTTGGCAGTGAATAGTACTTGGAAAGGCAAGAGTGGCCTTCAAAGCGATTACGCCGACTTGGTTATGGAAACCGATGAAGTGGTCGGTCGCGTCCTGCAAGCGATTCGAACTGCAGGAGTCGAAGACAATACCTTTGTACTCTTCACTTCAGACAATGGATGCGCGAACTACATCGGTGTCAAAGAAATGGAAACGCAAGGCCATTATCCGAGCGGACCGCTTCGCGACTACAAGACTTCGGTGTACGAAGGGGGCCATCGCGTTCCTTATGTGATTCGATGGCCGGGAGTCGTCCGTCCAGGTACCGTATGCAATCAACTCGTTCTTCATGCGGACCTCATCGCTACGATGGCCGAGATATTTGAACGTCCGTTGCCGCCTGATGCCGGTGAAGACAGCTTCAGCCTGATGCCGTTGCTTCAAGGTGGCATGCAACCGATTCGCTCGCACAGCGTGAACACGGCTTGCAATGGACTCCCCAGCTACCGCGAGGGACACTGGAAATATGTCGCGAAGGAAGAGCCCGAACTTTACAACCTAGAGAAGGACCTGCGGGAATCGGAGAATCTAGCTGCTCAAGAACCGGCTCGCGTTCAAGCGATGCAAGAATCGTTCGAAAAGATTATCCGTGCTGGTCGAAGTACTCCAGGGCCTCAGCAAAAAAACGACATCAAAGTTGTTCGTTATCCGAAAGCGAAATCCTCGTAAAACAATCGCACCGATCGTTGATTTATAGAAGCGGATATTGTCCGCGATTGGGATAATCGCACGACCTATCCACTACTAATCAAAGAGCCACTCGACAATTTTGTTGACGCCAACAAAATAGGCGACGGCCACAGGTGGAAACGTCATCCAGACAAAAATATTCCAAAGCGAAAACTGAAACGGTACGACTGCAGCCGATGGATCCCACAAGTCATGCTCCATCCTTCGACTAGCTCGCTCAATCGAAAACGCCAAGCCCACTAGAGCAATCATCGAGACGTAGTAGCCGATTTGTGCACTCCCAAAAAGGCACGACATTTGGACCACGAACATCGCTCCTAAAACCCACGTGTACCGAAGCCTAGCCCAAGCCTGGAAAGGTCGTTGCTGCATCCATGCCTTGCCAATCCAAGCTAGCGCCACAGCCAAAGTCACCAAATCATAGAGAACGAATTCGAGCATTTCCCGGTAGCTCTCGATCGTGTTAAAAAGTTGGAATCCGAATGCGATTCCTACCCACACCAGTGTGCAAATGAATTCGACGTGAAACGCATTCCACCACCATGTTCTTGTTGCAAAGAGAGCTGCCAAGGTTAAAAGAAAAGCAGCCGAAAGACCATTACCGTAAATCAATAAGAGACTCAGGCTCCCGAATATGTCCATCGCCGTTGCGCCGGGTTCAAAGCACCGAACATTTTCGACGGGATAAACGAGACTTCCATTGCATCCTTTAGCCACCGGCAACCACAGGCAAGCCATCAACAACAAACCCAATCCATAGAATGGCCATACCGTTCGACTAGCCATCCCCTTAGCTTTGATCAATCCTTCAGTCTTGGTGTTTGACTCTACCGTTTCATTCATGCTACAAGTCGACCAGCCCTGTTTCTGAAGTGTTCTTCATCCGGATCGAAGTATTTTATTCCACCGACTGGAAAACTTCTGGAGACATGCCAAATTTGGCGGGCAAGGGGATATTTTGAAAAGAGGGATCCTCACCGCGAATCGCTTCCCAACGCATTAGTTGATGCGTTCCTTTCATGGTGGATATCGTGGGGACTTTCATCGATTCACTGGCGTTCTTGCTCCAATCCATCTTCAATACCAACAAATTAGCGTCGTCGTTTCCGAATGTCACTTCTTTCGTGATTTGGTAACACTTTCTATTCGCCTCCTGATCGGGACATCGCGGTAGTGCGGTTCCATTGAGCCACGCACCTTGGATTGGTCCTTCGACTGCTAGCACGGCCGTCGTTTCCAACAATCCATGGGCAAAACGGACTGCACACCGGAGGTGAACGATTCCATCTTGATCCTTTCCTACAGGGTTCCACTTCAACTTTCCCTCATTGGCGGCAACGGCTACATGCTGCCACTCCTTCCTTTCAGGGTTCGGATTGGGAAGGTTCGCAATGGCTCGTTGATCACCCTGAAATCGAAAGGGCTTGCCTCCTAGGATCTGATCGCTGGTAATGGTTGGGCAAATCATTTTCTCGACATACGCGAACATGAGATCATTGCCCGAAAAATGATCCACAAATGGCCAGCGTTTGGGATTGTACATGCAGTCAGTCATATCCCGAACCAATACCACCTCCATTTTTTGTTTGACCATTTGACGCAAACCAAAAGGGCGTCCCAGTACGCACATGTTTGTGTGCACACCAAGC
>JAXMBN010000023.1:0-93726 GCA_046349875.1 Pirellulales bacterium
TAATGGCATTCGAAAGAGCAAGCTCGCGAAGTTGTTGGATCAACGCTTCTTTATCGATTGTTGCTTGGGGCCAGGGTTCAACGAGGATCACCGGTGTCTGATGTCCTGGGGTACCCACACCCACCAACGCAGAGCGGTGAATCGCAGGATGCGTATTGAGGATGGCTTCACATGGCTCCGTAAAGAGCACCCCCTGCTCTGTTTCGACTCGGTGTGACTTGCGGCCACAAAACCAAAATCGATCTTGTGCATCGAGATATCCAACATCACCCATGCGATGCCAGATCGAGTCTCCATCTTGAACTTTGTGAAGGGCGTTTTGATCGGTACGCGTGACATAGCGCCGCGTAACGACAGGCCCCTTTACCATCAATTCTCCAATCTCACCGACCGCGAGTGCTTCGGTTTCATCAAGCGTCGCGATCGGACCATCGGTGATGCGAATGACTTTCCATTCCATCGATGGAAAGCGTTTGCCGACGCACGTTCCTTTACCGAGTTTCCAGAGAGCCGCGGTCTCTTCAAGGACTTCGCGCGACTCAATCGATGCAATGGGAAGGGATTCGGTCGCTCCGTAGGGTGTAAAGACCTCGCAATCGGGATGCGCTGCCTTTCGAACCCACTCTAAAACATTGGGCGATACAGGTGCGCCTGCGGAAAGTACGCGACGAAGCGTTGGCATTCCTCGCCCATGTTCCGCACAGTACCTTCCTACTTTGGTCCACAATGCTGGCGACCCAAAGGCTTGATTGATTTGCCATTGCTCCATCGCATCAAGCAATCGAGGTGGATCCACATCAGCGGGGCGAGTTGGATCCATATCGGGAATGATGGTCGTGGTTCCCATGACCGCATTGAACAGGCCAAATAAAGGAAAGCCACTTAGATCTTTGCCACCTGGTTCGATGCCATATTGCTGTACCAAAAGATCGATTTGGTGATTGAAGGTCGCGTGCGTGTAGAGAACGCCCTTGGGCGGCCCTGTACTTCCTGTCGTATAAATGATGGCCGCGTCGCTATCGACTTGTAACTTAGGTGGAATCAGTTTGGCTTGGGTCTGTTCCAATGCCTTCAGATTGCGGATTCCGAGGAGCCCGAAGTCATTGCCAACAAGAATATTGAGTTTGGCATTGGGGAATTTTCGCCGTAGGACGATGCGAACAAGATGCGCTTGAGGAATCGCCACAAAGCCATCGGGATTGGCTTCCGATAAACACTGCAGCAAGTTTTTTCGCCCCATGCCGGGGTCGATCAAGATGAGAGTTGCACCTGTTTTGAGCAAAGCGAAGACGAGGCAAATGAAGTCTTCGCCAAAACGGACAAGTAATGCGATTCGCTTTCCGGGGCCGATGCCCATCGCCTGAAATCCTGCCGCGATGCGATTGCTTCGATCTTCCAATTCACCAAACGATGTCGTTCGATACTCGCGGCGGGTGCCTTGCCCTGGATTTCCAAGCGGAGTTGCGATGGCGATTTGGTTCGGATGAAGCTCGGCAACGGATGCTAGTCGAAATGCAACATTGGGGTTGGCGAGATTCATAATGGCCTAGCGCGAGAGGCAGTGGAAACCGGCTCGAAATCGGGGGATTTTTGTTGACTTAGGGGGGTGGAGATCCCCATAATCGCCCGGCAGTGTGGCTGGGCTCACCATCAATCACCGCAAATAGGACCATGCAGTCGTTTCTGCGGATAGGAACTTTTCGCTCGCGAAGTTCGAACGCGATTCCGAGGGTGATTCTAGCTATCCAATCAGTGGGTTGTCATGCGTCGCACGGATGCGTTGGTAAAACATTGTTGAAAATGAACTGCTCAGGAGCAGGTGGGAAGGGCTGGTTTGTGACAAACATCTATGTTGGAAATTTGGCTTATCGTGCGACGGAAGACGAGATTCGTCAGGCATTCAGTCGGTTTGGGCAAGTGAGTCGCGTCAGCATCATCATGGACCGCGATACGGGCAGATCACGAGGTTTCGCATTCGTGGAAATGCCCAATGAAGACGAGGCGAAAGCGGCAGTCGAAGGTTTGAATCAGCAGGAAATCGCCGGTAGGCGTGTGACGATCAACGAGGCCAAGCCTCGCGAAGACCGTCCACGTGGGACGCGAGGATCCGGAGGGAATTATTCCAACAGTGGATATGGAAACGATCGTGGTGCGGATTCCAATTCGGGAGCCTATTGAGATTCGTTGACCATCCATTGGACGATCAATCAGGGGCCATCGCTCGCGCGAAGGGCCCCTTTTTTGTTGGCCCATTTTTGAACCAGAACGTAGGGGCTTTGCGAATAATCAAGAAATGGATCGCCGGATTCGCGAAGAAATAGACGAACTTCCCCAAGCTCTTCCAGGATGAGCTTGGTTTGGATCTGGCCAATCGTATACGATGTATTGAGTATCCGAGAATTTTTGGTGAGAGGATTTCGCATGTACGCCATTGATAGGGTTTCATTCCGTCGTAGCCTTCTTGGCTTCGCTTTAGCGCTACCGATGGTCACAACCATCGTGAATGTCACCTCGCCATGTGCTTCGGGGCAGAACACAGCCAAGACGGTGGACCAGCCAGGTCAAAAGTTTCTGGATGAAGCCACCGATCTCAAGATTGAAGCCAAGACGCCTGACGAGCTCTCCAAGATCATCGATCTTGCGGAAAAGGCTATTGCTACGGGGCTCGATGAAGATGGCAAAACTTTTGCCAAGCAAATCATCGCCACCACGGCCTTTCAAAAGGCTCAAACGACGCTCGAGCAGTTGATTCAATCGCGTACTCGTAATCCAGCGACGCTCTCTCGGTTGCGAACGATTGTTCGCCGCGATCTGAAAAAAGCCATCGAGGCCGATGCCAACATGGCAGATGCCTATCTGTTGTTGGCTCAGATCGATGAGCCGGCGGAGGCCAAAGGAAATCTTGATAAAGCCATCGCGCTTCTAAAGGACGACCCTGCGAAATTGGCAAAGGCCTATATGTTGCAAGGTTCGATGGCTCAAGATATCGACGAAAAAACAAAAGCGTTTCGCAAGGCATCGGAAACCGATCCAAGCAACTTAGAGGCTCGCCAAGCCTTGATCGCAATTCAAGTGGCCGATGGTAAATTCGATGAAGCCTATCAAGAGTCGAAGCGATTGTTGGACAAGGAGCCCAAGAGCATCTTCGCCATCAAAGCTGCCGTCGCTGCCCTTAAAGAGCTAGACCGCGTGGACGAAGCGATCGAGTTGCTCAATACCAAGGTTACGGACTTCACCGACGGAGCCCCCGAGACATTCGTCTTGCTACAGGATCGCGCCGACCTCTACATCGAAAAGCAAAATGCATCAGAGTCCAAGGATGATGCGGATGCCACTCCTTTTCTTGACAAAGCCATTGCCGATTTAAACAAAGTTATCGAAGCAGACCCGAAAAACGGGCAAGCATTGATGACAAGAACGCGAGTCTATCTGCAGAAGAAAGAATTTGGCAAAGCCGAGCAAGACATCGAAGATGTGTTGGCTATCCAGCCTAACCAGCCAGGAGCCCTGTACTTCCGCAGCTTGGTAGCGGCCAATCAAAAGAGACTTGGTGATGCCATTGCGGATCTGCAGCAAGTGGTTCGACTCGTTCCCAACAATGGCGAGTTCTTGTTGCAGTTGGGAAGCTACTACCAAATGGATGATCGCCCCAAGAAGGCCATTCAAGTAGCCGATGAAGTGATCAAGTCAGGCAACGAAGAGTGGAGTCACCTTCAGACTCGTGCTCTTCGCTTGCGAGGCGATGCCGAGTTGAGCATTGGAGCTCACAAGGAAGCGATCGCCGATTTTGAAAAAGCGATTAGCTTGCTGTCGGATGAAGATACCGATGAAAAGTCTGGGTTGCTCAATAACTTGGCCTGGGTATTGTCGACTTCGCCGGTCGATGCCATCCGCGATGGTAAGCGTGCGGTTGAATTGGGCACGAAGGCCTGCGAGCTAACAAAATTCAAAGCGGCCCACATTCTTTCGACACTTGCCGCCGGCTACGCCGAAGTTGGAAACTTCGATGAAGCTACCAAGTGGGCTGAAAAAGCTGTGGAAGAAGGGAAGCGAGAAGACTCCGAGCAATTGAAGCAATTGCAAGAAGAGCTGGATAGCTACAAGCAAAAGAAGCCATGGCGTGAGAAGCAAGACACGAAAGAAAAGAAGGCACCGATTCCATCTCCCGATGGCGTTGATACCTGAGAAACATCGAAAAGGCACTTCCCAAAAAGACCGAGTACCAAGCTCGGTCTTTTTTATTGGTTGGGTCGCAAATCACCCGTAGAAACCAAGAAAATGGGTGGCAATTTGCACCCAATCTCCATCCCATCCCGTCTGCCGAAATTCCGATGTGGGTGGTACACTGATCGGTTTGGTATCGCCGGCTCAACACGGAATTTGAGACCTGGAACGATTGTAAGAGAACTCCTGCAAGCAAAGAACCTGTTATGGCGTTGGATCAATATAGCTTTTGTCCCTGCGGTAGCGGAAAGAAGATCAAGTTCTGCAAGTGCGCCGACAATCTCCAGGAAATGACCAAAGTCGAGCGGATGATGGATGGCGAGCAGAACGTTGCTGCTTTGGATCGCATCAATCAACTGCTCAAGACCTTCCCCAATGATGCTTGGTTACACGCCATGAAGTGCGACTTGCTACTTCGTCTGCGTGAAATCGAAACACTCGAAGAAGCTTCGGCGAAATTCATTCGCTTGCAGCCAGAGAATCCATTGGCCCAAATGTATCGCTCGTTCTTGGCGATCATGCGAGGCAATTTGGAAGAGGCTGCGGTCCTCTTCTGGCAAGGGATTTCGAACACCGGTGAGTCCTATCATCCGATGGTCTTAACGGTCGCTGTCAATCTGCTGACCTTCTTGGCTCGTACCAATCGATGCCTCCCAGCATTGCTTCAATGTGAGTATCTGATGGACTGTTTGGGTGATCACGAATCGCTCGAGCGGATCTATGAATCGATCTTGGCCATGGATTCTGTCAGCGTTCTAGCGCGTGAGTCGATTCCATCGCCGAGCGAACCAGAGAATGCTCCTTGGTTGGAGAGATTCCGTGAAGCGTATGCGCTGTTGAGCAAGAGTCGTCTCAGCCAAGCCAAAACAAAGTTGGAAGCTCTTCAGCGAGAATTTGGTCCAGCACCTGAAATATTGATCACCTTGCTTCATTGCAAGTTGTTGCTCGTCGATATCGAAGGCGCTGCTTCCATTTGCGGCAAGCTTGCTGAATCGAACATGTTGCCTGAACCGCAACGCATTTACTTCCAAGCTTTGCAATTCGATCTTGCTCCGAAGGTATCGGGCTTGGAAGTCGAAGACGAAGTATGCCAATACGTATTGGAGAACGAGTCCGAAGCCGAAGAGAAGATCATTTCGAATCGCAATCTGATTCCTCTCAACAGCGATCAACTCAAGCAGATTTCGATGGCCATTCTCAAGGAAGAAGTGCCGCCGAAGTTTATCTACGGTTTTGCAACACCGATTTTTGAGGGCAAGTACGGAGAAGCCAATCCTCGATTGGTAGGTGGATGGATCGCGGTCTTCGGCAAGCAAACCGACAAGCCGGCAAGACTGGTGATCGCCGAAAGCATGGTCGGGCTTCATAAAGATGGCCCTGAAATGCTTCGCAAAGAATTGGGGCTCAAAGGACGTGAAGTGGTCGAAAAGATTCCATCCCCATACACCACGCATATTTCAACCCAAGTGGCGCTGAATCAGCCGATCGAGAATGATAAGCAATCTGATTTTGAAACGGAGCTCAAGGGGCTGGCCGTTCAAGGAATGATGAGCTTTCCATTCCGTTGTTTGGATGGGAAGACGATTAGTGAAGTGGGTGGGCAATCCGCATACCAGCAGAAGGTGCAGGCGCTGTTGCTGCATTGGGAAAGCACCGGCGTTACGATGCTTGATAGTCGCGACTACGCAGGTATCTATTCAACCCAAGGCTTGGCTCAACCCAAGGTGAGCGCCAAGGATGACACCTTCGACTTGGTTGGTGGGGCAAGTTATTTCTGGATCGATTTGAACGACATCGATCCCGAAAGCCTCATTCAATTGATGCAGTCGGCAATGAATCGTCGTGTGAGCGTTGTGTTTGGTGAGTTAGTTGCAAAGAGCAAGTCCATGCAGTGGCCTGCTGAGCTTGCAACCGCGGCTCGATATACCACTTTGAATATGGAAGTGCGAGTCGTTCGTGATCCGACGGAAGCGGAAGTGATCTTGGAACAAATCTATGAGGCTGGTAAGCAGCTTCAGCTACCCGTCGGAAATGCCGTTCTCGAACGAGTCGAAGTGTTGGCTCAGCTTGGTCGGCAAAATGATGCCAGCTTGTTCCTGCAGAAAGCGTTCCGTGAAGTTCCTCAAGATCCATACTTGCTACAGTATTTGCAGATGATGCGCTACGAAATGCAGCAACGTCAGATGCAAGCTGCTGGCGGGGAAGACCTCGGCAATGCATTGATGCGGCATGGCGCAACAAAGGCGGCCCCGTCTTCTGGTCTCTGGACGCCGGATGGTGCGGCCCCCGAGTCCTCCTCGAGTCAATCGGGAGGTGGTGGCAGCAAGCTTTGGTTGCCTGGCCAATAGTCTGAAGTCAAACGTTTTTCGAGGAAGTGAGCTCGCTTGTGAAGTTGGATGACCTCGCAAATCAGTTTGGAGAATGGATCCGTGGTACGGGGCCAGAAGCGGATGTTGTGGTGAGCAGCCGCATTCGCTTGGCTCGAAATCTAGCGGACTTTCCATTCATTCGACGATGCACCGATGGCGATCGCAACGCCATCGTGAAGCAGGTGTGCTCGCGTTTGGAAGAAGTCGGTAGCGAGTTTGAGACTCAGTATTTTGACGTCGACAAACTCTCCGAACTCGACCGGCAGTTCCTGATGGAACGACAATTGATTAGTCGTGAATTGTCGGAGAATGAAGGGACACGCGGGGTTGCAGTCGATCCCAAAGAACAGTTCAGCATCATGGTGAATGAAGAGGACCATCTTCGAATCCAAGTGATGCGCAGTGGGCTCGATCTCCAGCCAGGATGGGATTACATCAATAAGCTCGACTCAGCGTTAGATGGAAAACTCAACTATGCTTTCCACGAACGGTACGGATACTTGACCGCTTGTCCAACCAATGTTGGTACAGGGTTGCGAGTGAGTGCGATGTTGCATCTACCGGCACTTGTGGTTACCAAGCAGATTGATAAGGTCTTTCGAAGCCTTCAGCGAATATCGGTGGCAGTGCGGGGCTTCTTCGGTGAAGGCTCGCAATACATGGGAGACTTCTATCAGGTTAGCAATCAAGTGACCCTTGGGCGGTCTGAGGAAGAATTGGTTTCCAAGGTCAGTGAAGTCGTACCCGTGCTGATCGACTACGAGCGAAAGGCACGTGAGTTTCTTTCCGAACAATCGATGCAAGATCTTCATGATGATGTAAGCCGCGCGCTTGGCATTCTCTCGACTGCAAAAAAGATTAGCAGTGAAGAGACGATGCATTATCTTTCCAAGGTACGACTGGGGATTATTCTTGGCCTCATTCGCGATATCGATATTGCGACTGTGAATAAGCTCTTCTTGCATACTCAGCCTGGTCACCTGCAGAAACTTCGCGGCCAGAAGTTGAGTACTCCAGATCGAAACACAGAACGTGCTGCTTATCTACAGCAGCATTTGCTAAAGCGGCCGTCCAATCCAGCTCAATGATTGGGTTTGGACGAGGTGTTCGATGTTCTCCTGATCCCCGATCTACAGTGTTATCAGGTCATATTTCGAGATGCAGACCACGAAGCGATTGAATGCGTCTCAGCTCAAGATTGCCGCGGAGATCTTGCGCGATGGAGGAACGGTTGCGTTTCCAACCGAAACCGTGTTCGGTTTAGGCGCCAGGTTTGACGACGCTTCTGCTGTCCAGCGAGTATTTGAAGCGAAAGGAAGGCCTTCGGATAATCCATTGATCGTCCATCTGGCTGGTGTTGAAGATCTAGAGCAAGTTTGTGACGAAGTGCCTAAGATTGCCCTGGAGTTGTGGAAGCTATGGGCGCCAGGACCATTGACATTAGTGGTTCCCAAGAATTCAAAAGTACCTGATATCGTGACCGCGGGGCTCGATACCGTTGCGGTGAGGATTCCAAGTCATCCCGTCGCAAGGCAACTGATTCGTGAAACCGGCGTTCCGTTGGTTGCCCCTAGCGCCAATCGTTCCGGTAGACCAAGCGCTACGACCTTTCAAGGTGTTCTTGAAGATCTAGATGGTTGGATCGATGCCGTCGTGTGCGAAGCTGGATGTGGCTTGGGTCTCGAGAGCACGGTCGTTGATATCCATCATGTGCCTCCAAGGCTTCTTCGTCATGGTGCGATCACAGAAGATCAGTTGCGAACGATCTTGCCGGATTTAAAGCGGGTGCAAAGCGGACACGAAGGACACGTGAACTCGCCGGGCCTAAGGCACAAGCATTACCAGCCATCTGCAAAAGTGATCATTGAAGACCACGACCAAGATCTGAACGGAATGCGCGTCGCCCGAATTGGAATAGACCCGTGCCCAGTTCATGCGGACTTCATTCTTCATCGGTTATGTGCTTCAACGGAAGAGTATGCAGGGGCCTTGTACGAGTTCTTTCGTGAATCCGATCGGCATCATGCGGATGCTATTCTCTGTCAGTCACTTCCCGAAACTGGTCTTGGCATCGCCCTCATGGACCGCATCCGCCGCGCCTCCCAATAGCTCTCTCCCACAATATATGCCACCCATCTAATGTTGACATGCCGAGTACCCTTGTTTTGCAAGCTTCGCGAAAAAACGCAACGTCAATAGATGTGTTGAAGAGGCGGAAAGGCTCAACGTGAATGATAGAGAGCGGCTCTAGATGCCGATGAAGGCTTCGTGCCTCGCGAATGCTGGTGGTTCAGGCTAAATTGAGGCGTAGAAAGCGCAGTGTGTGCGCAAGGGTAGCGCAGTGCGGTCCGATGGAGAAAGAAATCGGTCGCGTTAACGTTTGCTAAGCGTTAAAGAAGGGGCGGCAGTTTCGTTGGCCTCGAATCCAGGAGCCTCCTTGGCTCGCCGCTTCGCGTTTCAAGCTTTCGGGTTTACCGGCGGCTCGCGAATGACCAAAGTACTTCGAGAAATTCCAAACCAGATCGCACCACATGGAACCATCGATGCCAAGCCGCTCAAGGATCGGCGCTAGTTCGGAGGGAATCGCACCTCGCTTTCCATCCTTGCCCTTCCTTCCTGTCCAATCCAATAGAGTTAGGTAATCGCAGAGCTTCATCGGCAAAAAGCCTTTGTTGCTTGCTCGCAAACCTTCTCGATGCGGATTGGGACCGCTCGGCTCATGCTCTTTGATTTCCAGGGGCGATAACCACGAATCGGCGGGCTCTTTCAAGAGCGATGAACGTGAACGCTTTTTGCTACGCTTGGATGCCGAACGTAGATCAGCTAATTGCTTCTTGAACAAAGCGATTTCTTCGCGGTCCTTGTTTTGTAATGCCACTTCGAGCTTCTGCACCAAAACCTCTTCCGAAAGCGATTCCGTCAAGAACTGCCTTGCTGCCGCGATCGTTCGTACACCCTTTTTAGCGCGAATGCGATCGAATGCCGAAGTAAAGCGAGACTGCTCGGGTGACTTCGCCATAGCAGCGCGAACGGGATTCAAGTCTACGTACATGGCACAGGCCAATATGCCTGCTTCATCTACGATCTTCTGAGCCTTGAATCGTCCTTCCCAGAATCGCCCTGTGCATTCATCTTCGCGGTTGGCTCGGCGAGCTATGGGTTCTGAAAGAGCTCGCATGAACCAGGAAACATCGGAGAGCCTATCGCGCCAACCTGAGAGCTTCTTAGCGTCAGCGATGGCTTGCACAATATCCTGCTGCGTGGGTGATCCCAGTTGATCTTCGAGCCGTTTTCCTGGGAAAAGCTGCAACCAACGCCTGGCAACTTCTTCGTCACTCCATGTTTTGACGACATCGGGTCGATTGCGAAGCATCAAATGCAAATGGTTAGACATGACGGAATAGGTCAGCACATCGAGCGCAAACACGGACGCCAAGAGTTCCATCCGTTTGCGAATCCACTCGCGCCGGTACTCAAAGTTCTTTCCCGAGGCCAGATCTTTCCCAGCCAGAAAGGCTCTTCGGACACAGCGTTGCTGACAATGCACGATCCCAATTTCGTCATAGCGAAACACGTCACTTCGTTTTGGCATGATGCAACCTCCTCCCAAATCCTAACAACTCACCCTCCTATGTCAACAGTATATGGGTGGCATATATTGGGGGAGAGGATGAGGAGGATGAGGATTAGGGCGAGGCTGGTCCATTGGTAGCCGGTGAGGCCGAGGAGGATGGCGGGTTCAGGGCGAAGGAACTCGGTGAAGAAGCGGAAGGCAAAATAGATGATGAGATAGATTTTGAGCTTGTTGCCAGCAAAGCGTTTACTGTCCATCGTCGCGTACAAGACGATCGCGGCTAGGGCATGAAAAATAACCTCATACAATTGTGTGGGATGCCGAGGTACGGGGATGTCGTCCCCTGCGAGCGGAAATTCGATTCCCCAGGGCAAGTCGGTCGGTGTTCCAAAGCAGCATCCGGCCACAAAACAGCCAAGACGTCCCATCATGATGGCCACCGCTGCTGGCAATGCAAAGGAATCGCCGGTTGAGAATCGGATTCCAACGATGGGTTTGGTGATCTCGACTGCCAAGTAGCCGCCAACGATCCCTCCCAAGATTGTTTTACCGTCGGCAAACCAAACCGTTCCTCTCCATAACCCTTCCCATCCGAGCTGTAACAAGAAAGGAGCTTTCGCTCCGAGCATGCACCCAATGAATGCTGACAACCCTAATGCTAAACGCTGACTCGGTGTGAGTGGAAGCTTGCTTTGCTGCTTTCGGACCAACCAGCTCGCCGCAAGCACCGCCCCAATCATGATCGCGGCGTAGGCAACTCGAACGATCATTCAGGCTCCCTTTTTTCGGGTGCTCTCTCAAAGAAACTCTCCTTCGAAGGGTCCTCCGCGATTGGAGAAACCATCTGTGCCTGCACTTGCTCGGTGACTGGCATCTGAACTGGAAGAATCTGGCGAATGATAATCGCGATGGTTCCAATTCCGGCCAACGATGAAAAGACGATGACAGCGACGATGACTGCCATTTCGTTCGCTTGCTGTATTCCTGTAATCGATATTCCGATCGTCAAGGGAGCGCAGCAGACAAAGAAGCCAATCAGACCTGCTACAAGCAAGCCTAAACTCAGTGCAAAGTTTGCGAGGGTAAACTGAATGGGGTGGCGATGCAGGAATTCAATGCAATCTTGACGTTGTACCCGGACGATATGATTCGCGTAGGCCAGAGAGTAGGCCAAGGTAATGATCGATGATGTGATGCCCAAAACGCCAGCAGGAATTGCGGGAGTCAACAAGAGGGCACAAAACAAAAGGGTTGCACTCGCCCAAAAAATCCAAAATGCAGCCGGAAGAAAACCTCTCGGCGTTTTCGGGGCTATAGTCTGCTGCACGACAGGTGCATAGGGATTGTTATCATTTCTCATAGGGGCATTGTACTAAGGGTTCGGGTTGTTCGCTAACGGCTTCGATGCATCGCATTTGATTCAAATCAACTCGCTATGCGTTCAATCGCTACGCTTTGCGGTGACTTGTTGGGGGGCCGCGTTGGTGTCTAGCTTTTTCTCTGCGGGCACGAATGGAATCAGCCAGATCAATGCCATTGCAATCCCGGAAAATCCTGAAATCACTAATATTCCCTCAATGAAACGGGCTTGAACTGTTTCTCCTGCAAGCCCACTTCCTGTCGGCTACTTGCACCAAGCCATGCGGTTGGCGAAGTCTTTTTGAAACTCCTCACGCCAGCGGCTTACGGTCGAACGTGCATCGAAGCGATCGGTTGTTTCGAGATCGCGATACCAACCGGAAACGTCTTTCTTAAACTGACCGCCCCACCCTGCTTGCGTAGGATCGGAGGGATTGTTGCCGCCACGCGTAAGAAAGAAAAACCATGAGGGAGTATCTCCTTCTTTCATGCAGCTATGAGGATTGGGTGCAGTCCAAGTTTTGGTGGGATATAACGCCCCAAGTGGTCCCGATGATCGAATGTTCGTCTCGATCCATTCGCTGCTGGTGAGAGACTCGTCGCCCGTCAGATACATACCGCGATATGTACCGAGCCTCTTGTCTTTGCCCTCAGGAGCTTTCGCAAGTATATAGAACATACCTTGGAATTCCTTGTGCATCCAATCGGCGATTTGATCTTGATCATTGATGTCATAGACTCGGAGTCTTGCAATTGCATTCTCAAGCCCCGCTTGTCCACGATCGGTGCGAATACGCCACAGCGCTTGAGCAAGATCTGTTTGACCTCCCCAAATCACAACATTGAGAGGTGAGGCACGATCGCATCGATCGATGGCCGCGATGAGTGTATTCGAACCTGGCGAATCATGGTTGTCGCCAATGGCGGAAAAGCCTCGATGGATATTGCCCGTCGCGACTTTCGCATGCAGTTCCTCTGCGGTTGGCCAACCCTGTTCTTGCATGATTAGTTTCGGTCGAACTCGCGCATAGGCATCGATGACTTGATGGACTAGATCGGGACGAGTCGTTGGCGATTTGAGTTCTCCTAGCGTTCCAGCAGAGCTCGCAACAATCACTTGAAGGTCGAATTGATTCGCATAGATCATCCAACGCACAAGCGATTGCTGATCATCGGGATCACCTCCGATATCGGTCAAAATTGCGAGTTTCGGTAGGTCACCGGCATCGCCTAATGAACCTAAAAGGGGCAATAAAATCATTCCCAGTATCCATCGTTGCACCGGCATCTCCCATCAAATCTACGATCTAATTGATACTTCATTGGATCGAAGTATCGTCTTTGCGAAGGCATTTTCCCATTACGGGGTCCCGATTTCCATGACGTGGATCGCAAGAAAACCAAAATGAGACTCGTTATACTAAAGATCGCCCTGCCCTAACCTGCCTTGCACCCTTCCATTCCTACCTCAAGGATTTTCCGTGGCTACCCTGCGTTCTCTTGGCCCGTCCAATGCTTCGCACATCTTCTTCATGCTGATGTTGCTCGTTGGACGATTCAGTTTGGCACAGCAGGAACCTACCGGGGATGAAAGCATCGATTTCGAGAAGCACGTTCGACCGATTCTTGAGCAACGTTGTTTCGCTTGCCACGGCGTGTTGGCTCAAAAAGGCAACCTGCGTCTCGATGCCGCATCCTTTGTGAGGCAAGGTGGAGAGAGTGGTTCGGCTGTGATCGAGAATAAGCCGATGGAGAGTTTACTCGTCGATCGAATCACCAGTTCCGATCCTTCTTCAAAAATGCCTCCCGAAGGACATCCCCTTACCGCGGATCAAGTTCAGTTGATCGTAAAGTGGATCGAACAAGGGGCTCGAGTTCCAGATCGCGATGATCCTCAGAGGGATCCTCGAATGCACTGGTCCTTTCAGCCGATTGCGGCTGTTAATGTCCCTTTACCTGTTGATACACCCTCTCGGAATCCCATTGATGCTTTCATTGAACAGGAGATGAAGCCGCGCGCGTTAATGCCGCTGGATGAAGCCGATAAACCAACGCTGCTACGCCGTGTCACGTTGGACTTGTTAGGAGTACCGCCTACTGCTGAAGAGCTTCATGAGTACGAAAGTGATGATGCGCCGGATGCCTACGATCGATTAGTGGATCGACTTCTGGCTCGCCCTGAATTTGGCGAACGTTGGGGACGTCATTGGATGGATGTGTGGCGTTATAGTGACTGGTACGGTCGCCGAAGTGTGCCAGACGTCATGAATAGTTATCCGCACATTTGGCGATGGAGAGATTGGATCGTTCGATCGCTAAATCAGGATCTTGGCTACGACGAGATGGTTCGTCAGATGTTGGCTGCCGATGAACTCTACCCCGGTGATGATGAAAAGGTTGTTGCAACAGGTTTCTTAGTCCGCAATTGGTTCAAGTGGAATTATGAAAGCTGGATGAAGGACAATGTCGAGCACACCGCGAAGGCGTTCTTGGGACTCACCATGAATTGTGCCCATTGTCACGATCACAAGTACGATCCCATATCGCAAGAGGATTACTTTCGGTTTCGCGCTTTCTTCGAACCATTGGAGTTGCGGCAGGATCGCGTGGCGGGATTGCCCGATCCCGGTCCTTTTCGAAAGTATGTCTACACAGAATCTTATGGACCGATCACTGCCGGATTGATCCGTGTTTTTGACGAGAAGCTCGATGCAAAGACATTCTTCTACACCGGAGGTGATGCACGAAACCGCGTTGAAGGTCGTCCACCGATCGAACCAAATGTGCCTTCGTTTTTTCAGCATACGGGCCAAGCTTCGATGAAGTCGCTTCCACCTGAAGCTTTCTATCCTGGATTGCGAGAGTTTATTCGGCGGGAAGAGATCGCCAAAGTGAAAAAAGAAATCGCGATTGCGACACAAACTTGGCAGCAAGCCAAGTCAGCGTTGGATCAAGCGCAGAAGGAGTATGCTGATCAAAGCATCCTCTCGGAGAACACATCGAAGGGAAGTCCATCGAACCTTCAGTCGGCACAGCGAAAATGGGACGCTGCGATCGATGAAGAGCGAATTCAACGTCAAAACCTCGAAGTCTTTGAAGCACGACATCGTTCGCTGCTAGCTCGCATTGCAGCCGACGATGCCAAATACTTTGCGAAAGGGGATCCAGTTCATTTGGCCAAGGTTGCAGCTCGTTGGGAGCGGCGTGCCGCCTACGAGATGGCCAGTTTGCAAGGCCTCCTGGCAGAACGAGAACGCACGCAAGCAGAAACACAAGTCGCAACTTTGCCCAGTAATGCTGACGCCAAGCAAACAGAACAGGCCAAAGCAGCTCTTGAGAAAGCTACGAAGAAGCTCGCCGAGGTTCGCAAGTCCATCGATGACGCTCGAACGAAATGGAATTCAGAAGACACTGCCTACAGCCCGTTATCGCCCATCTATCCGAACCAGACGACGGGGCGAAGAGCCATGTTAGCGAACTGGATCACGAGTGACGCGAATCCTCTGGCGGCTCGAGTTGCCGCAAACCATCTTTGGGCTCGACATTTTGGTCGGCCATTGGTGGATTCGGTACAAGACTTAGGAAGAAACGGTAAGACGCCGAGCCATCCAGCGTTACTCGATTGGCTTGCTACCGAATTGCATCGGACTCAATGGAGTATGAAAGAACTCCACCGAAAGATCGTCATGAGCCATGTTTATCGACGCGATTCGCGAGCAGATAGCCGAAGTGCTCACAACGAGCGAATCGATCCAGACAATCGATTGTATTGGAAATTCTCTCCGCGTCGCATCGAAAGTGAAGCGGTGCGAGATTCGCTCCTGGCCTGTTCTGGAGAACTGGATCATGCAATCGGTGGGCAGGAAATTGAAATCGGTCAATGGCAAGGATCGCGACGCCGCAGTCTCTATTTTTCCATCCATGGCGAATCCCAGGTAGAGTTCATCGATCTGTTTGATGGCCCGAATGTTTGCGACTGTTACCTTCGCACCAATTCTGTAAGGCCGCAGCAAGCGTTAGCACTCTCCAACAGTGAGATGAGTTGGCATCAGGCCCGCGTTCTAGCTCGAAGCCTTTGGCAATCTGAAGTCCTTGCGGACGATGAACGAATAAAGAACATCAAGTTCATTGGACGAGCCTTTGAGTCGATCCTGATACGATCGCCTCGCGATCGAGAGGTCGAGTTGGCATTAGCCTTCTTGGAAGCTGCGATGCGAAGTGATGTCGATGAGTCACCTGTTGAAGGTTCCAATCCCACACCAGGAATCATGGAGCCATCGTCGGACCTAGCACAGCGGGGGCGAGAATCCTTGGTTCATGCCCTATTCAATCATCATGATTTTATCATGTTGAGGTAACTATGACGTTGCTTACTTCTTCCCACTCTCATTCGAATGGCTACGGCCGCCGCACCTTTCTCTCCGACGTTGGTCTGGGATTCACGGGTATGGCTTTGGGCGCGATGCTTGCAGAAGATGGTCGAAGCGAAAGCCCTGCTAGCAGGCCTAAGTCAAGTAATACCAAACAGCCCAAGATCAAGAACGTCATTTGGATCTTTTTGTCCGGTGGCGTCAGTCATTTGGAGACGTTCGATCCCAAACCCTTGCTCAACCGATTTGCAGGGAAGACATTTGACGAAACAGGGTTGGATAATCCTCAGAAACTGCCGATTTACCGCGAACGATCTCGATCGGTGGTAGGTTTTGATCGCGACGTCGTTTCGAAGATCATGCCGCTCAACGTGGGATATCGAAAACGTGGGCAAGCTGGCATCGAGGTTTCGGATTGGTTGCCGCACCTTGGTTCCGTTGTGGATGATCTTTGCATCGTGCGTTCTATGTGGACGACGGATAACGACCATGCGGCGGAGTTTCAGTTTCACACGGGGCGTCATGCCTTGGACGAACAGGAACCCACCATCGGTTCCTGGATCAGCTATGGACTTGGCACGTTGAATGAAAACCTGCCCAAATTTGTTTTCTTGGGGCAGTTCAAGGATACTCGCGTTAAAAACAATTTCGCAGCTCATTATCTCGGACCTGAACATGCGGGCATTCAACTATCGCTGGACCCAAAGAATCCACTTCCTTTTGGTTCGCGACCTTGGGGCATAAGAAGAGGGGAGCAGAAGCGCGAGTTCGAGTTGATACATCAACTGAATCGCTTGTCTCAAGTAGAGTATCCCAACGATCCAGAGCTTATGGCTCGCATTCAATCGTATGAACTTGCTTTTCGCATGCAGGCCGCAGCGCCCGAAGCGCTAGGGTACCAAGACGAGTCCAACGAAACGTTGGCCCTCTACGGAATGGACCAGGATGCAACTCGCGTGTACGGGCATCGCCTACTAACCGCGAGACGCTTGGCAGAACGAGGCGTTCGTTTCACGCTCTGTTATTTGAGCGATTATGGAGAGTGGGATAGCCATTCCAATATTAAAGAGCTTCACGCTCGATCGTGCGCGAGGGTGGATAAGCCGCTAGCGGGTTTGATTCAAGACCTCAAACGCCGAGGAATGTTGGATGAGACGCTCGTCGTTTGCGCGACGGAGTTCGGCAGGACACCTGGCTTGGAGATCACGAGTTTTAACAAAGCGGGGACCGGGCGAGATCACCATCCCCATGGCTTCACCATTTGGATGGCTGGTGGTGGTGTCAAACGCGGGCACGTCCATGGAGCCACCGATGAGCTAGGGTTTCATGCGATTGAGAATCCGCACTATGTGACAGATATCCACGCTACCGTGCTCCATCTTCTTGGGCTCGATGCGACTCAATTGAATATCCCCGGCCGCAAACGCTTGGAAATCGATTACGGTCGCGTCATCGAGGATGTTCTTACTTGATCGGGCTCACTCAATAAAAACGGCGAATGCCTATTTCTACGGCTTGGCTGTCATAACGCGGCGGCGAAATGTTCTCGCGTTCTCTTGAAAGGTAAGAGGCAGTTTCGAGCGGAGTTGATTGCTGCCATGAAACCATTCCTCCGGTTCAAAAAGAACTAGCTGGGACTCCACAAGAAGGGCCGTGTCCGGTTGTTGGAGTTGCGTTACAAAGAGTGTTCCGCCCATTCCATAGTAAGGCACAGGTGGTTGTGCACGTTTCTTGCCAAACTCATCTTCTTTCAGCAGTGCATATTGGTTGATGGAATCGATTTTGCCTTCCCAGCGTCGATCGACGTACCAATGCGCTTGAATTTGGGATGACGTGGTTTCCATTTGCAATCGAAGAACACTTGCGATTTGAACTCGTTGTAACAACGGGAATTCAATGACAAGAAAACGGCTCTTTTTTTGCTCCTCTTCCGAAAGCGACACGCTATCCAATTCAAGCTTGGTTAGCTCGCGCATTTGAAAGCCCTGCTCAGAGGATTTGCCAAAGACGGTTTCGAGGAGTTCTTGATTCTTGAGTGTTTCTAGAGAGCAATGGAGGACAAACGCACTTCGAATGTCGTGGCCGATTCGCTTTTGATTCGTATCGAGTACCGGTTGGATCCGAATTCGAACTGGAGCAACTTGGGTGGCCTTGCTGAACTTCTCCCATCCATCATCACCTGCAATCGTCGCTAGAACCTCGCTTTGTTGGTTGCTATCGACTCCAGAAAGAGCTGAAGTGGCAAGAGGAGCTTGGACACCGGGGCTCAGTTCAATCGAAGGTGCTTGCGCAGCGATATCAGTTGCCATCGTGAAGGCAACAGAGAAGGAAAACAGCAGCGATGCAATCGAAATGCGAGCGTCAAGAATCCAATCGGAGAGGTTTGTCATGTCCGTTGAAGCACACTCCGGCAATTACTTGTTCTTGCGATCCGCTTCTTTAGCCTGATTGAGTTTGCGTTGAGCATCGGCGACTGAAGCTTGCGCTTTCGCCAGCTTCGAGCGGTTCGACTGAAGCTCGCGTACCGCTTGTTGAAGCTTTTTGTCCGCATCGTCTAATGCGGTCTTGGCTTTCTTGACAAGTGGATCTTCGTCGATCTTGGAATCGGGAAACTTCTTTCGAAGCTCGTCGAGTTGGACTTTCAGCTTTTCGACGTTATCGGATGCTCGCTTGGCGCTGGAGTCGGCCATGATAGCGGTCGTTTCCATGTCCAAGGGCTTGGCGATTCTTTTCTCGAGAGGTTCCAGTAATGGAGCTCGTTCTTTCAAGTCCTTAACGGTTTCGAGGACTTCCGACTTCTCCGCCTGTGCTTCCTTGGCATCGAGTTCCGCTTCTTGCCAAGCCTCAGTAGCATGCACGGATTCGCGGATGGGTGCGGCTAGCTTTTCGAAGTCTGCTCG
The DNA here is from genome assembly GCA_046349875.1 of Pirellulales bacterium. GTDB lineage: Bacteria > Planctomycetota > Planctomycetia > Pirellulales > Pirellulaceae > JAXMBN01. The sequence continues at coordinate 18,797 of JAXMBN010000023.1, forward strand.
CGCGACTTTAAGTTTTTCGATCAGTTGAGGAATACCGCTCTTCGAATCCAGCCGTTGCTCAGCGTTTTCTTTTTCGTCGCGTACCTTGTCACGAGCAAGTTTGACCGATCGTTCGGCTGCCGTCACGGCGGAGGCCGCCGTTTTGACTTGCTTGCTCAATTCGCCTTGATTCTTCTGGGTTTGCTGAAGGTGCTCTTGGGCATTCTTAACGCGTTCATTCTCGCGACGTTCATCGTTGCGACGATTGTTCTTTTGGGCCCAAGCAGGCGCGCCCATGCAAACAAGGAGGATGAAAAATATTGTCGGAGCCAGTACGTTTCGATGGGCGATAGAGGTGGGCATCGGGTCACCAGTAGCGAAGAAGGCACAAGTCTTGAAATAGCTAGGTCGTACGTGGATTCCGTACGACAGCGTAAGGTCTTGAAGGGTGCAGGATGTACTCGTCAATCTGGACGAGGAGCCGACGGTGGTTCGGAAATCGGGACTCGTCAGATCCTCAGCTTCTTTATTCTACGACCATTTCCCCGTTCATCACCATCCAATGCCCTGGGAAGGTACAAAGAAAGGGGTACTTTCCAGGCTCGGAGGGGACTTTGAAATAGATGGAAAACTCTTCGCCCGGTTCAACGATATCGGTGTAGCAAACGACATCATCGGTTTGAGGCACATACTGGCGGATGACCGCTTCCGGATCTCCCACTAACTTGTTCGATTCTTCGCCAACTTTCTGCAGTTTCCCGGGGCGAACCAAGGCCCAGTTATGAGGAACGACGTCGGGATTGCGAAGGGTTAGCTTAAGAGTTTCGCCAGCTTTGGCTGTCAGGCGAGGATTCTTGAACGTAAGATTGCTTCCCGCTTCAACGCGAAGATTGCGTGCGCCATCGATCTTCTTCTCCCATGGATTGGGAGTTCGATTGGCTGCGAGATGGACATCGGCTTCGATCGGATGCGGCAATATTGTTTTGGCGACGGGCTTGTAGCCTGCAAAATTGGCAAATGGTTCATCCAAACGATTGCACGTGGCGAACAAGTCGATCGGCTTAGTGTTGCCGAGGTCGAGATGAAGGTGAAGTTGATTGCAAGGCTGTATATCGGGGATTTCAATGAATAGCGTTTTGGAATCCTCAAGAATATGGACGGAGCGGATTTCAAGTCGATCATGCCCTCGTAGGGAACGGTGCAAAGTGGAGTATTCTTTGGAACCATACGCTGCGCTGTATCGGTAGTTCCATGCTTGAGCGAAGTGTTTGGCCTTTTGAATTTGCTCGGCCTGAACGGGATCACTTGTGCGAATGAAGACTCCGTTTTGATGCACATGGAAACCTATTGGAAACACATGCTTTCCTCCTGTGTATCGCACGCGTTGCAGGCAGCCTTTTCGAACAGTGTAGGTTCCCCAGCCTCCCATACCCGAAACATAGAGTTGACCATCTTTGGGCGAGAAACGACCCCGATGGACACCCGATAGAAAGTCGCCTTCAAGAGGCATGACGGCGCCTTGAAGCTGACCTTGGACTTCATCACGAAGCAAAAGAAAATGTGTTCCGGCCCCAAAGGATAAGTGGACCATTTGTCCTTGAAGGGGACCCCAGCGGTCGCTGTCGACATAGACTTGTCCGCCCGAGGAGTTATCGAGACCTCGAGGAAGATATACCAACGGTAGCTCGGGTCGAACAATCGCTGGATTGCGAAGGCGAGGTCCTCGATAGCCCATGAATGGAATGGCGTTGGGTGCAGGAGTGGTGGAGGTTCGCACCGCGCAAATCATCGAGCTAGGAGTCCAATTGCCTTCCGAACAAGGGACGGTGATAACGCCATCAGGATAAATGCCTAGTCCATCAGGGTTGCGCATCCCTTCGGCCATGATGGTTGCATACTTTCCATCGCGACTGATCTTGACCAAGCCTTGGTTGCCAGAAGCTGTATAAAAATTTCCGTGAGCATCCCGCTGGAGTCCACAGATGAAATCGTGACCAGCGGGTGATGTTTCATATGCGGTAGAAAAAGATTGGTAGAAGTCTGCTTCTTGATCACCATTGCGATCGTGTAGCAACGTGATTTGATCGCGTCCCAAGACAAAGATACCATCGGGCGAAATCTTGAGACCCAACGCTTGATGAAGCCCTGCTGCAAACCGTTTCCATCGTGCTTTGTCGCCGTCAAGATTGCTGCCATGCCAGACATCTCCTTGCATGGTGCAAACCAATAGCGATCCATCGGGAAGGAAATCATGATCACCGCAAAAGATCAACGCATTCCATGGATTATCATGCGGAAGTTCGATGGTATCCAATGCGTAAGGTTGGCGATCACCACGACGAATTTCTGTTTCGATGATCTGAGGCCATTGAGGACTTCCTTGGTGAATGGCATCTTTCATGGGATGCTTATCAAGCGGGCCCGCAAGGCGTTGAAACTCGCCATTCTCGACCCAGGGTGAATCAAGCCACTCTTCCTCACCGATGCGGTACGCAAAAACAATACGTGGTCCAACGCGATAGAAGCCGTGATACTGAAATGGTTTTTCAGGCTTCTTCCCGGCGGGGCGAGGCAACGGCGTTCCTTTGGGAATCAAGCCATTCATGAAGCCGTGGCGTACATCTGAAAATTGAAGGAATCCATCTTTCCACAGGGCTTCATAGCAAAGTGTTTCTGGATTGAAGCAGGCGGAAAGTTCTCCGGAGTCACCCAGGGAAAGGCAAACGGCTCGCGGGACCATAAGACCATCTGGTCCATGGAACACCCCGCACTGCGCTGAGCTCAACTTGGTTTTATTCCAATCGCCATTTGCCCAGCTTGCTTCATCTTGATTTCCCCAGTGGCCATATTTCCCCGTATCCAATCCAGGGAACTCGGCCATCAATCGTGGCGGGTTCTCAAGGTTCTTGAAGTGAAGAGCTTCTTTGGTATAGAAGTCGTAGAGTCGATCGCGGTTTACAGGAGCTTCCCAGTTGGGCCATGCGGCGGTATCCAGCGGAGTTCGCTCGAAGGGAAAGGTAGCTGCTTCGTGAGGTTGTGCATGTTCGAGCACGGACGCGATGAGTTCGGGGCGAAATCGTTTGCTATGGCCGAGGTCCATGAGAAAGGCAACGAGATCCGCGCGTTCTTGTGGCGATAAGCCTGCCATCAAACCTTCGGGCATCAAGCTTGGGGCGGATTGCAGTTTGACAATCTCGTCCTTGGCCAAGGTGACTTCGAGCTTCTTGGATGGATCGTGAAGCTTGAGCTGTTTCGCATCTTCAAAAACGCGAAAGCCGCGAGCGATGTCCCCCGAATCCAAGAGCGCTTGCACGACTTGATACTTTTCTTCGACATGGGCATTCGGTTGCAGGAGAGACTGTGCCAAATGTTCAGCCGATCTTTGCGTTCCAATCGCAGTCAGATCTGGCCCCACTTGCCCACCCTGCTTTCCAATTTGATGGCACGATAGACAAGCCATCTTGGGTGAGGCAAATGCGTTAACTCCTTTGGAAGGCTCGCCTTGCTCTTTGGCCGCCTTGGCTAAGGATCGAACGGTTTCATCAAAAGTCGAAATCTGTGTTGACGTTCCTTGTGATGGGTTGGCTGGTTTCCAGGTTCGATACGTCGGCAACACGTGGGTTGGAGAAGTTGAAGACGACGCTTTGCGAAGGAGCCATTGCAATCCATCCAAGTTATCCAACAAACGAAGTTCCGCATCATGGTCGGTATGATTGAGGATGCCGATGGGGCCTCGATAATCGCTTTCAAGAATGGCCTTGAGCCAAGCAGGATCGTCGTCGCCAGCACCGATGGGAACGATCTTGTTGCCGGATTTATCGCCGCCAGGAATCATGCCATTGAGATTGAGAGCCAGTAGGTGTGGCTTCATCTTCTTAAGGAGTTCAGGAAAGCGAGCCAATTGATCGTGGCCATGATGAAGGTTGTAAACGATGCCAACATTGGGCATCTTGAGTTCTTCGAGAATCAAGAGTTGATTTTCGGGTTCACCGAACCAACCACCGTGGTTATAGAGTCCGACCTTGCAGCCGATTTTCGCCGCGGCTTCAGCGATGGGGCGAATGCGATTCGCTTCTTCTTGAACCCGTCGACGCGTTTCCTCGGGAGTTGCTGGATTCGTTCCACCACCCGTGACCCACAGCTGAGTTTGAATCTTATGGCGTTCGAGTACCTCTAAGATTTTTTTGGCTTCGTCATTGAGCGTGGTGGGAAACCACCAAGCGGTCAGTTCGATTTGGTGCGCTTTGAGTTGCTTCATCTCCTCATCAAACGTCGGGATATGTTCAGCGCGATAGTCGTAAGCCAAGCGACGGATACCAAGTTTTTGAAGCATCTCGGCTCGCTGTTCCGGAGTTCGTTTTTGGCTATCGAACGGGACAATGCACCAAGCCACTAATCGATCGCGCTGGAGATTTTCTGGAGTGGAGGGTGGATTGGATTGCGCCCAACCAAAGGTGATTTGAAGTGCGATGAGGGTAAGCCCAAACGCAAGTGACATACCGTTGATTGGAAGACGAATGCGACCAGGCCGCGAGAGAAGTGGCATGTTCATTGGTAGGCTCATGGGATGGGAGGGAGCGTTTGAGAGGGAAGGATCGAGGAATGGTTGAGTATCAAGGACCTAATCGTTCCATGTTCCACAAGGTGGTTGCATCTTCGCATGATGTCGATTGTGTCGAGGGATCCTGCATTCTGGTGTAGGCATATCGATCATGCAATCGACTTGGTCGACCTTGCCAGAATTCCACGCGAGTCGGAGTCAAACGATAGCCTCCCCAATATTCTGGGCGAGGGACGTCTTGATTGGGATACTGTTTGCCAAGAGCGTCGGCCTGAGCTTCCAACGAAAGGGTATCGTCGATGGGTTGCGATTGCGGTGAAACGCAGGCACCGAGCCTGCTCGTGAAGGGGCGTGAATGGAAGTAGTAGTCGGAAGTGGCGGCGTCCGTTTTGGTAATCGTTCCTTCGACGCGAACTTGGCGTTCCATCATGGGCCAATAGAAAGTCAAGCTTGCGTGGGGGTTCTGTTGTATCTGCTGGGCTTTTGCGGATTGATAATTGGTAAAGAAAGTAAACCCTGAGACATCGACCGATTTGAGGAGGACGATGCGGGCCGAGACGATGCCAGCAGCGGACGCGGTAGCAAGTGTCATCGCATTGATTTCAAACCAATCTGGGAGCCCTGCCATTTTTTGTAGCTCTTCGAACCATCGCTGAAATTGGCGGATGGGGCAACGATCGAGGTTTTCACGGGTGAGGGTACCGAGTTCGTAATGGCGACGCAGTTGATCAAGCATGAGTTGTTCTTGGTTTGGTACAGTTTTTGCAGAGTGTTGTTTGCGGAGAATGCGTAGATTGTCATGTTGGCAGGATTAGGGCATTCCACGATTTCTATTCTAGCGACTTAGGTTGCGTCATGAATCGGATTCCCAAGAGTTTAGAAGGGCAAATGAGTTTGGAGGGAGGACTGCTGGTCGCCTCTCCACGTTTAACCGACGCCATGTTTGGGCGAACGGTTTGTTTGGTGGTGGAGCATTCGGCGGAGAACGGTACGGCGGGCGTCGTGTTGAATCGTCCGGTGATTTCGGATGTTGCGCCGCTTTGGCAAGAGCTAACGCAGGGGAGTCATCATACCGCCGAACCTCCGCGGCATTTGCACTTTGGCGGACCGGTGTCAGGGCCTGTGGTAGCTGTTCATGATCAAGAGTCGTTAGCCGATCTTGGCCGGGGTCAAGGAGTCTATTTGGCAGCTCAGGCAGACACGCTCAAGAAGTTGGCCTTCATTGCTCCTCAGCATTATCGGCTCGTAGTCGGGCATGCAGCGTGGAAGCCTGGTCAGTTAGAGCGCGAGATTGCCGAAGGAATGTGGTACTGGCTTCCTGTGGATTCCGCCTTGGTCTTTTCTTCGGATGAGGAGATGTGGCCGCGCTGTCTTCGTCGCGTAGGGCAACTGGTGGTGCAGCACGTTACCGGAGTAACGCACATGCCTGCGGATCCGACGTGGAACTAGTTGTGATCTTTGTTACTCCGCTGCATTCAGCCATTGGGCTGCTTGCAACGAAAAATAGCTGAGAATCATCGAAGCACCGGCTCGTTTAAAAGCGAGCAAGCTTTCTAGGACCACCTTTTGTTCATCGAGCCAACCATTCATGGCTGCTGCTTTGAGCATGGCATACTCGCCACTGACTTGATAGACAGCCACAGGTACATGAAATTGCTCGTGGACGCGGCGGACGATATCGAGATAGGGCATTCCCGGTTTGACCATGACCATATCGGCGCCTTCTTGGAGATCGAGAGCGACTTCGTGTAGTGCTTCGTCGGTGTTGGCGGGATTCATCTGGTAGGTTTTCTTGTCTGATTTTCCGAGGTTGCTGGCTGAGCCAACGGCATCGCGGAATGGACCATAGAACGCGGATGCGTATTTGGCAGAATAGGCCATGATCGCTACATGCGAGAAGCCGTGATGATCGAGCGTATCGCGAATGCGGGAGACACGTCCGTCCATCATGTCGGAGGGCGCGATGATATCGGCTCCCGCTTTGGCTTGGACCAAGGATTGACGACACAGTACATCGATCGTCGGATCGTTGACGACATAATGGTTGCGCACCAAGCCATCCTGGCCGTGTGACGTGTAGGGGTCGAGTGCAACGTCGGTAACCAATCCAATCTGATCTCCTACCGCTTCACGAATAGCGCGAATCGTTCGGCACATGAGATTATCGGGGTTGGTGGCTTCTTCACCATCTTCCGATTTGAGGTTGGTTGGAGTCACCGGAAAGAGAGCAACTGCGGGGATCCCAAGATCGACAGCCATCTTGCAATGATCGACGACGAGATCGATCGAAAGTCGTTCGACTCCTGGCATCGAAGCGACCGCTTGACGCGTTTGAAGGCCTTCGATCACAAAGAGTGGCCAAATCAAATCGCGAACCGATAGCGACGATTCGGCAACCATGTCTCGCAACCAACTTCGGTAACGATTTCTGCGCATCCGTGTGAAAGGAAAGGGACCGCGACTGGAAGGTGAAGCGTGGTTCATGGCGTAATCTGCTACAATCGACCAATGGAAAATTGTGGGATAAGGCTGAAAGGAGAACACGAAGGGCGTGCAACTCCTTTCCACTATCGTAGCCATTCATCCGACAATGGGTAATGCCACAACCGCTTGGAGAGTCGAATGCAGATTGCGTTGGCGGCCTATGTCATCATGGTCAAGCAAGATGGGGGGACGGTCTATGTTTGCCGTCCTTTGACGGAATCGACTCCCGAGGTCCGCGATCCGCTGCTTCATACCGCTTTGCAACGATTAGGTGCCAAGTCGCGTCCTTTGCTGCATCAATGGGTCGAACGAGGGCATGCCGAGCGCATTCAGCGAATTCAGTATGATCCAGAATGCATGACCAAGAAGCTAAGACTTCACTTGGTTTTGCGAGATCGCACCGTTGAATGGAAGTTGTTGTTCGTCCTCAGGCAAGCCTGTGAACGTTGGGTTGCGTTCACTCCCTCGATTCCGGATCTTTGGTTCGATTTAGAAAATGTCAGCGATCTTGAGCATCGCGCGCAGGAGGTCATGCTTCGTTGGTGCCAAGATTATCTCAATGAGCATCCTGATCAGGAGATTCCTGATCTCAGTTTGAAAGGAGATGCGTGGGTCGAGCCCGTCGATATGGATTTATCCTCGTTGGCTCGAACTCGTCGACAAAAGGCCAACCCCTTTGCATCGCTCTTAGGGGCACAGAAGATGCGCGGCGAAGAAGAGCTTCGCAAAGTCGGTCGTTGTTTGGATGAGCTCGTGGCCGACTTTTCAACGGCAGTGGGGCGAGACGATGCTGTTCGTCAACTCGACCAATGGCTTCAGCGAAAAGATCGGCAACCGATACTCTTGGTGGGACCATCGGGAGTTGGAAAGACTGCGATCCTCGAGAATGTAGTCATGTTGCGGGCTCATCGACAACGCCAAGATCAGCGCAAACGTCGCGGGATGACGTGGCTGCTTTCACCTCAGCGTTTGATTAGCGGTATGTCGTACCTTGGGCAGTGGGAGGAGCGATGGTTATCGATCCTTCGCGAAGCAGCCAAAAAGGACCATGTGCTTTATATCGACGATCTATTGGGATTGTTGACCGCCGGGGTAACGCGCGATAGCAACTTGTCGCTTTCGGATGTCTTTAAGTCGTTTCTAGCACAGGACCGCGTCCGAGTCATTGCGGAGATATCGGCGGAAGGGTTAGCCGTGTTGCGGCGGCGCGATCGCGCTTTGGCGGACCGTTTTCATCTTTTGCACGTACCTGCGTTGGAAGAATCGAAAACGCTTTCGATATTGCATTCCATCGGATCGCAGCTTGAGGCCGACCGAGGAGTCTTTTTTCATCCCTCTGTCTTGCCATCGATTGTAGAAAAACAAAGGACGTTGGCACCGCATTTGGCATTTCCAGGCAAAGCCATCGAAGTGCTAAAGAATCTCGCGCGATTGGGGCAACCCTTGATTAGTCGCCATGCGATGTTGCAATATCTCAAACAAACGACCGGTGTCTCGATCCGTATGCTGGAGCCATCGGCTCAGGCGATGGGCCCGTTGCGGGAAGCGATTGAAAGACGGCTGATTGGACAACCGGAAGCGATTGATGCCGTGGAACGCATTGCGCACAGAGCGTGTTATCGACTTTCTCCTTCCGATCGCCCTCATGGGGTGCTTCTCTTTCTGGGACCGACAGGAGTGGGGAAAACGGAGTGTGCCAAAGCGCTGAGTTCGGCTTTGTTTGCCGATGAAACGCACTTGCTGCGTTTCGATATGAATGAGATTACGACTTCGGCAGCGGCAGAACAATTGATCGGAAGCTTTGAGCAACCGGATGGTCGCTTGACCTCTGCTGTTCGCAAACGTCCGTTTAGCGTCGTCCTATTTGATGAAATTGAGAAAGCTCATCCGGATGTCTTCGACTATCTATTGCAAGTCTTGGGTGAAGGGCGATTGACCGATGCCCATGGTCGAACGGTCGATTTTCGAAATACGGTCATCATTATGACCAGCAATCTAGGAGTTCAAGAAGATCAAGCCAGCCTAGGCTTTGAAGATGAGCCGCGAGTCGAAGCGAGTGATCGACGATTGGCCTATACCAAGTCTGCCCAGCGCTTCTTTCGTCCCGAGTTCTTTAATCGAATCGATGAAGTCGTCGTCTTCCGGCGACTCGCTCGCAAAGAGATCGCCGAAATTGCAGAATTGCAATTATCGAAGGCTCTGCATCGCGAAGGAATGGTACGAAGAGAGATCTATGCCTATGTTCACCGAAGCGTTCTCGAATGGCTCGTTGATCGAGGCTTTGATCGTGAGTTAGGGGCCAGGGCCATGAAGAGGGCCATCGAAAATCATTTGATCGAGCCCTTGGGAGAACTCCTTGCCCAAACACCATCGCAAACGGCGCTTTGGGCAGAGTTGGCTCTGTTGCCACAAACGAATGGAGTGGTGGCACCTAAGCCACTCGACGATGGCTCGATGAAATTCACTGCGATCAGCGGTCCGATTGGTTGTCGACTGGTGTCGTTACGAAATGTCGAGCCAATCAAGCAATTTCTCAATCCCTCAGTGTCTGCATGGATCGATTTTGCCGAAACGACTCTGGCCAAGTTCACGGAACAGTTGGCTACTTGGCAGGGGCCGTGGAGCGAAGAAACCAATCAGGATCGCCCTAATCAGATTCATTACTATGCCATTCATGATCAAGTGTTTCGTTGCCGTGATCGGCTCAAGCAATTGAAGCTTCAGGCGGAGTTATCCGAGGAGCCGAAGATCAATCCGATGCAAGTGGGACCATCGGCCGTGAAGCGATCCTCCAATCAACGCGTTGCTGGTGACCGAAGATTTTTGCGGCAGTATCAATCGGAAAAGGACATCGAAGAAGCGATCCAGGATTCGCCTTCCTCGTCTCAGCCTCGCGAGGCATTGGAGGTCATCCGCAATCTGAAACGCGACCTAGCGTTGGCTCATAGCTTGATGTCGAATATTCAAGAACCAAGTCGATGGAAATTGGAAGTGATGCACGTATCGGGCGCGCCGACCTATCCGTTGATGATGGAGATGTTGGTGGAGGAAACGATGGCGGATGACCATCCTTTCCTACCCGCCGTGCTTGGACTTTGGGATCCATCACTCTATCCAGCCGAGTATTTTCTTGCGGCGATTGCGAGTACCTTGCATAGTGTGTTCCAATACGAAGTGACTCGCCATTCTAGTTCCGTGCAACAGATCATCGTTTCGGGAATTGGAGTTGCTGGACTCTTGAAGTCGATCGAAGGGACCTATCGCATCCAGAGTTCATTTACGGGTCGCGATTTGGTGGTCATTGTTGCGACACCATTTAACGAACCGAACATCGAAGAACAATTGGTTCCCAACGAGCCACTTCTTTCCGAGCGAGAACTAGAGTTTGATTGGACCAACATTCGAGGCTGGCTTTCCGAAGGGGTCAAAGATCTTCGCACGAATGCGGGAGTCTCGTTCGATGCCAGTCGTCAAACGTGGGCGGAATGGTGGATGGATCTGCTGCCGCCTTTGATGCCAGATGAATAGATGAAAAGGAAGTGTGATGACGGTGATACGATTGCTATACGTTCTGTTGTTGAGTCTTGGGGGTTCCTCGGCAGTCTTGGCACAAGGAGCGAAACGCTGGACCATTCATCAAGAAGAAAACTCGGTGCAATTCCAATGGGGTGATCAATCTTTGGCATCTTATGTGTATCGCGATGCGCAGATTACCCGTCCTTATTGGAAAGATATTCGTACACCTTCCGGGACTTTGGTATCTCGAAATAGTCCTCCGAATGAACAGGATCTGGCGGACCATCCGACCATGCACACCGGGATTTGGTTGGCCTTCGGAGATCTAGGGGGCGAAGATTACTGGAGACTGAAGTCGACGGTGAAGCATGTCGCGTTCGTGGAATCTCCGAAGATCGAAGGCGATGCGATTCAATTCACGGTGGAGAACGAGTATTTGCGGAGTGGCGGTCCTGTCAGCGTTTGCCGCGAGATTTGTCGTTATCAATTGAAGATCGTGCCAGAAGGTTGGTTATGGACGAGCCAAAGTCGTTTTCAATCGCCCCAGGCCTTTGCGTTTGGCGATCAAGAAGAGATGGGATTAGGTGTTCGGCTCGCCACCAACATCGCAGTCAAGAAAAAATTGGGAGGACGCATCCTGGATGCGAGTGGTCGAGTGAACACCGATGTCTGGGGGCAGGTGGCCGACTGGTGCGACTATGCTGGAGTCCTCGATGCCAAGCACGTGGGAATGACCGTGATGCCCTCACCCAACAATCCACGCCCGTGTCGCTGGCACGCGAGAGATTATGGCTTTATGGCGGCGAACCCATTTGGCAATGAAGTCTTTCGCGCTGGAGAGCGACTACAGACAAAAGTCGAGCCCCTTCAATCCATGAACTTAAGCTTTGGTGTGCTGATCCACGAAGAGACGAATGAATCAGCTTATGATCCGAAGGCTGCCTATAAACGTTATGGCGCAAAACTAAGTGCGTTACCCTAAACGCAGCGCAGTGACTTCCTATCGATTAGGCGAAGTCGAACTCGCGTTGAACACCACGAACACGGTCCAAGATCAGACCAATGGCCTTGGACATGGTAGGGAGACTGAGAGATGGATGCATTCTTCCTGAGGCTGCCACTTGATCATCGCTTAAGGGTAGATGGATAAAGCCGACTCGTGCATCGATACCTCGCTCCTCAAACCAATGGTGAGAGAGATACATGATTGCATTGCACAGGTAGGTGCCAGCGTGGTAAGAGACGGCGGCAGGTATGCCTGATTGTTTGAGGTCCGTGGCCCACATGCCAACAGGAAACTCGGTCCGATACGCAACGGGACCATCGTAGACTAAAGGACCGAACTCTTCGCCTTGTGAGCGCGTGATCCCGGCAACATTGAGCGCTATGGCCTCCAGGTGAATTTGCCCGATCCCGGGGGCTTGGCCGAGATGGAGTACGGCATCGATTCCCCTTGATAAATCTTGGTACAGTCGTTCCCGCATCAGTCCAAGGTCCACAGGATAGCGGCGCGTGGTCACACCAGGAGTTGCACCACGGCTACGCAACAACTCGACCAAGCAATCCCAACTGGAGTTTTGCGTCCAGTGATCGTAGGGTTCGAAAGCGGTTACGAGGATTCGCACAATGGGATACCGAAGAGCTTTAGGGTGAGGGAGGATGCATGCTAATATACTTCCCCATTTGGGGTCGGCTGGATTTTGTGGGAACAAAGTCTCGATAAATTCGGCGAATACTAATGCGAAGGGGGGAAGAAACGCCGACTCGGATCGCGCGTGGCTCGGCCCTGGAGTCTCGGCCTTGGGGGTGGACCCTGGAGAATGGGCCCGGTGGAAGAACGGAGCGAATTGAATTAGGATGTCTCAATAGATTTCCCACCACCCCCGCAGCCATTCGTCCCCTAAAACCTTGGTCTTGGGTACGCATTCATGGGTGGGATGAAATGCGATAATGCACCCAGGAAATGAATACAAATCGACGAACGGCCCCTCCCCTTCCTCACAGAACTACCATCAGGAATCCGATTGTGAAACAAACTTTTGTTCGATTAGCTGGTCTGATCGCTTTCGTGTGGTGTGCAGCTTTGGTTTCCTGTTCATCGGTAGAAGCCCAAGGGATCTTTCCCGATAAGGCACTCGAAGCAGCCGTGCGGCAAGAAGTCTTCGCCAAACGCTACAACACCGAGCCGATCACTGCGGACGATGTGAAGAATATTTCCGAAGTGAAAGGGGTTGGAAAAGGGATTGAGAATCTTGAAGGCTTGCAGCACTGCGTCGCATTGCAGATGGTCAATTTCAAGAATAACAAGATCAAAGACCTCGCACCGATGAAGGAACTCAAGCTCCTTCAGCAAGTGTTTTTGAACGGCAATCAAATCGAATCGATCGAGCCCCTTTCAGGGCTCATCCAACTGCAATACCTCGAGCTTTCGAACAACAAGGTTTCCGATCTCAGCCCGCTCAAGGCTATGAGCAATATGCGATCGCTTTACCTTTCTGATAATCAGATCAAATCATTAGAGCCAATCGGTGAACTCAAGAAGATTTGGTCTCTTTATGTGGCTCGCAACCCGATTGAGAATTTTGCACCGGTTGGCAATTTGAAGTGGCTTACCCACTTTGATGGCCAAGGATGCAAAATCAAAGATCTATCGTTTTTGAAGCCTTTGGCAGAGCTCAAATATCTGATGCTTGCTGATAACGAGCTCGGTGATTTGGGGGCATTGGTGGAGATGTGCGCAGCAGATATGGCTGACCGCAAACAATTCGCGCCCTTTCTTCAAGTCTATCTTCCGAACAATCCTCTTCAGGATAAGTGCAAGAACGAGCAGCTTCCGAAGCTGAAGGAGTTCGGTGTTCGCATTCATACCGAACCGTTGAAGAAGAAGTAACCTTCGATCACGAATCGATCAATTCGGGAAGGATGAGCCCTTGGCTGAGCGCCAAGGGTCGACCGACAGGTGTCTTGAGTTCTTGCGAGTGGTCGATCCCTAGTGCGTGAAGCATGGTTGCGTGTAGATCTTCAACCCGCACAGGTCGATGAACACTATCGAGACGTTTTTCAGGGCTCTCGTCGGGGTCGGGTGACGTTTCGCCGACTACCACGCCGGGCCGTATGCCTCCTCCTGCTAGCAGCACGCTAAATCCTGTGGGCCAGTGATCGCGTCCACCTGAAACATTGATCGAAGGGGTGCGTCCAAACTCGCCTCCGCAAAATACCAACGTGCTTTCGAGAAGCTTACGTTCCGCGAGCAAGGAGAGTGTGCCAGCGAGCGCTGCATCCAACACTTCGCACCTTCCTGATTGGAGTTGGTGATTGTTGATGTGTGTGTCCCAACCATTGAGTTCGACCTCCACGCATCGAACACCGGTTTCGATCAAGCGTACCGCAGCCAAGCATCCGCGACCAAAGGGTGTATCGCCGAATCGCTTCTGAATCGATTCGGGTTCGCGCTGAATATCAAAGGCTTGGATCTGTTCACTCTCCATCATCCGCACAGCTTGCTCGGTTGCTGTTTGCTGCAGCGTCTTGGTTTGATTCAAGTTCTGGAGACGACCTTTAGCAAACTCGACCTCGAGGACATTCCGAAGTCCTTCGAGCCGCACTTTCTGTCTTTCTTCTGGAATGTAGCTGCGTAGGTTAGGCAATGGGTTGCGTGGGTCATCGAGCTGGAAAGCATCGAAGGATGGCCCCATGTATCCGCCTCGCGCGGGCCACTGGCTGCTGAGGATCGAAACGTGGCGAGGAATCTCAATATTGTCTTTGGTTTGATGGCAGAGCACAGCGCCAATCGAAGGATGGATCAACGTTGGATCGGGTCTCCAGCCTGTTTTGAGATTGTAGGTGGCGCGTTCATGATCTCCTTCCTTGCTAACCATCGATCGAATCAACGATGCGTGGTGAAGTTGTTCTGCCGTCAAGGGAAGAAGGTGGGATATCGATACATTGGGAATCGAAGTGGAGATCGACCTTGTATCGCCACCGATCTTGGTATTGGGATGCGGATCGAAGGTCTCGAGTTGGCTTGGACCTCCTTGCAACCAGAGAACGATGATCGATTTGGCAGGTGTTCGATCATTCTTTGATTCGGCTTCGCGGGCTAGTGCTTCGGCAATCGCTGTCCAGCCGAGGGCCATCCCGGAAGAACCAGCGATCCAGCGACGGCGATTCATGCGTTGCCATCCTGTACATCCAACTTCGCGATCGATCATGAGTATTCTCCGGTTTCATTCATTCGCGAAAACTAGTGATTCCACAAGAACTCGGTGCTGTTCACCAACATCCAATAGATGTCCGACATGCGCTGGCCGCGAGTGTCGCCCTTGCTGCCCGCGATATGTTCCATTAGCGGTTCACGTTCTGCTTGTGAAGGAAGCCGATTGAGTGTTGCCAAGAAGGCGGTGTCAATCGCTTGCGCATCATTTTGCGATAACGCTCCTATACGGGAACTCGCATTCAAAATCGGATTGTGCTTGGTACGTTCGTTGACCAATCTTCCGTTCATCATCAAAAGGCGTTGAGGAATGGTAACGGCTTGGGCAACGAACTCGTCATCGCCTCGATCCCCGAAACCTTTGGTGAAGTCATTGACATATCCGAACTTTTCAAGCTTCGATACGATCGCGCTATTGGCATCGATCGTCTTGAGGCGGCTTGCTTGGTGGATGCTGGAAGCAACTTGTTCGGGACGAAGTTGCGTCAACGGAAACGCGGCATACACGTCTTCATGCTTAGGAGTGATGTCGAAGCGATCGCTTTTCGATTCTCGCCGAAAAGCATCGAGGGACACCATGGTTCGAATGAGTTGTCTCAGATTGTAATGGTTTTCGATAAAGGAATCCGACAGGCTCTCTAGTCCCGCAGGATACGGGCCTTGGATGGGAATATCATCGACAGGGACAACGAGAGGCTTACCAAAGAGAAGTGCCCAGGTTCGATTGACCGTAACGCGAGCAAACGCTTTGTTGTCTGGGTGTGTCACCCAACGTGCCAATCGCTTTCGTACGGTCCCGTCTTCTGGGAGAAGGTCAGGACGATAGGGGACTTTAGGAGCGACTTCCGTTTCCTCTTCACTACCTAGAAACTTGACCTGATAGGGACGTTTGTCATCACGAATTCCTGCAAATACGTTTTGCTTTGCAAGGCTGGCGCCTGAGTAGAACGCTGCGAGCTCATGAAAGTTGTTTTGCTTTCCCTCGACCGGATCTTCCGCCGAACCCAATTTGACATTTCCGAGGAAGTCATCGTGGCATTGAAGGCAATCGATCCGCATGCCGAGGAAGGCACGGCAGGTTCGTCCTGCGAGACGAATAGGATCGGCTCGCCCGTTATTGTTTTCGTCCATCGTGGCCGTCACAAAATTGACCGAGGGATTTTCGGTCCAAAGTCCATCGGAAGCGATGAGTTGCTGGACGATGCGGTCGTAGGGTGTCCCTTTGCGAAACTCATCGGATAGCCACAAGACGAAGCGGCGTCTACGAAACAGTAAGAAGGGGCCATTGTTCGTACCAACGAAGGCTCGCGTAAATCGTTCGGCGAGATAGTCGCTGCTGCGATCATCCTCTAGGAGATGCTCGACCCAATAATCGATTCGCTCGGACTCGGGGATCTGTTCGATCTGACGAATTTCTTCAAGCGATAACCCTGAGCCAACGAGCGCTAGGTTCAGCCGTCGACAAATCGTCAACCAATCGGCTTCGCCGCACACTTCGACACGCGCGCTCTTGGCAGCTTCGAGAAGCTCTCGGTTGACCTGCTCGACGACGCTTTGGGGAGGACGAGTTTGTTGTTCGACTTTGGCTGTTCGTGATGGTCTTATCGGGCGGGCGTTGAGGTTCGCAACCACCATGCCGAGGATACCAACGACGACGGTTCCAAACAGAAGGTGCTTCTTCCAGCGACTCGGTTCGGCAGCCGTTGGAGATGAAGATTGTGGGGGTATCACCGATGGAGTTTGCAGAATTGGGGGCTCGGAAGCTGTGGGCCATTCATTCATGCGATGTCCTCCTCCTTCCCTTCGATCAAGGTTGCGTGGATGTTCCAACCTTGATTGTAGACCGATCGAAATTGCCGATGCTAAAACGATTGGAGAACCGAAGAATTCTGCGCGGGATACGCGAGGAATTCCTGGTGCGATGTTCCTGGGTGTATCGTAGAATCGTTCAAATTATTCGCCGTTCTCGACCAGATCTTGCCAAGTATTCGTCATGGAATCCGAAAAACCTTCATTATCAAGCCCAAGATCTGGCGAGGGTGATGCGATGCCAACGAATTCGATGCACGATTTAACTGCGTCTGAGCCCACGGTTCTAGAGCCCCAGCAAGGAGTGGGTGTTCCGTTGCGAGGTGTGGATCCCCCCGTTCTCTCTGCGGGGAATTCTGGTGTTCTTCTTCAATCCGAACCACCGCTGGAAAATACTTCGACTTTAGCGTTAGAGCCCCCTTTAATTCCTGCCGTGATCGCTTCTTTACCGGACAGCCAAAGAGGCAGCGCAAAGGAAAGTCATAGAGAGGTTTCAGCTTCGAAGCCTTGGAGTTGGAAGCGGCGTTGCCTGGCCTTGCTATGGCTTCCGTTTCAAATCATTTATCGCCTCTTTCAATTTCTCAGTTTGGTGGCTTTGTTGGCGGTCGCCAGTTCTATTCCCATTCTGCAGTTGGCCTCCTTGGGTTATATGCTCGAAATTGGAAGAAGGATTTCGAATCGCGATGGGCGAGAATCGTGGTTGCCTGGCATAGAGAAAGCAACGCGATTGGGAGTGATTGCATTAGGGGCAAGTTTGAGTTGGCTGCCCGTTTGGTTGGTGAGCGATTACGCTTACACGGCTGGGCTGATTGAAGAAGGTGGCCGTATCGCCACGCGATGGCATATCGCCGCTTGGATCATCACGATCGCATGGTTGACTCATGTGACTTGGGCAGCGCTTCGAGGAGGCAAGTGGTATCACTTTCTATGGCCCGCTCCAATTCGCTTTGTCAAGCAAATCTGGCGCCCTTCGACATGGAAGCGAGCGGAAGATGGTGTTTGGAACTATACCGTTGGTTTGCAATTGCCTCGCTTGATGTGGTTAGGATTGCGGGGTGCCATCGTCGCCGTCTGTATTTTGGCAATCCCCGCAGTGATGATGATCATCGGTATTCAGGCCAATCAACAACCGCTACGTGTTTTGATCGGATTGGCTGGAGGTGTGTTGATGATGATCGCTTTGATGTACTTGCCCTTTTTGCAAATCCAGATGGCGCGGGAGAATCGGTTGCGAAGCGGGTTTGACGTTCGCATGATTCGGACCGATTTTAAACGAGCGCCCTGGGCGTTTTTTGTTGCATTTTTTGTAACCTTGGCGATGGCGTTGCCTCTATTCTTATTTCGGATCGAGTCCTTGCCGAAAGAGCTTCTTTGGCTTCCGTGCTTCTTCTTCGTGTTGCTAACGATTCCTGCTCGAGCCCTTACTGGTTGGGCACTTCGAAGAGGGCATCGCGACATTCCAAAGCGGCTTTGGATCTCGCGATGGATGGCATGGAGTCTCCAATTGGCTAGTGTGCCGATCTACGTGTTGTTTCTTTATTTGGCCTCGATCGCTTCGTGGGATGGTCGGCTCATCTTCTTCATTCAGCATGCCTTTTTGGTGCCAGTTCCGTTTTCTGGTAACTAGAACAGAACAGGCATAAGGAAGGTTCGCAACGCTTGCGATAACCCAAGTATTGGCTCTTTGACGTGTTCCTGCGATACTGCAGTGAAACATATTCAAAGGGGATTTTATGGCAGGACGGAATCGCATTTGGGTTCGGAGAGGGTTGCTTCTAGGGATTGGAATTGTCTGCATCTTCGGCGCGCTAGGGTACGTCCGGTATTTTCTCGAACGCCCGATGGGGCAAGGCCCCGCGGGACCCAAAGTGCCCAGGGAACCATTTTCGCAAACATGGACGGACCGAACGATCCATGTGGTGGGAATTGGTGATAGCATCACCGCAGGCTTAGGAGCCAAGTCTTCGGACCACACGTTCTTTCATCGCATATTGCAGAATCCAAGCGATGAATATGCAGACATGGAAGGTCTGAGCCTGCGACAAGTGTTTCCTCGCTTGGAATCGGAGAATCTTGCGATTTCGGGGTCGACTTCATTGACTCATTTGGAGGTCATCGAAAACAAGCTGCAAAGGCGGCCTGAAGAAGTGTATGGCATCGTACTGATGACTTCTGGTGGGAATGATTTGATCCACAGCTATGGACGCTCGCCTGCGCGCGAGGGAGCCATGTATGGTGCAACCTGGGATGAAGCTCAGCCTTGGATCGATAACTATCGAGAACGATTGAAGACGATGTTCAGCAAGATTCGAGCATCCTTTCCTGGCGGATGCGAGATCTATATCGCGGATATCTACGATCCCACGGATGGTGTGGGTGATGCACCGAGTGTCTATCTGCCGCACTGGAACGATGGACTGCGCATCCATCGCGAATACAATCGCGCGCTTGCGGAGTGTTCTCAGGAAGCGGAAGGAGTCTACTTAGTGCCGTTGCACGTGAACTTCTTGGGACACGGTTCTCATTGTCGCCAGTTTTGGCGATCGACGTATCGAAGCGATGATCCGTACTATTGGTTTTACGTCAATATCGAAGACCCGAATGATCGTGGGTATGACGCCATTCGTCGCATATTCTTAAAGGAGATACTAAAGCACCACCGGTGGAGTCCTGTGCGAGTCCAGTGATCGGGGGCGATCGTCGTTGTTGTTGTTGTTGTTGTTGTTGTTGTTGTTGTTTTACGATCGGGACGATCGTATTACGCGTAGTACGGTTGTCCTCAACCGTTGGAATCGTGAATTGCGGTAGCCTTGGTTGATTGTTGTGTACGTCAAGCAAAAGCGTTGTGCCAACGACCGGGACGATCGTATTACATGTAGCACGGTTGTCCCCAACCGTTGGGAAGTGTTGCGAACCTCATATTACAGGAGTCGCTGACCTGCCTTTCGAACGTACTGGCAACAAAAAACGGCGTCGAAAGATCGACGCCGTTGGAATTGTGCGGTAGATGTTAGGCTATCTGCTTATGCAGTGGCTGGACGGAATTTGCTTGGGAAGCAAACGTGCGACAAGCTCTGACGATACCAGATGAAATTGTTGTCGCTAGAGTTTCCGTTCATCAGGTTGACGCGAATATTGTTGTTCGCAGTCTTGGTACCGAAGGTTCCTGGAAGGTCTTCCGTTCCATCCAGCAGGCTCAATCCATCGAACGTCACACCCGTTGTGGTTTGAACGATGTCATAGGTGCCTTCGGCGAGGTTGGTGAAGGAGAAGTTTCCGGACGAGTCGGTTGTGGTTTGCGAAACTTGGGTTCTGGTCGATCCATTCACCATGAACAACGTGATGGTAACGCTCGATAGTCCATCATCACCGGTATTGAGTGTACGCGAAGCATCGTCATCGAGGAATGCTTTGCCGGTGATGGTGCGGAGTTGTCCAAGTTGGGTCGTCTGAGTAGCCGTATTGTTGGACACATTCGTTTCGGTTTCGTCGGCCGTAACGGTGGCCACGTTCGTTACCGTTGTCGGACTGGTAACATTGACCGTCGCATTGATGGTCATCGTCACCGTTGCTCCTGAAGCGATGGTTCCAAGCGTACCTGTCACGGTACCACTTGCATGGCTAGCGGACCCTTGCGAGGCCGATGCCGAAACAAACGTCAGTTGGCTTGGAAGAATGTCGGTGACTCGCACATTGGTCGCAGCACTCGGTCCCGTGTTGGTGACGGTGATGGTGTAGGTCAACGTGCTGCCGTTGGTCGCTGGGTCGGCGCTATCGGTCTTGGTAATCGATAGATCGATGCTTGGATTGACCGTTGTAGCAGCAGTGGCCGTTGTTGGTGTTGTGCTTTCCGCCGAAACCACGCTTGCCGAGTTATTCAGCGTTCCTCGGGTCGTTCCGAGGACAGTTGCAACTACTTGAATGGTTGCTCGCGATCCCGTGGTCGGTGTAGAAGTGCTAGACACATTGGGGATCAGCGTGCCAACATTGATCGAAATGTCATCGTTATTGGCGGCGGTGTCATCCTGAGCCGTCGTCGGAATGGTGATCGCTGAACTTGCGATCGCCGTTGAGCCAATGGTGCCAGTAACCGAAGTGATCTTGATGCCATCGGGGAGGTTGTCGGTAAGGACAACCGTGGTCGCGTCGGAAGGGCCACTATTGGTCACGTCGATGGTATAGGTAACCGTTTGACCTGCAATGACTGGATCAGGTGAATCCGTCTTGGTAATCGTCAAGCCCGAAGTCGCATTGACCGTGGAGGTTGCCGTAGCGGAGTTGTCGGAGTTATCGGACTCATTCGAAGTCGTCGTCGCCGTAGCAACATTGCTCAACGTACCACGCGTCGATGGAAGCACAACACCGATCACGGTAATGGTAGCCACGGCGTTATCAACCAAGCTACCGATCGCCACTGTAATGTCGTCCGTGTTCGCGGCCGTCGTGTCTTGAGCGGATGCTGGAATGGTGATGGAACCAGAAGAAATCGCGGTAGATCCAACGGTTCCGGTAACGCTCGTGATGCGAAGTCCATCCGGAATGTTATCGCTCAGCGATACACCAGCCGCATCCGAGGGACCATCGTTGGTCACGGTCACGGTGTAGGTGATGGTTTGCCCAGCTACAACTGGATCAGGAGTGTCGGTCTTTGCTACAACCAAATCGACCGAGTTGGTCAATGGGGTTGTAACGGATGCCGAGTTATTGGTTGAGTTGGTCTCGGTGAAGCCAGTCGAACTCGTCAAGCCGATCGTAGCCGAGTTTACCAAGGAAGCGGACTGATTCGATGGTACACCGACGATGATGGTGATCGTGCCCGTTTGGCCACTCGTCATGGAAGCAATATCAACTACCACGTCACCGGCCGAACTCGAAGTGTTATGCGTACCGATCGAAGGTGTCACGCTAACGACCGTAAGACCGGCTGGCAAATCATCGATCACTTGAACGTTGCTTGCAGTACTTGGACCATTGTTGGTCACAGAGAGTGTATAGGTCAGGTTGGAACCAGCAACAGCAGTCGACAAATTGGCCGATTTGGTAATCGCTAAGTCGATGTTCTTAGTAACCGTGGTATCTTCGTTGTCGTTTGCTGGGCTCGATTCATCACTATCGACCGTCGCTGTATTGCTGATCAACGAGCCCGTGAATCCTGTTGGAACCGATAGCACGACCGTGATGGTCACATCCGTGTCGGCCGACGGTGCATCCACGTTCATTGTGCCCACGTTG
The DNA here is from genome assembly GCA_046349875.1 of Pirellulales bacterium. Lineage (GTDB taxonomy): Bacteria > Planctomycetota > Planctomycetia > Pirellulales > Pirellulaceae > JAXMBN01. The sequence continues at coordinate 40,591 of JAXMBN010000023.1, forward strand.
ACTTGAACGGTTGCCGGCGTAGAACCAGAAGCCGGCACTAAGGTGGCCGTACCTTGGGTCGAATTGGCACTTACGAAGGTCAGGCCAGTCGGAACGGGATCGGTTACGACCACATTGGTTGCCGTCGAAGGACCATCATTGCGGACCGTTAAGGTGTATGTGACGTTTTGTCCAGCCACGACAGGGTCCGGAGAATCCGACTTGGAAATCGTTACGCCTGCAACGCGACTAACGTTCAGGTTGACGCTGTCGGTATTGTTCGAAGTGTTTGTTTCTAACTCTGTGCCAACGACCGAGACATCGTTCACGAATGTACCGGTCGCAGAAGCAGGAATCGATACGACGAGAGCCAAGGCACTACTGGTCGCACCAGACGCCAAGCTGCCTACGGTATAGACGACCGTTCCGGGTGTGGAACCGCTTTGTGGCGTCACGACTGGTGTGCCTGTGCCACCCGTTGCGCTAATGACCGTTGCACCCAAAGGAAGCGTATCGGTCACCGTGACGTTGGTGGCGCCAAGTGGCCCATTGTTCGTAGCCGTGATCGAATACGTAACCGTACCACCTGCAGGAGCGCTGGTTGCGGTTGTGGACTTATCGACGGTTAGATCGGTTTGGGGAGCAAAGCCAAGGTCAACCGTCATATTCGTGTTCGCATCGGTGTCACCGTCGTTGGTCGGTTCAGATCCCGCGACCAAAGTAATGGCTAAAGTACCGACGCCGAGACCGGTAATCACTGCACCATTGTCATCACCATTGGTGTTGTCATCAGGATCGGTCGCCGTTGGTGTGCTCGTCACGTGACCTTCCAAGGCTTGACCAGTGGCAAACTGGCTCGATGGAACGACGACGATATAGTCACCTGGAAGGAGGTTGCCGAAGGAGTAGGCTCCCGAGCTATTGGTAGTGGTGGATGTGCTCAAGGTATCGCCGCTATCGTAGGACCCGTCACCGTCGTCCACGTACAATTGTACGGTTACGTTGTTGATACCGGTTTCTGCGGTATCCTTGGTTCCATCATTATCGCGATCTTGCCAAATGAGATCGCCGATGGTCATTGGATTCAGATTGGCAAAGTTCACCGTTTCGACAGTAGGAGCAGCCGTACCAAAGATATCCACTTGTCCATCCGCAGCGGCAGCACCATCGAACTCAAGCTGGATAGCGCGAACGCTGGTGAAGTCAGCGCCCGTACCTGCCAGTGTCGTAAAGCTCGAGAATGCAACCGTGAGATTGGCTGACGTCGGTGCAGCACCACCGGTGGTGACCGGCATGGCCAGTGTGGCAACGGATGAGTTTCCTGAGCTGCTATAGACGCGGATAACGACGTTGGATGCGATGTCGGTTCCGATGGCAAGCGAGAAGCCGGAGGCTCCACCACTAGTCAAGTCGATCGCTCCCAGTCCGGTGGTCGCATCGAGCGTGGCAGCGTCATTGTCATTGCCGTCCCACGTGACGATTCGAGTCCCGGTGGTACCAGCGTCGGATTGGAATTCGAGCAAGTTCGACACGCCTGCATTGTCGACGCGCAAGGAAACCGTGTTACCTGCAGTACCGCCGGTTGCGTCAGCGAAGACATCGCGTTCACCACCAAGAATCCCCGCAACGTCGGTGGCATCGCTCACGGGTGTCACGCCTGCGACCGTTGCGGTGACTACTTGCGTACCTGAATTGAAATCATCGATCGTTTGAGCAAGTGTGCCCATGACGTCGGTCGAGTCGATGACCACGGTTTGCGTGGTGACAGTCGATCGTTGTAGTTGCCCAGTGACTGTTGATTGTCGAACGTAATAAGTGCCAGCAGTCAGACCTGTGAACGAATAATTGCCAGATCCGTTCGAGGTGGTTGTACCCACCGTGACATCGTCACCACCACCGTTGTCAAAGGTGGTGTTACCTCCATCGCGATACAGAGTAATGGTCGCGCCCGAGATCCGAGCATCGCCACCATCGAGTCCATTCTCGGTGGAATCGGTGAAAACCGTACCCGAAATCGTGGCCAAGTCGTTGGCCATCAGCTTGCGGCCTTCCAGCATTTCCAACTTCAGAAAGCGTCGTTGAACCGAACGAGAGCGGTGAGTTGCTTTCTTTCCACGCAGTGCTTGAAGCATTCGGGTCCAGAAGGCTGCCATGCTAATTCTCCATCCTTGGATAAGCTGCCGACTGACCATCGCCTTGCGGGATAAGGCATTGACGGCAGTCGAATTACGGGCGATTGATAGCATCCTGCTATCGCTCGATGGTGCCACCGCCACAAATGCAAGAAGGCGATAGCGTTTTCCGAGTCTTCTCGGAGTAACGCTATCGCCTTCGATGAAAGTCGATACGTCTTCGCGGGATTACCAGCGATATTCGCCACCCAGAGAGAGACCTTGTACCCAGTAATCGGATTCTTTGTACTCAAACTGTGGCTTAATCGGGTTAATCCGAGGATTCTGAGGATTCCCATTAGTGAGGAACCCATTATTCAGCGAATTGATCTCGCGATCGATTTGTTCGCCTGGACGAACGACTCGACTCCAGTAGATGAAGGTGTACCCTGCCGTTAGCTTGATTCGCTGGGTGAGTTGATACCCGAGGGTTGCCCCCAATTCGGGAATGACTGCAAAGGTATCTCGTTCACGAAGTCCAACGTTGGATTCAGCTGCTAGCAAACCAGTCGTGCTGGATTGGAAGATCGTCTGAGTGCCACTGGAGAGCCTTGAAGAACCTCGAATGTCAACCTGTTGATGGTTGTTTCCGATGGCCATCCGCATCATCAAGTCGGAAGACCAAAATCCTCGACGTCCTTGCCATTGCACCCCGAAGTCTGCACCATTGAATTGGTTCATCGTTCCGAAGTAATCGGATGCAGCCGATGTGACGGGTTGCGTTCCGCTATAGGTTGTTTCAATCGATTCCTTCAACTGCAAGAAGCGATAGCCGACGAATCCTTCCCATTTGGATTGAGTTGGAACCGTACCGCGACAGAAGAGCGTTGGGCCGCATCCTGTGTTGCAGCAAAAGATCTTGCGGAAGTGGAACGCACCACCATCCATCCGGCTTTGAGCTCGTACGTTGATGATGTCCGTAATCTTGGATGATTCGTTGGTGCCATTCGGCGAATTCGTATAGAGGAGTTGTAGCAGGTTCGGATTCATTTCGATGAACGGTACGGCGATGGGGCTCGTTGAGGTGCCCACTTGACGGAACGTTTCGGTAGCATTTCCGAGGCTCAGATATTCTGCATCCAGACCCCATCCCGGGAAATTGCCCAGGCTCCATCCGAATCGCAATCGTCCGCCAGCCCGTTGGTCGGACAACATGGTATCGCGGCCAGTCGTGTATCCTTCACCCAACAATACTCGCGTATTGGAGTCGCCAACAAAGATACTGTTGGTGTTGGTGCCAGTGACGACCATCGGTGGAACGTACATGGGCGAAGTCCAGCCCATGAGGTATTCCATATGAGCCCAACCGTGAGCTGGCAGGCAGATGCAAAGACGGTTAGGTTGAAGGCAGGTGTCACAGCATCCAAGATCGCAGGCGGACATGCCCCCTTCGCAGCTAGAGCAGCTTCCACCGCACGACCCATCGCAACCGCCATGCAGTCCCACGCCATGGCCATCTTCATAGACGATTTCGCCTTCCTGAACGACTTCCTGCGGAGACACTTCTTCTTGCATGAGATGCGACGCAGGAGTGACAGCATTGTTCGACTTGCGAGTTGGTCGAGGCAGCGTGTCAGCTCGATTTGCCGTTCGCTTGGCCGAGCTTGATGGAGTGCTCGACGGTCGAACCGTTGTTGGCTTGCTAGCATTTTTGGTTGGTCCATCCGCAGCCACCGCTGGCATATCTAGCCAGGTTACCGGTGCAAACAACAATGAGGCGGCGAGGGCGACCAGTTTCTTTTGGCGATTCACGGCAAATCCATTCCATGATCGGGGGCAAGGTTGGCTAGCGATTCCGGGAGGTGAATTTCTAGCCGGCTGAAACTCCAATCTTTCAGCCATCCTTCTTCTCTATCGGCACGATGGCCCCCGCACATTTGGAATAAAACGCAAATTTTGAAAAATCGGAAAAGTTTGCCAGGCTTTCCAGGTCTTCTCTATGAGTGATTCTAATGCATTCGTTCTCCTCAATACTCAATAGGTGCCAGCCACCTATTGTTGAAACTGGCTGGCATCCAATAGGTGGCAGCCACCTATTGTTGATATGGTGGAATGTGGGAATGGGGTGGGATACACTAAGCAAAATCCTTCCTCTTCATCCTCTTCCCTATTGGGTGTCTATCATGAATCAGCGTGGCCATGCTTCCTCGCGGCGGTCTTTCCTACAGAACACAGCAATTGCGGCAGGGGCTGCAACAGTTCCTTACATACTGACAAAGCCAGCATTAGCGATGAATCGATCCGCAAACGATCGCCCGCTGATAGGCTGTATCGGAACCGGTGATCGCTGGATGGCAGTTGGGCCACAAGCGCTGAAGTTTGGGGACTGCGTAGCCGTGTGCGATGTCGATGCCTCGCACGTTCGGCAAGGGAAGGAAAAAGTCGAAGGGATACAGAGCAAGGCTGGGCGAGAGCGCAAGGTGGATACCTATGAGGACTATCGCCGCTTGCTGGATCGCAAGGACATCGAAGTGGTCACGATTGTTACGCCCGACCACTGGCATTCCAAGATCGCCATCGAAGCGATGTTGGCTGGTAAGGATGTCTATTGTGAGAAACCTTTGACGCTGACGATCGATGAGGGGAAGCAGATCATCGAGGTTCACAAGCGAACGGGGCGGGTTTTCCAAGTTGGAACTCAACAACGCAGCGAGATGAGTGCCGAGAGAGGGAAGTTCAAGCAGCAGTTCTTGACAGCGGTGGCTCTATGTCAGGCTGGAAGGCTCGGCAAAATTCAAAAAGTAGAATGCCGGATCGGTGGAGCTCCATCGAGCCCTGAGCTTGCTAAGGCTCCTGTTCCTTCGGAATTGAATTGGGATATGTGGCTAGGCCAAGCCCCGATGACCGACTACGTTATGGCTCCCGCCAAAGGGAAGTATCCGCATAGTCGCGTTCATTACGAGTTTCGTTGGTGGTACGAATACTCAGGCGGCAAAATGACCGACTGGGGTGCTCACCATGTGGATATCGCGACGTGGGCAATCGGAATGGATCAAAGTGGCCCGACGAGCGTCGAAGGTGTTTTTGCGAAACATCCGATGGAATACAAGAATGGATATCCCGTTCGCTCGGACATGTACAACACGGCAACGAGTTTTGATGTGAAATGCATGTATCCCAATGGAGTCGAGCTACATATTCTCAGCGATGGAGAGAACGGCATTCTCATTCAGGGAGATCGAGGCGAGCTCTTTGTGAGTCGCGGCGCACTGCGAGGTTCTGCAGTCGATGAGATGCTCGAGAAGCCACTGCCAGAGGATGCGATCAAGAAGCTCTACAAAGGTAAGACTCCCGGCGACCATATGGCGAACTTCTTCGATTGCCTACAGTCTCGCGAGCAACCGATTTCCGATGTGAACACGCACCATCGCGCGATGACCACTTGCCATCTGGCCAATATCGCGATCCGCTTGGGCCGAAAGTTGCAGTGGGATCCAAAAGCGGAACAAATCGTTGGGGATGATGCAGCGAATGGATGGTTGAAGCGCGAACAACGCAAAGGCTATGAGATCAAGATAAGTTAGTGCTCAGTGCTCATTTGCTTTGTTGAATTCCCGATACTTCGATCGCTTCTTGGAGTCTCCCGATGGCTGCTCGCTGGAGTTTGATGTTCGTTTGCTTGTTGGCAATGATGACGCGAACTTCGGCGAGTGAATCGCAGGAACGTCTCAACGTATTGGTACTGTACGCGGACGACTGGCGTCACGATTCATTGGGTTGTGCTGGAAACGCCGTACTGAAGACGCCGAATCTCGATGCCCTTGCACAGAATGGAGTTCGGTTCACGCATAATTACGTGACAACATCGATTTGTGGTGTTAGCCGCGCGACGCTCTTTACAGGTCAATGGATGTCGCGGCACGGCAATCGCGCTTTTGAAGCATTCAAGACTCCATGGAGCGAGACCTATCCCGGATTGCTTCGATCACAGGGGTACTATGTCGGGCATGTTGGCAAGTGGCACAACGGAAAGTTTCCTGCAGAGAACTTCGATTTCGGTCGCTCGTATTCAGGTACCCATTGGATCAAAGCGGCAGACGGATCGCGGGAGCATGTCACTAAGAAGAATGAAGCCGATGCATTAGAGTTCTTGGCGAAGCGTCCGAATGATCGTCCCTTTTGTTTGACGGTTGCATTTTTTGCGACGCATGCGGAAGACTCCAATCCCAAACAGTACTTGCCGCAGCCCGAGAGCATGACGTTGTATCAAGATGCTGCGATCCCGGTGCCACGTACAGCTACGGAAGAACACTTCAAGCGGTTGCCTCCTTTCATCGCCAATGACAAGAATGAAGGACGCAACCGTTGGCGTTGGCGGTTTGATACCGAAGAACGTTACCAAGAATACATGAAGAACTACTATCGCCTTGCGACGGAGGTCGATACGGCGTGCGGTCGCATTCTTGAAGATCTAAAACATCGTGGACTTTACGATAAAACACTGGTGATATTCACCACGGATAATGGATACTTCCATGCCGAACATGGTTTGGCAGACAAATGGTATCCCTATCAAGAGAGCATTCGCGTCCCGCTCATCATCCATGATCCAAGGATGAAAAGTGATCGAATCGGAACCACTTCGGATGCGATGACACTCAATGCCGATCTCGCACCCACCATCCTCAATGCGGCCAACATCGAACCTCCCAAATCCATGCAGGGAAAAAGCATGGCAGCTTTGTATCTAGAGAACAATGTACCATGGCGCAATGAATATTTTTATGAACATGCCACCATTCGCAATGTCGAGTTTATACCGTCTTCAGAAGCCTTGGTGCGAAAGGATTGGAAGTATATCTATTGGCCTGACTTCAAAGTGGAGCAGCTCTTTCATCTCGCATCCGATCCGATGGAGGAAAATGATCGTATCGAGGATCCATCTCTGGTGAGCCAGCTCAAAGAAATGCGTGCTCGTTTCGCGGAGCTCAAACAGGCTGCTCAGTAGCAAATAGGTCGAGCTCAGGCACAGAGGCGATTAACTTCCGCGAAGATTGAGGAAGTTGATGATGACGAGCGCATCGACAGGCTGGATAGCACCGTCTCCTGTCGGATCGATGAAAGGTCTTGGAGCTTCGATTCCTGGAATGAGTTCTCTGGCACCAAGAAGATTCAAACTATTGATAATCAATAGAGCATCTAAGGGCGATATGGCTCCATCATCGTTCACGTCAAATCGCTGGCTTGGGTTTTGCCAAAGAGGCAGATCATCGTCGATGATGGCAATGTCGACAGCCGCGGGTATGAGGCCATTGGCCGAGAGAGAAAGTTGCGCCGTATGATTTCCCTCGACCAAAAAATCGTTTTTAGCTTGAACCTCGAAGGAAGCAGAGCGTGACCCTGCGGGGATGGTAATCGTGGCTGGAACGATCAATTGATTGCTTGGCGTCGATTGGATCGCAAATTGAATCCCTCCCGCTGGTGCAACACCGGGAATGGTCACTTGCGCTTGAGCACTACGGTTGGCAGAAGACTCGCTGAGTTGCGTTCGGTCCAACGTCACGTTGATCAGTTCATGGTCCGTAACCACGATCCCAACGGAAGCGGCCACATAACCGCTGGCCGATGCGGAAAGCTGAACCGATTGCGACCCATCGATTAGCGTATCGTCGATCGCTGCAACATCGATCGTGGTGGAAGCAGCTCCTGATGGAATCGTCACCGAGCTAGGAAGAGTTACTTCCGACGTATCACTGCTCGCTAATTGAATGGTTAACGGAGCTGCAATGTCCGTATTGGAGCGAGTAACGGTGAGCCGTGTGGCACGTGCCCCGGCGTTTTCCGCGATACTTGCGGTCCCCAAAACCATTTGAAACGTTTCAAAATCGGCCACTTGAATGCTTACAGGGGTTGCCGAAGTACTTCCACTGGACGCACTCAACGATACCACGATCGTACCGTCAAGCAACGCGTCATCGATGGCTTCGATGCCGACGATAGCTTCGGTTCCTCCCGCAAGAATGGTCACCGATGGTGGCAAGCGAACTTCTGAAGTGTCGCTGGAGACAAGTGTCACTATCATTGGAAGCGTGGTATCAAATCCAGTCCGTTGTACACGAAGCGTGGCGGCGTTTGTCCCCGCATTCTCAGCAATCACGGACTTGTCGAGCACCAAGGTAAGCGATGGTGGGGCGGTCACTTCGACAATAAACGATTGCGACGCAGTTCCTCCGTCATCATCTGTGACGGTAAAGCGAACCGTGTACGTGCCAATCGCAGCATAGGTATGTGTGCCGTCGAAGGAACCACGGGTGAGGTTGCCAGGCGAGCCCATTTGGTCGATCGTGGCGTTCCCTGTCGAATTGGCTGTTCCATCACCCCAAGCAATGCTAAAGGTAAACCGTTCCGTACGCGCAGGTGTCGCATTCGGTAAATCAAATCCAGGATCGGTAAACCGACCTAGATCGATCACAGACAATGGTGTGCCCAAGGAGATGCGAACATTGGAACGTGTTTCTAAGGTGGGAGCCGCGTTGGTCACCGTCTCGGATAAAGCGTGCGATACCAAGCCAATTTGGCTTCCTCGAAGATCGATTCGAACGGGAAACGTTCCATTGTCGCCATAGACATGATTGCCAGTCACGCGAACCGATGGCGCGATGATCTGCCAACCGACGTCACCAAGGCCTGCCAGGTCCAGGCCCGTCAATAGTTTGCGGCTACCTGTCGCGATGGAGGGATCCATCAATGTCTCTTGGCCGCCGTCGGTCAATCCGTTCTGCCAATGCGATAGTTCGGATGTGAGTGGCACGGCACCACCTGCATCATAAGCAGCCATCGATTTGGGACCAATAAATGTACTTCCCTGAACGAAGCGACTCCAACTTGGTGCGGTTCCAAATCCTAATGAATGGGTCAACTCATGAATCGCGACAGAATAAAAATCGCTTTCGCCTGCATCCAGACCCGTGGTATCGGTTCCAAAATGCCATGTGGCCAAATCATCAAATGCGATGTAACCTCCCCACGGGCCGAAGTCAGTCGGCGTGGCAGCCAATGCGCCGGCTTGCCCACGGCTCTTCACAAGATTGACCCAATCCTGCGAGCCACTGGAGCTGATTCCACCCGCGCCTCCTTCTCCCAATTGATTGCCCGGTAGGTCGCGGCTACCGGCAAAAATCAGGATCTCGTTGGCTGCGATGGTGAGATTCGTAAACTCTGTTGTGGCTGCAGTTACGGGATTGCGAATGCGTGCTTTCCAAGTATTGGTACCCGAAGGTTGGATAGCGCTCAAAGAATCAGAGAACTTCGAGACCAAACTGTCGGCAGCGGCCTGCAAGAGTTGGCGTCGTTCTGGAATGTTGAAGAAACCGCGAGTGTCGAGCGAGTAGTCGATGCGAGCTCTCAAAGATCCGACCGGTGTTTGGTTGGAAACGGTCAGGGCTGATTGCGTTCCATCGCCCCACTGCGCGTTGGCCGAAACGGTTCCTAAAAGTCCCGTGGTATCCAGTGTTTGGTCGATAGCAAACGTGGAACCCTCTACCGAAAAAGCGTAGCGTTCTTCGAGTCGTTCCAAGGCAATACAACGGAGCCCTCGCGACGGTCGATGTGTATCGACTTGCTTGCGGCTATTCCGTTGGGTACGTGGCATGATGAACTCTATACGTCATTGCGCCGCCGCACCGAAGAGCGTGCGCTTCCGGATGCAGCATTCAATTCGCGAAGGGTTGGATTCCAGTGAGGAGATGGGATGGACTCTCGCGTTTCAACATCATCGATGTTCCCAAGGTATTCGCGCCGGACTTCGGGATGTTGTTTTACGACATCTGGAGCTCCTTCGCAAAGTACTTTTCCTTTGTTGATTACATAACAGCGATCGACAAAGGATAGGATCTCGCGAGCTGCGTGGTCGGTAATCAAAATGGAGATTCCGGTTTCGCGGAGTTGGGTAATGGTTTCTTGGATTCCTTGCACGGTGACGGGATCGATCCCTGCAAAGGGTTCATCGAGCATAATGATGCGAGGGTTCGATACAAGGCACCTGGCAATTTCTAAACGCCGTCGCTCACCCCCCGATAATTTGGCAGCGCGCGAGCGACGAATATGTTTGATATTGAATTGTTCGAGAAGTTCCTCGCAGCGTCGGCTGCGGTCCTTGCGACCCACACCCAGCAACTCGAGCATGCTCGTAATGTTTTGTTCTACCGTCAATCTCCGAAAGACGCTCGATTCCTGGGCCAAATAACCCATGCCACCATCGCGAGCGCGGCGAAACATGGGCCAATCGGTGACGTCGGTTCCGCTGAGTAGGATTCTGCCGCGATCGGGAATGACGAGTCCGCAGGTCATACGAAAACTCGTGGACTTGCCGGCGCCCATTCGGTCCAAGCAGTCCCACGATCTCAGCTTCGCCAACGCGAAAACTCACGCCATCAACCACCTTGCGGCGTCCGTAAGTCTTTTCGAGATCGACGACATGAAGCACATCCATGTGCAACTCCTGCAGTTGAGGCTTTCCAATTACCGTATCAAACCCATGCGGCGAACGTTGGGTGTAAAGGGAATTGGACGATTCCAGTAATGGGGCCAAAACACCGAGATCGCGCGTCCGATCATCAAGGGCTCAGGAACATACTTGATATCCCACCCCCGCGCATCGTAGCTTTGCGGTGAGTTGTCTCCCATGGGGAAATACTGATCCTTGTTCAATTGATATTCCGTCGTTCGCCTCGCTGCAAAAAGAGAATCCTCTTTCCACAAGGACGGATTCGAAAACAGCGTGTCACGCGCTAATGCCAATTTGTCCGGATTCGAATGCAGTCCTGCAAAGTGCTTCTGAAGATACTCTTGCCGATCTTTGTCGGTCGTATATTGTTCGAACGCATCCGAACTCGATGAAATGACATTCCGCTTTTCTTCATAGTCGCGATATCTGCCATAGGCGCTCGAGATATAGTAGAGATCTCGCCACACCTTTGCTCGCTGGACCGCTACTTTGCCATTGCTGATTCCAAGTCCAGCAGGGGCAGCATCCAAAGGATCGGTTGGAGTCCATCGCGGATAACGCTCATAAACCTTCACCACGCGATCCATGGCGATTGATCCCGATGGCTGAATTACTTGTGGCTTGCCACCTACCCAGAGCGTTAACTGTTCATCGAAGTTGGCTAGTTTGAGGCGATATTTGCCGGGCCCACGAAGATTGGTAGAGCATGTCGCTTCTGCAACAAATCCACCTTTCCCATCCTCGATGGCATCGCACGCCTTACCGTTCTGAAGAAGTTGAATCTTGGCTTTTCCAGTGGCCACATCGATGTCGACCCGATGATGAATGCCATACTCCACGAGATCGAGTACGAGCGTGCCTTGTTTCGATTGGACCTCCACTTCGTATTCGCAGGCTAGATCGCCAACCCAGTGCACTCCATCATTGGCAAAGTTTGTGTTTTCTGCTGTAGCTCCATTGAATACCGAAGGATCGCCACTCGCATACCCTTTGGTAAACTTCTTCGTTCGACGATACGTTCGATTGGGAAGTTCTTCATGAACGTAGACACTTCCCGCCATTCTCGAGATCGCAGCATTGTAGTGGGTGAAGTCCGAGATAAGCCGGCCCTCGTGCGACGAGATGGAAGCTGGAAATTTACCGCTTTGCTTGACGATACTCCAGTTTTGCGGATCGATGACTTGGTGATAGTAGCGAATCCATTGCGGTTCACTGCTGTTGGATGCATCACAGCTTGCCGACCAAGTCTGAGGAGAATAGTCGACCTTCCATGTCGACGCGCCTTCGCTGGCCCATGGTTGAAAAGGGCTCGGTAAACCTGCTTCGATTAGCTTCTTCGCAAGATAGTTGGAATCATAGACCGGTTGACTGACCGCATTGATGATGTTCGGTGGCTTCCGCGCTATCTCGAGTGGTTTCGAGCCGTCGAGCGGTTGCGTGTAGACATCACCATGACGAATGACGAGCTTTTCATTGGGCTGTCCCACCAAGCGTTTGATGTAATTCTGATGAGCTTCCAATGGATACTTGAAAACGATCACTTCCCAACGCTTGGGTTCGCGAAACAGATAGGCAAACTTGCTCACCAAGATGCGGTCACCAGAAAACGTGACGTGATTGCCATTCCCTTTGAGGTCTAATGGGGTCTGATAACGACAGAGTGGGCAGGTCGTTCCCACGATGACGGTGTCGCTAAGCTGACCCGTTCGGCTGTTGAATTCTTGGCTAGCCCCGCATTGGTATGCAAATCCACATTCAGGACAAGTCACATCTTTGTGGGCTCCCATTAATGTTGGAGCCATCGATCCAGTTGGGATCACAAACGCTTCGGCTACAAACGCCCGAAACAAAAAGGCCAGGATGAGCGCTACCCCAAAACTCTCTACCGTCTCCCGAAAAACGGGAGCCTTGTTGGGTTTCACGTTTCCATCTTGTTGCGTTGTCATGACGTCTTGGTACTCAAAGCCTCGGGCTCGTTGGTTCCATTGCGCAAGGAACGGCTTCACTTCCATTCGAAGAAAGCGATCCAATCTTGCAGAAAGGGCTCGCTATCCCAACCAACGGAACAGCGAGCCCGACATTATAGGAGGAACTCGGTGCTACCGCAGCGCGAGTCATTTGCCTCAAATGGGTGGTTTAGTGCTAGCGTTGGCTAGCCATTGGTGATGGCACCTTCTGGAGACACCGCTCGCTGCTTGCGACGCTGGCGGCGTTGGATCGCTGCGGCGACGAAGGAAGCAAAAAGCGGATGAGCCTTGGTGGGCTTGCTCTTGAATTCCGGGTGGAATTGAACGGCCAAAAACCACGGATGACTTGGCAACTCTATGATTTCGACCAACTGGTGATCGGGACTAGTCCCCGAGAAACAGAAGCCATGAGCTTCGTATTGCTGGCGATACTGATTGTTAAATTCGTAGCGATGGCGATGACGTTCTGCAACCGACTCGGAACTGTAGGCGTTCGCCGCAAGCGACCCAGACAATAGGTTGGCGGGGTGCGAACCCAATCGCATGGTACCGCCGAGATTGGTGACCTCGCGTTGTTCATCGAGCAAGCAGATCACGGGATGAGGTGTGTCCTTGTCGAACTCGGTGGAATGCGCATTGTTGAGACCAACAACGTTGCGACCATATTCGATGACAGCGCATTGCATGCCCAAGCAAATTCCAAAGAACGGGATCTCCCGCTCACGGGCATAACGAATGGCTTGAACCTTCCCTTCGATACCGCGTTCACCGAAACCACCTGGGATCAAGATCCCATCGTATCCGGCCAATAATTTTTCAGGACCTTCTTCTTCGATATCGCCACTCAGGATGCGGCCGATGCGGATCTGCGATTTGTTGTGGATGCCTGCGTGATCGAGTGACTCGTAGATCGACTTATACGCATCTTTGTGCTCGGCATATTTTCCGACGACTGCGATGCTAATTTCATGCTCGGGATTGCGCAAGCTATGCATCAACTTTTGCCAAGCATCCAATTGCAATGGTTGCGTTGGAAGGTTGAGTCGCTTCACGATGATTTCATCAAGCTTGCTATCGCGCAAACTGAGAGGCACTTCGTAGATCGAAAAGTCTTTGTCGCGTTCTTCGATCACAGCTTCCAAGGGTACGTTGCAGAAGAGAGCGATTTTCTCGCGTTCTTCTTGCGAGATATGTTGCTCGCAACGGCAAATCAAAATGTCTGGTTGAATCCCGATCTGACGCAAGAGACCGACCGAGTGTTGGGTTGGCTTGGTTTTGAGTTCGGCAGCTGCCTTAAGATAAGGCACCAACGTCAAATGGATAAAGAGGCAGTTCTCCTTGCCGACTTCTTGTGGGAACTGGCGAATGGCTTCCAGGAAGGGAAGACTTTCAATATCGCCTACCGTGCCACCGATTTCCGTAATCACCACATCGGTGCCACCATCCGACATCTTGCTGATGACGCTCTTGATCTCATTGGTGATGTGGGGAATGACCTGAACCGTCTTGCCAAGGAACTGACCATTGCGTTCCTTTTCGATGACGGAAAGATAGATTTGACCAGTCGTATAATTGGAATCACGAGTGAGCGGACCGCTTGTGAATCGTTCGTAGTGGCCCAAGTCGAGATCGGTTTCGCTACCATCATCGAGCACATATACTTCGCCGTGCTGGTAGGGGCTCATCGTCCCAGGGTCGACGTTGATGTAGGGATCGAGTTTCTGCATGCGGACACGAAGTCCACGTCCTTCGAGAAGCATGCCGATCGAGGCACTCGTAAGCCCTTTCCCAATGGAACTTACGACGCCACCCGTTACGAATATGTGCTTGGTCATTCCTGCGGTCTTCCTGCAAATCGCGAAGTGCCCGGCCAAGAAGGGGGGGCTGAGATCCATCCGCGATGTCGCCGCCATCTTATCAGCCAACCTGACGACTGACAAACGCTCGATAGTCGGCTTCGGTATCGATGCCGCGAGTTTTCGATTCCACTTGACCCACCAAAATGGTTTTGCCAGCTTGTAGAAAACGGAGTTGCTCGAGCTTTTCCAGTTGTTCTAGTGGGCTTTCGGGGAGCGATCGCAGGTTCAGTAGAAATTGACGTCGGTAGGCGTAGATTCCTAAGTGCTGAAGGTAACTTTGTCGCAGGCTCCGTTCGGAGTTTGGGTTTTGCCAATCGATCTGCCCCGCGCGATCCATGGGGATGACACTACGCGAAAAATAGAGTGCTCGTTGATGAAAATCGCAAACCACTTTCACGCAAGCTGGGTCTTGTAGGTCTTGGAGACTTCGAATGGGGGTGGCAAGGGTAGCAACATCCGCTTCCGGATGATCTTCAAGCAACTTGCCGACTAAGTCGATCGCCGCACCTTCCATCTCCGGCTCATCCCCTTGCACATTGATAAAGATATCGATGTCATGGCGAGCACGCGCAATCTCCGCCACTCGGTCGGTACCGCTTGCAGCTAGGGGATCGGTCATCATGGCCTGACCTCCAAACGATTGGACCTCATGAAGCAGACGCTCATGATCGACGGCGACGACGATTCCGCTCGGCGAGACGGCTTTCGAAGCTGCTTCATAAGTGTGTTGAAGTACCGACTTACCTGTCTCTTTGAGGAGAAGCTTTTCAGGCAGTCGCGTCGAAGCCAATCGGGCCGGAATAACGATCAGGCTGGCCATCTTGATAGAGTCCTTTCCTCAATGTCAATCATTTCATTTGGAAACGAAACAAACAACATTCACGATGGAATGGTTCTTGTCTTATCATGAATCCGAATGGATCAAAGGATGTAAGCGTGCCCCGTACAAACGTCAACGCCATCTTCTGACAACTCAGGAAGATGGCGTTCTTGGTTCGACATTCCAAAGGGAACAGCGATTCGAGAGCATCGATGGGACATCAATGCCTTAAACGTTCACCCAGCTGCCCGACTTGGCGCTTGAGAGTACAGCATCGCAAACCTTTTGCGTTTCGAGAGCTTCGCGGAAGGTTGGGCTGCAAGGCTTGCCGGTCTCGAGGCTCTTCAAGAAGTCCGCGACTTGGTGAACGAAGCTGTGTTCGTATCCAATCTGAAGACCTGGAACCCACCAGTTCTTCATATAGGGTTGATCGCCATCGGAAACGTGGATGCTTCTCCATCCGCGAACTTTGCCTTCATCGCGATGATCGAAGTAGCTTAAGCGATGGAGATCATGGAGATCCCATTTGATCGATGCATTCTCGCCGTTGATCTCGAGGGTATAGAGAGCCTTATGACCGCGAGCGTATCGGGTCGATTCGAAGGTCGCGAGCGAACCATTCTTGAAGCGAGCCAAGAAGGCAGCCGCATCATCGATGTGAACCGCTTCCTTCTTGCCGGTCAATGCGTGCATGCGTTCCTTGACGAAGGTCTCGGTCATCGCGGACACCGAACCGATGCTACCGTTGAGCCAAATGGCGGTGTCGATACAGTGGGCAAGCAAGTCACCCGTCACACCGCTACCTGCCGCTTCTGCATCCAAACGCCATGTAGCTGTTCCACCTTGAGGTACTTCTTCAGAGATGGTCCAGTCTTGAAGGAACATGGCGCGATAATGGAAGATGCGGCCGAGTTTCCCTTCCTCGATCAATTGCTTCGCCAGCGATACGGCAGGTACGCGTCGGTAGTTGTACCAAACGGTGTTAGCCACGCCCGCCTTTTCGACTGCCGCAACCATTTCTTCGCCTTCGGCCGTGTTCATCGACAGAGGCTTCTCGCAAAGAATCATCTTGCCATTCTTGGCG
The DNA here is from genome assembly GCA_046349875.1 of Pirellulales bacterium. GTDB lineage: Bacteria > Planctomycetota > Planctomycetia > Pirellulales > Pirellulaceae > JAXMBN01. Next base: position 56,917 of record JAXMBN010000023.1, read on the forward strand.
GCTGCCAAAGCAATTTCTTTGTGAAGGTTGTTCGGAGTGCAGATATCGATGGCGTCGATATCCGATCGCTCGACAAGTTTCTTCCAGTCGGTCTCGATGGACGCGTAGCCCCATTGATCCGCGAACGCTTGAGCTTTTTCGGCATTGCGAGCACACACGGCTTGCAATACAGGTTGGTATTGGAGGTCGAAGAAATGATTGACCTTGGTATATCCATTGGAGTGAGCTCGGCCCATGAACCCATAGCCAATCATTCCAATGCGGAGAGGTTTCTTTGCAGCCATCTTGTTTTCCTATATGTCGAATCGAAAGTCAGTATTGGATAAGGACGTAGCGATGCTCGTCACATCGCGATGCGATCAGGACCACCCATGGGCCTCACGAACCTTGAGCATCACATCCAAAATGGTGTTCCAAGTGGATGTCTTTTCCAGAGTTGCATTGGGGAACATGCAACCATCCCAGCAGATATGTTGAATGCCTCGTTTGGTTGCATCCTTGAGCCAATATCCAGCGCAGCGAACGATATCGAGTTTGCCGTTGGGGTCATCGGCTGGACAGTGCTTGCCTGTCTTGTCGTGCGATCCCGCGCCATGCACGTGGCCATCGTTTTGCGCGACGTGGAAGTCGATCGTCCACGGACGCAGTTTATCAGTCATCTTTTCATACGCTGCATAGAATTCATCCTGGCTATAACCAGACTGAATCAACGCGCATTCTGGGGCGTTGTATCCAAGCAAGTAGAGATAGGTGTGCGCCAAGTCTGCTTGAAAGCCGAGAGTCTCGGGCATGCCAACTGCCTCGAGTAGGTCGAGCATATCTTTCCAGCTGTGCATTCCTGCCCAGCAGATTTCGCCTTCGGCAGCGAGTCGCTCGCCATAACTGGCTGCAATCTTGGCTGCTTCCTTGAAGGTTTCAGCAATCTTTTGTGTATTGGCCTTCGCGTCCGCCCGCCACTTTTCAACTCCGAACTCGGCCGAATCGATTCGAATCACACCGTACTTGCGGACGCCATGTTCATTGAACACCTTGGCAATGCGGCAAGCGACTCGAACTGCGGAGAGAAACTTCTCGCGAGCTGCACTATCGCCCATAGCGGAATCGCCGACGGTACCGGGCCAAACGGGCGCGACCAGCGATCCGACCGAGAATCCCTTGCTAGCGATGAGATCGGCGATCTTGCGAAGTTCATCGTCGGTCGCATCGGGATTGGTATGCGGGTGAAAAAGAAAATAGTCGATCCCATCGAATTTCTTGCCATCGACGGAAGCAGATGCCGTCAATTCCAGCATCCGCTCCAAACTGATCGGTGGCTCTTGATCGGGACCATCGCCCTTGCCAACCAGTCCAGGCCACATCGCATTGTGAAGTTTGGGATACGTATGAGTCATGGGACTTAAACTCCGAGGAAGGATGAAAAGCGTTTTGAGTTTTGGGGGAGGTAGGCTCGCGCGATCAAGATGCTGCAAGTGGCGAGCATGGGTCACCGCAAGGCTGGAGCGAGCATCGCATCGATCGCGACGCGATGCTCAAGTCGATTATCGATGGCGACTATTTCTTCCAAGCACCGTTGGCCGGAAGATTGGGGTGAACATCGGGACCAAAGTACCGAAGACCGACCAACGGTTCAGCACCTGTATTGACGATCTCGACCCCACGGGTCGCCGCTTCATGCGAAATGAATACTTCGTCTTCCGTGTTTTCTCCAAAGCGAATCATGGCGGGCGTTTGAAGGGCGAGCTTACCCATCTGCCCCTTGCCTTGTACCGTGATCCATCCACTGGCTCCCGGATCGCGCAATATGCATCGCTTGCCAGGTTCAACGGTCAACTCTTTGGCCGAGAACAGCTGCTTCTTGTCGATCGATCCATAGACGATCCACTTGTCGGTATAGCCATCGCCACTACGTTCGGTATCGACGATGGGTTCCAGATAATTGCTATCCTTGAAGTGCGTATCGACGTTCTTTTCCCAATCCAATTGGCCAATAATGAAGTCAAGATCCTGATGCTTTTCGGGAGGCATATCCTTCACAAGCAACGACCAGGGAACGTAACGTCCTTCGACGATCGATTGGAACATACCGAAAACGTCGCTTCCCCACTGTGGTTCGTAGGTGCACAGCGAACCTGGAGCATGAAGCACTCCCGGCGGAATCAACCAACCCGTGCCTCGCTTGAGTCTGTAAGCTCGCGATAGGTCGAGGATTCCATTGTCACCCTTGTTCCAGTTCTGCAAGCAACGACGCAGGTCATCTTTGGTTGTGCCTGGCTCCAAACCCATGAAGGTGTAGCAGAAGTTATTGTCGACGTTGTTGTATTGCGGTGGGAAATAGTAGCTCTCGGGCTTGCCTTCCTGACCTACCAACGCCGCATCTTCTTGCGATTGGTGCATATGGTGAGGAATCGGCCCCATGTTATCGAAGAACTTCGAATAGACGGGCCAACGATTGTATTTGCCGAAGATCGAAGCACCGATCAGTCGATTACCCGCTTCTGCTACAGCATCTTTGAGCAAGAATTTTTTGCCTTCGAAGAGACAGAAGCTCAAGCCTTCGTGCCACACACGACCTTCGTTCGCGGCTTCCGTGGTGCTTGCGAACCAGCGTTCATCGATGCCACCTCGATTGGCGCCGAACGCATAGAGGTCACCGGGATACAATTTGATGCGGCGGCCCGGATGAAGAAAGCTGCGGGGAACCCAAGTCGGTGTTAGACGCAATAAGCCTTCGCCGGCTTCGAGCGCTAACTGAAGAACTTGGGAAACACTATCCTTCTGAATCATTCCTTCGTCTAAGCGAACAGCGGTCATCGATATATCCTGAAGCATTCCATGGAGAGGCGGGAAGAAAACACAATACGCTTGAGAATGCCAGTTGTATTCCGGCCGCGGACCGCTTACAAGCCAGTACCTCCACCGCTAAGGTGAATGCGGTAAAATTGAGTTCAGTTCCACTAATTCCAGGTCGCGGTCGATAAACTCGCCCTTTCCATCAATCTTTAGCCAGTTGAGCCAACGTCATGACCTCTTCCCTCCGTTGGAATCTGATCGATTGTGATACCCACCATGGCGCACCCGAGGCCTTTCCTGAGTCGATTGCTGCGGCAAATGGCCACTTCCGACTTCACTGGGAAAAGCTCAGCGGTGGATTGCGAGATGGGGTACATGTGTTGACCGTCGATACCGGTGCAGTTCGCGTCGCCATCCTTCCCGAAAGGGGAATGGGCATTTGGAAGTGTTGGCGAAACGATACGGAATTTGGGTGGCAGAGCCCCGTCCGTGGGCCTGTGCATCCTCATTTCGTTCCGATCCAGGATGCTTCTGGCATCGGATGGTTGGAAGGTTTCGACGAACTCGTCGTGCGATGCGGATTGGAAAGCAATGGGGCGCCGGAGTTTGATGATCGAGGAAATGTCAGGTATCCATTGCACGGGCGCATCGCTAATCGACCGGCTTATCGCTTAACCGTCGAAGTTGATCCGATGGCAGGAGTGCTCGACGTTCGAGGTTGGGTCGAGGAGACTCGTTTTCTGATTCGAAGTACCTCCCTGTTGACCCATTATCAATTCCGTGTGAATCAACCTGGGATTGCCATTACGGATACCGTCACGAATCTTTCTGCGAATGCAACCACCATTCAGTTGTTGTATCACATCAACGTGGGTCAACCGATATTGGAAGCGGGATCCAAGTTCTTTGCAGCCTCGAAAAAAGTTTCACCTCGCAATCCCCATGCAGCGAAAGACATTGCTTCCTGGACGACCTACAAGCCACCGACCCCAGGTTATGTCGAGCAAGTATATTTCACTCAGCCCTACGCAGATACGCAGCATTGGTCGACAGCGATGTTGACCGATAGTCGCCAAGACCATGCCTTTGCGGTTCGATACGATACCAAAACGCTTCCATGCTTAACCTTGTGGAAAAATACAGCAGCGGTAGAAGATGGCTATGTGACGGGGCTTGAGCCCGCGACGGGATTTCCTAACACGCGAACGTTTGAGGAAAAGCAAGGACGGCTTGTGGCGCTTGCCAGCGGTGAATCCAAGCGATTCCGTTTGCAATTGGAACCGATTATCGATGGCCAGCGCGTGCGCGAAGTGATCCAAGAAATCGAAGCGCAACAACAACAGCCGGCCGAAGTGTTGTCCGAACCATTTCCGCAATGGGCGTCCTAATCGACTCCGTTCTTGATTCTCGAGATTCGTTTTGCCATGTTGGGGTAAACCAGTTCCTTTCCGAAAAGAAACGCAAGGCAAAGAAATGCCTGCAATGAATGTGTAGATCCAACTGCGATCCAATAACGGAAAATCCGAAAAATCGAATCCGATTTCGCTCGATTCCGTCACCAAGTTCCTCCAAAATGATGGGTATCGGGGCTTAAGTTCTTTTCGGATGGGGTTCGGCCGATGGTTCAATACGTGCAACGGAAGATGCTTTGGAGTCTTTTGGCTTTTTTGGTTCTGTGGCCGCATGTGCTGTACGGCCAGGCTTCTCCACAGCCCAATGCAGAAGAGGCCAATCGTCAGAAGTTGGCTACGACACTCGTCGATCTTTTGGAACAAGCTTCCGATCCGCAGGTCATTGAATCGACGTTGATCGTCATGAGTGAATGGAAAGTCACCTCGGAGCGGATCGATCGGATTGTCATGCAAGGGTTGCGTTCCGAGGTGCGCGACGAGCAGATGATGGCGGTGAGGTTATTGGTCGGAGACTGCGTGACTTGGAATTTCAAGATGAAATTCGACCAGGGGATCCAATTATTGGAACGTGTTGCCAAGCAGGTGAAGGAGCATCCAGACGATACCTCGCTCAAGTCGCACTACACCAGTATTTTCAACCAAGTTGTTCGCATATTGCAGGCCGATCGCTTAACGTCCGTCGAAGTGCTTCGCGAGCAATTGTCGCAGGCAAAAGATCTCGGTGTGACCCTTCAGATGATACGATCGTTAGGTGCCAACGCCTATGAATTGCGATCCGACCTGATCGATATCCTTTCCCATAGCTCGGAGAAATCAACACAGCTTGCATGCTTGGACATTCTGAGGCAGCTTCGCCCCCAAACGCGAACGACGCGTCAGACAACGGCAACGTACTTTCAGACGTTGTTCAACAGCTTTGATTCGGATCGTGATGGAGGCGTCTCGCTTCAGGAGTTTCAAGCGCGACCTGACCCTTCCGCGACATTCAACATCACGGCCAAGTGGGATCATAAGCTGATCGATCGAAACAATGATGGTAAGCTTGATCAAGCGGAGTGGCTCAATCATTTCGGCCCGGCAATCATTCAGAATCAGAATGTTCAGGCATTGCCGGCGGCTGCCTTGAACTTACAGAATTTTCGCAACGCGGTAGAGATTCAAGGAGCGGCTATTGTCGCACCCGAGCCCGCCCCCGCACCACCGCGTTAATCCCCTCCGCGGCAGTCTAATTCAGCCCTCGATTTGCATTCCATTCAAGAATGTACGCGCCTCGCGGGCTTTATGACATTGCGTCAGGATCGTCAACAGATAATCCTAATTCGAGGTCTTTTGCGCAATCGGTGGATCTCGCCGAGGCTAGCCCGATAGGTTTCACGGGACGCGAGATGACCAATCCAGAAATACATCGTGTGCTTTCATGCCTTTTAGGCATAACAAAGGAAAGATATGTTTCGTCGATTTGATCGTTCATGGTGGATGCTGTCTTGGATCTTCTTGGCTCTCATCGCGGGAGCTCAAGAAAAAGATCCCCAAGCCGCATCGCCGGCTCCGAAAGTCACCAACGACTCCCAGTTGCTTTCTGTCGATCGACTATTTCAATCGTCTGAATTTCAGGACCGAGGATGGGGACCGATTCAATGGCGACGCGATGGGAAATCGTATTGGATCGTGGACCGCAATTCAGCGTCGAAGTCGATCGCGATTCAAACGGTCGATGCTGTCACTGGTGACAAGGTCGACTTCGTTTCCGCTGACGAGCTTGTTCGGGCTGAGTGCCCTTGGAAGCATATCGATTCGTTCCATGTCGCCGAAGACGAATCCAAGGTGCTCTTTTTCACCAACACCAAACGTGTATGGCGATTGAATACTCGCGGAGACTATTGGGTTTGGGATCGATCGAAAAAGACCTTGGTCAAGCTTGGGGGAGACATCGATCCCTCCATGATGATGTTTGCCAAGTTCTCGCCTGACGCATCGCACGTTGCCTACGTCTACAAAAACAACCTCTACGTGCAAGACCTTCAATCGCTCAAGATCGAATCGCTCACGACCGATGGCAGCGATACCATCATCAATGGCACATCCGATTGGGTTTATGAAGAAGAGTTGTCACTACGCGATGCCTATCGTTGGAGCCCCGATAGTCGATCGATTGCTTATTGGCAACTGGATACGCACGGTGTGCGCACCTTCTTCATGATCAACAACACCGATGACAGTTACTCCAAGCCGATTCCCATTCTTTATCCCAAGGTTGGGGAGACCAATGCTGCGGGGCGCATCGGGATTGTCGATCTCGCCCAGCGGAAGACGAGATGGATCGATCTTCCAGGCGATCCTCGCGAGCATTACGTCGCGCAGGTCGAATGGAATCCAAACGGAACAAGTCTCCTGTTGCAGCAATTCAACCGATTGCAAAATCGTAATACCGTTTATCGCGTGGCGCCTGATTCGCTTCAACTCGAAACATTGCACGTCGAAGAAGATCCCGCTTGGCTCGAAAACGAGAACCCATTTCGATGGATTCAAGGCGGGCAGGCGTTTCTATGGCTGAGCGAGCGATCGGGCTGGCGCAACGCGTATGCTCTTTCCAGTGACAAGCCAAAAAATGTGGTCGTTGCTGGCCAAGTCACTCAAGCACCGGTGATTGCCGGTGCACTGGATGTCTTGCAGATACTTTCGATCGATGAAGCGAATGAACGCGTTTATTTCTTAGCATCGCCAGAAAATCCAACGCAGCAATACCTTTATTCTGCGAGTCTGAAGGGTGGTGACATTCAACGAATCACTCCCCCAGGTGACGCTGGTTGGAACTCGTACCAAATGGCTCCAATGAACGGTGAGTCCAAGGTTCGATTGGCTGTGCATTCGGTATCGAGTCTGGACGTGCCATCCCGCTGGGAATTGGTATCACTTCCGGATCACAAAGTGATTCGAGTTTTGGAAGACAACTCCGAACTGCGGAAGAAGCTCGCTACCATCGCACTTCCGAAGGCGAGCTTTTTGCGTTTGCCCATCAGCGACGAAATTGCTTTGGATGCATGGTGTTTGATGCCGCCGCCATCGGATTCTCTTCAGAAGCATCCTGTGTTGGTCCATGTCTACGGAGAGCCGCATGGTCAGACAGTCAAAGATTCGTGGATGGGTAAGCAAGGCTTGTGGCACCGCATGTTGGCTCAGAAGGGTTGCATCGTCATCAGCATTGATAATCGCGGGACGATGTCACCACGAGGAAGAAGCTGGCGCAAAGCAGTACATCGGCAGATTGGAGTGCTTGCGTCTCAAGAACAGGCAGCTGCATTGGACGTTTTTCTGGAACGTCATCCCATGGCGGACCGCAATCGAGTCGGCATATGGGGATGGAGCGGTGGAGGCAGTATGAGTTTGAATGCGATCTTCCGATATCCTGAAAAATACCACACTGCAATCGCCGTGGCTCCCGTTCCTGATCAGAAACTCTACGACACCATCTACCAAGAACGGTACATGGGATTGCCGGATGAGAATTCCAAGGGATACCATGATGGTTCGCCAATCCACTATGCCCATCAATTGAAAGGCAAACTACTTTTGATTCATGGAACGGGCGACGACAACTGTCACTATCAAGGTATCGAACGCTTGGTCAACGAGCTGATCAAGCACAACAAAATCTTCGACGTAGTACCCTATCCCAATCGGAGCCATTCGATCAATGAAGGGGAGAATACAACGCGTCACCTGTACCATACAATGACGAACTATCTACTGCATCATTTGTTCGAATGATGGTGGCGGATCGTCGTCTTCACAGTTTCCTGTGGATCGCCAAAAGGTGTTCTCCATGTTTCTGGTGAATGCAGGACCGTAACCATTGGCCTGGATCCAACCGTAAAGTATTTTTGCAAGGGTTGATGGTCCACCAATCAACGGATGCGAATCGAATGATCATCAGAACCCGAGGAGTGGAACGATGAAACGTATGCGATCTCTAGCTTTCGGATTGTTTACAGGATGTTTGCTCGGATGTGGGCCGCCGATGGCGAGCCAACAAGCTACGCAGACTCCGGCACCCACTCCACCCGTTGCCCCACCTGCGGAGGCTCGCGTTGCCGAGGTTGGTGTGGGGATCAAAGGGAAGAGTTTGGAGAATGAGCAGGGAGTAGGGCGAGCTATTGCGCAACCAGCCATCACGCTTTTTCGCGTTCGTGAACGGGTTGTCTTTGAAATTCAGCTTCCACAAGCTCTTCAACTATTTAATGCGTCCGAGGGACGATACCCTAAGTCGCATGAAGAGTTTATGGAAAAAATTGTCAATGCCAACAAGATTCCATTACCTCAATTGCCGCCAGGGCAAGTTTACAAATATCACACCGACGACAATCAGCTTTGGGTGGAACCTGAAGCAGCACCTCCTGCTTCACCTTGATTTTTTGTATCGATGTTCATTTGTAGGTTCCACTTGAACAACTTTGCGGCTATGGGGTTGCATAGCCGCAGTGGAGCGGATTGTGTCCGCGGTTTCACGACCTTTATGGTTCGTCGCTTCATCCTTCCCAGGAGCGCCCATCCCACGCCAAGACTCGTTCGAGCCATGCTTGGAGGTCTTCGGTAAAGGACTGGAATAAGACTTCGCCTTTTTCGGATGTGGCGAGATGGGGCCAACCGATGTGTCCAGGCACGGTTCGATCTTTCGTGATCCAAGCCCGATTGCCCGGTCGAAAAGGGTTGCCTGGTTCAACGACGGGAGCTGCCTTATAAGCGCCAACTAAGTGCGGCTGTAGTCGAAGGACCATCGACGTTTCCCATTCACACGCGTGTCCCATTTCACGTTGATGCAGATCATTGCATTTCATCCAGGGCTCGGTTCCCAATCCCCAATAGGTTGTGAACAGTAGCAGTAGATCATTCCGATTGCGATATCGCTGCCGGATCTCAAACGTGGCTTGCTTTCCCGGAATATCGTTTCCGCCGTGACCATTGATGAGGACGATGCGTCGAAAGCCATGCTGGATGAAATTGTCGATGAGATTGCAGAGCAAATCGAGGTAAAGTCGTGGAGCTGCGGAGAGAGTACCCGCGAAATCCATATGATGATCTGAATTGCCAAGCCACATGAGAGGGGCAAATAGCAGGCGGTCTCCCATGGATTCGCTGAGACGAGAAATGATTTCGCCAAGCAAAAGGCTGTCGGTCCAAACGGGTAGGTGGTGGCCATGTTGTTCGATGGCCGCAATGGGAATGACGACCGGGGTATCGGGGGCCAATTGTTGGATTTTAGGCCAAGTCAGTTCAATGAGGTTCATGTTCGCTCCGATTGCTGAGGTAGGATGGCACCATTTCAAGCGTTCGAAGCTTCAAAAGCAAGTACACTCGATCGATAGAGCCGTAAGGTACATGTAGACTACGAAGATGTTTGAAAGGCAGGTGCTGATGATCGAACCACCGCCAACGAATGGACGAGTTGAGTATGACCATGAAACCGGATACCGCAAACTTGAAGAGTCCCAGTCTGTTTCGAATTCGCACCCTCGTTGTGATCGTAGTGGTGTTTGCATTCTTGGGCCTATCGGGGTTTGCTGAAGATGCGATCGACCGCTTGAAACTCGAGCGGCTTCGTCGCCTGCATGATGCAATCGCAACCATGGAAGGGATGCGACAAGAGAAAGAGATCTTGCGTACCTATGTGGACCATCGCGCCAATCTGCATGTCCATTCTGCATTCTCTCATGATAGCCGTGGCACGATCGAAGAGATTGTAGTTGCTGCCAAGCAGGCAGGGACGAGTGTATTGATGTTTAGTGAGCATCCCGCAGCCCACTATGATTTTTTTGTCGATGGGCATCAGGGATTGCGCGATGGAGTGTTGCTGATTCCAGGGGCAGAGATGAATGGGTTTTTGGTCTATCCCATGCAAAGCCTTAAAGGGAAGGAGCAATTAGAAAAGCAAGATCTATCCAATGCCATTCGCGAGCGAGGTGGACTGACGTTTGTATCGCATCTGGAAGAGCGAATGGAGTGGGAGGTTCGTGGTGTTACAGGGTGCGAGATCTATAACACCCATGCCGACTTCAAAACTGAGAAGAGGCTTCTTTCGTCTCTGAAAAACCCATTGTGGTTGATCCAAGCCAAGGCGATGTTTGATACCTATCCGCAAGAAGCCCTTTCGGCCATTCTCGACTATCCAGCCGACTATCTGAAACGCTATGACCAGCTTTGCCAAATCCATCCGCATACGGGTGTTTCCGCTAACGATGCACATCAAAACGTTGGTTTAGTTTTACGGCTCACCGACGCTGGCAAGATCTCGGTGGAAGACCCCCTTGGGGAGAAGTTGTTGGAATTAGATCGAGCAATCTATGAAGCGGCGCAGCCCATTCCTGATACAGCCAAAGCTGGGGACGTACTTTATCGCTTGCAATTGGATCCATATGCCAAGAGTTTGCGACATGTTGGAACCCACTTGCTGATGCGAGGTCTCACACAGGCCGACGTGTGGGAATCGCTCAACGCAGGAAGAGCCTACGTTTCTTTCGACTGGCTAGGGGAGACGCGGGGATTCGACCTTTCCATCGTCACAGGATCCACCCGCCATGAAATGGGTTCGCAACTGTCTTGGAAAGAGGGAAGCCGCATGGTCGGGTATTCTCCATTGCCCGTCCGCTGGAAAATCTTCCGCAACGGTGAGCTCATCCACGAGGCTCAGGCTCGAGACCTCGACTGGCCGGTCTCGCAATCGGGAATCTACCGCGCCGAATGCTGGCTTTCTCTCGCCGACACCGACTACATCTGGATCCTCGCCAATCCCTTCTATCTCCGCTAGCTTTCCCACAATAGGTGCCATCCACCTATTCTTGAAATGGCGGCTTTTCGCAACCCACTGCAATCAGAATCGAATGCCAGCACTCCCGATGTCAACAATAGGTGCCTGCCACCTATTGTTGATGGGGGCTTTGCGAGGGATGGGGTTCGGCTAGGATTGGGGGAAGGAGGATGCGAGAAAATGGTGCATTTTGCGGACGCTTTGGCTTGGTACAGCAGTCCCATCGTGGAATTATCACAGGTGGCGGAGGGGACGTATCGCGTCAGGTTGACGAGTCCCGATATAGCTAGAAAATGCATCCCCGGGCAGTTTGTAATGGTCCGGGTGGCTGGTGCGGTCGATCCGTTGATTGGGCGGGCGTTGGCGATTTTTGATCGCTACTCAGGTGCAGACGGAAGCTGGGAAGGCATCGACGTCATCTTCGTCGCCAAGGGAAAATTCACCTCGGCCGTTGCTCGCATGCAGGTGGGCCAGAAGCTTGAGTTGTGGGGGCCTTTAGGGAACGGCTTTTCCAATGAACCGGTGGATCATTTGATCTTGGTGGCCGGGGGTGTGGGGGAAACTCCCATGTTAACCTATGGCCAGGAAGCGCTAGGAAAGCAGCGATTTGGTGAGGATCGAACCCATGGTTATGCCAAGCGGGTGACGCTCTGTTATGGTGCGCGAACCGCTAAGTACTTGGCCTGCATCGAACAATTCGAAAGATCTGGGATGGAAGTCGTGGTCAGCACGGACGACGGTACCCGAGGCCTTCGTCAGCAAGTAACGGCAAGTTTGAAGCAGGTCTTGGATCGGTCTACGGATTCTTGTCGCATTGCCTGTTGCGGCCCCGAACCTATGATGCACGCCGTGTCTCTCATAGCCGAGGAACGGGGTGTCCCTTGCCAAGTTTCATTGGAAACTCCGATGGCGTGTGGCATTGGAATCTGCTTCACTTGTGTTGCCAAGGTTCGCGACGAACAAGGGTGGGACTACAAACGCACATGCGTGGAGGGTCCGATTTTCGACGCGTGCAAGATTGACTGGTCGTAGTGGTACGAGATCTCCTCTCTTGTGTTTGAGGGGAACGTTTGCGTGGATCGCATTGGTTTGAAGATGACATCAGGAAAGGCAAAGAGATGAATTCGCCGCTGCAAGTTGAGCAGATGAAAGCAGATCCACGATTGGCCGAAGCCAAACGCTTGTTGCGTGGTGTGTTGGACGAGCACACTCAGCATATTCAAGGGATTGCTCCGGCAGCACCTGACCTGGTGGAATCGTATCAAGAGATGCTAGGGCGACTGGCCTCGGCTCGCGGTGGAGCAACCTATTTCCCGTATTTGTCGAGTGGTTTGGGGCGAGGTCCCTTTGTTCAATTGGCGGATGGAAGCATCAAGCTCGATTTCATCGGAGGGATCGGTGTTCATGGATTGGGCCATAGCCACCCCAAGTTGCTCGATGCATGCATTGACGCGGCCCTAGAAGACACGGTGATGCAAGGCAATCTACAGCAACATACGCTGACGCTCAAAATGTGCGAGCGACTACTTCATCTCGGCAATGCGTCGGGCGCGAAGTTGGGCCATTGTTTGATATCGACCAGTGGCGCGATGGCAAATGAGAATGCGTTGAAGATCGCCTTCCATGCAAAATTCCCCGCCAATCGTATCTTGGCCATCGACAATTGTTTTGCAGGTCGTTCGATCGCGATGGCTCAATTGACCGATCGTCCCGCTTATCGCGCGGGTATCCCCAATTGCTTAAACGTCGATCATCTTCCTATGTTCCATCCTTCGAAGCCTCGCGAGAGCATCGAAGATGCGACGCGAACATTGCGAAAGCTATTGGCTCGATATCCTGGTCAGTATGCGGCGTTTTGGATGGAGCTTGTAGCAGGTGAAGGAGGATACTATCCAGGGACAGAAGAATACTTCCGACCTCTGATTCAACTCTGCAAAGAGCATCAAATTCTGATCATCTTCGACGAAATTCAGACCTTCACTCGCCTTAGTCGTCCCTTTGCTTTCCAGCATTTTCACTTAGACGACTACGCTGACCTAGTAACGATCGGCAAGATCACTCAGGTTTGTGCAACTTTGTTCCGTGAAGAGTTGAAGCCCAAAGGGCCGATTTTGAGTCAGACGTTTACGGCGAGTTCTGCTGCATTCGCAACGGGGTTGGTGATCCTCGATGAGCTCGAGCGAACCGGTTGCTTTGGCCAGGATGGTTGGAACATGCAGCGACATCGCTATTTCGCGGAGAAGCTTGAAACGCTAAGTGTGAAGTATCCAGGCAAGATCTCCGGTCCTTTTGGCGAAGGGATGATGATGGCGTTCACGCCAGGAAATGGTAGTGGTGACGACGCCAAGATCATGGTGCAGAGACTCTACGATAACGGGCTCATGTCTTTCGTTGCGGGGAGCGATCCAACCCGCATTCGATTCCTGCCACCTCCTGGGATTACGACCAACGAGCACATCGATTTGGCGTGTGGCGTTATTGAAAAAGTACTGCGCGAAAGTGCTTGATGGTTTGCTTGGACTCCTTAGCGAACATCTTTTGAAACCAATGAAAGATCGGTAACAATCCATCGCTCACGGCTTTCATGCTGCTTGCGCAGAAGGTCGTTCGTACCTGAATCTTTGCAGAATGTCCTTTTATTGGCATGTTCGATTTGAGAATCGAATGCGAGCAGGCCACAATGGAAGGATAGCGTCGGTTTCGACGCATGGAACGGTCTTCGGAGTTCGCTCCACTTCTTTTCAGGCAAAGGTTGCACCATGCAAAGCAAAGCTACGACGGTCGAAGCCTATCTCAAGGAACTGGCTCCCGAATCGCAGAAAGTCATGCAAGCTGTTCGCGAAACGATCGTGAAGAGCATGGATCCAAAGCTCGAAGAAGGGATGCAGTATGGCATGATCGGATACTACGTTCCCCATTCTGTTTATCCCTCCGGATACCATTGTGACCCACGCCAACCTTTGCCCTTTGCCTGTCTAGCAAGTCAGAAAAACTACTTTGCTTTGTATTTGATGCCTATCTACATGAATCCCAGTGCCCTGGCATGGTTTCAATCCGAGTGGAAGAAGACAGGGAAAAAATTGGACATGGGCAAGTCCTGTATTCGCTTCAAAAAGCTGGAAGACATTTCCTTAGACCTGATTGCTCAAACGTTTCGAAAACTCCGAGTGGACCCCTATATCGAGGTCATGGAGCAAACGTTAGCAACGCGAAGCAAAGGTGGCGCGAGCCAATCGAAGTCAGCGAAGGGAAGCAGTAAGTCCACAAAGGTTGCGAGCGCCAAATCATCAAGCAAAGCCAAGCCTGTCAAACAAACTGCAAAAAAGTCGCTCGCCACAAAAGCTGCTTCCAAAAAGAAAGCGGCGAAGAAAGCTGCTTCCAAAGTCACGAAGAAAGAATCGTCAAAGAAGACCTCCAAGACGGTAACTTCCCCTTCGCCATCGAGTATCAAAAAGGTCACTAAAAAAGTAGCAAAGTCTGCAGGGCGCGTTGCCAAGAAGGCCAATGTTTCGTCAAAGAACCGAGCGACGTCTCCATCGAAATCCAAATAGCTAAGAATCGCAGCATCAACGAGTCGTCGGCCGCTTGGAGAGGATAGGAATCGTTGGAATGACACAAACCTCCTTTTCGCAGGATGGTGAATATCCCGAATGGATGCGTGGATATAGTCCAGCGCAGCGAGATCGTCTGACGCAATTGCTCGATTTATATCTTTCCAAGCTGGAAGCAGGTGAACGACTGACGCTGCAGGAGCTTGTTGGTGACGACGAGTTTCTTAAAGAGCCTTTGCAACGCTATATCGAGCAAATCGATCAACTATATCAACCTGAACCCAAGCCTTCATCTCGCACGGCGGTATCGATGCCACGTCTCGAGTTTGGAAGCGAAGGAGAGCCCAAACATCTGGGTGATTTTCAGTTGCTGCGCGAGGTTGGTCGTGGTGGGATGGGCGTGGTTTATGAAGCCATCCAAGAATCGCTCGGTAGACGCGTGGCCCTCAAGTTGCTCCCTTTGGCAGCCATGTTTAGTGCGAATCAAGTGGCGCGCTTTCGCAATGAAGTTCAAGCGGCTGCGATGTTGCAGCATCCCAATATTGTTCCGGTCTATGCTGTGGGAGTGGAAAAAGGAATTCACTTTTATGCGATGCCATTCATCGAGGGACAATCGTTGGAGGAAGTGGTTTCGCAATTACGTTATGCGGCACCACCTGGCGTCAGTACCCGATGGTTGCAGCGGACGATCCTTTCCGATGGCAAACTAGCGCCGCTCTTGAAACTTGGAATCGATGCGGCTGAAGCGATTCAGGCCGCGCATGAAGTTGGAATCGTGCATCGCGATATCAAGCCATCGAATCTCTTGCTCGACTCCAGCGGCCAAATCTTTGTGGCAGACTTTGGGCTCGCGCGGATGGAAAGCGATGGCTCGCTGACCAAGACTGGTGATCTCATTGGTACGGTTCGGTATATGAGTCCCGAGCAAGCGGCAGGGCAACACGCGCTCGTGGACCATCGCACGGACATCTATTCGCTTGGAGCAACCCTCTATGAGCTGATCACGCTCTATCCAGCCGTGGTCGGCGAAGACGGCCCCGACCTTCTTCAGAGCATTGCTAAACATGAGCCCGTCCCGATGCGTAAACTGCGACGCGATCTCCCGCGAGATCTCGAGACGGTGATTCACAAAGCGATGGCGAAGCGTCGTGAAGATCGCTACTTCACCGCTCGCGAGTTGGCTGATGACTTGCGACGCGTCTTAGAAGGCCGGCCGACGGTAGCGAAGCCTCCTACGTGGATTATGCGAGTCGCCAAGTGGTCCTCACGGCATCATGCCTACTTTGTCGTGACCAGTATTATCTTGGCTGAAGTGCTTGGAGTAATGGTATGGCGGATGCAAATTGCGAAAGACAATGAGGCCAAAGCATTTCAGCGTATCTCCAAGTTTGCTGATGCTGTCGATCGTTTAGGTACAGAGATCGACAAAAAACTCGAAGACATCCCAGGCACAGATCTGGTACGCAATGAGATCTTGAAGATAGCGACGGAGAACTACGAAGAGTTCATCAAAGAGACAAGAAATAATCCGGCTTTTCGACGTCCACAAGCTGATGTGACCTATCGTCATGGTAGGGTCTTATCTCGCTTGGCGTCCCCCGAAGAATCGATCCAGTGTTTCGAAAATGCTCAGCTTCTATTCGACCAACTTCGACAAGTGACTCCCCATGATCGATCACTTCGCTTGGCGGCAGCTCGCAATATGAACGAATTGGGGCGAGCGTTTGCCGAGACAGGGAAATGGCGCGAGAGTTTGGATGCGCTTCGGGCTGCAATCGATGAACAAAGGCAAATGCATTCAGCGATGGAGGAAGATTCGGTAGCGATGGACTTGGCTGCGTCGTTGAATGATTTCGGTTGGGTCTTGCAACAGCAGCAGGAATTGGAGAAGGCCCGCGAGGCTTATGAAGAAGCATTATCGTTTGTGAATAGAGTCGGGTTGGAAGACGTTCCGCCCGAGAGCGATGCCGCGCGACGAACGCTGCAAGCCAATATCCAAAATCATCTCGCACAATTGTATGAAGAGTCGCATCCGGAACAGGCTGCGAAACTCTATCGCGAAGCTCTCGCAACACGAGGGAGTCGGCCTGCGAGAACACGCTCGACCGCTTTGAACTTCAACAACCTCGCCACGGCATTGTTTCGATCGGGGAGCAGCGATGAAGCGATTCAAACCGTTCGACAGGCCATCGACATCCAGCGAGAGTTGGTCGATCATTCTCCAGCGGTTCGTGACTATCATCGCGACCTGGCATCGAGCCTCAACAATTTGGGTTGGATGCTCTACGAATCAGGTTCATCGCATGAAGCCTTGGGAGTCTTGAAGGAAGCGATCCAAGTCTTGAGACCCTTGGTATTCAAGGAGGACGGTTCTCGAAATGGAGAGGATGCCCAACTGTTGAGCGAAATGGGGGGTATCTACAACAACTTAGCGCTAGCACTCGAAAAGGATAGGCAGTTGTTTGAAGCCTCCAGAGCATTTGGCGATTCGACCGATTTTCATCGCGACGCTTTTCGAATCGCAACCAAAGACCACCGCATTCGCGAGTTTTACGATAAAGCACTCTACAATTTTGCAAAACTCCATAGGGAGCAAAAGCAATATGAGGGGGCGCTGGAGATCGTGAAGAGGCGACGAGAACTCAATGAATCGAGCCCGCAGGGGATGTTCTCGATTGCATTGGAACTCGCGGAACTTGCAACCCAATGCGAGCATCAAAAAGCATCTGAGGGGGTAGTGGAATCGATAGCAAAGCAAGCGATCGATGCCCTCAAACGAGCACAAAAGATTGGCTTTCCTGCGAGTCAGGTTATAATGGACGAAGAGCCGTTTTCGATTCTCCTCCGCTATTCTTCGATCGAAGAGCTCCGCAAGCCATGAATGACTCTAAGACTGTAGGCCGAAAATCACCATCGCAGCGCCACGGTCTCTTCGTAGAAACTCTGGAGTCGCGTTACGCGATGGATAGTGGTGGTGCGGCTGCACTCGATCACCATTCGGCCTCAGTTGAACCCACAAGCGATCTTGCTCCCATCGCGTTGGTTGGGTCAGCCAAAGACTTTGAAATGGTTGATCATCGCGGGAATGCATCGCACGAGCAATCTGGTTTCGTTCGTATTCAGACAGCGATCCATCGATCTTCAGAGCCGGGGAGTTTGGCATCGTATCAAGACCAGTTGGGAAAGAAGCGACCTCCTCATGACGCAGGAGGTTTGATGGGTGAAGGGGAAGCGGCACCGGCACCGGCACCGATTGTGTTTCCTCTCATAGGCCCCGATTTCCAAGCGGTTCAGCTCGCCAATCAGAGGCCACCCGCTCCTGTTCCAATCCTTCCAAGGGTTGGCGGCGACGGGAGTTTGGTGGGAGGTTTGGGGCCCGTTTGGAATCCATCGCCGGCAGGTGTTCATACGCCTCCGCCCATTCAAAGCAGCACGAATCCCGTGATGAGTACTACCGTCAACACGTCTTTGTCTTCAGGAAAAGAACAAGTCGTTCGAGAGACTTCGAGTCAGGGTCTCGGGCAAGCACTAAATGTCTTGGCACTGGGAAACTCGGTTGCTGGATTAGACAGTGGCGCGCGTCGATTGGATCGTATGG
Source organism: Pirellulales bacterium (assembly GCA_046349875.1). GTDB lineage: Bacteria > Planctomycetota > Planctomycetia > Pirellulales > Pirellulaceae > JAXMBN01. The sequence continues at coordinate 75,070 of JAXMBN010000023.1, forward strand.
AAGGAGTGTCGTCTGCGTTTGCTCCGATGCGATCAGCAGGACTTTCTGCGGAGGTGGGAGTAGAGCCACTGCGTTCGTATGCAAACCACCACGATGTCGTCTTGGCGTCTTGGTCGACTCCACATGCTCACGGAACGCACGTAGCCGATCTTGGGAACAAAGTGGATTTGTCATCGAAGCAGCAAGTCGCGGGAGTATCGCGAAAGGTTCGAGCCACCGAAGGGCAGGTTGAATCAGGGAGGAATGGGACCCGCACCTATCGCCATCCTTGGTTGGGGCCACGCGGAGGAATGGTATCACTTCATCGGGACGGAGTAGAAGTCGAGTCGCGAACGCGGGTTGAAAACGATCGCTATGAATCCGGCATTCACGGCACGTTCGTGATGGGTGGCGGCGAGAGCGGGCGCAGGATCGATGTGACCGCACCTACAGCGCCCATCGCAGCCGCAGGACATGATCGGAGCGACTCAGGAGAAGAAATCCAAGAGCCCATTCCCTTGGTATCGCATGTTGGAGCCCCATTCTTAGGAATCTTATTAGTCGCCTGGGGCTGGGTAAAACGTCGAAAATCCGCTGCGGACACTGATGAATCGCATCCTAAGCTCCACAGGAAACGCCCTGAAGGGGTGGTGTAAACCTTCACGACCCCTGCAATCGGCTTGGAATTGGGATAAAACGACGAGTTGCAGCCCGTTGGAGGGGATCAGTGATAGCCGCGGGGAAGCGTGAGTGTTAAGCTGGATTTGTGGTATTTCACGTGGACGACTACAATCGTTCCGACCAGTTCTTCGGTGCAATGCAAATTGGCGCGGGAGGAGGGGAACGAAACGATCGTCGCACGACGCTATGACAACGTTCCATTCCTATGAGCCTGGAGGCACTCCGTGCAAGTCAAAGTATCCGCAAGACATGGCCATTTGAAGCAAGCTGACCAGCAAATCATCGTAGAGAAGGCGGAGAAGTTAAGGAGGTTTTACGATCGGATCAATGCTATTGAAGTAACGGTCGATCTCGGGCACTTGGATAATCCTTCCGTAGAAATCAATGTTTCGGCAGAACAGAGCAACGATTTCGTGGCATCTTCCTCCGCGTCGACAGTAGGAGCCGCGTTGGACGCAACGTTGCAGAAGGTCGAGCAGCAATTGCGGAAGCACAAAGAGAAGGTCACAGGGCACAAAGCAACGGCGAGCAAGCATATTGAGCCGGAGCACGATGCTGGTGCATAGATCGACGGTTGGCGAAGACCGATCCACAACCTAATTGGAAGAACGCCGCAACGCATGGTGCGATGAGCTGCGAGCTCGAATGATGAGCTATCGAGCAGCTTGTTTCGTGATCCGGCGAGAGCCAGGAGTCGCTCGTAAACCATCTTGGAAGGAAAGATTGTAATGAAGTTTTCGGATTTCGTATCCTCAAGTGCCATCTGCGCCGAATTGAGTTCGCTCGATAAAGATTCGGTTATTGCAGAGTTGGTGGAATCGCTTGTGGCCGCAGGTGAGATCAAGGCCGAGGACCGCGAAGATATTATCAAGGCCATCATGAAGCGTGAGGAGCTTGGTAGCACAGGTATTGGCCGAGGCATTGCCGTACCGCACACCAAGCATGCCAGCGTCGATAAGTTGGTCGGAACGGTTGGGGTGAGTGGAGAGGGAGTGGAGTTTGATAGTTTGGATGGTGAAAAGGTCCAACTGTTTTTCCTTCTTGTTTCGCCTCCCGATCGTCCAGGCGACCACCTGCGAGCTCTCGAGAACATTTCGCGTCAATTGCGGGATGACACCTTCTGCCGATTCTTGAAACAATCCAGAACTGCGGAAGATATCATTCAGCTTCTCGATGAAGCAGACAACAATCAGTTCGGTTCTTAACCGAACGAACGGCAAGACATCGTCCGGATGTCTTGAGCAAGCAAAGAAAAACACTGGTTGTCCTCAGGGACTTTTCCACTATGTCCGATCCCGTCCTGACACGCTTGGTTATCGTGCGAAACGCAAATGGTCTGCATATGCGTCCGGCCGATCTATTGGTGAAAACAGCCAATCGATACCAGAGCGAAATTCAGATTGAACGCGAAGGGCAAGCGGTCGATTGCAAGAGTATCTTGGGTCTGCTGACATTAGGGGCCACCCAAGGCTGTGAATTGACGATACGCGTTCAGGGTACTGATGCTGACGAAGCATTGACCAAGATTGTGGAGTTATTCGACCAGGGGTTTTTCGAAGCTGACGAGGAGATGGCACCTGCAGGTTAACCTGATCGTTGCGGGTGGCTTGGTGGTTCTGTCCAACGACATCGACCACGAATCCTAAATCACCTTATCCCCATGGATCCTCAGGGCGAGAACGAGGCCGATTCGGTCAAAGGGCTCGCTTTAGAACTCGACTTTTCATGCTCGAACTACAGGGAATCGCTGTATCTCCTGGAGTCGCGATCGGACCCGCATTGGTGTTTGACCGCGAGGGGTTCCGCATCGCCCGATGTCGCATTCCGAACGAAGAATCCAAGTCGGAATGGGAGCGACTTCAGCAGGCGATTCAAGCTGCTGCCGAACGTTTGCAAGCTCGCGAGATTCAAACGGCGAACCAGTTGGGAAAGAAGCTTGGCAATATCTTTTCCGCGCAGCAGCAGATGTTGTTAGATGGAAGTTTGCACGCTGAATTGCAGCGGATGATCGAACAAAAGTTCTATTCGGCCGAGTTTGCGGTGAGCGAAGTGTTGAGCGGGTATGCCGCTGCCTTTCGCCGGGCCGGCGCCAGCTTTTTGCAAGAACGAGCGGCCGATATCAGCGATATCGAGCAGTTGTTGTTGGAACAATTGAGTGGCCAGCCAACGACGACGCTCGATGATATGCTCCATCGTGCGGTCATTGCCAGTCACGATTTGACACCAGGCGAAACCGCTGGCCTCAACCCGCAGAAGGTACTTGGCTTCTGCACCGAAACGGGAGGCCCTGGAGGCCATACCGCCATCGTGGCTCGCGGTTTAGAGATTCCCGCTGTGGTGGGCGTTGGGCAATTCTTGCACCACATTCGAAGCGATGATTGGATCATCATCGATGGGCACCGAGGGCGAGTGATCATCGATCCCGATGAAGCGACGCGCGAGAAGTATACGCAGCGTCGTCAATATCGTCAGCGGATGGCAGTGCAGTTAGAAGAGATCCGCGATCTCCCTGCCACCACTAGCGATGGCGTTTCGATTGAGATGCTTGCCAACATTGAGTTTCCCCACGAAGTGGAGAGCTGTTTGGCTCGTGGCGCCACGGGTGTGGGGCTCTATCGTACAGAGTTTCTCTATCTTGGTTCGAACAGCGAACCGAGTGAAGAGGAACACTATGAGGCCTATGTTTCGGTAGCTCGAAGACTTGCCGGTCGTCCCATGATCATTCGCACGTTGGATTTGGGTGCGGACAAGATGGGATCGCGAACACCGGTCGAGTATGAGCACAATCCCTTTTTGGGACTTCGAAGCATTCGTCTCTCGCTTCGCAATCCTGCGTTATTCCGCACGCAGGTGCGAGCTATCCTTCGCGCCAGTACCGAAGGAGATATTCGAGTGATGTTTCCGATGATCACTACGCTGGATGAATTGAGATCGGCAAGGTTCATCGTGAGGAGCATCGCCGAAGATTTGGCGGAAGAAGGAGTACCGGCCAAAGCTGATATTCCGGTGGGCATGATGGTAGAAGTGCCGGCGGCGGTCATGATGTTAGACCACTTTGTCAAGGAAGTGGATTTCATCAGCATCGGTACCAATGACCTCACCCAATACACGTTAGCCGTGGATCGAAGCAACGAATCGGTTGCTGACCTTTATCAAGCTTGCGATCCCGCCGTCTTGCGACTCATCCAACGTTCGGTCGATATTGCGAATGGTCGCAATATATCGACGAGCGTTTGCGGCGAGATGAGTAGCAACCCTGCGTATGCCTTGTTGCTGATCGGCTTGGGCGTTCGTGTGCTTAGCACACCACCCGCGGCCATTCCTCAAGTCAAGAAAGCGATACGCTCCGTCACGGTTCGCGAATGCCAAGCGATGGCATGGCGAGCTATGCGGCTTGAGACCGCCAGAGAAGTTGAATCGTTCTTACAAAATCAATTGGTCGGTGTATTGCCGGAGATGCTCACGCAATTGTGAGAAGTGAAACAGAATGCAGTGCCGACCTCCAACCTCCAAGAGGTTCCAGTGAACCCAAAAAGGATTTCAAACCAATGAAGAAGGAAATGCTCATCAATGTCTCGCAATCCGAGGAGTGTCGGATTGCAGTGCTGGAGAATGGCGTACTCGAAGAACTCTATACGGAACGAGCAAGCCAAGACAATTTTGTCGGCAATATTTACAAGGGTAAAATCGTCAACCTCGAGCCGAGCATTCAAGCGGCGTTCGTCGATTTCGGGGTTGGACGCAATGGCTTCTTGCATATTAGTGACGTCGAAGCTCAGTATTTTCGTCAAGCTGGATACGACCCCGAAGAAATTATGGATGGCCATTATCCCGGCGTGGATGATGAAGAGGACGAAGAAGAAGCAGAACCGGAAGAAGGTGGCGACCGACGCCATCGTGGACGACCTCGCGGTCGCCATCCTCGCAGTGGACGCCCTCGATTCAAGCCACCGATTCAAGAAATCTTCAAACGAGGCGATGAGGTTCTCGTTCAAGTCATCAAAGAAGGAATCGGTACGAAGGGCCCTACCCTTTCCACGTACATCAGCATTCCCGGTCGCTATCTCGTACTGATGCCTGCTTTGGGACGCGTCGGAGTTAGCCGCAAGATCGAAGATGAAGAACAACGCCGCAAACTGCGAAGCATGTTGCTCGAGTTGAATCCGCCCAAAGGACTCGGCTTCATTGTACGCACCGCGGGCCAAGAACGAACTCGTAAGGAACTATCACGCGATATCGCGTATCTCCTACGGTTGTGGAAGGTCATCGTTCGACGATTGAAGAAGACTCCTGCTCCTTGCGATGTCTATGAAGAAAGCGACATGATGATTCGTACCATCCGCGATACCTTCACTGAAGATATCGATGCGGTTATGGTCGATCAGCAAGAAGCTTTTGAACGAGCCAAAGAGTTCGTGCAATTGGTGATGCCGAGGTTCGTTAGCCGATTGCAGCTCTACGATGGAAAAGAGCCGATGTTCTATCGATACAAGCTCGAACAAGAAATCGCTCGCATCCACCAACGCGTCGTGCCATTGAAGGGCGGAGGTTCGATCGTGATCGATTCGACCGAAGCTTTGGTGGCGATCGACGTCAATAGCGGTAACTTCCGAACAGATGATTCGGCGGAAGAGACGGCCTTCCAGGTCAATATTTCTGCTGCGAAAGAGATTGCGAGGCAATTGCGACTTCGCGACCTGGGTGGCGTGATCGTCAATGACTTCATCGATATGCGGAAAGAAGGGCATCGTCGCAAGGTCGAAAAAGTCCTTCGCGATTCCATGAAACGCGATCGAGCTCGAACCAAGATCCTGCGAACGAGCCCGTTTGGCTTGATCGAAATGACTCGGCAACGCATTCGCCCCAGCTTCAAACGAAGCGTCTACCAAGATTGTCCTTGTTGCCAAGGAAGGGGTGTGGTGAAGACTGCAGAGAGCATGGCGATCGAAGTCACGCGATTGTTGTTGATGGCCTGCCAGGCTCCAAATGCTTCTCGCGTAACCGTGCGTGTTAATGAAGGTGTCGCAGCCTACCTCAATAATCGTAAGCGTCGCGAGATCATGCAGATGGAAGAAAATTCCAAAGCCACCGTCTTGATTCATGGAAGCGATTCCCTTTTCCCAGAACACATCGACTTGGATTGTCGGGATGCGCAAGGGAATCTGATCCATCTGCCCTTCATGGCGGAAAGATAAACGATTGCAATGCGAACGATCCTAGTCACTGGAGCCGCTGGTTTCATCGGTTTTCATTTGGCGAACCGGCTGTTGGCGGCTGGGGATCGCGTCGTTGGCATCGATAATCTGAACGATTATTATTCGGTCCAGCTCAAGCAAGATCGCCTTGCGATCTTGCGAGATCACCCGTCGTTCACTTTCGTTCATGCGGACCTTTCCGATTCGCAAGCGATGCGATCTCTTTTCGATTCGCATCGCTTCGATCGAGTCGTTCATCTGGGTGCACAGGCAGGGGTCCGTTACTCGCTTGAAAACCCTATGGCTTACATTCAATCCAACTTGGTTGGAATGAATCACATCCTGGAAGGCTGTCGATCTCAGAAGACCGAGCACTTGGTGTATGCCAGCAGTAGTAGTGTCTATGGGATGAATCGGTTGCAGCCTTTTTCAGTGCACCACAACGTCGATCACCCGATGAGTCTCTATGCAGCGACGAAGAAGTCCAATGAATTGATGGCTCATGCGTACAGTCATCTCTTCGGTTTGCCGACGACAGGCTTGAGATTCTTTACGGTGTACGGACCTTGGGGACGGCCAGATATGGCCCTTTTCAAGTTCGCTGCCGCAATCCTTCATGGTCGGCCAATCGACGTTTACAACCATGGAAAAATGCGCCGCGATTTTACGTACGTTGACGATATCGTGGAGAGCATCACGCGGATTCTCGATCACGTTGCTAAACCGAATCCAAGTTGGGATCCTATGACTCCTGATCCGGGAACGAGTTCGGCTCCTTATCGTGTCTTCAATATCGGGAATCATCAACCGACCGAACTCGTTGCCTTTATTGAGGCCATTGAAAGGGCATTGGGCAAGGAAGCCATCAAGAATTTTCTTCCGATGCAACCCGGTGACGTACCCGATACCTTTGCTGAGGTGGAAGATTTAGAGCAGACGATTGGCTTTGCACCACAAACGTCCATCGCCGAGGGGATCCAGCAATTCGTTGACTGGTTTGTTCCCTACGTTCAAAAGAACCCTGCGATCATCCGTTGAGTGTCGATGTCCGTGGCGACTAGGTTCGCGAATTACAGCGCGAAAGGTGTGTCTTCCACAGGGGCATAGATGGGCATGTGTCTGTAATAGACCTCCAAGGTCATGCAACACATCGCCGTTGTATAGAGTCGACCTCCGACTTGGTTAAGAGCACTATCGAAGTACCAACTACCTTGTTCGTGGCCGTACTGGGCCTGTTCGCGAATAAGGAAGTCTCGCATCTGAGTGTTCCAATCTTCCCAAAGTCGTCCTTCGGCCTGAAACATGAGTTGCGTTGCATAGTAATTCAAATAGACGTCGGACGCACTCGGTCCTTGCTTGGCAACATATTGTGCCCCTCGCATCACACGCCCATCTGTCTTCGACCACCCGCGATACAGTCGCATCAAGAGACCCATAGCTGTCGTGCTCGGTTTGGGTTTGTTGTTGCGGTAGCCATACTGTGCCCCGTTGTCCGCCTGTTGCGAATCCAGGAAGCGATCGAAGCTCTTGATCGATGCGGTGGGAATTTTGAGTTTGCCAGCCGATGCGCTCTTGATCGCCATCATCTGCCAACAAGCGATGGAAAGGTCGCCAGGTGTTTTGGGGTCGTAACCCCAACCACCATCCACATGTTGGGAGTAGTAGATGAAACCGATGGCATCTTCGCAGATCTCTCGCAACGAAGGGTCGTGAGTCATCTGATAGGCTTCACACAGCGCTAAGGTTGCAATGCCATGCTCGTAGAGAGCAAATTGAGCGATGGGTTGATGGAAATGTCCACCGCGTTTGTCTTTCTTCATGATCTGCGTCAGGAAGTAGAGTCCATCGCGGACATTCGTTTGATAGGGCCCTTCCTGGTGCGTGTATCCTGCACCCAAGAAGCAAAGGAGCGACAATCCCGTAGCAGCAGCGCGCTGAGGGTCGGAATGGGTGCTTGGATTTTGGCACTGTCCATCGCAGGGAGCAGTCAAATGAAAGCTCCAGCCACCATCAAGATTCTGATGGCGAGCCAACCAGAGGAGAGCCGCCTCAACCGCTTTTTCGCTCTGAGGGTTGCCACCGTTCTTGGCGACGGCTTGTTGCCGTCGCCCACCCGTACGCGACTCGACGCTGGTGGTTACGAATGCTGGCCCGAGATCTTCGGCTTGAAAGGAACCTCGAACTTGTTCGATCGCTTGATGCGTGAGTTCGGGCTTCACCTCCAATGGTGCCTCGAGCGGATTTCCCATCGAACTAGGGTCCGTTACGCTTACCTCAACGACTTGATTCATCGAGGGAGTTGCCTCTGCGGCATCGGTTTCCATGAGCGTTTTAGATGGAGTCGATTCGACTTCAAACGAGAGGTCTTCAGCCGGTGCCGTCCATTGCATGTCGATAAAGGACGAGTAAGACCCAAGCATCCCCGATCCATGAGCCACAATCGCCAGCAAGACCAACATCACCAAATGGACAATGAGGCTGGATAGGAACGGAACCCAGGCCTTCGTGGTCGCATTTCGCAAGGAGGTTGTGGATTGAGGTGTGGTCACACGAGATCCATGGATCAGCACAATGAAAAGTCATTTCAATCGTTCCTGACGATTTGATCGGACAATCCATTCTCCATCCCTCTATCTTAAACGCCGCTTGCCACGAAGGGTGATTCGGCGCCAGGCTTCTTCGGAGCGTGGAGGATCCTGCGTCCGTTTCTCAGGGTTCTTCCGGTTGTAGCAAGAGTTGGGGGAGGTGGTGTTGTCAAAACGCAATGTGTCGTGGGAGACCGGAACGGGATGATGGAACAGCGAAAGTCACGCCGCGAGCAGTCGGTGGTTTTCAAAAAGCATCGTTACGGCCGCAAGGTTTACCTAGGTGAAGTAAGAGTCATTAAAAGGGGCGAGCCCCCGAAAAATCTTGTTGCATTCGTTTGACCGCATTCTTGGCGTGGCGCATGATCCAATATCTCAAGGAAGAGCACTTGGAACCCCCGCCGCGACAAAGGTCTCGCGGTCAAAGTGGATAACGTTGCCACAACAACAGGGCGATACGTTCCAGTGCCCCATACATTACGTTATTGCGATCGGCTCAATCCTGATTCATGGACTGAGTCGATCGCTCTCATTCACGGATAGGGGAATGATCATGCGATGCACGATGCTCGCTCTGGCTTTGGTTGTTAGCGGTTCCTCCACAGTCCTGGCGCAATCAGGATTCAATCTTGGGTCGTCGTTCCCAACGGAACAGAAGAGCCCCTCGCCAACGGTTTCCGCTTTGCCTGCGGATCCGCTTCTGGAAGAATTGGAGAAGATGAGCGAGCCTCAATCGGAGGTTCGCGAACTACCCACTGAGACTCGATCGGAACCAGCCTGGGCAGAACCACCTTCCGTGGCAAAACCACGATCGGCCGGGTCGCGTCAATTGCATACCGGTGCCGATATTCCCGGCGTAAGCCAATGGGCACCCATGCCTGTTTCTTCGCCTCGTCCGTTGCTCGCTTATGTGCAATGCGATCCCTGCGGACCTTCCCTTTGGGCTTGCTACGAACAAGAACGGGCTCAATGGCATCTGCATGCTCACCGCCATGCTCATAGGACATGCCGCTGCATGACCACCCAGCATTTCGGACACGTTTGCACATCGCACCAATGCAGCCATGGGAACTGCAACGGAGGTTGTGGTGGAGGATGCGATTCAGCGGGAATGGCCTCCAATGCACCGGTAAATCGCTATCAAGAGATGGCTCAGCAAGGACCAGCATCTAACCAAAAGGCTGCCCAGCCTACTTCGAATGTGGCACAGTTCTGGCCTAATCCAGCGTTGGCATCAAAGTCCAATCCTTCGGCGGTTACACCTTCCAAGACCTCGCGAAGCAACGCCGAGTTGCCTGTGACCTTTCGATAGGAAACCGCTGGGCAAAGTGTAGGGATCATGCTCAACTTGCCGGTCACTCGCGTTAACGCTATCAAAACGACTTTGGCAAGATTTCGGATAAACCTTTATCATCCTCCCATTGAGATTCCGATACCAAATTTACCACGGATCGGGAGGGTGGAACGGATGCAAATTCGTTCCAGCGACATGTGGGGTCATGGCACGACGATGGAGCGGCGTGCCATGACCTTTTTTATTGGTACCGATCGACTTCTTGATTCTGGGATCCGTCTCTTCGGTCCTTGCCGACTCATCAGAAATCGTAGGCGGATTCTCCGTGTTCGGTGATGTCTAGACCTTGATCCTCCACATTACTGGTGGCTCGTAATCCAGTCACAAGGCGGACCAATCCCGTCACGATCAACGTCCCTAAGATGGACCATGTGATCACCACGATGATGGCTTTGAGTTGTTCTAGCCAAAGCAAATGTTGAGCAATCGCATCCTTCAAGCCATTGACACTAGGAACGGGTCCCAGCAACGATGGGTTCGCCGCAGTGGAAGCTGCCAGGCCCGCGATCACCATCCCTAGAGTACCGCCGATGGCGTGGATGCCGAATGTGTCGGACGTGTCATCGTATCGGAAATATCGTTTCACATGGATGCAAAAGTAATAGGGTATCACGGCAGCAAGCAGTCCCACTACAAATGCGGTTTGCGTGGAGATGAATCCACAACAAGGTGTTGAGACAACCAACCCCGAGATAGCCCCGGAGCAGAATCCGAGAATGGACGGTCTGCGACGGCGAGCATACTCAATGAAAGGCCATACCAAACTGGATACGGTCGAAATGAAGATGGTGTTGGTAAACGCGAGCGCTGCGGTCGACATATCACCCAGTGCCGAACCTGCGTTCAATCCATACCACCCAATCCACAGCATGCCGGTTCCAATGGCAACCAAGACCATGCTGTGAGGAGGCATCGGGGTCCGTCCAAAACTCTTTCGAGGACCGATAGCGATACAGAGCACCAAGGCGCTCCACCCTGAACTCATGTGGACAACGGCACCTCCGGCAAAATCAATCGCCAGAACCAACGCCTGTGGATTACGAAGGCCATTGAGCAAGCCGTTGTCGCCCCAAATCATATGGGCAAGCGGATAATAGACGATCAGTGTCCAAGCAATCACGACCATGAGGATGGATATGAATCGCGTTCGCTCGGCAATAGCTCCTAAAATTAGTGAGGGTGTGATCACGGCAAATGCCAATTGATACATCGCAAAGAGATTCTCTGAAAAGGAATCGCCGTAGCGAGTATCCGGGAGGCTCGAAACATTCCAGAAGCAAGCGTGACGCAAGCTTCCAATCCATGAAGAACCTCCTTCTCCAAAGACGAAGGTGTAGCCCACAAGGAACCACAGTACACTGGCAACGCCCATACAGGCCAGGCACTGAGCAATGACCGAAAGAGTGTTCTTCTTTCGCATCATGCCTCCATAAAAGATCGCTAGTCCCGGTAGCGTCATCAAAAATACTTCCATCGTGCAAAGCATGAGCCAAGGATTTGTTACCAAGGATGAGCTAGAAAGCGACGATGCTCTAGAGGTAAGCGGTAACGCTGTGACAGGTAGAATGATCCGATGATCTTGTTCGAGGTTTTGAACCTGAGTCTCTAATTGTTCGAGGCGAGCCGATAAATCCTGGGGAGTGACTTGCGCAGCAGAGTCTTGAGCACAGAGTTCGCCTGCCAAAGCAGGCGCAAGTATCATTGCAATGAGGACGATGGCAGCATTCAAAAATCGCTGAACGATGGATGGCATCGCAAGCGATGCACATTCCCGACGATGCGAGCAGCATTGGTTTAGCGTCATGCGTTCTTCCTACCTATCTTCGACCTGTCGGTCGATGAAGCACGGGCTTAACCGAGCACACGGCAAACATAGCACTTCAAATAATCCGTTTCGGGACAAGTGATCACGCTAGGGTGATCGACGGCCGCAGCACGTCGCTCCAGGACCTGAAGGTCACGGCCAGCTCGTCTCGATGCACCCATCAACATTTGATTGAAGGATTCGCGATCCACGCGACCAGAGCAACTGCAGGTGACGAGTATGCCTCCCGGACGGAGAACTTGGATTCCGAGTACATTGAGTCGATGGTATGCTCGCAAGGGGCTGAATCGATTTGACTGCGCGAGCCTGCTAATCGAGGAGGATCGAGAACGACGAGATCAAATTTTTCGTTGGCAGTCTTGAGTGATTCGAGCGAGTCGTAAAAATCTCCGACGCGAAAATCGACTTGGTGGATGTCATTGAGTGTTGCATGGAACTTGGCCTGTTCGATTGCCTTCGCACTGGTATCGATGGCCACCACTTCTGACGCATTGCCCCATTTGGCAATGGACAGGGCGAATCCTCCGACATAGCAGCAAACGTCGAGCGCCCGTCCTCCAGGCTTCATCCAATCGGCCGCCACGCGTCGGTTCTGTCGCTGATCGAGATAGTACCCTGTCTTTTGACCTTCTTCTAAATCGATCTGCCATCGAAGCCCGTTGTCTTCGATTTCGATCGAGCCGTTCGGTGAACTTCCATAAAGCCATTCTTGTCCGGGGGGCAAACCCTCTGAAGAAGCAGATTTTTCATCGATACGTTTGAGGATCCCTTTGGGCGCGTATGCTTCAACCAACTGTTCAACACATTGAGGAAGAAACGGTGTTATCGCCGCAGCCGTTTGCTGAACAACGATGTAATCTGCATACCGATCGACGATGAGACCACTCAATTGATCGGCCTCGCTGAAGACGATGCGTTGGGCTTCGTTGGGCGTTCCTTTAGCAAAGGACTTTCGGAATGCGATAGCAGCCTTCAACCGATCTTCAAACCAAGTCTCGTCGTCCTTCTTCCAGCAATAGACGCGGACGCGAATTCGCGAATGGGGATTAAAGATACCTCGTCCCAACCACTTACCATCTGCTTGGCAAACATCGACGTATTCGCCTTCATGCACGGGCCGAGAAAGGTCTTCGATGGCGGACGCAAGAATCCAAGGGTGACGTCCCGCAATCGCTCGCTCAGCGGATCGCCTTAGGATGACCTTCGGAAGGGGCTCGGATGTGGATGTTTCCAAAATGTTCTTCTAGTGCAGCGGGGAAACGAACTGAAAATGCCTTGGTTTTAGGCCGATTGTACCGGTACCCTCGGCTTCTCGGAATGGCGCTGAAGGAGGCCGAGGGGGCCGGAGTTCTGTTGGATCCGATTTAGGTTAGAATTGCGGCCGGAATCCGGTCCGCTCGCTTCGAACGTTGGCTTCCATTCCCTCGGGATCGCTCAACACCCCTTTGAGCTTATACCCTTAGATTCCAGTCGCTGACGCTTTTGGTTGTGATCGAGAACGATCGCTAGGATTAACGGCATGCATGGTTCACCCACCGTCGAAGAACGCGATCGAATCGCCAGCGATTATTTTGCATCCCTTCTCTACCCGCCCTATCCAGTTCAAGAAGAAGCGCTCTTGGCTTGGTACACCAGTGAACAGGGTGTTTTGGTTTGCGCGCCGACGGGGACGGGAAAAACGCTGATCGCTGAGGCAGCTGTCTTCGAATCGCTGAAGCTTGGAAAGCGTTGTTATTACACCACTCCATTGATCGCCCTGACCGATCAGAAGTTAGTGGAGCTTCAGCAGGCTGCCGTTCGTTGGGGGTATCGTCCAACCGATATCGGTTTGGTCACAGGAAGCCGACGCGTCAATCCCGATGCACCGATCTTGGTGGTCGTTGCCGAGATTCTTATGAATCGGTTGCTGCATCGCGAGGCCTTCTCGTTTGACGATGTGCATGCCGTCGTGATGGATGAATTCCATTCGTTCAATGATCGAGAACGCGGTATCGTTTGGGAGATGACCCTGTCACTGTTGCCCAGCACGATTCGAACCCTTTTGTTATCTGCTACCGTTGGCAATAGCTATGAGTTTTGTTCGTGGCTCAATCGTTCTTCTCAACGCAAGCTTGAACTCATCCAGAGCGAGGAACGCAAGGTTCCGCTCTCCTTCTGGTGGATCGAAGACGATTTTCTGGATGAGTTTATGGAGAAGATGGCGGCTGGAGACGAAGTGGCTCGCCGCACTCCTGCTCTGCTCTTTTGTTTCAATCGCGAGCAATGTTGGCAGGTGGCTGAGTTACTCAAAGGTAAGAATCTCATCGATAAGGCGCGACAAGCAGAATTAAGTCATCGTTTGGAAGCTTACGATTGGAGCGAAGGGGCGGGTCCCAAAATCCGAGCCTTGTTGCAGCGAGGTGTTGGGGTCCACCATGCTGGTGTTTTGCCCAAGTATCGCCGAATTGTTGAGACTTTGTTTCAATCCAAATTGTTAGCGGTGACGGTGTGTACCGAAACGCTTTCGGCGGGGATCAACCTACCGGCACGATCGGTTGTCTTGCCGAGCATCATGAAAGGGCCTCGCGAAAAACGATCGTTGATCGAGCCCAGTATGGCGCATCAAATTTTTGGCCGCGCAGGAAGACCACAGTTCGACAAAGAGGGCTTCGTTTTTGCTTTGGCTCACGAAGATGATGTGAAGTATCTACGGTGGAAACAGAAATATGACTCGATCCCCGAAGATACCAAAGACCCAGGCTTGCTTCGTGCGAAGAAGCAGCTCAAAAAGAAGATGCCCAAACACCGCGATGGTGAAACCTATTGGACCCAGCAACAGTTTGAAAAGTTACGACAGGCAAGTCCTGCAAAGCTCGCCAGTCAAGGAAGCGTACCTTGGCGATTGTTGGCGTTCTTGCTCCAACAAAACTCTGATGTACAACCACTGAGAGATTTGGTTGGTCGAAGGCTTATGGATGCCAAGCAAATCGAAGCGGCCCAAAAACAGCTGAATCGAAAATTGGTAACCCTTTGGAAAGCAGGATATATCGACCTCGACCCGCCTCCTCCAACGCTGTCGAGTGCCGCTCGGGATGCACAGCAAGTGGTTCCGACTTCGCCCAAGAAGATGGGGATGCTGGAACGGGCTGGTTTCAAAGTGGTCAAGCCTCACGAAATGCAGTCGACTGATCTGACCAGTCAGCATGCAGAAGCGGACGAGGATGACGATGATGATACTGTCGGTCTCTCCAACGATCAGCGAAATTCGATGGATGTGCGTTACGACTTGACCGATTACAAGCCACTCAAAGCGGTTCCGAACGATCGCGTTGAGACCTTGTTGGCGGTACGTAGTCTCAATCCAATCTTCGGTGAATTCTTAACGCAGCAAATGGTTCATGCGGACCAAGTGGAACGGATTCAGCTGCTGGAGAGCGTGCTCGAGATTCCCGGGAATGTGGCCTACCATGTGCGCGTTCCTCATCGGGATATGTTGCCGCCAGGTCCCTTAGCCACCGAACGCTTGGATTCACTCCTCATGCAAAACGGCTTGGCCACGGCCGAGGAGATCACTGGCCGTCGCGAAGATGAAGATGAAGATGACGGAAAACGTCCTTGGGAAAGAGAACCACCGCCGCGACCGCTCACCATCGCCGAGAAAGTTCGCCGATGGTTTGACTTTGAGTATCCCGGTGTCGACGACGTTTTCACTCGCCCCGTTTGGATCGTGGGTGAATTACTCGAATTTGGTGGCGAATTCAATAAGTACATTCGCGCCAAAGGACTTCAGAAACAAGAGGGCATCCTCTTTCGCCATGTTCTCCGCTTCGTCATGTTGCTCGAGGAGATGATTCTGATCCCTCCCCAGGAATCGACCGAGGAGGATTGGGAGATTCCTTTTGAGGAACTGCGAGATCGCCTCACCGAATCCTGTCGACAAGTGGATGCGGAGAGCACGGAAGAGATTATCCAAGCGACGCGAGTTCAAGATGAGCTTTTGATTGGACATGCGCCTGTTCGAAGACGCAGTTGATCACGGTTTCATCGGACGACAAACGATATCTGATGGATCGGTTCAAGTGCGCAGCATTGGAAGCATGAAGGGGCAACCCTTCATGCTTCACGCATTGCTTCGTCCTTGCTTATTTCAGGTGCTTGCCAAAGAAGTCCAGGGTTCGTTGCCACGATAGATCGGCTGCTGCTTTATCGAAGCGCGGAGTCGTGTCGTTATGGAAGCCGTGATTGACCTTAGGATACATGTGGGCTTCGTAAGAGACCTTCGCTTCTTTGAGCGCTTCTTCGTAGGCGGGCCATCCTGCATTGATTCGCTGATCGAGCTCTGCGTAGTGCAATAGCAGCGGACACTTGATCTTTGAGACTTGATCTTTCGGTGGTTGCCCGCCGTAGTAAGGTACTGTAGCGGCGATGGTGGCGGGGATGCGGTAGGCGAGAGTATTCGACATGCCTCCACCAAAGCAGAAGCCGACCACGCCGACCTTTCCAGTGCAAAGGGTATGCTTCTGGAGCCATTCAGCGCCTGCAATGAAATCTTCTGTCATCTCATCCACTTTGCGTTTGGCCTGCATGGCTCGCCCTTCATCGTCCGTGCCGGGGTAGCCACCAAGAGGCGAAAGAGCATCCGGTCCCAAAGCGAGATAGCCTGCAACGGCGAGTCGTCGAACGACATCTTCAATGTAGGGATTGAGGCCACGGTTTTCATGCACGACGAGAACCGCTGGTAACTTGCCAGAGGCTTTGGCGGGACGTGCAAGCAAACCCTTGATCTTTCCTCCACCCTTGGGTGATTCATATTCAACGGTCTCGGTAACAATGCGAGCATCGTCTTTGGTTACTTGCTGAGCCCAGGAATAATTGGGGGATAGGCTCTGAAGCAGCGCTTCCAAAGTCACTCCGCCAACCGCAAATCCAGCGAGCCGATGCATGTAGTCCCGTCGATCGACGCGGCCGTGCGCATAGTCGTCGTAAAGATCGAGAATTTTTTGGTCAAAGTCGGAAGCTTGCTTGCGTTCCATGATGAATATCCCTTTGAATAATAAATAGAGAAAGCATCGAAAGCTCGATGCGCCGCCCGCAGAAATCCACAACATGGGCCCACGCTATCCGAATACAATCAATGGGCATGGGACATCGTCGTGGGTGGATAGAACCACCTCGGTGATCTTCCAGTGAACGCGTTCATTGTATCTGGCTTGCAGTATGTTGTATCCTTCCCGTGATACTCACGCGTGGCTTTGTTGAGATTTCACCCCGCCCCGACATCAACCTTCGACCCTCCAAAAACACCATGATTCGACCCATTGTTGCGGTTTGGATTTCTTGCGTCATCTTCACGATTGGTCTGATTGCCGAAGCTAGAGCTCAGACTCCTTCCATTTCTTCGATCCAGATCGGTGTCTCGAAAGTCGATATCACACCCAATGAACCTGTGCGGCTCAGTGGTTACGCGGCTCGGAAGTCGAGCATGGTAGGTGTGGATGATCCATTGGCAGTACGCGCTGTCGCGATGCGAGCAGCCGACGGAACGTGGTCGATCCTGGCTTCGATCGATACGATTGGGCTATCTGCGGAACTCACCGATCAGATCCATGCCACATTACGATCCAACTATGGGCTCGAGCGAAAACAAGTCGTCTTTTGCTGCACGCATTCGCATACAACACCTCATCTCGATGGTGTATTGATCAATCTCTTTGGCGAAGCTCTGAGTACATCCGAAAAGGAAGCTATCACGCGATACAGCCAACGGCTTGTAGAAGCGGTCCTCGAAGCGATTGGGACGGCCATCAAGAATGTTCAGCCAGGAAGGCTCGAGGTCGGAGAGGGAGTTTGTGAGGTCGCCAAAAATCGAAGACCGAAGTTAGCCGATGGGCAGGAAGGCCCCGTGGATCGCAACGTGAGAGTGATTCGTGTGCTCGATGCCAATCAGGCTACCAAGGCCGTTTTATATCAATACGCATGCCATTGTACGACGCTTCCCCCTGAACTCAATCGAGTCAGTGGTGATTGGGCCGGTATCTCGGCTTCTCTGATCGAAAAATCTATTCCAGGATGTGTGGCACTACCTGTGATTGGATGTGGTGCCGATGCGAATCCTCAACGTCGAGGGGATTATGCGATCGCGACGCAGCATGGTGCAAGCTTGGCCGATGCAATTGCCAAGGTATTGCAAAGTGCGATGAAACCATTGCCTCCAATTGATCGTATGGCATTCGAGTATGTCGCGCTTGCTTACGAACGTCCCTCTCGCAAACAGCTTGAAGAGATGCTGCAAAGTCAGCGCTATCAGGAAAAAGTTTTTGCAGAGTCGATGTTAGATACGTGGAAGCGTAAAGGTCGCTTGCCTGAAACCTATCCAGCGCCGATGCATGTTTGGAAATTCGGAACCGAACTTTGCTGGGTATTCATGGGTGGTGAAGTTGTCGTCGATTATCAATTGCGTCTCGCGAAAGATCTTGCCGATGCAGCTCATCGCGTATGGGTGGCCGGCTACACCGATGATGTGTTTGCCTATGTCGCGTCCGAGCGTGTTCGGAAGGAGGGTGGTTATGAAGTTGATCAGTCGATGCTGTACTACAATCGCCCAGGGCGTTGGGAATCGGGCACTGAGAATTTTTTGGTGGGGCGAATTCAAGAGCTATCTCGTCAAAAACGCGATATCGGTCAACCCTTAGATCCACAGTCCTCTTTGAAGGCGATTGAAGTCGCGAAAGGATATCGCATCGAGTTGATCGCAAGCGAGCCAGTGGTTCAAGATCCCATCAATCTCGCTTTTGATTTGAAAGGTCGGCCTTGGATCGTCGAAATGACCGACTATCCACGCGGCGAAAAACAATCGCGCGGACGAATCAAGATCTTGGAAGACCGTGATGGCGACGGGCATTACGAGTCATCGAAGATTTTCTTGGACCAATTGGAATTTCCGACTGGCGTCTTTCCTTGGAAAGACGGAGCAATCATTACCTGTGCTCCCGATGTGTTTTGGGCTCGCGATACGAACGGCGATGATATTGCCGATGAGAAGATCGTCATTGCAACCGG
>JAXMBN010000024.1:0-92284 GCA_046349875.1 Pirellulales bacterium
AGGATCTTAGTGCTCAGATTGGAACCGAGATCGAGAGCGCTGACCCCGATGAGTCGCAAACAACATTCGATTAGTTTGGATCCAATCGTATCACTGCTACCTTCAAAAGTGCCACCCACAGCGATAACATTGCTGGTCGAGATCGAAGAACGAGATGCGCCAAGGAACCCGCTGTGTTTCGAATTGATGCGATCCAGAAGTTGCATGGCCGCATCACTCGCGATACGTTCGCGATAGATAGGTATCTTTGCATCGGACCAAAAGTTGCCAATCTTCCAAAGCGCTGCAACTACGGTGTCTTCGATCAAGCGAATGCACGGGATGCCAGAAAGTGCATTGTATTGGAGTGCCAGATTACGGAGGAGATCCATCGCATCGTCTACACGGTCGTGAATGAGATGCATCATCATGCATTCGACGACTTGCTGATGATTGGAGGGGATGGATGTGAATTCGGTCGAAATTTGCGGTCGTATCGACTCAATGAGAACCTTGTCAAGTGCGCTTCGATCGATACGGCGATGTCCGCCTGGCGTTCGCGAAACGGGAATGTCATTGACATCGCACATCCGTTTGAAAGTAGAAACGGACACATTCAAGAGGTTTGCAGCCTCTTGCACAGTGAGGAGATTCGAGTTCATTGAAATCTGCGATCCAGGTAGCTGTTCCGCCAAACAACTGACTTAGGGGCCAATACAGTCAGGAGGCTCCATTGTCTCGTACACTGGTCCTCGCATACGCTGAAGATGAGGGCCGCTCAGCGCGCGTTCCATTCGATGCGGGACTAACTCTAAGATTCCATCCGCCCGTGCATGTTCGGCACGAATGGCTTGAGAATTGAACCTATACCAGGTAAATGGCCGTCTTTCAAAGAACGTGGATCATACCAAGGCCTATGACGAATATTCCGTCAGCCCGACGCCTGTGCCCCTCTCCGCTTGGAGGATTTGAACGATTTACCTTACTCGGGTCCCTCTATCTCCACTTTTCGATTCGCAATGTGCCTGTCTGAAAATCGTTCAAACTGTTCAAAAGTACGCCACCGTGCGAATTTACCTTGACTGGAGTATTTGTGCATCGCATATAGCTTATGTAGTCGCTACGACTGCCTCGACAAGCCCGCATGTCGTAGATCTCTAACAATGCCCAGTGATACCACTTCCGCCCCTCAAGCAGTGTACTGTCAAAAGTAACTCTGGAACTGGCCTTCTTCCTGGCATTTCCCACGAGCTTCGTTGATGGTTCCTGCTGCGCGGAAATTCAATTCCTGCAAGCAATTTGGAATCCTAAGAATGAGCCTAGATGACGCAGAGTTGCTCAATGAGTTCGTCGTTGAGTCGCAAGAGCACCTTGCAGACGTTGAATCCCAGCTGTTGACTCTCGAGTCGCAGCAGGACGGTGTGGACGTTACCTTGGTCAACAAGGTTTTCCGAGCTATTCACTCGATCAAAGGGGCCGCTGGCTTCTTGGGTCTCGAGATCCTCGAATCTCTGGCTCACCGCGAAGAAGAAGTGCTGAATGGCCTTCGCAACAATGAAATTCGTCCAACCAGTGACGTTATCAACACACTGCTCAAAGCGACCGATCGTTTGAAGAGCTTGTTGGATTCGATTGATACTTCCAACGCACAGGACGTAACCGAACACGTCGAAGCTCTCGAGCGAATTCTCAAAGGCGAGATGGGCGGCGCAGCATCCAGCAGCCCAGCTGCAAGTTCGGCTCCTGCGGTAGTAGCGCCACCTGCTGAAGTTCCACCACCTGCCAAGGCTTCGGCTGCAAGCGTTGCAACTCCCGCCGCTCCAGAGCAAGTAGAGAGCACGCCTGCTCCGGTGAGCAAGACTCCAGGCGTTAGCGGCGAAGCACTTCGAGAGTTTCTCGTTGAGAGCTACGACAATCTCGAGCAGCTTGAGCGAGATATGGTTGCGTTGGAGCGTGATCCATCGAATGAAGGCTTGCTTAACAGCATCTTCCGAAACATTCATACCATCAAGGGTACGGCTGGGTTCCTTGCTTACGGCAAGGTTGAACGATTGACCCACGCTGCAGAAAACCTATTGGGTAGCCTACGCAGTGGACAATTTGCCTTAGATGCGGAGATTTCCACGGCGTTATTTGCATCGATCGATGCTGTCCGCAAGTTCTTGAGTGCTATCGAGAAAGATGGTACCGAAGGATCCTACGTTTGCGATGATCTCATCAAACATCTGACACAAGTTCAAGAAAGCAAAGCGGCTGGTAAGCAAGCACCCAAGCTCGCAACACCTCCCGCCACACCTGCTCCTGCTGCACCCGCTGCACAAGCACCTGTCAAAGCAAACGCGAACAATGAGAGCAAGAAGCCAGCTGCGAATGCTTCCGCTGAAGCAAATTCCAGCTCTGCGGCCGATAGCACGATTCGCGTCGATGTAGCACTTCTTGACAAGTTAATGACCCGCGTGGGTGAATTGGTTCTCGCTCGTAACCAGATTCTTCAGTTCACCAGTGCTTTGGGCGATAGTGAATTGCTCAGCACTTCCCAGCGTTTGAACTTGATCACAACTGAACTGCAGGAAGGAGTCATGAAGACTCGCATGCAGCCGATCGGCAATGTCTGGAGCAAGTTCCCTCGATTGGTTCGCGACTTGGCCGCCATCTGCGGCAAAGAAGTTCGAATCGAGATGGAAGGTAAGGAAACAGAACTCGACAAGACGATCATCGAAGCTATCAAGGATCCTTTGACCCACCTCGTTCGCAATACGGTAGACCATGGCATTGAGAAGCCGACCGTTCGCGTTGAGAAGGGTAAGCCCATGGAAGGCTGCTTGTTCCTTCGCGCATTCCATGAAGGTGGTCAGGTCAATATTGAAATCTCGGACGACGGTGCCGGGCTTAATCTTGAACGCATCAAGGAAA
Source organism: Pirellulales bacterium (assembly GCA_046349875.1). Classification (GTDB taxonomy): domain Bacteria; phylum Planctomycetota; class Planctomycetia; order Pirellulales; family Pirellulaceae; genus JAXMBN01. The sequence continues at coordinate 2,893 of JAXMBN010000024.1, forward strand.
AAGCGGTTGAGAAGGGGCTCATTACTCAGGAGCAAGCTAGCCGCCTGCAGGATCGAGAAGTAGGACAACTGATCTTCCTTCCTGGTTTCTCGACTGCAGAGAAGGTTTCCAATGTTTCGGGACGTGGCGTTGGTATGGACGTCGTTAAGACGAACATCGAGAAGATCGGTGGGACCGTTGATCTTCAAAGCCAACCTGGCCAAGGTACAACGATCAAGATCAAGATTCCTCTGACCCTTGCAATCATCCCTGCATTGGTTGTTTCCAATGATGGAAATCGCTTTGCGATTCCTCAAGTTAACCTGCTCGAACTTGTCCGTCTCGAAGGAGATCAAGCTCAGGAAGGCATTGAGTGGATTCAAGGAGCTCCTGTCTATCGACTTCGCGGACGATTGCTTCCCTTGGTGTATCTACGCCAAGTACTGAAGACCAAGCAGAAGGACGGTGAAGGCGCCGACGCGGTCAATATCGTAGTCTTGCGAGCTGATGATCGTCAGTTCGGTTTGGTTGTCGACCGAATCAATGATACGGAAGAAATCGTCGTCAAACCATTGAGCAAGCAGCTCAAGGGAGTGTCGGTGTACTCGGGCGCAACGATTATGGGCGACGGTAAAGTTGCCTTGATTCTCGACGTGCTGGGACTCGCTCACTCTGCCAACGTTGTATCGAAGGTTCGCGATCGAGCTATCGCTGAAGCACATGCACGTTCCCGTGAATCGAAAGGGATGCAACAAACGCTTCTCATCCTCGGTACAGGAACGGCTCGCCGATTGGCACTACCAATCTCGCAAGTCGCTCGGTTGGAGAAGATCTCCAAAGCCGAAGTCGAGATGGCCGATCACCAAGAGGTCGTGCAATATCGCGGCGAGATCATGCCTCTCATCCGATTGGCTTCCGTACTTGGTCTCGAGTGCCTCGATGATCCAACGGAAGATCTGCTCAATGTTGTGGTTTACTTCGAGAATGGTCAGAGCTTCGGCTTAGTCGTCGATCGCATTCTCGACATTGTAGAAACCGTGCTTGAAGTGCATCGTCCTGGAACTCGCGATGGGTTGTTGGGATCGACAGTGATTCAAGAGCATGTTACCGACTTGGTCGATCTACCAGCGATCATTCGCCAAGTTGATATTCGTCCATCCGAATCTTTTGCATAGAGGTGTATTCGATGATTACTGCCACCCAGCTATGCACCTTCATGCTCGACAATCAAATGTTCGGTGTGGATGTGCAATCCGTACAAGAAGTTATTCGTTACCAAGAGATGACAGAAGTTCCGTTGGCGCCTGACGCTGTATGTGGACTGATCAATCTGCGAGGTCAGATTGTGACTGCCATCGATTTGCGGAAGCGATTGGGATTGCCTGGCCGGCCTGCTGACCAGCTTCCCATGAACGTCGTCGTTCGAAGCGATGACGGAGCGATCAGCTTGCTCGTCGACCAAATTGGCGATGTGCAAGAAATCGATCAGGAGTTCTTCGAGCCCCCTCCAGAAACGCTTCAGGGTGAATCCCGGAAGATGATTCGAGGGGCCTACAAAATGAAGGATCGGCTACTACTTATCCTCGATACGGAGCGAGCTATGAACGTTACCGCCATCGATGAATAAATAAATCGCCTACCGGATTGGGCGACTTCCGCCGAATCCCTGCTACGAAACACTGTAACCGAAACTACTGATCAAAACGAGGAAAAATCTATGTCGACTGCTGTTCGCTCATCCAAGAAACCAACCACTCCAGCCAAGAACGATAAGGCAGCTTTTGCAGGCCTGAAGGGGCAGGTGGACGCACTCAATCGCTCGCAAGCTGTTATTGAGTTCAATCCAGACGGAACCATTCTCAATGCTAACCAAAACTTCTTGCAAGCTGTTGGTTATGATTTGCAAGACATCGTCGGACGCCATCACAGCATGTTCGTCGATGAGAACTATCGCAACAGCCAAGACTATCGTGACTTGTGGTCACGATTGAATCGTGGTGAGTTCGTCGCTGGCGAATTCAAGCGATTTGCTCGCGGTGGACGCGAAGTTTGGATTCAAGCTTCCTACAACCCCGTTTTCGATGAAAGCGGTAAAGTAGTGAAGGTTGTCAAGTTTGCAACCGAAATCACCAAGCAAAAGTTGCAAAATGCTGACTACCAAGGTCAGTTGAACGCAATCAGCAAGGTACAGGCCGTGATCGAGTTCAATCTCGATGGCACGATTCTGACCGCCAACGACAATTTCTGCAAAACGCTGGGCTACACCTTGGATGAAATCAAGGGACGCCATCACAGCATGTTTGCCGATGAAACCTATCGCAATAGCCAAGCCTATCGCGAATTCTGGGCGAAGTTGAATCGAGGCGAGTTCGACGCTGGTGAGTATCTCCGATATGGAAAGGGTGGCAAGGAAGTTTGGATTCAGGCATCTTACAACCCCATTCTTGACATGAATGGAAAGCCATTCAAGGTTGTGAAGTACGCAACCGACATCACCGAACAGAAGAAGCAAGCTGCTGAAAATGCTCGCGTTCGATCGATGATGGATAACATGGCTGCTGCCGTGACCTATGCCGATTCGAGCTTCAAGATCACCTATGTCAACCCAGCAGCTCTCAAGTTGCTCAAAAAGGTTGAACAGTACTTGCCAGTTCGCGTCGACCAAATCGTTGGTCAATCGATCGACATTTTCCACAAGAATCCTGATCATCAACGCCGCATGTGGCCGATCCAAGAACCTGCCATTCGTTGGCCAATTCAAGATCGGAACCGAGTACTTCGCGTTGCAAGCACTTATCTTCGATAGCGAAGGCAAGATCATCGGAACGCTCGTGACCTGGGATCTCGTGACCGAGAAGGTTCACAGCGAGCGTTTGATCAAGGAGAATGCCGAACGTGAAAAGCTTCAAGCTGAAGAACTTCGCAATAAGGTCAACCAGATTCTTTCGGTTGTCACCGCTGCTGCTGAAGGCGATTTGACCAAGCCAGTTCAGATCGTTGGTGATGATGCTATCGGCCAAATGGGACAGGGCTTGCAACGATTCTTCAGCGACCTCCGCAAGAGCATCGCTTCGATCGCCGACAATGCATCCGCTTTGGCTGGTGCATCGGAAGAATTGTCTTCGGTAAGCACCCAGATGAGCGCTAATGCTGAAGAAACTTCTTCGCAAGCCAACGTTGTTTCGGCTGCGTCCGAGCAAGTTAGCCAAAACGTTCACACGGTTGCGACCGGTGTTGAAGAGCTGAATTCGGCCATTCGCGAAATCGCCAAGAATGCTACCGAAGCTGCCAAGGTTTCGCAACAAGCAGTGGCTGTCGCCAACAGCACCAACACCACCATCGCTAAGCTTGGTGAGAGCAGTGCTGAAATCGGCAAGGTTGTTAAGGTGATTACATCGATCGCCGAACAAACCAACCTCTTGGCTTTGAACGCAACGATCGAAGCAGCTCGAGCTGGCGAAGCTGGCAAGGGATTCGCGGTGGTTGCAAACGAAGTTAAGGAATTGGCGAAAGAAACCGCCAAGGCTACGGAAGACATCAGCCACAAGATCGAAACCATTCAAACCGATACTCGTGGTGCTGTTGAAGCCATCCGTCAGATCAGCGAAGTGATCAATCAGATCAACGACATCTCGAACACGATTGCAAGTGCTGTTGAAGAACAAACTGCAACCGCGAACGAAATGGGACGCAACGTTGCTGAAGCATCCAAGGGTTCGGGCGAAATCGCTCAGAACATCACCGCTGTGGCCTCGGCTGCTCAGAGCACGACTCAGGGTGCGAATAACACCCAACAAGCTGCCAGCGAATTGTCTCGCATGGCTGCTGAATTGCAACAACTTGTATCGAACTTCAAGTACTAAGCCGTTGCAATGCGGAAATGGGGATGGGTCGCTCGTTCGAGCGACCCATCTTTTTGAATCGACACCAATTGTCATATTTACGGTTTGAGTCAAGGTTATGGATAGCAAACACTTTCACCTGATCGGAACGAGCTTCCGAGTTGCCTGTGCCGAGGCGAGGAAGCACCTCGTACTCAGCGACGAACTCGCCTGCCAGTTTCATCAACGCGTGAAGCAGGCCATTCCAGACGCCGAATTTGCCATGCTGGCCACCTGCAATCGCATCGAGTTCTATCTCTTTGCAGGACAAGCAGAGAACGTCGTCAGCGATCTCATTCAAATCATTCAAGAGTTTTGTCCAGGGTTCCGTGAACTTCTCGAGCGAGATGCGATCTTTGTGAAGTCGCAACGCGAGGCGATGGAGCACCTATGCCAAGTGGTCTCAGGGCTTGATTCCCAAGTGCTTGGGGATACACAAATCGTTCAACAAGTCCGCAATTCCATTCGACGAGCGCGTCAGCTGGGAACCACGGGCGCCTATTTAGAATATGCCTTCAGTCGCGCCTTGGCGTTAGGAAGCCGAGTGCGATCAGAAACCTCCATCAGTGCCGGAAGCGCAGGAATTGCATCGGCTGCAGCGGAGATCGTGTCGCAGTGGCTTGCGAATCAACGATGGAGTCGAATGCCACGCGTATTGGTAGTTGGTCTTGGCGAGATTGGCTCGAGCTTGGCGCGACAATTAGTTGTGCGTCAATTGGGTAGTGTTACCGTTGCCAACCGCACTGATTCCAAATCGCTCGATTTCGCATCCGAATATGAGGCCAGCCAATGTGATTGGGATCGGCTTAGCGATGCGGTCGCTGTTCATGATGTCGTTATCAGTTGCGCCTCGGTGCAACGCCCGATTATCAAATCGGATATGGTAGACCTGAAGAACAGCAAGCATCTTCCAGCAAAACAACTTTTTATCGACGCCGGTATGCCTCCGAATGTCGAGAGTGCGACGCGGTCGATCCGAGAAGTGGTCGGAATCGATTCGATTCAAGAACGTCATCAGTCGCATTTGGAAAGACGCCGTTCGGCGGTTCCAATGGTTCGAAGCAATATTGAAGAGACCATTCAAGAGTGGTCGCAGTGGATGGCGAATCGACCCTTGGAAGCCTTCCTCAAGTCGTTGTATTTGAAGATTGATGAGTTAACCGACGTGGTTGCAAAAGAGATTGCTCAAAGCAAGGGTGTTGAGAAGCACGGAATCAAGCGACGTATACATCTCACCATGAAACAGCTTTTGCATCCCCATGTGACGAGCTTGCGAAAGCGAGCTGTACGACGAGAGCTTCAAGCGGGACAGAATGCATTAGGCGGAGGATGCAAATGAACACGTTGGTCTCGTTTGTGAATCCAACTACGAATAAAGAAGGCTTAGCCTGCCCTGAAAGCAGATCCATGCTCGCACGAGCCATCTATGGGAGTTTGGGCGTTACATTCCTTATCATCGCATTCGTCGGAATATTCCTACCGGGGATTCCAACAACTGGGCCCTTGTTAGTTGCTTCATTCTTTCTGGTTCGATGCAGCCCTAAGCTTGAGAAGAGGTTGGTGCAGAACCGAGTCTTCGGGAAGTACCTCGAATTTCTGGGAGGCTCAAGGAAAATGCCATGGAAAGCAAAGATTTGGGCTATGGTTTGGATGTGGACTAGCATCGGCGTCAGTACCGCCATCCTTGCCTCACGCGCCTCCCACAGCATTGCCATCGTGGCCTCCATGGTCACCGCGGGTGTAATTGGGAGCTTGGTGATTGCCATGTTCCAAGAATGGTATCGGGTGAAAGGTTGGTTCGGTTTGCGATCGAGGAGCAAACATGCGTCTCGAGACCAAGCCTCCAATGTAATCGTTGGCGAAGATACGGTGTTGGAAGATCAATTGCTGGAAGACGTTCAAGCGATTCAAGGATGGTATTCACCAAATATTGCTCCATCTTCGGACGAGAATGCTCGTACGAGGGCGGAACGGATAAAGACATCGGAAGCTATCGGCAGTCGATAGTGACTTTATTGGGAAAGGGCCATTTTTAGATGAGAGCACTAGTCGTTGACGATTCACGAGCTACTCGTCGCGTTATTAGCGACATTTTGAAAGCTCTGAATTACGAAGTTACAGAAGCGGGCAATGGCCTTGAAGGCCTTGACCGATTGAAGGAGTTCGGCATCCCAGATGTCGTTCTCGTCGATTGGAATATGCCCGAGATGAATGGCTTGGAGTTTATCAAAGCTGTTCGGAATGAGGACCAATACGCTGACCTTCCGTTGATGATGGTTACGACCGAAACGGAAATGCAGCGGATGGCATTGGCCTTCATGGCGGGTGTAAACGAATATGTCATGAAGCCATTCGATTCCGCAATGATTCAAGAGAAGTTGGAACTTCTGGGTGTTGGAGCTTAGTTCGATGCGAAAAATTCGCGTTCTCGTAGTGGATGATTCAACGGTCATACGCCGCCTTTTGTCGGATACTCTTGCAGAGGATCCGATGATTGAAGTGGCTGGAACTGCAGCCAATGGGAAGATTGCGTTAGCCAAGCTAACTCAGGTCAATCCGGATGTGGTGACGCTGGATATGGAAATGCCTGAAATGGACGGCATTACCACACTCGTAGAATTGCGAAAGACGCATCCTAAGTTACCTGTGATCATGTTTAGCACGCTGACTCAGCGTGGCGCCGAAACAACCTTGGATGCACTGTCCAAGGGTGCAAATGATTACGTTACGAAACCTGCGAATGTGGGTAGCGTCAATGCAGCGATGCAAAATGTACGCAATGAGCTCACGCCGAAGATCAAGGGACTTTGCCAGTGGTTTGCCGATGCCAATCGCAAGCCAGTTGTGCCTCGACCTGCCACTGCGGCTCCGACAGCAACCGTTCGAAGACCGGTCAGCAATGCACCGAGTCGAATCGACGTTGTAGCGATTGGTGTGTCGACAGGTGGCCCGAATGCACTTGCAACGGTTTTGCCTTCGATCCCAGCGGACTTTCCTGTTCCGATCGTCATCGTTCAGCACATGCCTCCGATTTTCACCAAACATCTAGCAGATCGTCTTAATACGACCTGCAAGATCGACGTGATGGAAGCAGGGCGAGGAAATATCCTTCGACCTGGTACGGCGTTCATTGCTCCTGGCGACTACCACATGGTGGTAAAACGCCAAGGAACCAATGTGATTACAGAACTCAATCAAGATCCTCAAGAAAACTCGTGTCGACCGGCTGTTGATGTACTATTCCGATCGGTAGCAATCACTTATGGCCCTGGAGTGCTGGCAGTAGTTTTGACCGGAATGGGACAAGATGGCATGCGAGGATGCGAGATTATTCGCGAACAAGGTGGTCGCACGATCGCTCAGGACGAAGCAACATCGGTGGTCTGGGGAATGCCCGGGGCCGTTGTTCACGCAGGATTGGCAGACCAAATTCTGCCGCTCAATAAAGTTGCCGAAGAAATTATTGTTCACTCATCACAAGGAAGAGTGCGTCGCATTCTGGAAAGGGCGAGCAGCTAACAAATGTGTACTGCAACCGCAACGCTGGATCCGCAATCGTTCAATTATATAAGTAACTTGGTTCGCGATAAGTCTGCTATCGTTCTCGAACCAGGCAAAACTTACCTGGTCGAATCGAGACTTTCGCCGATCGCGCGAGAACATGGTCTTGATTCACTGAATCAGCTGGTTGATGCTCTGCGCAAGCCGGGCTCTCAAGTATTGACTCAAAAGGTTGTCGAAGCGATGACGACCAATGAGACCAGCTTCTTCCGTGATCTCCATCCTTTTACGGCGCTGAAGACGACGATTCTACCGAGTCTCATCGAGCGACGCGCAAAGGAACGGGTCATCAACATTTGGTCCAATGCGTGCTCGAGCGGTCAAGAGCCATACACCATCGCGATGGTGCTGAAGGAAAACTTTCCGCAGTTGGATGGTTGGCGCGTTCGGTTGATTGGAACCGATTTGTCCAATCAAATCCTATCGCGGGCCAAGCAAGGTGTGTTCAATCAAACGGAAGTTAACCGTGGTCTACCGATGCCGCTGTTGCTGAAGTACTTCGTCAAAGAAGGGATCACTTGGAAAATCAAGGATGAGATTCGCAAAATGGTAGAGTTTCGCGAATTGAATTTGGTAGAGCCATTTCCAGCGCTGATGACCAGCATGGATATCGTGTTTCTACGCAATGTGCTGATTTATTTCTCACCAGAAACCAAACGCGACATTCTCATGAAGACACGAAGGGCTCTTCGTGACGATGGGTATCTGTTCCTGGGTGGAGCAGAAACCACAATGAATCTCAATGTTAGCTTTGAACGAGAGCAAATCGGCAACTGCGTTTGCTATCGTCCAACCTAGTCTCGTCTCCTTTCTGGTGTTTTAACCGTAACAAAATCAGCATACGATAAAGGTATAAACATGGTTCCAACCGAAGATATCATCGCCGTTACCAACAACGTCTTAACCACGATGCTTCAGCTTGAAGCTTTGCCGACCGAAGATCAGGAAGGCTGCGCGACATCGCATCGCATGACGGGTTGTGTTCAGATTAGTGGGGCGTGGACCGGTGCGGTCGTGGTTCAAACGACTCAAGAGTTCGCTGGACAAGCCGCCTGCAAACTTCTTCTCCTGGAAGAAAACAATGTGGAACACAATGATCGTCAAGATACTTTGGCGGAATTGACGAACATGATTGGTGGGAACATCAAGAGTATCGTTCCAGGCCCATCATTCCTTTCGTTGCCGTCGGTTACCACCGGTCAAGACTTCGATTTCCGTTTGTTCGGTGCCGGTCTCGTCAACACCGTCTCGATGAACTGCAACGGTGAGAAACTGCGCGTCATGTTGTGCCAAGGTGTTAGCAGTAATCAGGATACGGTGGCATGAGCCAAGTTTGTTTGGAGAAAAACCAAACACACGAGCCTAGCACTGGAAAATGTGTTTCAGCACCTGAACAAGCTTCGTCGGCGACGATACAAGTACGTTTAGGAGAAGTTCCACTTCCAAACCAGCCAGGGCCGTGTGTCGATGTTCGACATGTGTACCTGGCTACGCTTGTCATTCTGGGAAGCATCGCCCTCAGTGAAGCGATTGCTGTAAGCTGGAGCCTATTCCAGTTCGCAGTTGCAGCTTTTGCGGTCACTCTCGTATGGACGGGCTGGTTCGTTGCCAAGCGATGGCTAAGCCATTCTCGGTATCAGCCATGTCTCATTGCGGTCTATTTTGCAGTACCTTGCTTGAATGGTATCGCTTGGGGCTTACCGCTGAGTTGGTGTTTGCTATTAAGCTTTTCGGTACCGTTGGCATGGTTGTGGTCGCGTTATCGTGATACAGCCCATGCGTTGACATCGATCTCGCTCGACTTACAACAATCGCAACAGACGCAAGTTGAATTTGAGAAGCGAGCGCGATCACAGACAGAGGAAGTTGCGGCGCGAGAAAAGAAGCTTGCGCAGACCGAAAATCGGGTGAAGCAAAACGAAGAGAGAATGCGACGCATCATCGATGCCGCTTACGATGCGTTCGTCGTCTTCGATACTCGTGGCAAGATTACAACCTTCAGTAGTCGTGCGGTCGAGCTCTTTGGCACGACGACCGAAGAGGCGATCGGAAAATCGATTCGTAGTTTCTTGGAATACGATCACATCATCAACGATTTATCGGCTGGTAGGCCGAAAGATGCTTCCAACGTGGCCTCATGTGGGGTCGTGGAGTCGATCGCAAAACATAGTAGTGGAAAGACCATTCCCGTTGAAGTATCGCTTTCGATGTCGCGATTCGACGGTCGACCTGAATTTCATGCCTTCATCCATGACATGACCTCGCGCAAGTCGTTGCAGTCGCGGATGATGCACCTCGAGAAGATGGAGTCGCTCGGCAAGCTTTCTGCAGGCTTGGCGCATGAAATTAATACTCCGATGCAATTCAGCGGCGACAATATGTCTTTTCTCGAAGGCGCGATCCACGATATATCCGAAATCCTGAAAGAGACGAAGGAACTTGTCGAAGATCCGGATGAACTGTTTGAATCGCACCGACAGAAGATCAGTGAATTGATGTCGAGTGCCGATATCGATTTCCTTTTGGAACAGATGCCTCCAGCGATTCGATCTTCGATGGAAGGCCTTCAAAAGGTAACGGGCATCACGGCGGCAATGAAGGATTTCGCCAATCCAACGGCCTGTGGGAAGTCTTCGGTGAACCTATGCCAGACCATCAACAATGTAGTGGCTGTCTCACGGAATTCTTGGGAAAAGGTTGCTGACCTTACCGTTGAGTGCCAATGCGATGAAGCCTACGTTGAGTGTCTTCCAAGCGAAATCGGCCAGGTCATCATGGGACTGATTCTCAATGCGGCCGATGCCATTGAAGAGAAAATAAGTAAAGGTATCGCCGAACGAGGATACATTCAGGTTCGTTTAACGGTGAAGGATGGAACCGCAACTATTGAAGTTGAAGATGATGGGATGGGTATTCCCGAGGCGATACGCGGTCGAATCTTTGATCCGTTCTTCACGACCCGCGACGTGGGCAAGGGAACAGGCCATGGACTGACGATTGTCCATTCGGTGATTGTCGATAAGCACGAAGGATCTGTGCAATTCCGAACGGAAGTCGGTCAAGGAACGTGCTTTATCGTTCAGATTCCAGCCTAGTGTTTTGGCGGCTGGCGATGGACCGGACAGAATTCCAGTTTGCAACTTAGTCCAGGACGGCTATTTTGCCTCGGTGACCTTCATCTTATAGATGGCAAAATTCTTGCCATCGGGATACTTGTACGATTCCGTATCGATTTCAAGTGTCCCTTTCACGCTGATAGGACGCGTCGTAAAGTCGACCGTCTTCGGTTCTTCCATTTCGATGATGATGCAATCATAGAGCAAAGCACCGGGGCCAAAGCAACATTCTTGATTGTCGCGTACAAGCACGAACTGTTTGATTCCCTTCTGTTGGAAGACGGAAGTTGGCAGAATGTATCCGCGGATCCGCAGTACTTTCTTGTGTAGATCCTTAACCTCTTGGGTCAACATCGACGGATCGAATTTGGCGTCACGTTCGATGTTGAATTTAAGATCATCAAAAGTGTATTCACCACGCTTGCGGGCTGCCTCTCGCGCCTTCTTTTCCTCTGCTTCCTTGCGAGCAGTCTCGGCGTCAACTTTGGGTTCACTATTGGTGGGTGATGTGGTTTGTCCGGCCCGCAGGCAAGGCGAAGCTGAAACCACATGCAGGATCGCCAAAAGGCCAAGCAAACCAATCTGGGAAAGATTCTTCAACCGCATTGCATCTCCTTCTTTTCTTCCATGCTAGGGTATTTGGCCCAAGAAATCAAAGTCCATTGGGGCTGAGAAGCAACGGCCTGCCCTAAAAATTGCCCGTGAGCGGCCTACGAAGCAATCCGATTGGCGGGATTTAGGGCGGGCTTGTGGTGGGGAGTGTCTCAATCCATTTTCGGAATAGCTCTACAGCTCGATCGTCAACGATCTTTGTTCCTAGCTGAGGCATTTGACCTGCTCCCCGCATTCCGAGGCGATGAAGAAGGACAGACGATTGGGGGCTTCCCGGCGCAATGATTCTGGCATTGGGTTGGCCAAAAGTGTGATGAATCGGACGTACATCGACTGCCTTCATGCGTTCCTGGGGAATCCAAAAAGTGAAGTCCACTTGAGCATTACCACCTCCAGCTTCCACATGGCAATAGGCGCAATTGGCATGAAGATAGGACCGTGCGCGCTTGTTCCAATCTAACGAATCATCATCGTAAGGATCTACAAGCCTCATGTAATGGAATGACGGCTTCAGTAGTAATGAAGAAGAGTTCGCTTGCCGCTGATGAGGCTGTGGAAGGCTGGCTTGGATCAACCGCTCGCGATCTTCACGATCGGTCACGGACGATTCTACCGATTTGCGAAGAATGGCTTTTGCATGGTCCAACCATTTTGATTTGAAGAGGCCCATCGCCTCAAGGGCCTCGAGCTGATTCGTCATGACACCATTGCCATAATCGAATGTTCGGTTCATTTGCAATGTTGATAAGCCTAAGACAAAGTTGGCAGCACGGGTGTGGCATACCATGCACTCAGTGCTACTCGGATAATGCCATGCGAATGAACTAGATGATTCTTTCGCACCGAGAGGAAAGGTCTGATCACGCCCTTTAGCCTCGACGAGTTCAGCATCCGATTGATCGTCTCTCCAAGCGTAAGAATACCCAACCCACTCACCTTGTTGTTTAACGAGGAGTCGCGTTTCGATCCAATGATGCACCGACTGGCTCGCATCGGTTGGTGGCAAGGCGAATGATTTTAGGATGGTGGTATTGTCTGGGAAATTCCATGCCCATTGCTCCTGCCATTCGATCGTTCCACCCGGTGGCAAGGCAATCGCTCGCACCTTTACGGCACCATCAGACCAAAGAGGTGCATTGACATCGTATGGTACAACACCTTCCGCCAATTGATGTTTGGGGATCGATTGAAAGAGTCCCGTTTGAGATAGGAGTTTTGGAAACGTGTTTGAGGAAGTAGTCTTTGGGGTACGAACGAGCCGATAGAAACCGCCTTTGCGATCGCCGCGATGATCACTGATAAGCAATTCACCATCGATATCGAGCGAGATAGAGGTGATCTGCAGAGACGTATCTGCTAATTCACGATTCCATACAACTTGGGTCCCATCGTGTTGTAGCCCCCATATTTTTCCAGTGGAGTAATCCGCATAGAGATACACTCCATCTAACTCTGGAAATGCACTCCCGTGATACACAACTCCACCGGTCAACGAGCGAGATTCGCTATGGGGATGTTCTGCAATAGGGAGTTCATGCGGCTCAGGGCCAAGTGCTCGATGCGGATAGAAAGGCAAGCTCCCTTCAAAAACGCTCCAACCATAATTGGCCTGTTTGCGAAGAAGATAAACCTGCTCCACAAGATCTTGTCCGTTGTTGCCAATCCAAATGCGTCCCGATTTGGCATCGGTGCAAATGCGCCAAGGATTGCGTAGTCCGTAGGCCCAGGTCTCGGGACGTATCCCCTGTGTGTTCGGCCAAGGATTGTCCCGAGGAATGGTATAGGGTTGATCGGTAGACGAATGGCTGACATCGATCCGCAAAACTTTGGAAAGAAGGTGTGATCGATCTTGGCCCGCATTGTTTGCATCGGAATCGGAGGTGCCGTCGCCTGAAGTCACATAAAGCATGCCATCCGAGCCAAATGTGGTTGCAGCGCCATTGTGGCCATTGGAGTCCCATTCGATGATGGTGAGTGGGTCTCCGACCAATTGATGGGGAGCCGTTCTCGTCAATTCATATCGGACCACACGACTCTTATGCACGCCGTCTACCTTGGCGTTGCTTCCCAGATACATGTAGCCATTGGAAGCAAAGTCAGGGTGGAACGTGATGTGGTAGGTAACACCGTTGGGATCAATCAAAGGGGTATCGACTAGTTCATTGCGGTTGTTGCGGGTTTGATGGATCGTTGTTGGGCCGTAGGCGCCTTGCTCTTGTATGATCAACAATTCTCCCGATGTGGGAATAACCTTGCTGTCGATTGGCCATTCGAGTTTTAATTCGGGGTAGGCACGCTCCGCTTGAAAGGGAAGAGGTGGTTCGGGAGATCCGCTGATTTTGGTGGCGATTCGATTGGGGCGTTTTAGCAGTGCTTGGAAGGTCGGATCGGATTCGCCAGGACCTACGAAGCGAAATTCGCGATATTCTTGTCGTGAATGGAAGTTCGCCTTTAAAAGTGGTGTGGCGCTGCTTAGCTCTGTGGGTTTTCCTGCGGTGTAATCGTAGCGACAGAAAGTGACACGCCACGATTCATCTACCTGCGGTCGTCCTCCGCAGGTCAGGAAGTCGGTCCAGGGGATTCGGCCTTCGATGGTCCACCCCTGGTCGATATCGTCGCGCTGATTCAGCGTTCCTGTTCGCTTTACAAACGTTTTCCAACCGAAGTGATGAGAGGACTTCCATTGATTGTAGCCACCACTTTTGGTGTCGGGGAGGAACAGGTCCATCATCGTACCAGCGGCATTGACTTGAAATTCAAAATAGCCATCCGATTGTGTTGAAGGCCAGAAGAAGGCTTCAAAGACGTCGTTGTTCCAAGTAATTCCATCATGTTCGACGACGTCAGCAAAGAGATCCGCATCGTCTAGTTGAGCGCAGAAGTATAGGTATTCGCGATCCCAAAGCCATCGAACTCGAGTGGTTGCTTTCGCATGCGTTTTTGTTCCCGGAATAACGAATGAGTCGATGAGCTCAGCGCGAGCCCATACTTCTTCATTGGCTTCTCCGTCAATCGTGATTGATTGCGATGTCCATCGGCACTCCCAAGCTTTTTGCGCACACAATGGTGACGGAAAGCCAAGTGATAGCCACAATGCCACGCATACGAACCCTAGATGGTTGCGATGTGATGATTGCATGCCAAGAACTCGAAAGGCTAAGGTTGTTTGAATTGAAACGAGTAGATATCCGCATCCCGAAGTTGGAATCGAAGACGCAGGGTCTTGCCACGAAGATCTGACAGAGACGATTGATTCTTCCATCGAACAGTGTAGGCGATATCGTCGGTGGAAGCGGGAATTGAGTCTTTTAGATGAAATCCATCAAGCGGTTTCCCACTTTCATCTTGGATTTCAACGGTGACAAATCCCAGACCGCTTGTGGCTAGATTCAATTCGAGTTGGGTGCCATCCATGGTAAAGGGTTTGGTTTGCATTTCACCTGTAGTACTTCCTGCATGCAAGGAGCTGAGACCATCGGTACGCGCGACGAGTCTTTCCAAGTGGTGGGATGTTTGACCATAGTGGCGTTGAACATAGATGGACATTTGGTGGGTGTTGATTGGGACAATGCCACGGGCAGGGTAGTTCGAGCGAGCAACCCAATTACGTTTGTCAGGTCCTGGGCGAATCAACGCTTCTAAGAATGTTCGCTGATAAGACTGGCCTCCACGGCTGGAAAGGAGCACACCATCGGAAAGGTCATTCTTGAGGCCGGGATAGTTGTTGGGACCATCCAATTGAAGTTCCGAAACCTCTGCGTCCGATAGCGTGCGTTTTTGAGGAAAGAATCGGGCGGCTGTTCCCAGGTAAATGTGAGGTGCTCGAAAGTAAGGTTCCGTTTGATTGGTATAAAGGTGTTCGTTGGGTGCATCACCGAAGGTCATGTCTTGAGGCGGTGTCCAATCGCGAAAGTTTTTCGATGTTGTACGCGTTATCCATCGGACTCCATTCTTAAATGTGCGCAAGAAGCAGACATAGCATTGCTCGTGGTCAGACCAAAAGACATTGTTTTGAGAATCGAACGCGCCTTGCGTGATGATCGGTTCTTTCTGAAGTTGCTGAAAGTGGATCCCGTCTTCCGAGACAAAGGCTAGTAGGCCCGATTGTTGGCTTCCTCCAACTGCCTTAAAGCGTTCTTGGGGAATGGCTTTGGGGTTCGTATCTAAGAATGGGGCGAAGTTGTGCGTCGCATGGTCGACGTCGGCAAGGATGATGTTGGTGGGTTGACCATTGAAAGGATGAAGCATCAAAGGTGGCTTCATCCAGGTGATTCCATCTGGGCTTTCGGCGTAGCATGTGACTTCCTTGGCTTCTTTCGCCAAATCTCCAAAGGCTGTAAGTGGTCGGCCACGATAGTACATGCGATACCGATCGACATCTTTGAGAACCGATACATATCCGCATAGTTGACCTTCCCAAGGTTGATCGAACTTGAGTGCGATGCCCGCAGATTGAAGTGCATGCAATCGTAGCTCGGCGTCATGAAGATTTTGAATAAGCCAATGGTCGACGAAGAGTTCGCGGCGATGTCCTATTTCGTTCACGGATTGACCAAAAAGCGATATAGAGTTTGTCCACGCGAATAGTAGGGCAATTGCCACCACTTGGTAACTTGAGTTCCGAGACATGGCGGGCTCCGAGAAGGAAGGTGGGAGCCATGAGTTTACCATTTTGAGTGTAGGGGATGGGGTAAGAATGGAATCAAGAGAGATCGATCAATAGGCGAAAGATGGAAACAAAAAAAGGGCCCTGACAAGTCAGAGCCCTTTGGGTTTTATTTTCAGAGAGGGATCGCGATTATCGACGATCGCCACCCCGGTCACCACCGCGATCGCCACCACGGTCACCGCCGCGTCCTCGACCACGATGACCACCGCGTCCGCGATGGCCGCCGCCGCGATGACCGCCTCGGTCGCCACCACGATCACCACCGCGATCGCCGCCACGGTCGCCTCGATCGGATCGTTCAGCGTATTCACGGCGAGGAGCTTCGAATTCGCCATCTTCCATATCGCCATCGGGTTGTGGCTGAGCAAACTCGTCTACGAGTCCGAGTTCTTCCAGAGCACGGCGACGTGATAGTTTCACGCGGTCATGATCATCGATATCGATAACCAAGACTTGCATTGAATCACCAACTTTGCAGATCACATCGACGCTCGAAACATATCCGCTCGAAAGTTCGGAGATATGGCACAATCCATCGCGTCCAGGGAGGATTTCGACGAAGGCACCAAAGTCACGAATGCTCGTCACAGTGCCGTCATAGATCTTGCCAATTTGAACGGTTGCCGTGCAGGCTTCAACGCGAGCCAATGCAGCCTTCGCAGCATCGGCATCCACGCTGGCCACGGTGACGGTTCCATCATCCTCGACATCGATCGTAGCACCAGTATCTTCTTGGATGGCGCGAATGTTCTTGCCGCCAGGACCAATCAGCATGCCGATCTTCTCGGGATCGATCTTGGTGCGGAGCAATCGAGGTGCATGTCGACTGGTCTCCGAACGTGGGCGAGGAATGCAAGAAAGCATCTTGCGAAGGATCTCAATGCGAGCTTCGCGAGCTTGCTTGAGCGTTCCGCGAATGATTTCATCCGAAATTCCGTCGATCTTGAGGTCGAGCTGAATACCGGTGATACCGTTCTGTGTTCCCGAAATCTTGAAGTCCATATCGCCGTAGTGGTCTTCATCACCGATGATGTCAGTGAGAAGCACGAAGCGATCGCCTTGTTCTTTTTGACGAACGAGACCAATCGAAATACCAGCGACAGGATTGGTGATCGGAACACCAGCGGCCATCAATGCCAAGCAACCACCGCACACGCTGGCCATCGAGGAAGAGCCGTTGCTTTCCATGATGTCGCTGATAACGCGAATGGTGTATGGGAAATCGTCTGGATCTGGCAATACGGGTTCAAGGCTTCGTTCGGCCAAGGCACCGTGTCCAATTTCGCGACGACCTGGTGCGCGGATGGGGCGGCATTCGCCTACGGAGAAGGAAGGGAAGTTGTAGTCCAGCATGAACTTCTTGCTATATTCTTCAACCAATCCGTCCACTCGTTGCTCATCACGACCGGTACCCAAAGTAACGGTGACGAGAGCCTGGGTTTCCCCACGTTGGAACAAAGCCGAACCGTGAACGCGAGGCAGTAGATCGGCTTCGCAATCGATAGCGCGGAGCGAGGTGTAATCGCGACCATCGGGACGAGTGCCCGACATAATGAGATCGCGCACTGCAGATTCTTGAAGATCTGCCCAAACGCGATCGAACGCATGGGAGCAAATGGCCCCTTCCGCATTGGGGTCAGGAATCATTTCTGCAACAGCTGCTTCTTTGACCTGACGCTTGGCTTCGGCGCGATCTTGCTTGCCAACCGTCTGGTTTGCAGCGCGAAGTTTGTCGAAGTAACGATCTTTGAGTTGGCTCAGGAGAGCCGAATCATCGATCGCGGTGTATTCCATCTTGGTTGGCTGTACCTTTTCCACGAATTCCATGATCAGCGCGATGATTTCGCGAATGGTATTGTGGGCAAAGGTGATGGCTTCGATCATTTCCGCTTCAGGGATTTCTTGAGCGAACCCTTCGATCATGACCACTTCGCGTTGGTTGCCCGAGACGATCATGTCGAGATCGCTTTCTTCCAACTGATCTTGAGTTGGGAAGGCGATGAGGTTTCCGTCGATTCGACCAACGCGAGTCGAAGCGATTGGACCTTGGAAAGGAAGTGGGCTGATCATCAACGCAGCTGCGGCACCGTTCATGGCGAGCACGTCAGCATCGTTCTGCATGTCGCTCGAGAGTACCATGGCCTGGATTTGAACTTCGTCGATGAATCCTTTTGGAAACAACGGCCGAATAGGACGATCGATCAATCGACTGGTGAGAGTTTCTTTAGTGGTTGGACGGCCTTCACGCTTGAGGAATCCTCCTGGAAACTTTCCAGCTGCCGCCATGCGCTCGCGATAGTCGCAAGTCAAAGGGAAGAAATCGGTTCCGGGCCGCGATGGTCCGGTGGATACTGCATCCAAAACAACGGTGTCCCCGTACTGTACGAGAACGCAAGCAGTGGCTTGCTTTGCGATTTGCCCTGTTTCAATCGACAGGACGGAATCGCCAATCTTTTTTTCAACTCGAATTTTCACGCTTACTTTTTCCTACTTGCGAGTTCGAAATACAATCATTCAAAACGTAAGATGTGCCTGAAAGTCCTTGCTCAAATATGGGGCAGACCTGACTTCGCACAAACTCCATCGAACAACGACTGGAGTTCAAGAATTCCACTACAAATACAGCCTCGTCCACATCCGTGAGGCTTGATTCAGGCACAACAACTAAGACGACAGCCCTAGAAAGAAGACGGCTGCCGGCTTGTCAACAACACTACACACTACATCGGCAGCTGCACAACGCTTACCAACGACGTTGTGCAGGCAAAAAAGAAATCAATGAGGTCAACGACCCAACTATTTACGAATACCGAGCCGAGAAATGATGTCCAAGTATCGTTGTGGATCGTGCTTTCGGACGTAGTCCAAAAGGCTGCGTCGACGGCTTACCAACTGCAGCAAACCGCGGCGGCTCGAATAATCCTTGGTATGCGAACGCATATGCTCTGTCAGAGCGTTGATGCGCTCCGTCAATAAAGCAATTTGAACCTGTGGGGACCCACTATCACCACTTCCTGTGGCGAACTGGGAAACAACTTCACGCTTACGCTCCGCAGTAATGCTCATAGCTTCTCAACAACCTCTTCCACAATTCCTCGAATCTTAGGCTAAACATGGTAACCGAATTTCCAAACCATGCAACCGCACTTCTATCTTTCTCTTCAGGGACTGTCCCCATTTTTCATAATCCCATTCCTCACCCCATGGGGACTGACCCCGAGGTGCATAGGGACTAACCCCGAGTTGCATGGGGACTAACCCCGTGGTGCATGGGGACTAACCCCGTGGTGCATGGGGACTAACCCCGTGGTGCATGGGGACTGACCCCGTGGTGCATGGGGACTGACCCCGAGGTGCATGGGGACTGACCCCGTGGGGTCGTAAAAGAAAAAAGGGCGGGTATTACCCGCCCTTTGGACTTTTGGAGTTCGAATCGAGAGCGTTACTTGAAGGACTCAGACTCGGAACCGGAACGGCTTTCACTGCTGTTTGCAGCAACCGTCTTTTCAACTTCTTGCGAAAATCGCATGGCGTTTTGGAGTTCGAATGGTGAGAACCACATTTGAACGCCGGTGTATTGCGACACTACCTTGGGTTTGGCCGAAAGTTCTTGCCAGCTGATTCCATTGGCAAAGTGCCAAGCAGCTGCTTGCGCTGTGTTTTGAGGATTTTGCCGTATCCGAGAGCCTTGCAGACTTCCGCGATCTTTCCATCAGGATTGAAGGACTCAAGGCGGACCATTTTGTACTTCACGCGTGGGTTCGGGTCCTTCTTGCCATGCTCGAGGCAGACGGTGGTGACCTTCATCTTGCGAACCTTATCGGGTTGCAGCTCAAACATGCCGCCGCCCATTCCCATTCCGCCCATGCCCATGCCGCCACCACCCATGCCCATTCCTCCCATGCCACCCATTCCTCCCATGCCGCCCATTCCACCCATGCCTCCGCCCATTCCTTGCATGCCGCCGCCGCCCATGCCACCCATACCGCCCATTCCCATTCCACCCATGCCGCCGCCACCCATGCCACCCATACCGCCCATGCCCATTCCGCCCATGCCCATACCGGCTTGGCCAAGAACAGGAACTGCAGCAAAGGTCTCAGGCAACTTAATCTTGAGTGGTTTGTCGGACTTGTTGCGAATGATCACATTGGCTTCGGTTGCATCTTTGGGAATGAAGTCAACAGCAACCAATTCATCTTCCATGGCTTGGAAGAACTCAACGGCTTCCGTTTGTGCAGCGGTGTCTTTCTTGGAGGTTGAATCGTTGTCGTCACCTTTCGCTTGCAAAGGAAGGGCGAGAGCGAACATCGCGACCAGTTGCCAACGGAAATTGCGAGTCATGGGATATTCCTTCGATGATTCCGAATTCGAAAGGTATGGGGACGGACAAGGATTCAATGAACGAGCACAAAACGCGGCTATTCCGCATATTTCGGCACAAGCTAAGCGCACGAAGCAAGCCATGTACCAAATATTGGTGGAGTGCGCCTAAGGTGTCAGAATAATCCAAATTGTCTGAAAAGGCAAAGATTTAACAACCAGCGTCGGCTGATTTCACGTTTTCTCTCCAAAGCATACTTTCTGTCCGTGTGGCGAAACGAAACAATTGGAAGCAATCTTGCAACACTTTTTCAGAACTCACGGCCTCGATATCTTACGAATCGCGAAGATCGATGATCGGGTAGTAGTTTGGGTGGGTGTGGTCTGACATCTTGCCTGATCCCGACAATTGCTGAGAAGTTGTGGCTTCAATTCGGTGCTTTGGTGTCCCTCCGTTGCAAAGCCGGATGACTTTGTTACGCTCTCCATGGTTGCATTAGGCACGCACAAGCATATTTAGCACATTCATGATTGTTGACTCGAAAGGGAGACGCGTATGTCTATGTTCATTGGCGAAGGCCTCGTCGGCGAAGGCAATGAGATTGCTCACATCGATTTGTTGATCGGATCGAAGGATGGTCCTGTTGGAGTGGCATTCGCCAACGCATTGGCGACGCAGAGCGCCGGTCACACCAATCTACTCGCCGTTTTGGAACCCAACGTCGCGATCAAGCCAGCTACGGTGATGATTACCAAGGTAACCATCAAGGGAATGAAGCAAGCCGTTCAGATGTTTGGTCCTGCTCAGTTTGCTGTTGCGAAGGCAGTGGCAGACAGCGTTGGTGCAGGGGTTATTCCCAAGGACCAAGCCGAAAACCTAGTCATCGTTTGCGGCGTCTTCATCCATCCAGCAGCTGAAGATGACAAGAAGATTTATCAGTACAATTATGAAGCCACCAAGCTAGCCATTGCCAATGCGATGCAAGGCAAGCCCTCGGCTGATGAAATGATTGCGAAGAAGGATTCAGCTTCGCACCCATTCAAGGGTTTCTAGACTCTGCGATAAAGTTGAATTGTTAAACGAGTTGCAGTCCGCTTCTATGAGGACTGCAACCTTCGTTTTGGGGCATAAGAGTTCTTTCCCAGAGGGGACATACCGAGGTGCCGTTCGCGAAAATTGGTCCGATAGCCGTTCAGTTTCCATCTCGAATCGAGACCAATGCGCAGTTGCATCAAGAGTTTCCTGAGTGGGACATTCCACTGATCCAAGAGAAGACCGGCATCGAATCTCGATATGTCGCGGCTCCGGGACAAACCTCTTCGGACTTGGCAGTGGAAGCTGCCCAGAAACTATTCACGCAGCATGGAGTCGATCCTGGGTCGATCGACTACGTCTTGCTGTGCACTCAAACTCCCGACTATGTGCTCCCGACAACGGCCTGTCTCGTGCAGGATCGTTTGGGAATCCCAACCACAGCTGGAGCGTTGGATTTCAATTTGGGTTGCAGCGGATTCGTGTATGGACTTTCGTTGGCCGAGGGGCTTATTCAAAGCCGCCAAGCGAAACGTATCTTGTTGCTTACCGCTGAAACCTATACCAAATTGATCGATCGCGAAGATCGGTCTTTGCGGACCATATTCGGCGATGCGGCAGCAGCAACCTTGGTGGATGCTGGCGATGAACCAACTCTATCCGCATTTCATTTTGGGACCGATGGAAGTGGTGCTGATACCTTGCTGGTCGGAGATGGTGGAGCTCGGCCGGCTGAAGATGCAATACGTCCGCGCCATCGCAAACGATGGAAAAGCCGGTTGTACATGGATGGTCCGAGCTTGATGAATTTTACGGTTGCAGCAGTACCGTCTTTGATTCAACAAATACTTGAACGCGGTGCTCTGACAATGGCCGATATTGATTATTTGCTGCTTCATCAAGCGACTTCCAAGATGCTGGTCCAGCTGCGGCAAACGATTGGTGTCGAGGAAAAGCGGCTCCCAATTCGATTGCAGCATTGCGGCAATACTGTTTCCAGCACTCTTCCCATTCTCATCCACGATTTGCGTTCCACGGGTGAGTTGCAAAATGGGATGCGATCCGTCATGGTTGGATTTGGAGTTGGTTGGAGTTGGGCAGGGTGTATTTGGCGTGAGACGTTTCAATGAGCCTAGCCGGATGTTGTTTGGTCTCGTCTCCCCATTTGGATGATCCCAATTTCTTCCGATCCGTGGTGCTCATCATCGCGCATTCTTCCGAAGGTTGTATGGGTGTGATCTTGAATCGCCCGACGCACTACTCGGTCCGAACGGTCTTGGAAGAAGCTACGCAAAAGCCGGCTGTGCACGAAGGATCGCTCTACCAAGGTGGACCGGTCAACGGCCCCTTGATGGCATTGCATAGCGTGTCCATCTTGTCGGATTGCGAGTGTCAGCCGGGGGTGTACTTTACGAGCAATCGATCCCATCTATTCAAGCTCGCGCAATTGACGGATATCTCGCTTCGACTCTTCGACGGTTACTCGGGGTGGGGCGCCAATCAACTGGAACAAGAAATGGAACAAGGGGGATGGCTCCTATGCCGACTGGATGCCGAAGCCATCTTTGGTCCAGATGAACTCCTTTGGGAAACTTGCTTGCGACGCATTGGAAACGACATCTTGTCTTCCAATATTCCGCGATTACGTTTACCAGAGGATCCAAGTCATAATTAGGGTAGATGAGGGATCATCATGGCAGAAGTTTCGCAATCGGTCTCGCATTTGATCGATCAACTGGGAAAGCTTCCTGGAATTGGCCGGAAGAGTGCCGAGCGTTTGGCGTATCACATTCTTCGCGTTCATGAATCAGAAGCTTTTCAATTGGCCGATGCCATTCGCATGGTTCGCCAAAATGTGCATTACTGCAAAGACTGTTTTCATCTTGCGGAAGAAAGTCTTTGTACGATTTGCTCGGACTCCCGCCGCGATCGATCCTTGCTTTGTATCGTCGAGCAGCCACGCGATCTGATAGCGCTCGAACAAGCTGGTGTTTACAAGGGGCTCTATCACGTCCTCCTCGGAAGGATCGCGCCCTTGGAAGGAATAGGCCCCGATCAGTTAACGATTGAATCTTTGGTCGATCGCATTCGAAAAGGAAATTTCAAAGAGCTTATCATGGCCACCAATCCCAACGTCGAAGGAGATGGAACGGCGTTGTTTCTTTCGAATGTCCTCTCTGAATTTCCCTTGTCGATCACTCGGCTTGCTCGCGGTGTTACCTCGGGAAGCATCTTGGAATACACCAACAAAGAGATTTTGGCCGATGCTCTGTCGGGAAGGCAAAAATTCTAGTCCGACTTTTGAAAAATGGGCGTTTCCCCAACAAAAATCGTTGAAAACTTCGATCCAAGGTCAGGAAGGATGCAAGAAGGGAATCCGCACCGGCTAAGCCAATACGGAGCGTTCTTGGCCGAATAACCTCTGAACGTAGCAGCGATGGAGCGGATCCTGATTCGGCTCTACGTTTCCAGTGAATTGCCCTTCGGTGCGTTGCGCAGATTGCGTATACGCACTGTCGCGGTCGTCGCTCCAGGTTCCTCCTGGCGAAAGTTCGTGGAACGCATTCGGTCTGGGATACAATCTACCCCCTCGAATTGTTACATTGTCGCTTTCGGGCCCCAATCCTTTTCTCAAATGGAATGCAGTAATGAATTCGACGCAATTGAGTCTCTCACGATCGATGGGATGGATGTTCAAAAGTCCCAATTGGATGACGAACATTTTTTGGATGGTGATCTGTGCATTGCTCGGTACTGTCGTCGTCGGAAGTTTGGTGGCTATGGGGTATCAGATCGAGATCATTCAAAAGCGAAGTCGAGGGCGTGAGGATGCGTTGCCAGACTTTCAAGCAGAACGGTTCATGGATTATTTGGTTCGAGGTGCGTGGCCATTTCTCATCAATATGGTCTTTGGTTTCGTCATCACCATGGTGATGATGATCTTCTTCGTGGTATTCACGCTGATCGGATCCATATTGTCCAATGGCGAGCCTTCACCTTTGGTAGGCGTGTTCATGTTTTTGGGAATGTTAATCCTTGTGCCCGTCGCCATTTTCATGAGTTTCGTCATGGGACCTTTGTGCCTGCGAGCAGGATTGGCAAATAATCTATCGGAAGGTTTTAAGATTCAATGGGCGATCGACGTCGCAAAGTTGATGTGGCCGCAAATGTTGCTGGCCATGGTCTTTTCCATCGTGATTGTATTGCTGGCTGAGATCGTTGGCTTGTTGATGTGCTTTGTGGGAATCTTCTTGACGATTTCTTGGGCGCAGTTGGCCTTTGCAGATTTGGGTGCTCAGCTGTATGACATCTATCTCGAACGCGGTGGCCAACCCGTTCCGATGATGGGTGAAGCAATGGACGCACAGATTCTGTAACGATTTGTTTGCATGGGCACGAGCAAGAGTCGAGGCCCTAAAGCACCGATCGCTCTAGTGGCAACCTGGAGCTAGAGCGATCCTAGGCAACGTGTTTTCTTGAAGCTTCCAACACCGTTGCCGCAATCTTTGAGTGCCTTGTGTTAGGCAAAGATTTCTGAATCGGCCAATTTGGAGAGCGGCGTATACATCGGGTGGCGCGATTCTTTGTAAGGGTTGTTCCCTTTGGTGTTATAGCAACAGATTAGAGCCCAGCGAGGATTTTCGCTCCGATTCTGATCGGAACGATGCAGAAGATTGCCATGAAAGAAGATGGCATCTCCTGGTTCCATTTCAACATAACGGTGCTCAAACCGCTGCAAAGCTGCCTCGACGCGTTCTGGATCTGCGCCTGTTTGCCCTCCCACCTTTCCATGGTCCACTCGTCCCATCTTTTGCGAACCTGCTAGAACCTGCAAACATCCGTTGGCCTGATTCGCGCGGTCAACGGCGATGAAGCAGCTAGCCATGGTTGGAAGCAAGCATCCGAAGTTGTACCAATACCCATAGTCTTGATGCCATTCCCAGGCGCCACCGACAAAGGGTTCTTTGAGCATCATCTTGTGATGGTAGTGGTAGACTTCGTCTTCGAGAAAGAGCTCCATATTCGACGTAATCCGTTCACTTCGAACGATACGAGAATAGAGGTTATCCGAGAGTGTGTTCTCGAGCGCCAGCGTTGTGGTTCCGCCTTGAGCATCGGAACGGCTAGTTGCTTTCGTGGCCAAGAGCGGATCCTCTTTGGCGTATCGAATGAGCTTTTGCATCTCGTCCTTCGAAAATAACTCCCGAACCAACACGTAGCCGTTTTGATCAAATTGTTGCTTGGCGTTCGCATCGGCACGGTAGTAGTTCACGATGGACTATTCCTTCCTAGAAAGCGGAGAGAGATCGAGGCGAGGCGTGCGGGGGAGACGAAAGAGTGTGATCGTCACTTTCCCTAACAACGAATCCTCTATTGTGGAGAGTTTCGATTGCTCTTCCAAGTACTTCCGAAGAGCAGGATGCTGCGGCAGTTCGTCATCTTCCGAAATCGCACCGAATGCATTTTGAAGCGATGAGGATTGCCAAGCCTTGATGAGCTCGATTCCGCGAGGAAGCTGTTCATCAAATGTGTTGGTAGCTTGAAAGGCCTGGTGCTTTGCTTGGCATTCCGCGGGAATCTGAGAGGGATCGATGTGAGCTTCTATCGATCGGTGGACCTTTGAAAGTTCGGATGCGACCGCGGGCCATGCTTGGCGCAATACATCGATCTGCGACTGAATGGCTTCAAAACGCAAAACGATGGGAACACCAAGCAAGAACGTAAGGAAAAGAGCTCCCACGAATGTCATCGTGAAAGCTCTTCCAGACACTTGAAATCGAGGCGGATTCGAATTCACTATTGGACTTTGTACGATCGCAGGTAGGAATCTTGCTCTTTGACGCTACTTCCATCGGGCGTTTCGTCCGAATCGCGATCAAACCAGGTTTCGCTAAACTTTACGTAACCAGGTTCGCCACGCATATTCTTCTGAATGGCAACGTTGGTCGTCAAAGCGATCACCGCATCACCCATTGCAATTTCGGGGTAGCAACGTGGTTTGTTGCGAGGGTCTGGGTTTTGAATGCACCAAGCCCAATGTTCGATTTCCTCGGTGTATCCGCGACTGACCGGTCCGGCGTTGGCTGCTGCCTTCGCAACAGGAGCCGCAGCACCACCACTTGCTTGAGTATCCAAGGCATAGCCGGACTTGCCAGGCTTCACACCGACCGATGCGGCGGTGTCCGATCCAGCGTAGAGCATGACTTCTTGTTCGCGCTCAATGATCAAGGTTCCCTTGGTTCCCATGACCACTTCACCATAACCACCGAAACCATTTCCGTTGATCGACGAGTAGGTCACGACAACCTTCTTGTCAGGATCTTGTTCAAACGGAGGAACCGGTTTCTTGGCAGAATATCCGATATCGAAGTCGGCATCATATTCTGGTCCAGGGAATTCATAGCTGCAATAAACGTGGTCTTCTGCATCGCGGTCATGCGGGAAGATATGGCGTCCACCAAGAGCGTGAACGGTAAGCGGATGAGCCTTTGAGCCATCCTTGCGCATAGCGCTGCAGAAAATGCTGGCCGCATCCAACTGATGGCTTCCCAGTTCAGCCATGAGACCACCACCCGTGCGTTCCCACAATCGCCATCGGATCAACTCTTCAAGTGCAGGACGCATTCGGTTCTTCAGCTTACGATCTTCGTAACCGAAGGCCTTGGCATCGATATTTTTGTCCTCATCCCAAGCAGTCCATTGAGCGATCTTTCGGCGAAGCAAATCTTGCTCGATCGGGTCTTTGGATTGTTTGAGAGCGGAACGGAACTCTTCCAATTCGGAAAGAATCTTGTCCATCTTCTTTCCATCCCAAGACAATTCACCTCCTGGAATCCAAGGCTGCCACGAATCTTTGCCAGGAAGGTTTCCACGGTGCCATTGCGCACGAATGTGGTGGAGTTGCCCGAGAACACCCTGTTGAATCAAGTGAACAGCATTGTCATAGAGGACGCTATAATGTCGCTGGTGACCTGTTGCAAGATGCAACCGAGTTTCCTTGGCAATCCGAGCCATCACTTTGCACTGAGCGACATTGTGAGCCATCAGTTTCTCGGTGAGAACGTGCTTGCCCTTGAGCATCGCTTGCACCGCTACGGGAGCATGGAGGTGCAAAGGCAGAGCGATGATGACGGCTTCGATCGACTTGTCGTCGAGCAAAGCGGCAATGCCGCCGTTGTTTTGGTCGTAAACCTTAACGTTGGCGCGAGCTTCGTCGTAGGACGAATACTTCTGCTTCTTGATAATGCCCGGCCGAGCATCTTGGGCAGCTGGCGAAGAGCAGTCTCCGTGAAACGCACGGTAGATGCTAGAAGGACGGATGTCGGCGATTGCAACGATTTGAACGTATTCGGGAGTGCATCCGCCGATCAAGACGTTTCCTTCATCACCCGTTCCGATCACGCCTACGCGAATCGGATTGGTCATGCCACCGTATCCAAAGTACATGGCCCCCAAGCCTGCACCGGAGACAACGCCCGTTCCAACCACACCTCGTAAGAAGTCGCGTCGAGTGACACCTACCGCTTCGTAAAAGTTATCCTGTCCGACCTTCTTTTCTTCGGCGCTCAACTGATCCATTGTTCCAATACCTTATGGGAAGTTCTAACGTAGTGTTTTGTAATATGAACCTAGGACTTAGGCTTCTTCTTTCCATCCATGGCGGATGACTTGCCAGAAGGTCCAAGGGATGTAGTCCAGACCTAAGTATCGTCCCGCATCGCAAGTCGCGAGGACGAAGCACCCAAGCATTTCAGCTGCTTGGAAATACGTGGGCTGTGTTCCTGGGTAACCTGGGAATTGAGAAATCACGATCGAACCCAAGAAAATCGCTGCAGCAATCGAGGCCACGGGAGTCAACAATCCAATCATGAGCAATATGCCGATCGACATATCGAAGATGGGAATGATCTGATCGACGAACCGAGTCGAATAGATGGTTTCTTCGGGGAGCATGAAGTCGCTTTTGAACTTGCCTTCACTTTGTTCTGGCGTGGCTAGTCCATTGAGGTCTGCTTCTACTTTGTTGAGAATCTTGTTAATCGAAGTCAACGCAGCTTTGGGCAATGCCTTCCACTTGGTGATGATTTCATCTTTTTGGTTTCGAAGCGATGCGACTCCCAATCGTTTAGGGTCGGTTTCGAGTTGATTCACGCGTTCGATTCCGGCGTAATAGTCCTTGATGTCTTTTTCGTAGGTCGCCAGAACACTCTTGTACTCTTCATAGCCAGCATCGGCGATCTTATCGGCTTTCTGCTGTTGTTCATCGGTGAACTCGTAGTAATCACCCACGACTTCCGAATACCCTTCGAAAGCAACCTTCATCTCCTTGGGATTCAATCGAATCCAACCTTCATGATCTGCGATCAGTTCATGAAAATGATTGGCAAACGGCCCTTTTGCAGCGGATAGGAAACCGGTCGAAGTAAAGTTACCTTCGCGTACTTTGACCGCTCCTTCTTGGAAAAAGTGCCATCCAATTCCGATTCGGAGTAGGACAAGTGCCGCGACCGCAAACCAACTGATCCGTCGATAAGAATTCATAGAGCCGATCTTCGTAGAGAGTCCATCACTGCGGGGGACAGGCGGGGAATTGAACAAGCTTGGTGCCAAACAGATGAACATCCATTATGAATAAGGCTTCCCTTAAAGCCAAGTACCGAATTCGATTCCTCGAGTTCACGCGAGTCCGATCGATTTCGTCCCGAAAAGCGTTGATAATCCCTTAGAAATAGGTGTTCTATCGGCAGCAAGGAATCGACATTCCGGAATGCTCGGACTAGGTAACCGAATTGTTACCAGGTTGATGGTCTCTGATTAGAGCCTCTAATTGAAGTGAGGGTTCTGCAAGTCGTTTCTCTTAGACCTTTCTGAGTAGTGGTTGCGGGGTGGGGGGCGAATCGATACAAAACTGGCAAAGATGTTTTTCACATAGGGACATATCGACGAAGGAACAGCCATGAAGCCATCGCGACCTTTCAGTGGGATTGTCCCTCCGATGATTACTCCTCTCCAGGATCGCGATACGCTCGATCATCATGGTCTGGCTAGGTTGGTGGAGCACATCCTGGATGGTGGTGTTTCTGGGCTGTTTCTATTGGGAACCACTGGAGAAGCGCCGAGTCTCAGCTATCGCCTTCGACGCGAGTTGATCGACCGTACCTGTGCTCTGGTGGAAGAACGCGTCCCGGTTTTGGTGGGTATTACCGATACGTCGTTTATTGAATCGGTCGAACTTGCCAAGCACGCTCAGCGGGCAGGCGCGACGGCCGTAGTCCTTTCGACACCTTACTATTTCCCAGCAGGGCAGACCGAATTGCTGGGATACATCCAAAACATCGTTGAAGCGTTGCCACTCCCTTTAGTTCTGTACAACATGCCCAGCCTTACCAAGGTTTGGTTCGAGATCGAGACGTTGCAGAAGCTGACGAGCATCGAACAAATTGTTGGCATCAAAGATAGTAGTGGTGATATGTCGTATTTTCGCCAACTGATGACGCTTCGAGAGTCGCGACCGGATTGGTCGATCATGATCGGCCCCGAAGCGATGCTTCCCGAGGCCATGGAGCTTGGAGGCGATGGCGGTGTTGCCGGAGGAGCCAATGTCTTTCCCAAGTTATTCGTCGATTGTTACAAAGCGTGCGTCGCGGGGGACCACGCGATGATTCGCGAGCGATCGCAGCTCATCCATGAATTGCAAAAGATCTATACCATTGGCAAGTATGCGTCGCGATTCATCAAAGCGACCAAATGCAGCGCATCGCTTCTCGGTCTTTGCGATGATTTCATGGCGGAACCTTTCCATCGATTCCATCCCGCCGATCGCGAAAAAGTTCGCTTGGTTTTGGATCCGCTCGTTGCAAAGCTCAAAGCTTAATCGCGAGATCGTTGGCCCGTCGTAGGCAGCGAAACTTATTGAAACGAGTGACTACGAGCCTTGTTGCTTGGCAAGTTGATCGCGAAGCTGAGCTGCTAATTCGTATTGCTCGCTAGCGACCGCATCAGCAAGTTGTTCCGATAGAGTTTTCCCCACGGAATAATCGTTCCGGAGCGATTCGCGGAACTCGATAAGTTGAAGAACCATTTCATCTTCATCAAACGCTTCCTCGGCATCGTGTTCTTGGAAGACTTCTTTGATGCGATCTAGGCCTTCGTTAATCGCTGCGATTGCCTTTTCGGGCCCATGATCATCGAGTTCAGCCAATGCTGCAGCACGAGTCCGATGGAAGAGGACAAAGGGGCGATATTGTTCATGCGACATCGTCCAATCTTCATCGGGCGAGTGATCGCGGCAAACGTCCATCAACCCCAAGGTGTGGTCCGCGTCTTGTACGGCGCGACGGAAGTGAAGCAGTCGCAACCAAGCCACTCGTCGATGATAATACTGCACGAACTCCCGATCCGCTTCCATGCATTGATCTTCGTCCATTACGAAATCAGGATCTTGCTTTTCGATTTCGAGCAATGCATCGAGATACGTTGGAGCGTTATTGGGTTGCTGTCCATCGGGCCGTCCCGTTGTTTCCAACTGAAGAATGCCGAGATCGACTCGGACTTGTATTACGTCACGTCCATCTTCGCCTTTGACAAGTCGGACCGAAAGAGAATGGGGGTCAAAGTTCCATTCGCGCAACAATGCGTCGAAGTTCTTCTCTGAACTCATTTGGCCATTCCTGAAAACATGAGCTTCATCCTTGGATCGCGCCACGGTCGTTCTCCAACGCTTCGCAAGTATATCACCGAAAACCAAAACCTCGTAGACGCAGCTTTGTCGTCTCTAATGGAATGATTGCCAATTTCGTCACAGAGAACAGGGCTTGACGAGAAATTCGATAAAATCAGTGTTCCCAATTCCCTTGGTTCCGGCCCGCTTTCTTATCTGCATGAAGGCGTTTTTCGTTGAGTCGTCGTTTTTGAGAAGCCTTGGATGGCTTGGTGGGCCGGCGTTTTTTGACCGGTTTGAGGGCTTCGAGGACGAGCTTTCTTAGCTTGTCTTGGCAGGACCGTAAGTTCGTCGACTGCTCGCGATGTTCCTGACTCGTCACTTGGAATGAACCGTCTGCACAGAGTTTGGAAGCGGCTATAGCAAGAAAACGGTTTTTGACGGTTGGTGGGAGGACTTGCGAGTCTTGGACCCGCCAATAGAGGGTAACCTTGGTGTTCACTTTATTGACATTTTGACCGCCAGGACCTCCACTTCGCGCGAACGAAACCTCCAATTCCTCGGATGGTATGATGATGTGTTCTGTGATCGTAATGTCTTCCATGATGGCGCTGTATCTTTGAAATACCGAGTGTCTTTGAAATGCCTAGTGTTTTAAAAATACCGAATCGGAAATACGGCGGTGTCTGAATTCAAGGTGGCCCAAACAATGACCCCAATAGCGAATGCCAAGATGCAAACACGATGGATCGTAGGAGGAGTACTTTTGGCTCTAACGTTATTGTGCTTCTACATTTTCTTCCCAACAACCACGAAACCGACGTTGGCTTCAACAACTGGCCAAGAAACATTCACGCAATCGAGTTCCCAGTTGATTTCATGGAAGCGAGATGGAGCCGATTGGCCAAGAATACTGGGACCCACAGGCAATCTTCTGTCGACCGAAAAAGATTTTCTGAGCGATTGGCCTGAAAACCCGCCAATTGTTTGGACACTTCCAACCGGTGTCGGATATGGAAATGGGGTTGCGGCGGAGGGACGCTTCTTTCAGTTCGATCGCTTTGGAAATCAAGAACGCGTTACCTGTTATGCTGCGGAAACCGGTACTGAACTTTGGAAATGGGAGGCACCGGTAGAGTACTCCGATATGTACAACTACAACAACGGTCCGAGATGTAGTCCGGTTGTCGACCAAGATCAAGTCGTGTGTTACGGCGTTTCAGGACGTCTATCTTGCTTGCATGCACCGACCGGAAGACTGCAATGGAGTGTCGATACGAACGAACGCTATGGTGTCATCCAGAACTTCTTCGGTGTTTCATCGAACCCATTGTTCTACAAGAACTTGGTCATCGCTATGGTTGGCGGTTCTCCCGAAGATTCGAAGAATGTTCCTCCAGGCCAATTGACACTCGTCAAGCCAAATGGTTCGGGGATGGTCGCCTTTGATCGAAACACGGGTAAAGAAGTTTATCGAACAGGCAATTATCTGGCGAGCTATTCGGCGCCTATCTTGGCAGACATCGATGGCAAGACGTGGTGCTTGGCATTGATGCGGGAAGGTCTTTTTGTATTCGATCCCGACACGGGCAAAGAAGCGGATTTCTTCGCGTGGCGGGCGAAGTCGAATGAAAGTGTGAATGCAGCATCGCCTGTCGTTTTAGGGAACGAGATCTTCGTATCGGAAACCTATGAAATCGGTTCGGTTCGATTGCGTTTCGAGAATCAAAAACTGACCGAGCTTTGGAAAGATCCGGCTCGCCAACGCGATCAATTGATGCGAGCTCACTGGGCAACCCCGGTCGCTCATGGACAATATTTGTTTGGAAGTAGTGGCCGCAATGAACCCGATTCCGATCTTCGTTGCGTGGATTGGAAGAATGAGAAAGTCATGTGGGCAGTTCGGACTCATCAACGAGCAAACTTGCTCAAGATCGAAGACTATTTTGTAGTGGTCTTAGAACATGGACAGGTTCTCCTCATGAAGAACAATCCAGAAAAGTTTGAGAAAGTCGCGCTCTACGACTTCGAACTGATTACCGATCCGAAGACGGGGCGACCATTGCTCGAATCACCGGTATGGGCACCGCCTGTCTATTCGCACGGTTACCTTTATCTTCGAGGAGCCCATACGTTGGTATGCCTCGATCTGCGAAAACAAGTAGCGAAGTAATGCAATGCTCGCAGGGCGAACCTGGCAGTGCTAGAGGAACCTGGCAGTGCTAGAGGAACTCTGTAGCCTGCGCTTTACGAGCGTTGCATTGGAATCGAGCGATGGAGTTGCATCGCTTAGGCTGTTTCAATCACAGCCATTGAGGTTCCCAGCCTTTGCGATAGGCTTTGGTTTGCCATCGGGCCGCTTCGGCGTGATTGATGATCTTGCCCTGGTTTGCATCCCAACGAAGCTCTGTTTGGGGATAGCGGATGCCAATGGTGCCGAGAAGTACTGTTTCCGTAAGTGGTCCGGCGTAGTCGAAATGTGAAGTGGTTTGCCCTTCGCCGCGACATGCGTCCGCCCATTGCACGTAGTGATCGACACCTGGTACCACTTCCAGTTCTTTCTCTGGAAACTTCTCCAGCGGATAGATCTTGGGCATCGCTACGTGCGGAATCACCAGCGTTCCCTTTTCGCCCACCAGAATCGATCCTGCCTGAGGTGCTTTCCAGTCGGAAGGCAAATCAGGGTACGTTTCGCGATTGGGTGTATAGCCTTCGGCATCTTTCCAAGTTAGAGATAACCCCTCGTCGATGGTCCATTCGGTTTTGGGGAAATGATAAAGCACACGAGATTGATCGGTCCAAGATTCCGGAAGGAGAGCAGGTGCCTCGGCAGTGATTCGAAGCGGTGAGGATAGTTTCAACGCCTTAAAGACCGGATCAAGAATGTGGCAACCAAAGTCCCCTAACTGTCCTGTGCCATAGGCTTGCCATCCTCGCCAGTTGAAAGGATGGTAGAATTCTTTTTTGTAGGGACGATCTTCGGCAACACCTTGCCAAAGGTCCCAACGAACCGTTTCGGGAATCGAATCGGAACCTTGAGGGCGGGGAATCGCGCGAGGCCATGTGGGTTTCCCACCTTGCCAAGAATGAACGAGTTTCACTTTTCCAATCTTGCCGCTATGGACCCACTGGACTGCGGTTCGATAGGCAGAGTGCGATTGAATCTGGTTGCACATCTGAGTGACAACTTTGAAGCGGTTAGCGGCCAATCGCATTTGTCGAGCTTCTTGAACGGTATGCGTCAGTGGCTTTTGGCAAAAAACGTTTTTCTGAAGGTGCATTGCGGCCAAAGCGATGGGGGCATGCATAAAATCAGGGGTCGAGACCAACACGCCTTGAATGTCTTTGGCTTCATCGAGCAGTTTTCGCCAATCTGCATAGGTGCGTGCGTTGGGAAACTTTTCAGCAGCTCGGCCAAGATGGTTCTTCGAACTATCGATATCACAAAGCGCTAAGACATCCACCTGAGGCGACGCGGCAACCCCTAGCAGGTCACTCCATCCTTTGCCGCCAGTACCAATACTCGCGATGGCAAGTCGGCTATTGGCCCCAAACACTCGCGAATACGATGCAGCTGAAAGGGCACATGCCGAAGCGGCTGAAACTTGTAGAAGACGACGGCGGGAGAGAGTCTTCATGGCAATACTTTCACAGGTAGGGAGAATGCGAGGCAAGGAGGGAAGATGTGTATTGTAGTCATGTCGCGAGACCTGCCGCAACAAAATGTCCGGATCGAGAGTGCTAAGGTTCGACGATGGGAGTCGTGTCGTCTATCGAGCTTTTTGTGCCGCTTCCACGTACTTGTGGCAGGCAGCCGTGATGAGTCCCCAGTCCTTCGTTGCTAGCGCTGCTTTCGGAAGCAGATTGCTTCCCATGCCCACTGCAACCGCGCCAGCTTGAAGATACGCGGCAATGTTATCAAGTTGAATGCCGCCCGTAGGCATGATCTGCAAAAAAGGCATGGGGGCTAACACGTCTTTGAGATAGCCTGGGCCGAGCGTGCTTGCAGGAAAGAGTTTGACGATGTCTGCCCCTTCCGTCCAAGCGCGATGAATTTCGGTCGGTGTCATCGCCCCTGGCATGACGGGAAGCGATACGCATTTGCAATAGCGAATGACCTCGCTGTCCGTGATTGGACAAACGACAAACTGTGCCCCCGACGCGTAAGCTAATTTGGCTTCGTCGAGATTGCGGACCGATCCCAATCCGATCATGCCTTCCCCATGTTCGAAATAATTCAGCTGTTGCCGAAGGGTTTGAATTTGGCGAGGCGCATCGGGATTGGTTAAGGTGAACTCGATATAGCGTATTCCACCTTCCCAAAGGCTGCGAACAATCGAGACTGCATCCGTCAAATCATCCAAACGAAGGATGGCAACAATGGGTGCTTGGCGAAGAGAAGTGATCAATGGGGTGTTCATGAGCCAGCGTGGAGTTCGACAATGTCTTTGTCATGGGGTTGGTAATCGGGTTTCACCGTGGTTCCGGGATGGACCGCCTCACCCCAAACGCGCGCCGTTTTGAGACTGGCTGCAACATCCTTGTGAATCTGTTCGGCCATCTCTACCAATGTTTCGCCGCGGCGAATGGTAAAGGGCTTGGTCATGTCGGCTTCTTTGGCCTTCGGGTTCTTGGCATAGACCCGAACTACATCGAGCCTTCTAAAGATCTCTTCTGCTAACGAATCCAATCCCGTTTTCGCTTCGGCCGAGATCTTGATGCGATCGAGTTGCAGTGGCACAAACTCATCAAAGATGGCGAGACGATCTTCGGCATCGGGAAGGTCGATCTTGTTCAACACCAGTAAGGTTTGAGTGTAGGTGGTACCGATATCGGTTTCATCCAAGCAAGTTTCTTTTCCAAAACGCGTTTTCCCTTCGAAGTGCTTGAGAAGGGCTTGCGTATCTTCAACCAACGAGTCACTACCAAGGTCGACCATGAGGAGGACCAAGTCGGCGCCCCGAATAAGTCCTAAAAGGTCAGGATCAAAGAAGTCGGCCGTCATGGCTGGCATATCGATCATTTGAATGGGGCAATCTTCAAAAGCCATCATGCCTGGGAGCGGAGACTGCGTCGTAAAAGGGTACGAGGCAATTTCCGGTTTGGCTCGAGTCATGCTCGCCAACAGTTGGCTCTTTCCGACATTAGGTGCACCCACGAGAACCACTCGGCCAGCTCCTTGCCTCGGGATTTTGTGCGCTGGCTTTCCCGAAGAGGTTGTCTTCTTGGGCTCGGCCTTGAGTTTGGCGATTTTCGCTTTGAGGTCCGCTTGAAGCTTGTCTGTTCCTTTGTGCTTCGGTATTTCGCGAAGCATGATTTGTAGACAATCGAGCTCCTCTTCAGGAGATTGCGCAGCGCGATAAGCGGCTTCTGCTTTGTGGTATTGGGGTGTTAAGTTGGCTGGCATAAAACAATCGATACTGAAGGCGCAAATGAGACACAACCTAGGGAAACGGTCGTGCCACGATAGCAACTTTTATTTTGAAAAATGAGAACGAACTTGCGAAGGGCCTTCCAACCATCCCAAGGATTGGAGGAAGGTATCCGTGGCGTCGAGCGTCTCGAGAAAGTACTTGTTGGAATTTCGTCCGTAGTTAAAAAATCCGTGGACTTGGCCTTCGTAAGTAAGTAGCTCACTTCGAACACCGCGTTCTTTCATTTGGTCATGCATGAATTTGGCACCACCAAGCAGATCATCGTCGGTTCCAAAGAACTGAATCGTTGGTGGCATATCCTTGGTGACGTGATGGGCAGGTGAGAGTTCTTCGGGATCAATCCCCATTCGTTCGGCCAGACCTAGGGTTCGCTTTTGTGTAGCGGCTTGCATGCCTGGATAGGCGGCCAAAGCTGCTGCGGGATTGTACAGAATGAGTGCATTGGGGTGGCTCTCTTTCCTGGTGGACAAGGGGAGGGGAGCCGATACTGTTGAGAGGCATGCAGCCAAATGGCCACCTGCGGATCCTCCGGACGCGGCGATTCGATTGGGATCGATGTTCCATTCTTTCGCGTGTTGTCGAACGAACGTAAATGCATCGATCGCATCTTGGACAGCATCAATCGCTTTCGTGGCGTGCCGAGTGGAAACGCGATAGTCCGCCGTGATGGCTACCATGCCTCGCGATGCAAGATAACGGCAGTGTTGTTCAAATTGTCGTGGATTACCGGATGCCCAACCGCCTCCGAAGAAAAAGACGATAGCAGGCCGAGGTGTCTTGAAGTTTGGGGGTGGATTAAATGCGTAGAGCTTTAACGGTGTATCGCCACGTTTGCAGTAAACATGTTCGACGGCCCCTTCAAAATGTGGTGGATAATCATTTTTTTGCTGAGCTACAGCAGCTGGAGAAAGACATGCGATCCAACTTGCCACGATTACAAGAGAGGTAATGGGCCAGAGACGCGACGCGATTCGTGCTGTTTTCATGATTGGCCTTTCGAAGATTGGGGGAGTCTACCAGAGAGATCTCATTCTGCGAAGAAGATGGCTCAGGGGAGGGGCGGGAGTTTATCCCTGATTGGAAGTGAGATTCTGCGATTGTTGAGTCTCGTGGTGGGCATTGGCGACAAGCCGAGGTCTATCAACTACAATCGGAAACCAAGTTGCTGACCGAGGTGCAAAACCATGGTTGCGGCAACCACGATGCAATTCTTATTGCGTCATTTTGATGCGATTCTATCGGTTTAGCAACGGTGAAAGATTTCATGCGAAAACAAACCTCCTTTGCCCTACTTGCGTTCCTGTTTTGGATGCCATCGATATCTCAAGCTCAAACTCCTTTCAAGGATATCCCTGGAGTCGATCGCTATCGAGAAATTTCGACCAAGCGAAATGAGTTGAGCGGTGGAGGCCGTGTGGAACGGATTCAATGGACCGACGGAGCAGTCTATTACACCTTGGACGGCAAACGCGTCAAACTCGATTTGAAAACCTTAGAGGTCTCCGATGGAAACGATGCACCTCCCGTGGCAGAAACACCCAACGGTCGACGGGGACAGGGGAGACGTGGTGCTCCGGTAGGACGCGCCAAACAGCGTGAAGTTGAAATTTCGCCTGATGGTAAGTGGAAGGCGGTCTACAAGAATTTTAATGTGGTCCTGGAACCGAACGAGGGAAATGGTGAATCCTTAGCGATTACCAAAGAGGGTAACGAACGTTTTCGCTTCGGCACCGGATGCTGGGTCTATGGCGAAGAGTTGAACCAAAGCGATGCCATGTGGTGGTCGCCTGACAGTTCAAAGCTCGCTTACTATGAAATCGATGAACGCGAGATGAAGGATTATCATCTCACTTTAGAGAACACGTCTCTTTACACAACGCTTCAATCGGTTCGCTATCCCAAGGCGGGCGATGCAAATCCCAAAGTTGCCCTTTGGATTTATGACCTCGCAACCAAATCGAATCGCCGCATCGAGATCACCGGAGAACCAATGCAGTATCTGTTTGCTGTTCGTTTTTCTCCGAGCGGCAATGAGCTGTTAGTCAATCGCACCAATCGCCGCCAAGATGTGCTCGATCTTTTAGCTGTCGATGCCGAGACGCTGAAGGTTCGGACGGTGGTGACCGAGAAGCAGGATACTTGGCAGGACAATAGTCCGCAAATTCGCTTTCTCGAAGATAAACAGCGATTCATTTGGGAATCGGAGGCAAACGGATACAAGCATCTGCAACTGCGTCATCTAGATGGACGATTTTTGAATCCACTCTCGAAAGTCGCCGAGTATCCAAGTGGGCCGATTGTGAAGTTGGATGAAGAGCAAGGATATCTCTATTACACCGCCTTCTCCGATAAGATTCCTTACAATGCTCAACTCCATCGCGTCAAACTCGATGGATCCGATCACGTCCGTTTGACAAGTTCACCTTTGAATCACACCAGTTTTGACATTTCACCGAACCATCAATTTGTGATCGCAGTCCGAGAGCAAACGGAAGTACCACCTTCGACCGTTCTTTATGATGCTAAGGGAAAAGAACTAAAGGTTCTTTCCCAAGGAGATCGTAAAGGTGCCGAAGCACTTTCGCTGGCGCCTCCCGAGTTATTTTCCTTTTTGGCGGATGACGGAAAAACAACGATCTACGGTACGCTGCACAAGCCATCCCATTTCGATCCCAACAAGAAGTATCCATTGTTGATCGATGTGTATGGTGGTCCTGCGAGCATCGGACTGGGAACGCGTTACGCGGCTGCCAACCCAATCTGTGAATTAGGATTCTTGGTAGCGAAGATTGGAAACCGAGGTACGGTAGGTCGTGGTAAGGCCTTTGAAAGTGCCACCTATCTAAAGCTTGGTGGACCAGATCTCGATGATCAAGCGAAAGGTGTGAAGGTACTCGCGGAGCGACCCTATGTCGATGGATCGCGCGTTGGTATTTACGGACATTCCTACGGTGGGTACATGTCCGCCTTGGCCATGGTCCGCTATCCCGATGTCTTTCACGCTGCAGTGGCAGGGGCTCCTGTGACCGACTTCCGAAATTATGATTCAATCTACACCGAGCGCTACATGCGTACTCCGCAAGAGAATCCAGACGGTTATGAAAATGGATCGTGCATGAAATATGCGCAAGCACTCAAAGGCAAGCTCTTCTTGGTGCATGGATTGATCGACGATAACGTCCATCCAGCCAACACATGGCAATTGAGCAAGAAGCTGAATGATCTGGACAAGCGTTTTCAAATGATGATTTATCCGGAATTTGAGCATGGTGTCGGAAGCACCTACAACAATCTTCGATGGGAGTACTTTCATCAGCACCTCAAGCCAACGATTCAGTAGGAGTTGACGATGCAATTTTCTAAGCCTACTTGTGGTTGGACGCTGAGCTTGATTTTCGTGGTTGCTTGCACGCGTCCGCTTTATGGTCAAGATGGATTTGAAGGTGCTTTCGAGCAATGGGTCACCAATCTTTCATCGCTAGACATGGGATTGAACGATCCAGCCGCTAAGACCAAGGTGAATGCGAAGCAGGCCGAAATCGCCAAAGTGCTTCTTTGGAATGAATGGGTGGAACGCAATCGAGAAGAATTGTCGGCTGCAGTCGAAAAGAAAGTGGTGTCGATTCCTGGGGCCGGCGATAGTCGTGTCGAACTGAAGTGGCTCGAGCGTCGATTCGGTGATGACAAAGCGCGAGGAAAGCCTTTGTTTATTTCCATGCATGGAGGAGGTGGTGCACCCGAGCGGGTCAACAATCAGCAATGGAACAATCAGATTCGGTTGTATGCGCCGGCTGAGGGCATTGTGGTGGCTCCTAGAGCCCCTGGAAATACATGGGATCTGTGGCATCAAGCTCCGGTGGATCGTCTCTTTGATGAACTCATCGCGGCCTTTGTAACCACGCAGGATGTTGATCCGAACCGTGTCTATTTGATGGGGTATTCAGCGGGAGGCGATGGCGTTTATCAAGTTGCACCACGATTGGCGGATCGTTTTGCTGCCGCTTCGATGATGGCAGGGCATCCCAATGAGTCGCAGCCTTGGGGGCTTCGGAATCTTCCGTTTGCTTTGTTTGTCGGCGAAAAGGATGGAGCATACAACCGAAATCAAGTTGCCATGGCTTATGGAAAACGCCTTGATGAACTTCAGAAGGAAGACCCAGATGGATATGTCCACTGGATGAAGTTGAGTCCCGGCAAAGAACATTGGATGGGCGGCGAAGATCAGGAAGCGGTTCCCTGGATGATGCAATACCGGCGGGTTGTTCATCCACCCGTCGTGGTTTGGTATCAAGACGATGTTACGCACCAGAGTCTGTACTGGTTGCATCTTGGTGAAAATGCCGAAGCCAAGCCAGGCACCAAAGTCGTGGCCAAGATCGAAGGAAATCGTATCCGTATCGAGGGTGATGCCGAAATTGCGCTCCGGCTTCAATTGGACGATTCGATGCTCAATTTAGAAGAGCCGATCACCGTTGAACGCAATGGTGCAACCGTGTTTGAAGGAAAGGTTGCGCGACAAAT
This sequence comes from Pirellulales bacterium, assembly GCA_046349875.1. Lineage (GTDB taxonomy): Bacteria > Planctomycetota > Planctomycetia > Pirellulales > Pirellulaceae > JAXMBN01. The sequence continues at coordinate 43,684 of JAXMBN010000024.1, forward strand.
CGACGTGATGCTCCAGAGCCTTCTCGAATATCGCGATCCTTCGCGAATCTACGTAGCAACCATCGAGGTTCCAGCTAGCAAGCCAAAGTGATTGCTTCGTTAGCAGTCTAAGGCATGGGGGAGGCAGCGAGGCGTTCGAGTATTGAAGGTAATCGTTTAGTAAACTTCGATGCTCTTGACGGCACCGGCACCTTGCGATGCTGCTCCGTCTAAGCAGCGCCATCCGGCAGCCACGAGTTGCTGAATTTGAAAGGATCGAGCAGGGGAGCTTACATACGAAACGCCCGCGATCAATGGCAGAACGCTTTCAACGCCCAAGCCAGACGCTTCTCGCTGTACCTGCGCAGCCTGAGTAAGGCCTTCGCGAACGATGGCCGCAACCACAGGCTTGTCGAGATCTTCAAGCATCATGGCCACTTCACCTTGAGTGGTGAGGAAACCACGAAGATGCTCGGACTCCGCGTTTTCTCGGAGATGTTCAACAAAGGCCTGTTGCCATAAGGCGAGTTGACCTTCGGGTTGAGGTTGCGTCGTCGGATGGATGGTACGCGCGATGACTAGAGCGATGGCCCCTTGACGTGCGCGACAATCGCTGAGTTGTTGATCGAGCGAACGAATGAGCTTTGGGTCGTCCGAACTTCGAATCTCGATCAGGCATTCATCTTCAATGGGAATGAAGAGTGGGGATATCGATGATTCTGAATTCTGTTTCTTAGATGGTGCAGGGGCAGCCGCAGAGGTTCGATCGTGGCTTGAATCATGATTCGATTCTTGCGATTCGAGAGTATCCTCGCTGTGTGTTAATGGGGTTGCCGATTGGAAAGTTGTTTCCGCAAACGCTTGAGCCAATTGTTGCTCTGCTTTGGCCAAGATCCCTTCCGCTTGGGATTCAAGAAGGCTGAGGTCGAGCTTGGATTCTTGTTCCACTATTTTTCCAGAGAACAGCTTCAACCAATCATGGAAATGCGTTTTGATTCGTTGCCAAGAGAGCTTTTCAATGTTCAGCTCTTTGGGAATCGTAATGGAATGCTTATCGTTCAGAAGCGGATCCACCAATTGCCATAAGGCGGTGCGGCGCTGATCTGAGAGTGCATGGTGGTCCATCGTGCCCGACGCCGAAGGAGACTGCTTGGCCGATGTCTTAGGGGCGAAAGAATGCTGTGCCAACGAGCTCAATGCGATTCCCAATGGTTGAAGCATCGAGCCTGATCCATTCCATCCTGTTGGATGTGAATCGAGCCACTGGAACAGTTCACCTTCCAAGACTTCATCCAGCACCTGGACCAAAAGGTACTCACGAAGAAGCGATATCGATTCCACGAGAACGGGCCGGGAAGGTCCTGATTCGGATGCGTTATAGAGATAGAGGGGCAGAAGGGTATGCAAAGCCCAGCAGGCCATCTGTTCTCGCCGTTCAGGTGATCGGTGAAGCAACCATTGGAGGGCCAAATCCATGCCGCAGGCTAAGGGTTCGCATCGATCGATGGTGCGATGCCCCGTCGCTAAGTTTTCTTGGAGAAGGGGAGCCAGCAATTTCATCAAATGCTGACCTGATGGAGATGGTACCCACGCGCGCGGTGATTGCGACCGGAAAGGTTGCTGAAGGAACTCGAGAACGATCGGAGAGAAACGATCGGGATTTTCAGTGGTCGATCGATCCAGTTCACGCCAGCATCGATTCGCGATCCAGACGGCATCGGAATTCGTTGTGGCTTGATTCTGCGGATTCGAATGGGAGTGGACGGCAACGCTCATGGGACATGTTTCGGGTGCAAGAGACTGGATTCGCAATGGAACAAGGGTTGGAAAGGTGGGCCATTCCTTTCATGCAAACTGCGAAAAGCCTTTTTCGAACTGCGGAAGTTTAGGTCATAGATGGCACTCTGTTCGTGGTTTAACGACTGCGGAGAGGGGGTGAAAATCGATCATTGTGAGGATTGGGATGGCGTTGACGATTGTGAGGAGCGTCTGCCATGTGCCGTTCTAAGATTGGGGTCAACCGGCTAAGATATTTCCCTTCCTTCCAACCCGAAGAATCACCTGAAAGGGCTGCCCGCGCTCGGCGAAGGAGGCAGGTGTTGTTTTCTGAGTTCGGGTGGGAATCGAAGAAGACGGCCATGCGTCGGCATTACTTAGGCTTCACGCAGGCCAAATGTCGTTGGAACTAAGGACTCAATCAAGGATTCAACCGTCATGAAAGACGTGGCAGTCATTCTGGCCGCAGCAGGAGCGAGTACGCGTTTCAACGACCCGCACTTCAAAAGGCCTTTACATTGCTCGGGAAGAGCTGTTTGGCAACATTCGGCTGACGTTTTTTCGGATCATCCTCGGATAGGTCAAGTGATCGTGGTGATCTCGCCAGAAGATCGTGAGATGTTTCGCGAAAAGTATGGTGCCAGTCTAGCCATGATGGGAATCGAGATGGCATTAGGTGGTGCTCAGCGCTGGCAGAGCGTGCAAAATGCACTGGAAAAGGTTCGTGATGACATGAAATGGGTTGCAGTTCACGACGCGGCGCGGCCTTGCATTACATCCAAGTGGATCGATCAAGTTCTTGAAGCAGCGGTACCCACGGGAGCGGCCATCCTCGCTAGCCCCATTTACGGAACCATCAAGCGATCCGATGGGCAAGGGATGATTTCCGATACCGTTAGTCGCGATCACCTTTGGCAGGCTCAGACGCCTCAAGTGTTTCGCAAAGAAACGCTGACAAAAGCCTTTGCACAGCGAGGATCGCTGCAACCCACCGATGAAGCTCAACTTGTTGAACAATCGGGAGTGAAAGTCAAGCTTGTGGAAGGAAGCCCACTCAATATCAAGATAACCTGCAAGGAAGACCTTCGATTTGCCGAGCTGGCCATGAAGGCGCTTCCACAATCGCGAGGTTTTCCGTTTCTCTAACGGATTTTATCCATCCTGTTTTGAAGATCGATTTTTGAATAAGAAATACTATGACCGCAGTGACTGACATACTGAAAGAACTAGATTGGCGAGGTTTGATTCACCAGTGTACCGATCGAGCCACGTTGCAGGAGTTATTGAAAACATCGCAAGTGGTCTACGCTGGTTTCGACCCAACAAGCGATAGTCTGCATGTGGGATCGCTTCTCCCGCTCATGATGTTGCGTCGATTTCAAAAGGCGGGCCATCGACCGATTGCTGTGGTCGGAGGCGCAACAGGCATGGTGGGTGATCCGAGTGGAAAGAGCGATGAACGGAACCTCCTTTCAAAGGAAGTGCTCGAGGCCAACGTCGCGGGGCTCGAACAGCAGATGCGCGGCTTTTTGGATTTCGATGGTCCGAGCGGTGCCAAATTGGTCAACAACTATGATTGGACCAAAGGGATCAGTTTCCTAGACTTTTTGCGCGACATCGGTAAGAACGTACCGGTCAATGTCATGCTCACCAAAGACTCTGTCAAAAGCCGATTAGAACGACAGGATAGTGGTCTGAGCTATACCGAGTTTAGTTACATGTTGTTGCAAGCGTTTGACTTTGCCTACCTGGCGAAAACGCATCAGTGCAGTCTGCAAATTGGTGGCAGCGATCAATGGGGAAATATCACCGCCGGGATCGATCTTGGGCGACGGATGCATGGCAAAGCGCTCTATGGATTGACGTGCCCACTCTTGTTAACGTCCGATGGAAGAAAGATGGGGAAAACCGAACGAGGTGCGGTCTACCTTTCTGCCTCGAAGACAAGTCCATTCGCGTTTTATCAGTACTTTGTCAACGTTGAAGATGTCGATGTGATGATGGTCTTGCGCTACCTCACCGAGATCGAACAAGAAGAGATTCTCGAACTCGAAAAAGCAACGAAGGAAGCACCCCATGAACGTCGTGCCCAGAAGCGACTTGCAGAATCGTTGACGGAATTGGTGCATGGCAAGGCTGGGTTGGACGCGGCAAAGCGAGCCACCGATACTCTTTTTGGTGCAGCCATCGAAGACCTCAACGATGCACAATTGATGGATATCTTCGCAGACGTTCCGAGCAAAACGTTGCAGCGTCAACGATTAGAAGAAGGGCTATCGATCGTCGATGCGTTGGTCGAATCCGAGTTGGCCAAGTCGAAGGGCGAAGGACGTCGATTGGTTGAAGGAGGCGGAATTTACCTTAACAATCGCAAGATCGAAGGTATCGACCGAGTCCTTTCAGCTTCGGATTTGGCAAGCGAAACCGTTATGGTTTTGCGAAGCGGCAAGCGAAAATACGCATTGCTAAAATTCAGCTAAATCATGATTCACGCGACTTCATCCGTTAGCACGCACTATCTACCATTCATTCTCATAGAAAATTACGAGCGAACTCAATCTTATGGCAAGCCATTCTGAAAATGTATTTACTGGATGCATTCCTGCATTGATGACCCCCAGCACATCCAAAGGCGAGCCTTTGTGGGATGCATTGGTGTCAACCGGAAAGCGATTGATCGAGTCAGGGATGCGAGCGGTCGTGTATTGTGGATCGATGGGAGATTGGCCTTTGCTGACCGATGCGCAACGTCAACATGGAGTGGCGCAGCTAACATCTGCCGGAGTTCCAGTCATCGTTGGCACGGGAGCCCAGAATCCTCGAGCGGCGGCCGAGCATGCGGCGCACGCTCGCAAGGTTGGAGCGGCCGGTTTGATGGTGATTCCGCGCGTTCTCTCGCGTGGCACTTCGGTGGCCGCACAGCGTTCCCATTTCGCCGACATTTTGCGAGCCGCTGATGGGCTGCCAGCAGTGATCTATAACAGCCCTTACTACGGTTTTGAAACCAAAGCTGATCTTTTCTTTAATCTGCACCGCGAGTTTCCAAACTTGATTGGATTCAAAGAGTTTGGAGGTGCTGATTCCTTGAGCTATGCAGCTGAACATATCACGACAGGACATCCAGAATTAACCTTGATGGTTGGTGTCGATACTCAGGTTTACCATGGCTTTGTTCATTGCGGTGCGGCAGGAGCCATTACAGGCGTTGGCAATGCGTTGCCAAAAGAAGTTTTGCGCATGGTTGAACTTTGCCAACGCGCCGCTGCAGGAGATGCTCAAGCTCGCGTTTGGGCCCAGCAATTGAGTGAAGCGATGATGGTTCTGTCAACTTTTGATGAAGGGCCCGACTTGGTGCTCTACTACAAGCGATTGATGGTGCTTGAAGGACATAAAGAATACGAGTATTCACTGCACGGTAGCGATTGCCTTAGCGTGAGCCAAAAAGCATTCATCGATCAACAATGGAAACTCTTCCGCACTTGGTGGGAGAAATGGGAAGGCAAGAAAGGCTAAGCTCGCTCACGCAATGAAAACCCGACCGCAAGATCGATTCAATCCGATGCGGTCGGGTAGGAGTTTGAGTGCGAATTTATTGAAGTAAAACTTCAAATGCTGTGCGGCTATTTGCGAGGCGAATAGTCGGTAGGAACGAGGAATCGTACTTCCATGCCGTTCCCCTTGGCTGCATCTTTAGGCGGTCCACCTTTTTCTTGGTTGTACTTTTGCATGAAGCTTTGGAAGCTTCCCATGAACTTGGACCAGGATTCTTTTGCGGCGTCACGATCTTTGTGCGCAAGCAAGTAAATAAAGGCGCTGTCGTCTTGGGCTTTCCAGAACTTGATCGTTTCCATACCAGCGTCGGTGAACAACTTCGTTTCACCAAATCCAAATCGTTCGACGGTAAACGGGACACGAGCCGGCCCATCATTGTATTGGCGTAGTTCGTAGAGCTTGGCCTTGTCTTGCGATGAACCATTCTTGGGCCAATCGAACTTGGAAAAATCGGTTTCTGTCATGAGAATAGCTCGAGGTGGTTCGGCCAGGATCTTGCCATCTTTCTCGGATTCAGTGCGAACCTTCTGCCACTCTGGATCAGCGCCAAAAGCCTTCCATGAGGCTTCCTTCGCTTCGGCATTCTTGTGAGCAATGATGTAGACAAGCATATTGGCAGCTTTGTCACCATCGTTCTTGGCGCCTTCGACTACGTTCCAATAAGCAATGTTTTCCATGCCATGTTTTTCAAAGAGCCCAAGCGTATGGTTGCGAAAGCGAGCGTGTAACGCATCCAGTTTCCCAGGATTGGTAACGTAAAATCGGAGTTCATAGATCTTACCCGAGGATGGTTTGGCTTCATTCTGCCCATACATGGCCGGGCTACTTACCGTCGTACAGACTCCGACGATCAAGAGTGAAAGTGACTTGAACAACGCGCGACGCAACATGTGGAGGCTCCCAAGGGAAGGCGGAAAGAGGATCCATCAAAAATAGTGATGGAAAGGCAAAGCGATCGGAATTCGCTCTCGATGATTGGTATAGGTGGGAGGAAGCCGCGTTACAAGTAGGGATCAACCTTCCTGCAAGATCTCACGCAGTGCTTCGATGACCGCTGGAGATGGTTTGACACTTCCTGGGCGACTCCCCTCGGCGATTTTCATCGGCGTCCATCCATGACGATTGGCATGGTTCCAGCTCGAAATCCGGAGACCTTTGCGAGCCAAAAAGCGAACTACTTGCGGGTATGCTCGATATGCTGCACCATGCATCGCCGATTCTTTGTTCTTATCGACATGATTCAAATCGGCACCAAGACTCAGTAAATAAGCCAAACCTTCGAGGACCTCGGATTCCGTTCCCGGTTCTTCATCGACCGCAACGGTTCCTACACCTGCCATCGCAAGAATAGGGGTGCATCCATCGTCATTGGAACGCAATGGATCGGCCCCGAGTTGGATAAGGAGCTTCATGAAGGGAAGATCGGCATTTTTGGATGCGAAGAGCAATGGGGTCGCACCGTTGGCGTTAATCTTGGCTTTGCCGGGAGCCTTGGCATTGCGAATCGGCTCGTCGACCCTCGCCCCCAAGCGAACGATCTCTTCCACAAACTGAAGACTCGAAAGGGGGCCCGCATCATTAGGTGGCGGGTCTCCATCGACATCATCACCACTCTTTGGGCGTCGTACCCAAGTCAATACGTGCAATGGAGTAAATCCACTCCGTTGATCATTGGGATCAGCTCCGAGTTGAACTAAGGTTAATGCGACTTGATAGTGCCCACTCTCGACCGCAAGAATCAGTGGCGAGGTACCTTGCCTTGGTGCGCGTGGGTTGCTGCTCGAGACTTTCATAGGAGTGTTAACATCCGCACCTGCCTCGACCAGCTGCCGCACTGCCTCCATTTGGCCGTCCCTTGCTGCAAAATGCAATGCCGTGAATCCGACTTTGGAAACGGCATGCACGTCTGCTTTGGCGCGAAGCAGAGCCGCGAGAGCTTCGTTGTTTCCTGCGGAAGCTGCCCACATCAGCGCCGTTTGTCCCTTGGCATCGCGGTGATTCGAGTCCGCTCCCGAATCCAATAGAGCTCGGACCGTCTTGGGCTCTCCTTGTCTCGCAGCATGCATCAATAAGGATTCCTGTCCAGCGAAAAGTTGCTTGGAATCGGATCCAGCATGCAATAGCGTATGAACAATCTCATGATGTCCTTGTGCCACCGCAAGAAAGAGTGGCGTTACACCATACTCATTGGTTGGATCGACTTCCGCTTTTTGCTTGAGAAGTGCATCCACGATGGCCGCATTTCCATGATGAGCGGCCCAATGCAATGCGGTCATTCCATCTGGTTGTTTTGAGTGAACTCGATCAGGAGATTCGCGGAGGATGCGAAGTGCCTGTTCGGTTTGGTTGCGTGAAATCGCTTGCAGCAAAGGTGAATCGCCTGCAGTTAGAGAGGCAAAGGCATGCGGCGCGAAGAGTCCTAGTGGAATCCATAGCAAGCCGGTGCGAAGGATATTGATGATCATAGTTGGATCGGATCGAAGAGATGATCGATCTTGCCGGTGCTGTCAGAGAACCGCTCCATCGGAACACCGACCTTGTTGAGCAACGTCAGGTGCAAATTGGAAAGCGGTGTGGGTTGACCAAACTCTAAATGGCGATTGCCTCGCAAACCAGACGCGGCTCCACCTGCTACCAAGATGGGAAGGTTGGAGTGATCGTGGGCATCGGGATCCCCCATTCCACTACCATACAGAAAGATCGAATGATCCAAGAGCGATCCGTCGGCCTCGGGAGTGGTTTTCAACTTCGCTAAAAACTCTGCGAAGAGGCTAACATGGAATTGGTTGATCTTGGCAATTTTTGCCAGCTTCTCAGGGTTCTTTCCATGATGCGTAATTGGATGGTGCGGATCCGGAACGCCAATCTCTGGATAAGTTCGATTACTGGCTTCACGCGCGAGCTGAAAGCTCACGACGCGCGTGGTATCCGATTGGAAAGCGAGCCACTGTAGGTCGAACATCAAACGAGCGTGTTCGGCATAGGAATCTGGTACACCGACCGGTCGTTCGAGATCACGAGCCGTTCCTTGGTTCATATCCCGTTCTGCCAATTGAATACGTCGCTCCACATCGCGAATACTTTCGAGATATCCATCCATCTTGCGTCGATCGGAAGGTCCTACTTTGCGTTGCAGGGATTTCAATTCATCGGAAATCGAGTCAAGCAGACTCGACCGCCGCTGTAAGCTGGCTCGACGTTGTTCAGGCGTTCCACCTTCGCCAAAAAGCATTTCAAATACGAGACGAGGATGAGCTTCCGAAGGGAGTGGTGTGGTGGGCGAGGACCATGAAAGATTATTTTGATAGACACACGCGTAGCCGTTGTCGCATTGCCCCACCATGGCGATGAGATCCATGGCTAACTCGAGCGATGGAAGTGGCGTTGAAGAGCCAATGTGTTGTGCAGCGATCTGATCGACAGTCGTTCCGAGATAATAGTCGGAACTCTCGGTCAGCTTTGCTTTCGCAGCACTCAAGAATGCAGAATTGGATGTGGCATGCGAGCCTGGGTAGGCATTTTGAAGATCGAGCCCAGAAAGCACGCACAGGTCATCCTTCACGGGTTGCAAAGGAGATAACGTCGATGGCAAGGAATCCAATGTTTCGCCGGTTGGTTTCCACTCAGGAGCATAGTATCCCATCGGCACATACACGTAGCCGATCCGCTTGGGCTTGAGAGCCATCGTAGAGGCGTTTGCTGCGAGTGTGGTCGATGGAACCATGGCATCGAGCAACGGTAGGGTGAGTGAAACCCCGGCGCCGCGCAATAGCGTTCTTCGTGATAGCGGACCATGGAGTATTCTCATGGCGAATTTCCTATTTGAAAGGAGCGACTCGTCACTATCCCTTCTGTGATGGCGGAAAAGCGATTGTCGCGGCTAGCGGAATCACGCACGATTTTGCGAATTTCGGGGTACTCTTCCTCTGCGATCGGTCGCGCAAGGGCATAGGTGAGTAGTTTTTCCACAAAAGTTGTCAGGAAAAGTTCCTTGTGAGCGAGGATCCACTTTTCGACATCATGAACATCTTCAGCGCGAGTACCATCGGGGAGTTGCGTCGAGGAATCGATTGCAAAACCGTCTTGCAATGTCCTCCTTCGTCCCAAGGCATCAAAGCGCTCCATGGCCAGTCCCAGCGGATCCATCAATTGATGGCAGGAAGCACATTGAGGATTCTGGCGATGGAGTTCTAACTGCTCTCGCAGAGAAGTCGGGATATTGCCTCGGCGTTCCTCGAGCGGAGGCACATTAGGCGGCGGAGGTGGTGGAGCAACACCAAGAAGATTTTTGAGAATCCAATTGCCGCGTATCGTAGGGGAAGTCCGAGTGGCGTAGGAAGTAACGGCCAATACGCTCCCTTGACGCAGCAACCCACCTCGATCGGAACCTTCTCCCAATTCTACCTTCCGAAATAGATCGCCCACAATGTTGGGCATGCGATAGTGTTTCGCCAGCCGTTCATTCACATAGGTATGACGAGCGTTGAGCAAGGTCATAACGCTGAGGTCGTCGCGGACGATCTCAGCGAACAGCAATTCGGTTTCCCTGCGAAAGGCTCGTCTTAGATTGTCGTCGAAATCAGGATACTTCCGCAAATCGGGAGTCCATGCGTCGAGATTTTGAAGTTGGAGCCATTGTCCAACAAAGTGTTGCATGAGCACCTGCGTTTTTTCGTCCTTGAGCATACGATCGATGTGCTGTCGTTGTGTGTTTCGATCGAGCAAGGATGAGTTCTCTGCCGCGTCCAATAAAAGATCGTCGGGTACGCTTCCCCAAAGAAAGAAGGAGATGCGTGATGCTAATTCAAACGCTCGTCGATGTGGTTCCTTCGGTGATTCTGATTCGATCCGAAAGAGAAAATGCGGGCTGACAAGAATCGAAGCAATGGCCTCTTCCATCCCCTTAAGATAGCCGCCTTTGGCATAGCCTTGATCAAAGTAGTTGAGGGAAGTTTGCGCGAGTTCATCATCGATCGATTGGCGGAAGGCACGGCGAAGCAATGATCGCAGTTGTTGATGAGCTTGACTACGAATCGCTTCCGACGTTAGACCGGAATGTTGCGTTGACTGTTGGACGAATAATGGGAGGGGCGATTTTGGGTCCGGAGATTGGGCATCCATGGGACCGACTAGCGATACTTCATACAGTGCAGGCTGTGTACGAGGATGGCGGTGTCGATTGTAGGCAGCATCAAAAGGTTGTCGCTTGATCTCCGATAGAGGAGAACCATTTTGAACAAACGTGACTCCAATCGTATGAAGACCAGGTTGAAGCGCCAGTAAGGTGTGAAGGTGTTTGTCGACTTGAGTGTGATCGTCGCGATTCTGTGGTGGTTCAATGGTGAAGCGATGCATCCGCACACCATCAACCAAAATATCGAGGGAATGGGATTGCACTAATCCTTCTACGCGTTCATCGCGGTCGCGAGCCAATCGCAACTGGATGCGGTAACTACCCCCTTGTCCAATTTGCTGTTGAAATAGTATTCCACCTCGCGTTCCAAAAGGTAACCCATCAACATGGGCTTCTTGAGTTCGATCGGCAGGGATACGAAGCGTCAAACCGTCTGGCCCTAGCCCTGGTGCAGCGGTTGCTTTTCGAGCGACTTGAGTGGCAGCATCGAGATACCGAGAAAGCAAGAGCGGAGTTAGTTCGTCGACTGTAATGTTGTCAAAACCAAGGCTCGTCTCATCTTTGGGTAATACGGCTGCCGCATCGAAATAGATATTCAAAAGATCTCGTATCGCATTTTGATATTCAAATCGAGTAAGACGGCGAAGTCGATTGGGACTCCCAAAGACAGGGCTCTTCTCATGCAACCGATCGAGCTTCGCCTCAATTTCTTCAATACTCTTTGCGACGAGCTGATGGTCGGGACGCTCTGCATCAGGCGGTGGCATCTGACCTGACCGCAGTCGCTTGATGGCCTTCTCCCAAGAGGATCGTTGAAACTGACTATCCGACCGTTGCCACTGTGTTTCGTCGAGTGCAACTCCGCCGGCTGGCTTGGAGCCTGAATGGCAATCGCCGCAGCTTTGCTGAAGCAATGCCGTCACATCCGAACCGCGAGCCAAGTTCGTGGCCAATGCAACGAGGAACGAGCCGAGAAGCCAAAGAAAGCATCGGCGAAGGGTAGGGGAGGAGTCCGTTGGACAAGGCATCGTGGTCGTCCTTCGAAAGACGGAAATCACGCGAACGGCACCGCAATCTTAGCTGCAATCCGTTCGCATCACCACAGATGCCAGGAAGATCCTCGCTTTTTTGCTCCGTTGAGCCTACTGCAACACTTGCGAAAAAGGCAAATGCCTAGAAACCATCTAGTGCAAATGGATCTGAAGCCATCCATCGTCGGCCTGAATCGAGGCGATATGAATCTTGGGAGCGTCTGCAGGCAAACGATCCAATGGACGCAATGGCTTCTCGAAAAGGTTTTCCTTGAAGACGCTATCAAACTTGTTCTTCAAAAAGGCGCGAAGCACGGTAGCACGAGATCCACGAGGATTGCCCACGAAAGCAGTATCGACGTTCCCTTGGCGGACCATTTGGATCGAATCATTCTCAAGGACGATGCGATAGGTTGCGGTAATGATGGCATCGTCTTCGAGTGTTTGTGGTCCTTTGGTGAGATTGGAGGTTCGAATCCGGAACTTCACCAGTTGATCGTCGAACTCTAATTCGATGGGATGGAACGGGCGGAATGAAATCGACCAGGTTTCTTCGTTCGCTTCCTTCAGTAATTCCGCTGGCACATCCTTGGTAAATTGCGAAACGAGATCATCCATTTCGTAATTGAAAATCGTACGGCCAGAAAGGACTGGATCGATGATAGTCGGTCCAATCGATTGATGGACTTGAATCGTCGCACCTCCTCGCTCCACCGATAGAGGGCAGCTTGTTGGTGCTGCCAATTGGTCAGCCTCTTGCTGCTTGATCAACACAGCCAAGTAATCATTGGAGCTCCAACTCGTAAGGACTGGCTTGCTGATTCCCATCCGTTCGAGTTCAGGGATGTTCGGCTTCGCAATCTTCGCATTCGATTGATCCAATTGTTCTTGGACTTGTTGATGGAATTGCGAACTCAATTTCGTTTGCAATCGCTGTTCACCAATGGCGTTGGCGAGTGGTTGTTGTTCGGCAACTTTCTTGCTGGCGATCTTGCGAACGAGCTTGCTGCGATGAGCGATGCCGACCACTTCGGTTTCCAATGCAGTGGCCACGCTTGTATCGTGAGTCGATTGAAGACCTTGCGGTGTGAGCATGATGGTCTCAGACACTGATACGGGAGCGGATCCGCGAGTAAAGATCGAGACACCACGATTCACTCCTCGCGAATCGCTCGAAAACTGTGCCTGCAGATCGAGTCGAACCACAGCGTTCTTGGTGTTGGGAAGCAACACAGGTGTTACGCTACCGCTGAGATAACTGTCCCCGGTGATGGATGTTCCTAAAATGTTTTCCGAAACAGGAGTCGGTTGGGAGACGGGACGCGTAAAATGCCGCTGCATGAATTCGCGCGAAACCAACACTCGAGCGTTGGCACGCGAGTATTGGTCGCGAATTTTGGCCACAAGTTCTGGGGTTTGATGCGATTCGGATAGTATGCGAAGGATCGAACCAATATCGCGTTGGCGATCCAAATCGGACCCCGTTGGCGCCTGTTTGAGCTTTTCAATGGTGTTAGTAAGACTCTTGCCGAGTTGCTCTAAGAAATTCTTACCATTGGACCCATAACGTACTGCATGGGAGTAATCTCGAATCGCATTGCGAAGCCGTACCATCGGAGCCATTTCAAGGCCCGAGTAGTTTTGTCGCAAATTCCGTTCAAACTGTACCAGGGCTTCGGGATCAGGTTCTGCGGAATCCACTTCCGCTAAAAGGTCCTTCCAACGAAGAAATTCGAGCCAACGCAATCCATTGCTCGACGTGTCAGGTTGAACGAACTGCTGTACGCCCGCAATGGCCTTTTGCAATTCTTCCTTGGCTTTCGCAGGATCGGGAAATCGTGTCTCAGAAAAGCTCGCAATCGACTGCTGAACCTCCGATTCCCAATTCAGAGCTGCCTGAGCCTTGGCAGCTTCGGGGGAAGGTTGCTGCCCAAAACATTGGGACTGCTCCGTTTCCATCCATGGTACCAAAGCAATTGCGGATATCGCGATCATTCGACGTACAGGCCACATACTTATCTCCAATCCAAGCGTGGGTAAACTTTCCTCAATTTACCCCGCCTTCCACGTCAGGGAAACCAGAGTTTCCGTGAAATAGACCGTAGTCGGTGTTTTTTCACCGAACGTAACGCAACCTGTCCTGCTTGTGCAATAAAAAAGGGCTAGCAGTCTGCTAGCCCTCGTGCATCCAGTGGTGATGGATTTTATTCGTCAGCAACATCCACATACACTTTCAGTGCATTGTTATCTTCCACCAAGAGTCGCATCATCTCCTGATAGTTGCCGAGTCCCTTTACGGGATTGGTCAAAATCTTTGAGAGCACACCTGGGAACATCACTTCCCCAAGGGCAAGATCTTTGATGCCCGATTCGAAATGTTCGCGGTTTGCATTGACCGAAGCAACCAACAATTTGTTACCCAATACCCACTCGATATTGACCTTGTCCGATGGAATTTCGGTGATGGCTTTGCCACCTGTGATGCTCGTCCAGACAAGCACACCGTTATGGCCAAGGTATTGCATCGCTTCGAATGCCAATCGCGATGATCCCGTTGCATCGACGATCAAGTCAGGCTTACCAACTCGTTTGACCAAATCGCCAAGCGACGTTTGCGAGGTTGCAACGTAATTGGCTTCCATTCCTGCGACGATATCACTCTTGAGGTGAGGGCCAGCAGCGCGAGCCAGCGTATAGACTTCAATCCCGCGCAAGCGAAGAATCAGCGTGGAGAGCAAACCAATCTGGCCGGCTCCCATCACGAATGCCTTCTTGGGGTTCCATACCTTCATGCGGCGCTGCGCTTCATAGGCTTGATGGATTGCCTTGGCTGCACAGCTCATAGGCTCCATCAAAACGTGCAGATGTTTGAGTCCCTTGGGAACACGAACGATATAATCTTCGCCATCAACGAAGTATTCGGTCATGTAACCATGAAGCAAGTTGATACCACGCTCATAATAGGTCTCTTCACTGGTCATGTCGTAGGTGCCGATCTTGTCATAGATCGAACCACCAGGACGGCGAACCGTTGCTGTCACGTAATCGCCTGGCCGAACCGAGCGAACGTTGGGGCCAACAGCTTCTACTTTCCCAAAGCACTCGTGACCGATGACCAAATAATCGTCACCTGGAGGTGGATTACCGTAGAGGGCTTCATTGATTTCGCGGTCGGTGGCATCGACACCCACCTTCAAGACTTTCACTAGAATTCCCTTCCCATCTGGAATCGATTCCAGCTTGGGCATGGAAATTTCTCGCTCGTGAACACTGTTGGGAGTACCCGGTCGAACGGCAATAGCTTTCATCGTGAAAGGCTCTCAATGACTAAGTGTGAAAGTGAATGGTTGGTCTACGAAACTTGGCAGGCAGCATTGACGATTGCAACGAACGAGTCCGCTTTCAGACTCGCTCCACCCACCAAAGCTCCGTCGATATTCGGTTGGCTCAAGAGTTCCAATGCGTTGTCTGCCTTCACGCTGCCGCCGTACTGAATGCGAACTTGATTGGCCGCATCCGTGCCGAAGAGTTCTTCGAGCAATTTGCGAATCGAATGATGGACTTCTTCTGCTTGAGCTGGTGTGGCCGTTTTACCTGTTCCAATCGCCCATACAGGTTCATAGGCAACGACGGTATTTTCGATTTGACTTTTGGTGAGATTGGCTAAGGATCCACGGATCTGTTCCGAGACAACCGCTTGCGTCTGATTGGCTTCGCGCTGCGCCAATGTCTCGCCCACACATACGATAGGAATGAGTCCATACTTGAATGCGGCCAAGGTCTTCTCATTGACGATCGCATCCGTTTCGTGAAAGAATTGGCGGCGTTCGCTATGTCCGAGGATAACGTAGCGGCACCCCAAATCGCGAATCATTTTGCCGCTGATTTCCCCCGTAAAGGCACCCTCGTCGGCCGCGTGCATGTTTTGCGCACCCAAGCCGATGGCACTGCCGCGCAATGCCGCACCAACGTCATGCAAATAGACGCTGGGAGGGCAAACAGCTGTTTCGACTTGAGGATGGGTGGGGAGCTGATCCATCAATGCATGAACCAACTGAAGGGAAGAATCTCGAAGCAGATTCATTTTCCAGTTTCCCGCGATCAAGAATCGTCGCGATGCCATAACCTCACCCTTTGCGTCCGTAATTGCTACAAATAGCCCTGAAAGGACACCGATTCTATCGGTGACTCTCGTTTCCTTCTAGGGCGTTACAACCTGCCAAATCGCCTCGTATCGCCACGTAAATGCGATGTCCCTGTCCTGCTTTTCCCAGGAATGATGCGAGCTGCACGATGTATAAGGGATTTTGATGAAGAGGTCGGCAATGACAATTCAGCCATCAGGGGGCGAAAAAGTCTTTTGCATCGAAGTATTTGGCTGAAAGCGATTGTGCGAATTGGCGATCGCTCTCCATATCCCCGACCACCACCAACGAAGGTGGATGCAGTTGATGACGGCAAATGAGATCGACACCCAAGCCTGGTAAGGGCTTCCGACAAAAGCATCCAACCGGAAATGCAGGATGAGGACAAAATGCTATATCTTCGACCGGCAAATCGAGGAGTTCCACCGTTCTCGCGAACGCGGCTTCTGCGTTCTCTCTCGTAACTTTGCCTGATGCAATGCCGCTCTGGTTGGAGACGAAATAGAGCTTGAATCCCTGTTCGATCCATTCCTCGAGGACTTCCCTTCGACCAGGCAATAGTTCTACATCATCAGGAGTTCGCGGATAAAGTTCACCGCTCTTGGTCTTGCGAAGGGTGCCATCGACATCGAGCAAGATACCACGCTTCTGCCAACTCGGTTCCCACTTGCGTTCAAAGGGATGAATGTCGACGCGGAAGAAGCCCTCTTCGATGCGCGGGGTTTCAAACGATTCGACCCAACGATCAAGCGCTATCGCCGGCGGGAGATTGGGATCGACCTTCGCAAGGCTCTTCATCTCTTCGGGACCGAGCAATTTTTGATAACGCTTCCACATGCGATGCGCAACATTGAACTGCGCATCCTGAAGCGATGTTTGAATCCATTGGCATCGAATGGGCAAACCAAAATAGTGTGCCGCATCGATCACAGGCATCCGCGATGTTTGAGTGGGATAGGTATTGTCGAGAACGATCTGTTGTTGGCCTTCATCGATCGCTTCAATCATTTTGGGAATGAGGTCTTCAAGACTTCCGCCTTGTAGGTCTCGATTGAGTCGAAAGTAGCCACGTTGAACGTATGATTCGACCAACGATGATTTTCCTGCCCCTTGAATTCCCATGACGACCACTACCTCCGGTCGGGATGGATCTTCTTCTCCAGGAATCGACGTAACCACATGGGACGGTGATGGAACTCGAACGGCTAGCTTCGCTGGTTCACTAAGGTCCATGCCAAGTTTGCCACGAATCTGTTCCAAATCGGATGGATCTAGGACCAATGATCGGCCTTGCAAAAGTTCATGCAGATGGGCAACGCTTCGGGCTCCAAAAAGAGGAATAATGGGCAATCCAAGTTGATTCCAAACAGCAAACGCCAAAGCGGCAGGCGCTACCGGATACTTTTTGAGAAGCGGCGCAAGCATCCGATTGGTGGCAAGCTTTTCAACTTTGCTGGAACCTCCCAGCGGCCGATATGCAAGAAAGGGTAACTTCCATTGTTCTGCTAATGACAAACTGCCATCGGTTGCAGACCCACGTTGCATCAAGCTGAACTCATTTTGAATACTTGCCACTTCGAATGCGCGCCGTGCTTGACGCATTTCATAGGGATCCACATTACATAGTCCCAGGTGCGCAATTTTCCCTTCGCGCTGCATCTCGGCCAATGCACCGAGACTCTCCTCGAAGGGAACGCGTGGATCGCGAGCATGCAATTGAACCAATGGAAGGCAATCCGTTTGCAAGGTTTGAAGACTTCCTTCGATAGCCTTGCGAAGATGCTTGGGAGATCCTTCGACAGTCCACTTTCCCTTCGGACGCAGCATGCCGACTTTGGTCGCGATGACGACTTCTTTTCTCGGACCATGCCATCGATCGACGGCCAGCCATGCAAGACGCTCGCCGTAGTGTTTTTCTTTCTCATTCAAACAGTACGAATCAGCCGTATCAAGAAAACGAATTCCAGCGTCGAGTGCTGCGTGAATGACTTCGATCGCTTGCGCTTGATCGGGACGCTCCTCGCCGCAAAGTCGCAGAAGACCAAAGGCAAGCGGAACCGCAAAAGGCTTTGCGTTCCCAATCGAATAATCCAACATGCGATTCCCAGGCCCCATTGCGCATCCACGAAGAAATTCAAATCCGCAAGTTGAATATTCTAGCTTTGAGCGGTGAGCCGGACGAGCCTGGATCAAATCATGCTGTAGGGAGATCGGTTATTGCGTGTTAACATCGCATTGGCCTCATCATGGGCGACAAATTCTTCGGTGCCTGGCTTCAATCGAAGATGGGTACCAAGCGTTAGCGTTTGCTTGGAGAGATCGATTCCATTTTCGCGAAGATGTTCGAGCAATCGATCCCAAGTGGCGGTGATGTCGTTACCTTGTGTCAACGTCTTCAGTTTTGAACCGATTTCTTCCGGGGAGCTTGCCTTCCCTGTTCGGTACGAGATATTGCCAAGATGGCATAGTGCGGTCGAAGCATGTCCTTCTTGAATCGGAGCTTTAAGCAAGCTTGGCTTACGCTCGCGCACTGCTTCGATGAAGTTGGAGAAATGATTGACCGAAGTTCCCTCGAACTTCTTCTGAATTTTCCCTTGAAGGTCGAACAAGACGGAACCGATCAACATACCTTCGGAACCGTAAAGGATCGCGCCGTCTTTGGCATCTTTGTTGAAAGGATTCGACTTCAAGCCTCGTGTTTCTTGAATCACAGTAACATTCTCGAATTCGTGGATGACGAGTTGAGTGTTGGGCGTTTCACCAGCATCTTCGTATCCGAAACGTCCACCCAAGCTGATTACGCTTTTGCCGCAACCTTGAAGACCGAGCAACATTCGGCACATATCGATCATGTGGATGTTATTGTTTCCAAGTTCGCCGTTGCCCGTGTTCCATTGCCAGTGCCAATCGTAATGCAGTTTGGGGCGACTCAACGGTTCCATCGCAGCAGGCCCAAGAAACAAGTCATAATCCACGCCGTCCGGAATCGGGTATTGGCCTCGCGGACCGATGGAGTCGCGTTTACCGTAGATGACACTCCTCGCCAATTGAATTGCGCCGAGTTTTCCAGCGCGAACATATTCGGCAGCAGCAGCGAGGTCGCCACGTGAACGGTTTTGTGTTCCGCCTTGGCAGACACGGTGAAGTCGTTCGGCCGTTTCTACCATCTTGCGGCCTTCCACAACATTATGGCTTACAGGCTTCTCGACGTAGACATCTTTGCCGGCTTGCATAGCCCATATCGCAGCCAACGCATGCCAATGATTCGGAGTCGCCACCGATATAGTATCGATCGTCTTGTCATCCAAGGCTTTGCGAAGATCTTGAACGACTTGGGGACGTTTCCCATGTTGCTTTTCTACGATCGTCGCCAACTCTTCTGCACGCTGAAGATCTGGATCGCACACGTATCCAATTTCCATTCCGAGTTTCGGAGAAAACTCTTGAGCGTGTACTTTGCCTCGAATTCCGCATCCTAACACTGCGTGCCGCAATGTTTCGTTCGCAGAACGGTTCGGCGTACCAGAAGCTTCGACCATTCTGGGTAACGACGCGGCCATCAGAGTTGCGGCCGATGCGATCATCATTTCTTCGAGAAAATCACGCCGATGGGAATGAGACATAAAATAGCCTTCGCAGGGGAGGGGAATGGGGCGGAAGGAAAGGGAGGTTGGGTCATTGTAGCGAGTCTGGAGCCGATTCTACAACAATCGCAAAGCGAGTGCGTTAGAATCAAGACGCTCCATCGCAAGACATAGAAATGGAATGGGACTTGCGAATGAATCCTACCCAGTACCTGCCTTGTTCGACTTTGCTGAAGGAAATGAGAAGATGCAGTACCGCTTTCGAACCATGAGACTCATCGCAAAGTGCATGACCGGAGTAGCATTGGCGATCTGCGTGCAAGCTTCGCTGTTCTCACAATCCAATTCTTCCGTTGCTTCGAATCGTTCTGAGACGAAGGCCAAACAACGGCCGAATGTTCTTTACTTGCTTTGCGATGATCTCGGAGTTGGCGATGTTCGAGCCTACAATCCGGGCGGTAAGATCGATACCAAAAACATGGATGCTCTGGCAGCGCAGGGTATTCGATTTACCGATGCGCACTCGGGATCCGCCGTGTGCACTCCCACGCGGTATGGAATCTTGTGCGGTCGATACGCTTGGCGTTCGAAGTTGCAAAATGGTGTATTGGGTGGTCTGTCGCCATCGTTGATCGATCCTCAATTGATGACGGTCCCCAAACTCCTTCAACAACACGGATATCAGACGGCCTGCATTGGCAAATGGCACCTTGGAATGGATTGGGTAAAGCAACCCGGAAAAGACGTTTCGGCGTTGGCAATTGAAAACAATAATCAAGTTCGCAATGTCGACTATTCTAAGCCGTTTGGTGGTGGCCCTCTGGCTGCTGGTTTTGATCGCTATTTTGGAATCAGCGCTTCGCTCGATATGGTTCCGTATACATTCTTGCGCGACGATCGTGTTGAGATTGTGCCCACGGTCGAGAAAGCGTTCGGCATGAAACATCGAAATGATCAGGCGAAGACACGTTCGGGTCCGGCCGCCGAATCGTTTGAGGCCGAACATGTATTGCCGCGATTGACTCAAGAAGTGGTCAATTATCTGAAAGCGTACCAAGAATCCAAAAGCGATCGTCCGTTCTTTTTGTACGTCCCCTTTGCATCACCCCATACACCGACCGCGCCAACGGATGAGTGGATCGGTAAGAGTGGCCTGAATCCTTATGCCGATTTTGTGCTGCAACAAGACCATAGCATCGGGCAGATACTCGACGCTTTGAAACGATTGGGGTTGGATGAAAACACGATAGTGTTTTTCACGAGTGACAACGGCTGTTCGCCTCAGGCGGAACTCCCATTGCTTCGCGAAAAAGGGCATGACCCCGTTCATCCTTATCGCGGTCACAAGGCCGATATCTACGAAGGTGGGCATCGCGTTCCCATGGTTGTACGATGGCCCAACAAAATCAAACCAGGAACGGTTTCACCATCGACCGTTTGTTTGACGGACTTGATGGCCACGATTGCGGATATTCTTGAAGTTCCCTTGGGAGACAATGCGGGCGCGGATAGCTTCAGTTGGAAGCCAATCCTTGAAGGTGATGATGACGCAACGGTGCGACCGTACACCATTCATCATTCCATCAATGGGTCCTTTGCCATTCGACGCGGTGATAAGAAGTTGTGCTTTTGCGCTGACTCGGGCGGATGGAGCGAACCCAAACCAAACAACAAACCCGATCGATCAGCGGCATTGCAGTTGTTCGATTTGGCGAAGGATCTTCAAGAAGAGAACAATGTGGTAGCAGAGCATCCGGGAATTGTTAGAGATCTCATCGCGGAAATGGAAGCATGTATCGAACAAGGGAGGAGCCGGCCGGGTCCGAAGCTCTCGAACGATGTAAACGTCCAGCTATGGAAACGCATCGATCGGCCTCAAATTCCCTAAGATATTCAATCATCCGCCATTTTTCGCAAGGTAGTATGATTGACACTTATTAGAAGAGTCTCTTAACTTAGTCGGGAGTTCGAAGCCACCTATGGTTGGTGGCGAGGAAAGAACAGATCACCGTTTTGCGACCCGATGAATGGATCCTTGTCCCATGCAGTGCATTGCTTGCTTCGGTAGAAACATCCTTTGGATGTCTGTTGCTTTTAGTTTGGCTTTGAGTGTCTCGTCCGTTCGCGCGGAAGAGGGGGCTTCAAGCAAGGTGCCTGATCTGCCGTTTGGCATCACCAGCTTTGGAGCCGTTCGAAGTGGGAATGCCCTTTATGTTTATGGCGGCAATACTGGCGGTGCCCATTCCTATTCGAACGATGGCCAATCCAATCAATTACTCAAATTGGAACTAGGCAAAGCCGATGCGAAATGGACCGCGATTGGAGAAGGGCAAAGACTTCAAGGGTTGGCGTTGGTCGCGTACAAGAATTGGCTGATCCGTGTGGGTGGATTCAACGCTCACAATGAAAAAGGCGCGAAAGCGGACCTCCATTCTGTCGATACTGTCACGGCCTTTGATCTCACTTCTCAAAAGTGGATCGATCTCCCTTCATTGCCATCGGCAAGATCCAGTCACGATGCAATCGTTGTTGGATCCAAGCTTTATGTCGTGGGTGGCTGGAAATTGGATTCACCCAACGAAACCAAGTGGCATGAAACAGCATTGATGATGGATTTAGATTCGGCCAAACCCGAATGGAAGGAAATGCCCAAGCCACCGTTTGAGCGACGCGCTTTGGCATTGGCGCACGTCGATGGAAAAATCTATGCAGTGGGTGGAATGGACAGTACCGACGCTCCAACGAAAGCCGTTGTTTGTTTTGATCTGACCAAGCAAGAATGGAAAGACGTTCCATCCCTTCCTACTACCGATGCCATGGGAGGCTTTGGTGCTGCTGCATGGGATATCGACGGCAAGCTTGTTGTGAGTTCCATCGATGGAAGCTTGATGGTTCTCGCCCCCAATGCAACGCAGTGGGAGATACTGCCGAAGACCAAGAACGCGCGGTTCTTTCATCGCATTCTTCCCTTCGCAAATCATGAGCTCGTGTCGATCGGTGGAGCGAGTATGCAAAGTGGAAAGTTCTTGGAATCGGAAATCATCTCGATTCCCAAATAGTAAACCGATCGCAAGAAACGATGCATGGCGAGAAGTGCGAGTACGGATCACACGGTACTCTTTTGATTGCCATCAGCGACTCGCCAAGAGAACTTAAGAACAGAACCGCGAATCTTTCATCAAGGTGTCGCGGTTTTTTCGTTTCATCAAACGTTTTTAGAGGTTCCAGAAGCTGGCGGTAGACCTTCACCGAATAAGAACCTGCCATTGAACGGAAAAGTGGCTGGATCGATCTGGACGATCTATTTGGTGAGCAATAGCTTGCCCTGTTTGGTTTTCCGAAGCCGATAGAGCTGCCCGTCGAGTTCGATCCAGACTTCATCGCCGCATCGACAGAGTTCCTCAAATCGCAGGATCTTGGGAAGCATGCGTTCTTTCAGGCTTTCGTCTGTCTTGCTTTCTTCGGACTCACTCATCCTCGAACCCTGCACCTTTTATGCATCGGGGAATGCGAAAAAGGTCATCGTACCCACTTCGCCGATTCGCTTCAAGGCTTATTGATACAAAATCTCAATAAGTAAAGTTCTTGTTTTGGACGGAAAGTTCGTGCATTTTTGAGCTGAATGTGATAATATGTACACTATTCTAGGTGAGGAGGTGGAATGGGAAAGCGATGGGAGCGGGAAGTCGAGCGTCTATGGGCATTTTTGGGGCGATATCTCCTTCGCCCAGTGAATGGTTATACGCTTGCCACCATCTTGGTCATGGCATTCGTCGGCATGCAGGGAATTGAAATTGCTGCCTCGCAATCACCCTATCGCATTACCTTCATCGGGATTGATAGCGGTGAAGGCGTGTTCTTAGTCGGGCTTGTGGCGATCGCTTTAATCGTTTGTCAGTTTGTTCAGCCTATTCTGCGCACGAGCCAACTGGAAGCGGTTCGAAACGTCTTGCGTCTACAAGAACTCGGCTATAGCTCGCAAGAGATGGCTGATCGTTTGCGATTGCCCGAGTTTTGGATTTCGGGGCTCAAGTCGACGGTCAAAGAGTATTCCATGCCGTTGCCTGTACATCAATGGAGCCATTCCAAATTGCTTCAGCTCATTCAATCATCTGAGTTCGCTGAGTTATTAATTCGGCGTCGCGTGCTTTTGCAATTGCGTGACGTGAAGCAGGTCGGTGATTTTTATGCGAAGTGGATCAGCGAAGAGTCGTTCCGCAATTCATTTCATACCGTGGAAGATATTTTGATTTGGCTGATCCAAGATCGTGACATGGAGGAAACGAATGAGCGTGATGCAACCTCTTGATGACGAAGTATGGCCTCCCAGTTTAGCGTCGCTTTTGGAATCCAAGTCTTTCGCGGAACGGCTGCGTTACATGGCTTATCGAAGGTTAGGACGCACGGAGGATAGAGAAGTATTTGAAGCGGTGAGCGACGTGGTTGTTCGAGCGTTACAGGAAGGGCCGGACCGGTTTTTGCAACGATTTTCTTCGTCAACTAGCCTCATCCGTTACATCGTAGTCGTGATTCGGAATCGTCGAATCAAAGAAGCGAAGCGACAGCATAAAGAAACTTGGCTATCTGAATCGGATTGGTCAGGGGTGGAAAAAGATATCCATTCACTAATCGAAGAATCTCAAGTCGCCTATTTGAAAGGGTGGGTTGATGGAACAGACCATGACGATTCACTGCTCACTCCCACTGAACGGCAGATCGTATGCCTTAAAATGGAAGGGAAGACCTTTTCAGAGATTGCGCATGAACTGAAATGGAAGACTCCAACCGGATGGGCAGTTTCCAAGACGCATCGAATTTACGAGGGTGCGATTCGGAAGCTCAGAGTTTGGTTTTTTGCGTAGCGTTGGAAGGTTGGGACGCTGAGGTTTTGGGGCCATCGACCGTCGTGTTTTCCTCATTCAATTGTTCGTGAAGGTTGTGGTGGAGTTGATTCAGAGCGACAGCGATGTCTTGAAATTCGTTCCAGCTAGAGTGCTTGGCAAGAAATTCGATGGCATCGCGCGAATGAGGTCCCTGTGCCGAAAGGATTTGGGAATAGGCACGCACTTCCTCTGCCAATTGGGCTGTAGTCGATTGTGGCATAGGAGGAAAATTGGTTTCCATGGCGGTCTTCCTGTAAATGCTGCGTCCATTCGAGCGATTTGATGTGACAGGCAACCATTCGCGAAGGGACTTATGAAAAGGAAGATTCATAAGCCCCATTTTTCCCACGCATTCCAAAGATTTTCGGCAATTACCCGAAAATAAGCCCGAATTGGATGGGCTAGCTAAGCTCGTTCTGTTTGCGAATTGGAATATTTTTGAACGAAATGGTTTACAGGTATACACTCATTAAATATGATCATGCGCACACTCAGGCATGTTGATGCTTGTGGGGTTCGGTTCGACCTCGGGAAATCAAGTCCCATGGCTTGTTGGCACGTTTCCCTGACTCGATTGCAATTTCATGTTGGTTCATTTTGATAGAGAAGGGTTGGTTATGCGTAACTATTTGGCGGCGTTGTTGTTGGTAATTTCTTCGTGCGCGACCACGTATGCTCAAGAGATGGTGAAGCCTGGCAAAGAGCATGAGCTATTGGCGCAGGTTGCTGGAAATTGGGACATCACCTTTGATGCTGGCGGTTCCGAAATGAAGGGGACTGCGAACTACAAGGTCATGCATGGTGGCCTTTGGGTTCAATCGGAAGTGGATGCCAAGATGCCGATCGGTCCATTTTCGGGAACAGGGTTGGACTCGTATGATCCAGGCAAGAAGAAATACGTGAGCATTTGGGTGGATTCGATGTCGACAAGCCCATTGGTTCTTGAAGGCACGATGGGGGCCGATGGAAAGACGCTCACCATGACCGGTAAGGGGCCAAGCGAGTCAGGGGCTACGGTCGAATACAAGACGGTGACGGAGTTTGTATCCAAGGATAAGCACGTTTTCAAAATGTGGATGGGTAACCTATCGGGAGATCCGATGATGACCGCCGTTTACACACGCAAGAAGTAACTCGAAACAAACCAGAGAAGGAAACATTATGGATCGCGTATGTCATTTTGAAGTGCCCTATTCGGACAAGTTGCGGATGGAAGAATTCTATTCGAAAGTATTCGGATGGAAATTCATGCAGGCTCCGGGCGAGATGCCGTACTCCTTTATCTTCACCACGGAAGTGGATGAGCAGTTCATGCCCAAGAATCCTGGGGGCATCAATGGCGGGAGCTATCCGCGAGGGGAGCAAGAAGGCGGTGGTAGTTCTTCTCCCGTCATTGTCATCGAAGTGGCTTCTTGCCAAGAACGTATCGATCAAGTTGTGGCGGCTGGAGGTTCCAAAGTACTTGGCCCTCATGAAATTCCAGGGATGGGAATCTACGGTCAAGTGAAGGATTCGGAAGGGAACATCATCGGCATGTGGCAGCCGCTAGCAAGGCAATAGTCTGGCAATTAAAGATGGATGAAAAACATCTGTCCAACGAGCCGAGCTGGTTTGAAAATCAAACGAGCTCGGCTTTTTTTATTGGGTACTAGCTCAACGCAATTGGGGAGATCGAACTGTGTTGGAATGGATAGTAAACATTAAGAACTTGCGATGCCTACAGAACCATTACCACGGTTGCAGGCTTGCCCTATTGTGGGTGTGGCTGATTGCAATGCCGATGCGTGATGCCTATGCGGCAGATCCTTCATTGCCCAACATTGTCGTGATCTTGGCGGACGATCTCGGAATTCGAGACTTAGAATGCTATGGATCGGATTTGCATGAGACGCCAAACATCGATCGACTTGCAAGCAGTGGCATGCGATTCTTGAATGCCTATGCACCTGCACCAGTCTGTTCGCCAACTCGAGCTTCCATATTGACGGGCAAGTCGCCGGCTCGATTGCAAATCACCATTTGGTCCGAAGGATCACTGGTAAGTCCCAAGAATCGAAAGTTACAGCAAGGGTTTTCTCGCCATGATCTTCCGCTTGAAGAAGTGACGATAGCTGAGCACTTGCAACAAAAAAACTACATTACGGCCTCCGTGGGTAAATGGCATCTTGGAGATGCAAGCCATTTTCCAGAAACGCAGGGGTTTGATATCGGGATTGGAGGAAACCACTGGGGGGCACCGGCGACCTATTTCTTTCCATACCGCGGAGGCAATCGATTTGGGGCTGAGTTTCGATATGTGCCGCATTTAGGTTTTGGAAAATCGGGGGAATACCTTACCGATCGACTTACCGAAGAATCTCTGCGAGTCATCGAATATGCGCACGCAGAAAAGCGTCCATTTCTACTTTATTTGGCACATCATGCTCCTCATACACCCATCGAAGCAAAGCCTGACGATATCGAATATTTTGATCGCAAGCTAAAGCAATTGAAACAACCGACTCTCCATAAGAATGCACCCTACGCGGCGATGTTGAAGAGTTTGGATGAGAGCGTCGGCAAGGTTTATGCAACCTTAGAACGCCTCGGAATGTTGGAAAATACTTGGGTTGTTTTTACGAGCGATAATGGCGGCTATATCGGAACGGATAAGGCTCAAACGATCCCTGTGACAACCAATGCTCCATGGAGATCGGGTAAGGGATCGCTTTACGAAGGTGGAATCCGCGTGCCCTTGATTGTGGCCGGCCTCACGGTGAAGCCAAACCAAACGACCGATTGCCCAGTCGTGTTAACCGATTTGTTTCCGACGATGGCTGCCTGGGGACGAAGTGCCGTTGATCCAACGAGCCTTGAAGGTGTCGACCTCAATCCTCTCTTAAACCAGGATGCAAAGCAGCTTCCACCTCGCGACTTTTTCTTTCATTACCCGCATTATTACCATGCTCCTGCCACGACTCCATGTAGCGCTATTCGCTCTGGCGATTGGAAATTGATCGAGAACTTCGAGACACAAGACTACGAACTCTATAACCTCTCGATTGATCCAAGCGAATCTCAGAATCTCGCCCCCCAAAACCCATCCCAAGTGCAAGCCCTTCTCTCCAAACTCCACTCCTGGCACCACTCCACCCACGCCTCCCTCCCCAATCATTGACACCCATGTTTTGTTGACACGCTTTCAGTAGAGGATCGAATGATGGCACAAGCACCGAAACGTTCTGAACAGTTTCCGCCCAATGAGATTTCGATTGCACACTGCACTCAGCGATGTGTGCGGCGAGCCTTTCTTACGGGAAAGGATTCGGTCTCGGGTAAGAATTACGAATACCGGCGAGAGTGGATTCGTCGAAGATTGGAGTTGCTCGCAGCGACTTTCGGAATCGACGTTCTTAATTATTCCGTCATGTCCAACCACGTGCATACCATTCTTCGGACAAGGCCGGACGTCGTGAAAGCCTGGGATGATGAAGAGGTGGCTCGACGTTGGTTGCAACTCTTTCCTGGTGAACGACTTGAGGATTTTCTCGGGACGCCAACTCAACAGGATATTGCCCAAGCCATTGCGGACGCCAAGCAGCTTACCGAATGGCGAACTCGGTTGTCGAACATTTCTTGGTTTATGCGAGCCTTTGCCGAACCCATCGCACGACATGCAAATCGAGAAGATGAATGCACTGGAAGGTTTTGGGAAGGACGTTTTAAGGCTCAGAAGATTGTCGACGAGGCGGGGTTATTGGCATGCGCTATGTATGTGGACTTGAATCCAGTTCGAGCTGCTTTGGCTAAGAGTCCCGAGCAGTCGAGGTTTACATCTGCATTTGATCGAATTCAGGCCAAGAAAGGAAAGCGAGTCACTCCGGCATCCAAGCAGTTCTGGGAAGACTTTTTGAATGAAGAGCAAGTGGCATCCAAGTTAGAGGAAGCTATCGCTGCCAATCGACGAATCGAAGCGGAAGAATTGAAAAAGCAGCTAGCATCGCTGCGATCATCGAAGAAAGGCAAGAAAGGCAAAAACAAGCGAAGTTGCGCGTCAAATATAGATGGGTGGCATCTATTGGGGTGGTGCAAGAACAGGCAAGCGTCAAGGAAAGATGGGTGTCAGGTATTGGAGGTTAGTAGGCCTCGTGTTTGAGGACGACCCAGATGGTGCGGAAGAGGATTTTGATGTCGAGCCAGATCGACCATTCGCGGATGTACCGGTGATCGAGCGAGATACGCGCTTCCATTTTTTCGACGGTATCGGTTTCGCCGCGGCTACCCTCTACTTGTGCCAGGCCCGTAATGCCGGGACGTACTTTGTGCCGAAGCATATAGCCAGGGATGAGGCGGCGGAAATGTTCATTGTGCGCAGTTGCATGAGGCCGAGGTCCCACCAGCGACATGGTGCCTTCAATGACGTTGATCAGCTGCGGAATTTCATCAAGCGATGTGCGACGGAGGAACGATCCAAGTGGGGTAACGCGTGGATCATTCTTGGTCGCTTGCGTGACCACGGGGCCGTTTTCGCAGACTTTCATCGAGCGAAACTTCCAGACAAGGATTTCATTTCCGGCAAGCCCATATCGTTTCTGCCGAAAGAAAACCGGCCCAGGAGAAGTGATCTTGATCAAAACGCTAATGGTAAACATTACTGGTGCAAGAAGCACAATAGCAATCGAAGCTAACGCAAGGTCGATGCTTCGTTTGATCCATCCATCGACACCATAGACGGGTGTTTCAAAAACGCTGACGACCGGCAACCCGCCAACTTGAGCCCATCGCGAATGAAGCAATTCGAAGACAAAGAAATCTGGCACAATATAAACAGCGGCTGTCGTATCGCCGAGCTTGGTCAAAATATCTCGGATCCGTTGTTCGGCTCGCATGGGCAAGGTCACAAGAACGGTATCGATTTCTCCTTTACGAGCGGCCTCGATCATCGCATCCAAGCCACCCAAGAAAGGAGGCGTATCGTCGGCTAGCATGGCTTGCCTTTTTTCACCTCGGTCATCGTAAAAGCCGACAACATGAAGGCCACATTCCGGTTGTTGGATGGCGTTCTGAGCCACTTGAAGACCCAAAGGATTAAGCCCTGCAATGGCGCAACGCCGCGTCCCAATTCCCTTCCGTGCAAGTTGTTCCAAAAATGCTCGGAAGCACATGCGACCAAGATTTAGGACGAGGCCGCCAAGCACGAACCATGCCACCATCGAACTACGAGGGATACTGTCGGTGGCTCGAGTCAAAAATCCGATCATGCCCAATGCGCCGAAAGTGGTTATCCACGACAGCATGGCAGAGGCTAGTTCAAGATCGGGAGTCCGAGCTTTGCTTGCCCGATAAAGTCCGCAAGCTTCACCGATCACGAAGAAGAGCAGGGCCCCCATAAGTCCCGCAACCCATGTTCGCTCATCCACTTCTTTGCCCAATGCGGTCTGCACTAGGGGAAGGGTCAAACAAACGACCGTGCCATCGAGCAAATGTCGAACAGCAGGAAGTGAAGAAATGGTCGGACGTATATCAACAAATGCCATAGATAGAAAACTCCTCGGCGAACTATAGCTCTCGAGTTGTCATCGCGATGGCTCTATTGTTTAAGCAGGTCTTGATGCTTTTTGAAAGGCGGAGGATTGTATGGGGTGTAGGGGGAATATCGCGGGAGGTGAGCAGCAAAGTCTTCGTAGAACGAAATTTTTAAGCCTTATCGTCAATCATGCGTAGAATAGAGATGCAGGAACGATTGGATTTATAAGATCCATCGAGTTGAAACGAGTTCAGCTATTGCGAAAGGTCGCTCTGAAATGAATGCTTCAAAATTGGTTTTGTCGCTTATTCTTTTCGCCGGAGTTTTTGGTGGAGTTAGCAAAGCCGCTGAGCCAGGGTGGACTTGGCAAGTGGTTACGTTCGGCGAAAAACGCGAACAAATTCAGAATACGCCCATCATCCACCGCAGCTATCGACCGCTGCACTTCTATGGTAACACGGTTCGTCGGATGTACTATCACGGCACCGCCATTCCAACTCCACGCGTCGTCGCGGAAAAGATTGGCCGCAACTAGAACTCACCGGTGGGACGCAAACCAACAGAGCCGCAAAACTGCCGAGCCATCCATTGCTGATGGCCGGCAATCGCTCTAGGTGAAGAGGCTCTATTGCTTAGGACTCAATATTCTGAAACTCGCGGTGAAGTCTCGATTGGTGAATCGGCAATTGTCTATTTGTCCTCAGACAATTTCCACGCATTGAGCCAAACGACGTCTCCGCGACGAGCTTTAAAGTCTTCAACGAGTCGTTTTTGCATGTCGATAAGGTGGTCTGCACTGTAGAAGATTCCAATCTTCTTCTTACCTTCTCTTTGAGCTGTTCTTTGAGAACTTCGAAGGCCTTCGCATTGCGTTCGGTTAAGAGCGTACTCCGACCAGACTTGTCGGACAGTCCAGCCAGCTGAACTTCCATGTTTTCAAATTGTTCGGCCATAGCGCGACGCATCGCGAGTGGGCGGTTCTTACTCAACATCGCCGACAACACAGCAATGTCTTGGCCTTTGCCTGCTTGTGCACTTTGAGCAGCGATGCCAGCTCCCATCATGCGCGAGAACATGGCTACAAACCCGTCACCGCGTTTGTTCATGTCCTGCGAGAATTCACCAGGGCTCATATCTGCATGGACGAAGTTGCGAGCGCGGTAGTTGATTTCATCGAGTTGGAACTGAAGGCCAAGCATGTCTTTCATTCCCACTTGGATCGCACCAATGGGATGGCGAACGTTTCCATCTTCCTGAGGTTGGGGAATGTTTACTTCTCGGTCCGCGACAAGTTCGTAAAGCACAGCGTCGTAGCTTCGAAATCGCTTATTGAGGTCTTGATAGTACTCTTTATGAGCGATGTGGACGGCACCGATCAAATCGATTTGCACACCTTTCCAATCGCCTGAATCGATGTGGTAGGAGGACACGGTCGTCTGCAAATAAAGCGGATTTCCATCTTTGTCCCGCTCGATGCGTACAAATGCCGGTGTTTGAGATTTAGACTCGGCCGCAGCTTTTGGGGGGTTGCTCGCATCGGTCTTCTCTTGAGCGACCAGAGGGGGGGCAAACGATGGAAACAGAAATGTCCACGCCAACGAATGGAACACGAGAACTCGAATGGAATTCAAGACGGACCGTTTCATACTTTCGTTACCTCTCAAGAAAAGGGCTTTGATTGAATTATATCGCATTCGAGGTGGTCGTCCAATCTCGATGGTGTTCGCTCAGACTTTCGAAAGCTTGTCATAGGGCAACAAGTTTTCAACATATTTCTCGCATCTTTAGAAGGATCGCTACAAGCGGGTCAAGTTCGTGTAGATCGCAAAATCGGCTCTCAAATGTCTCAAGTTCCTACAAACATTGGTCCGCGCTCTTCAATCGCAACCGCATTCCGTTACCTTTGGGAACGCTTTGAGGCACTTTTAGGAACCCGGAGAATGGATCCATGCAGGTAGATGATTTTTCTGAGCAGATCGCCACTGACCCTTCAGAAATGGGAGCATCCGTCGAATCGCATGCTGAAGAAATGGGGCTTGATCATGCCACAGCCAATGAAGTTTCCGAAGGATTTGTTGGTCAATGGAATCAGTTGATCAGCACGACCAATTGGGAAAAAGGAAAGATCATTCTGGAATGGCGGGAAGCCCTCATCGCGGCTGAAGCACCTGCGACGTCGTATAGCGACGAGGCTTGGGCAAAGCGGGTCGGCGGAGTTACCTCGCAGCACGTAGGGCGGCTTCGAAGGGTTTACGAACGATTCGGAAACAGTCAGAAGACCTATCCCAAGCTCTACTGGAGCCACTTCCTGGCTGCTAGTGACTGGGATGACGCCGAACTTTGGCTCGAAGGTGCCACGCAGAGTCAATGGAGCATTAGCGAGATGCGCGATGCTCGCTGGAAGGCGACCGGCGCTCAACCTGAAACTCGACCTCGCAATGAAGAACTTGCTGGCAACATGGTCGATGAAGACTATGTTCCCATCTCGGAAGTAGAGTCTGGGCAAGACGAAGAAGAAAAGGAACGACTGGGAGCGACTGGTCCGTTGTATGAAGGACCCGATTTCGGCGAAGAGGCGGAAGCATCCAAAGACTCTCTTTCGGAAGAAGATGATGACGTTCCTTTTGAAGTGGAAGAAGATGGGGTTCGCGAGCCCATCGTGAATCCTTTCGCAGGGTTACCTGCATTGCCTACCGACGTTGCAGAAGCATTGGAACAATTCAAGTTGGCAGTGGTTCGCCATCGAGCCTCGAAGTGGACCGAGATCAGCCAAGAATCGATGCTCTCGGTGGTTGATGCACTTCGCGTATTCGTTCAGAATCGCGCCGAATAGAGCTTAGGGAAGGGCCTTCCATGATACGCTGGTTGGGATTGGATATTGGGGGAGCCAACCTCAAGATTGCCGATCCCAACGGATACGCGCGAAGTGAGTCCTTTCCTTTATGGAAGCAACCTGACGAGTTGCATGCTGCGATCGCTCGGCTGTTGGTTGAAGCTCCTGAGTTCGATGCGATCGCGGTGACGATGACCGGCGAGCTAGCGGACTGCTATGCAACACGCGAAGAGGGTGTATGCCGAATATTGGAGCAATTGACCTCGGTTTATCCGTCACAGTTGGTGCGCGTGTATGCACTCGGCGACCGATGGAAGACGGCCACTCAAGCGGCTCGCAATCCATGGGAGGTAGCTGCCTCCAATTGGTTCGCATTGACGAGTTTTTGTAGACGATGGGTCGAGCCCCAGGGGTTTGCGATCCTCGTCGATATTGGTTCCACCACGTGCGATGTGATTCCGTTGTCGTCGACCGCGGTTCTAACCGATGCGAAAACGGACAATGATCGTTTGCTCAAGTCGCAACTGGTCTACACGGGCGTCGAACGCACGCCTCTTTGTGCGCTCGCTTCTACATTGCCGTTCCGCGGACAGATGTGTCCTGTGATGGCCGAGTTTTTTGCGACGACATTGGATGCCTATCTGTGGTTGGGTGAAATCGAAGAACGTTCGGATTCGTTGGTGACCGCCGATGGAAGACCGGCAACCAAAGCTGCGGCAGCTTTTCGATTGGCCCGGATGATCGGTGAAGAGGGAAGTGCCCTGAGTATCGAGGAGATCGATGAACTTGCATTCGCTGTCGCGGAATCACAGGCATCTTTGTTAGCCAAGTCCATTGATGCACAGAGATTGCAATTGCATGGTAAATGCAATAGCGTCATCATTAGCGGGCATGGAGAGTTCTTGCTAGACGCTGCGCTCCATCAGCTTGGTTGGAGTCCCTTGCGGATTCGAGCCAACGAAAGGTTGGGCACCGAATCGTCTCGATGTTTACCCGCCTATGCCGTCGCTGTTCTCGGGCAGGAAACCTTTCAAGATTGGCAACAGCTGATTGCAACATGAGCTCAGTCGTTGTCAAGCTAGGGGGAAGCATCCTATTCAGCCAAGGTGGCATCCAGCGATTCATGCGGTGGTGGAAAAGTCGCCCCGAAACGTCGTGTGCCATGATTGTTGGAGGGGGAGAAACCGTAGAGTCGATGCGGCTTCTGAACGATTATTATCCCTTCGAACAAGTGGCAATGCATTGGCGATGTATTCGGTTGATGGATGCAACATTTGAGTGCATGGCAGAATGTCTACCCGAATGCACGGCGATTGCGCATGAGTCGGAGTTTGCGGATTTATCGTCAGAAATGCAAACTTGGGAGGATAGCGCGAAAAACGTCGCCGAGAACTGCAAACGACTTTGGCTGGTCCGTGTTGGCGCGTTTCACCATCCAGAGTCGAACGACGATCTTCCGAAGGGATGGAGTGTCACTTCAGATAGCTTGGCCTGGGTGTTGGCGAAGAAGCTGTCGATTCAGCGTATTTGTTTGTTGAAGAGTTGCGTCATTCCAGCTTCGACATCTTGGACGGAGCTGGCATCATTGGGGATTATCGACGAGTGTTTTCCAACGATCTGTGACGATTCCATTGCGGTGGAAGTCTGTTCCATTTAGATCGCGATATATTCCCGTACCATCTTGAATCGCTCCCGCTAGTGGTTTGTACTTGCGATCTTCAGGCATCCGGACACGCCGCCTCAGTGTCGGCGTGTCGATGAAACATCGAATAAAGGAATCTATGGTTCAAGGACCCTGAGCCGACCAAACGATACCTCGAACGAGAATGTCCAAGAAGGTCGCATCGGAAAAGGTATCGTTAGAATGTCCATAGGTAGTTCCGAAGACACGGGCTTTGCCATACTGATTGGTCCAGAAGACGGGATGATCGTCTTTCGACTTTTCGCTGGTTGAAAGGGCAAGTACTTTGGTATTGGGCCAAGCTTTTTCAATGATGTAGAGTTCATCCATCGGCATGGTAAAGGAAGACGGAATGCCTTTCATGATGGGGTGATCGGCTTGGGTTACTCGAACCGGATAGCGGCTTTGATGATCGTGCTTGCGGCTGGTGACACCTAAGAATTGTCGCCAATCATCGATTTCCGCTTTGCGATAGGTGTGCATTGCACAGTGGATGACGACTGCATTGGCACCTTCTTCATGTGCTTTCGTGATCTTGCGGATGTAGGTTGGATCGTCCGTATCGGCAAAGCACTCGTTGTGGATGACTACGTCAAAACCTTTTGCCCAATCGGCATTGTCATAGAGTGGAATCATGGCCTTGGTTCCTTTACCACCTTCATTGACAACAGTCCACTCGATAGGCACCTGTCGGTCTTTGGCCGCAAGTTGCATGGCTTTGGTTTGAAAGGGGTAATCGTGGCAGCAACCACCCGTGATGAGCAAAGCTTTGATGGGCTTCTTTGAATCCTGAGCGTAGGAGTTCAGCGATGCGAGAGTGAATGCCAGAGCAAACGCAAGGGTGGAAGTGAGGACGCGTAGTTGAGCCATAGCGACTACCTTGTTAGAGCGAAAAAATGACGCGACAATGCGGAGGGAATGTGAGGACTTGAACACGCGAGTCAAGACTTTCACTATCTTACAGGATCAAATGATGCTCTGCATCTTCCATGAAAACTTGCGATCGATACTTTTTGTTGGAGAATTCTCCGTGAAAGTTACATGTTTGAAATGGTTGGCCTTGGCGGCGGTATGCATGTTTTCCAATTCTGCGCAAGCGGGCGAACCACCTGCTGGGATTCCTTTGTGGGAGCAAGGTGCACCTGGATTTGAGGCTCGTGCGAAGGAGAAGGAAGTGGTCGACGAGGGACCAGGCAAGTGTAACGTTGCCAACATTCACAATCCATCGATCACACCCTATCTTCCGAAGGATCGAAATTCAAAAGGGTTGACTGCGGTATTGATTGCGCCCGGTGGTGGGCATCGGATGCTATGCATGGGGCATGAAGGATATGGATTGGGTGAGTGGTTTGCCGACCATGGGATTGCGGCTTTTGTTTTGAAATATCGATTGGCTCGTGAGCAAGGGTCGGTGTATACCGTTGACGATCATGCGATGGCGGATACGCGACGTGCATTGCGATTGATTCGCGATCGAAGTGAAGAGTGGGGAATCCATCCCGATCGCATTGGCGTACTTGGTTTTTCGGCTGGAGGAGAGCTTGCAGCACTTGCAGCGATGGATTGGGATCTGGGAAATCTGGCAGCAAACGATCGCGTGGAAAAGCAATCCTGTCGTCCTGCGTTTCAAGCTCTGATCTATCCAGGGAGTTCGAAGCGATTTGCTGTGACCGATAAGGTTCCACCTGCATTCATCGCGCTTGGTTACAAGGACCGAGACGACATCTCGATTGGAATGGCAGAGCTTTATCTCAAGTACAAGGCAAAGGGAGTTCCTGCAGAACTTCACATTTATTCCAATGCCGGACACGGCTTTGGATATCGTGAAGGGACGAAAGCTGCGTATGGGGAGTGGCCAACGCGACTGCGCGAATGGTTGATCGATAGCAAGCTGATGGACTAATCCCTAGTGACGATAAGATCGAAGTCGAACTCGAGTAAGCCGTTGCGATGTCTCGACGTCTATTGTGTTCGTTAGTGAGAAGCGTCGACTAGTTCGGGACTTCGCGACGCATGGAGTACGATCGGTCGAGGTTCAGACCTTTGAAGAAGAAAGAGGGTGCGTAGAGATTGCGATCGAGCGCCATTTGGATGCGTACGGTGACTTCGGGCGAGTCGATAAGGATAGGGTCGGGAGTCACATCGATTTGCGCGTCGCGGACACCGATGCTGGACAAGATGCTTTGTGCCTTGTTTTCGACATCGGATGCCGTAGCGCCAGGAACGATACCCATACGAGCCCCTTCGTAGAGAGCATTTTGCACGGTGTGGCGCATCATGCTGACGCGGCAAAACTCTAGTGCCGCGAAGAAGAAAAAGAAAGCGAGGCCGGCCGTCATCGCAAATTCGACGGCAGCAGCACCTCGGCGGTTGGAATGGATACGTTTTCGTGACATAAAACCACTGCTGCTCTATTTGGTGACAATCGTGCTCAGCGTTCTAGCGATTTCTTTGAAGACTTCGTCGAGTTGGGTACCGTTCTTGGCGTGGAAGTGCCGGCCCGATCCAATCGATGCGATCTTTTTCATACCAGTTTGGTCGGCATCCTTGCCGAAGGTGATTGTGTGAATGATAACACCATCGCCAGCAATTTCTTGGGCTGAGAGTATCGGGCTTCGTCCGGTGTTATGCAGGCCGTCGGTCATGACGATCATAGTGCGTTCGACGAATCGGCCGTTTCGACCTTTATTCATGATGATTCGCCCCGCATCCATTCCGGCTGAGATGCTGGTGTTTCCGCTGGCTCGCAAGGTGTTGAGTTTGGTGGTGATGGTATCGAGATTCTTCGTTAATTGCACGTCTTGTGTGGCTGAACTTGAATAGGATGCGAGCCCTACGGACTCATCGGTACTGTTCGCTTTCAGAACGTTCACAAAGCTGTTGACGGCAACTTTTAGTTCGTCGAACTTGGATCGGCCCTTGGTTTCGGAAGGGTCGGTCATCGAGCCTGAACGGTCAATAACGAGCACCACATCACGTTCCATGAAAGTTGCAATGGCTTCTTCGGTGGGTTGGAAGTTTTCCCGTCCGAGCATGCGTCCGAAGATGAGTCCGACTGGACCCGATAAGGAGGAACTATCGCGAGAGCCTCGGACTTGAATGCTGTTGATTGGGCTTTTGTTAGCAACGAATTGGTAGCGTCCCGTTGCATCGGGTAGCGAGGAACCAAAAATGAAGTCATCACTTTTCAGCTTGAGAGGTTGTCCTGCCACTTCGTTCAGTTCTGCAATCGCTTTTCCGCTGGCGATGGCTTGATCGACATCCTGAGTGGTGGCCAAGGTTTGTGCTGCCGCTTTGGCAGCCGCATCGGTCGAACTTCGCAATTCGGCTTTGACCAAATGCATGTAAGCGATGTCGACGGAGAATGCGACGGTTACGATGAATGCGAAGATCATCACACAGATCAAGACGAGCATAGCGCCAGCTCGTTGAGAAGAGCGGCGAGGTTGATAATGCACTGTTTGATTGTGTCTGGTGGATTTCATAGTTACACGGTATCGACGAGATGGTTCGCTCGACGTCTATTCTTTGATCATGACAAGGCGAACGGTGAGAGTTCGATCAGGAACGACTTTGCCAATGAATGGACTGTTGGCCCCGACAGGTGCTTGGACATCGATCGTGATTCGTTCGCCTCGGGCGACATTCTCGATGGATGCGGGAGAGAAGACGACTTTGGCTTTCTTGATGTTCCGAGCTGTAAGCACATCTTCTGCCGCAGCATTGGCCGCAACGCTGGTGCCTTTGATACGTACGGCTGCGCGAATGCCTTCGTAGGCTGAAGCATGGAGCGATTGTTTAAGGAAGATTGTGTTGCTCGCTTCCATCGATCCAAGGATAAGGATCATGAGGATCGGCAAGCAAACGGCGAATTCGACCAGGGCTGCACCCCGACGTCGATTCTGGCGATAGCATCGCGTTGGATTGGTCGTTGCGATTCGCATGGGAAGTCTCCCGAAGTGCATCTGTGACTTTAAGATTCGGGATACGTTCGAACCGGAGGATGGATCGTTGCGTTTTGGCCTTCTGAAGGTCCACGCGATTCGGATCGTGGATCGGACGATTCACGACAGAAAGCTTTATTGAAATCAGCGCAAGGCTTGTCCAGAAATCGCCGTGACGGAAGTGAAGAGGAGTAACCTTTTCACCAGCGGCAGCGTGCGCAATGGTCTGTTTGAGCCGCATGATGGGGCCGGCAAATCGATTGCTGAGCTTGATTGTTTCGAGCAAGAATATGGGAAGCAGCGCTCCCGAAACGATCAGCATGGGAAAGTACGAGCTGGCAAACTTGGTGAATGTTTCATCCCATGTTCCAAGAGGTGATTCGAAGAATCGAAACCAAATGAACATGGCCACGGCGTTGGCGAGCATGAAGGCTGACCAGTGAAGTGCGATCTGACGCAGAAGGCTATATTGGACTTCAAAGTCGATCAACCAACGTTTGCGACGAGGGCTGTTCATGCTTTCCTCTGGATGCCAAAAAAGATCTCTCGGACGGGCTGGAATGCCCAAGTAGGTATGGAACGGTAGGTCACAAATGAAGATGTGGGGTAGAGAATTCTCTTTCAGTTCCCTTAAAATCTGGCAGGTCGTTTGAGGGCGCGGTTCCGATCGTAACGGTTATTCCGAACCCCGCGATGTTGATAGTTCTGTCCAAGGGGATATTCGGTGCCAATCCAATTTCGCATGGTCGCCATCTGCTGCGGTATGGCCGTTTCACTTGTCCATTCGTCCTTGTCGAGGGCTCAAGAGTTTAGGCCTGGGCACGATGCAATCAGTGCGCTCAAAGAAATCACTTCCGATCGCATCGCCAGCCACATTCGCTTTTTGAGCGACGATCTCTTGGAAGGACGCGGACCTGCTAGTCGTGGCGATCAATTGACGCAAGCGTATGTAGCATCCCAATTCCAAGGGATGGGACTGAAGCCAATGGAATCATTAGGTTGGTTTCAAAAGGTGCCATTGGTGGGCGTATTAACGCACGCTCCTCAGACAATGGATTGGAAACTGTCGGAAGGTTCCACAAAGCAGGAATCCTGGAAGTATTTCGATGAATACATTGCAACCGCTGGGAAACAAGAGAAGTCGCTTGCGATCGAGGATAGCGGCTCGTTTTGTCGGGTATGGGATCCAAGCTCCGGAATATCAATGGGACGATTTCAAAGGTGTCGATCTTCGCGGGAAGATTTTACTGATGATGAACAACGATCCCTCGGGGGATCCAAAGTTCGCCGGGAAACGTCGACTTATTACGGGGGTGGGATTACAAGTACGAAAGCGCAGCAAGGCAAGGAGCTGTTGGGGCGATCATTATTCATACGACCGAATCGGCAGGCTATCCCTTCAAAGTCATTCAAACGTCGTGGACGGGTGAAGAGTTTGAACTTGAAGGTTCGAGTGGCCCTCGATTGACCATGAAAGGTTGGGCTACGGAAGATGCGGCGAAGCGATTGGTGGCCAAGTGCGGAAAAGACCGATGGCTTGCCAGGCCGCAGAAAGCAGGGATTTTCGACCGGTATCCTTAGGTGCCAAATTGTCGATTCAACTGCAATGCGATGTGCGAAAGCAGGAAACGGCGAACGTGCTTGGATGGCTTGAAGGGAGCGATTCGACCTTGCGGGATCAGCCTCTCATTTATATGGCTCATCATGACCACATCGGCATGGCCAAGGAGCGTAATGCATCGGGCGACATGATCTACAACGGAGCGATCGATAATGCTTCGGGATTATCGACGATGCTCAGTATCGCTGCGGCCTACACGAAACTGGAAGTTCGTCCGAAGCGATCGATATTGTTCGCTGCCGTAGGAGCGGAAGAGCAGGGGCTACTTGGATCGAAGTACTTGGCTGAACATCCACCCTTACCACCTGGCAAGATGGCAGCTGTAATCAATATCGATGGAATTCCGTTTTTGGGGAAGACGCACGATGTGAATGTAATCGGTGGAGGCAAAAGCGATCTCGATGAGTTGTTGGAGAAAGGAGTGCGGTGGCAGAATCGCGTTTTAACCCAAGATCATTTTCCTGATCGAGGCTACTATTATCGCTCCGATCAATTCAGCTTGGCCAAAATCGGTGTCCCCGCAATCTATTTGCATTCGGGAACGAGTGTCGTTGGAAGGCCAGATGATTGGGGAAGGCGAGAGTTGGAGCAATGGATTGAGAAACATTACCACCAGCCTTCGGACGAATACAATCCGAATTGGGATTTGAGCGGCGCTGTCGAGGATGCTCAGTTGCTTTTCATTGTTGGAAACATGATCGCTAATCAGAAGGCGATGCCAGCTTGGAAGCGAGGCGACGAGTTTGAGGCTGCGCGGAATGCAGCTCTCAAAGAAGTTCAAGACGCTCGTTGATTCGTTTCGATCTTGCCGAACAAGCGATGTTTGTTGGGCTCGAAGTTGCTTCGAATCCATGGAAGCGAATACGAGTTGCGGATGAAGGACAGGAAGTGAAGTTAGGATGCGTTGTTTAGTTTATAGTTCCAAAGAGTACGATCGGCGATTCTTATCCGAAGCTGCAGAAGGGCGTCATGAACTCGATTTCTTGGAGAGTTCTTTATCATCGAAGACGGCAACTTTGGCGAAGGGTTTCGATGCGGTTTGCTGTTTTGTGAATGACTCGGTGCAGCGAGAAGAGCTTCTAGCGCTTTGGGACCAAGGAGTGAAGTTCATTGCGCTTCGATGCGCTGGATTCAATAATCTCGATTTGGCCTATGCCAAGCAATTGGGATTCACCGTTGCTCGTGTTCCAGCCTATTCTCCTCATGCGGTTGCCGAGCATACCCTTGGCTTGATCTTATCGCTAAACCGAAAGATCCATCGCGCGTACTCTCGAGTGCGCGATAATAACTTTGCATTGGAGGGGCTGCTGGGATTTGATCTCTTTGGCAAGACAGCCGGAGTGATTGGTACAGGTGCCATCGGTCAGTGTGTGGTCCGCATTCTTCATGGCTTTGGGTGCAAGGTCCTTTGTTATGATCCTTCGCCAGCGGAAGCAATGCAGGAAATTGCCGAGTACCGAACCTTGGAGGAAGTACTTTCCCATTCGGATATCGTCAGTCTTCATTGTCCGTTAACTTCCGCAACACATCATTTGATTGGAGCCGAATCGCTGCAAAGGATGAAGCGTGGGGTGATGTTGATCAATACCAGTCGTGGGGGACTGATCGATACACGAGCGGTCATTCATTCGCTGAAATCCGGACAACTCGGAAGTTTGGCTTTGGATGTTTATGAAGAAGAGAGCGATTTGTTTTTTCAAGATCTGTCGCGGGTCGTGGTGCAGGACGACGTATTTTCGCGATTGTTGACCTTTCCCAACGTTTTGATCACCGCGCACCAAGCGTTCTTTACCAAAGAAGCGTTATCCGAAATCGCAAAGATTACGATGGAGAATCTCGACGATTTTGCGTCAGGAAAAACAAGCCATCGAACGCTCGCCTAGGGTGAAAGCAAAATGCTCCCAGCGAGTAAATGCCGGGAATGAAAGGGGGAGATCCTTTCCATAAGATGCCTAAGATAGGGCAAAATGGGGTCGACTATGTCGGGATGCACTGCTTGAAAGCGGTGATTCGTCTACGTTCGAGTTGAATTCGGCCGGTTTGGGGTGCGTTTTGGAATTGAGGCCGGTAGAATCGATGGTTTACGCAATTCTCGTTCGGGCTGAAACATGGCTAGTAAAGATTTTGATGTCGATCAGTTGGCGGCATACCTGCACCTAACGCCAGAGCAAATTACCAAGCTTGCGTCGCGCGGCAAGCTTCCCGGACGTCGAATTGGTGGTGAATGGAAGTTTTCCGAATCCGAGATACATCATTGGTTGGAAGATAAGATCGGAGTGAGCGACATCGAGCAATTGGGCGAGATGGAGCAGTTGCTGGAACGGACCGCCACAGCCGATGAAGAGTCGATTGTATTGGCCAACTTGATGCACGTGGAATCGATTGCGATTCCCCTTTCGTCACGAACGCGATCATCGGTTATTCGCGATATGTGTCAGTTGGTTGCGCAGACCGGATTATTGTGGGACGCCGAATCGATGGCGGAAGCCGTGTTGGCTCGTGAACAGCTTCATCCGACAGCGCTTGAAAACGGAGTGGCCTTGCTTCACCCAAGACGGCCCATGGCATCGATCTTAGCAGAACCGCTTTTGGGGCTGGGGATTACGCATCAGCCACTTCCATTTGGAAATTCGGCTGGGCACTTAACCGATATTTTCTTTTTGATTTGTTCGACGGACGATCGAGTTCACTTGCGCATTCTGGCTCGACTGAGTCGCGTTTTGGCGGAACCGGGTGCGCTGGATGCTTTGCGGAGCG
Source organism: Pirellulales bacterium (assembly GCA_046349875.1). Classification (GTDB taxonomy): domain Bacteria; phylum Planctomycetota; class Planctomycetia; order Pirellulales; family Pirellulaceae; genus JAXMBN01. The sequence goes on from JAXMBN010000024.1 coordinate 86,110, forward strand.
TTCAATCACCGCAGGAAGCGATCGAATGGATGCGCACGGCAGAATCGGAATGGGTTGCTTCTGATTCGTGACCGTCGTAGAAGCACCGAATTTCACCTTGAGTAGACAGCATGGCAAAAGCAACGAAGAAAGAGGTCGCTAGTCCTCGCGCGAAATCCCTTGTTTGGATCGGCGATGGATCAGAAGAGCTCGGTTGGGTTCGGGAAAAGTTGGCCGCACAATTTCCGCTGCTCTTCCTGGAAAACGATAGTCAGATGGAAGCGTTTGGACCATCGGTTCAGCCCACTCACGTCATTTTGGGAAGTCGTTCGCGAAGTGGTATTGAGGAGGCTTGGGGAAAAATCGAAAGGCTGTGGCCGCAAGCCAGCGTTTGTTTGCTTATGGGAGCTTGGTGGCCTGGCCATCGCCGCAGCGATCCGCATCCCGAGGATCGACGAGCCTACTATTGGTACGAGTACTGGGACCGCGTATTGCCTTGGATGAAGGCGGAATCGGCGGAAGGTGAGAAGAGTGCTGCATCGCTGAATCGAGTGCAGCGGATTGTTGCCGAGTCTGCTTGGGAACCGAATCGCAGTAGCGGAACATCGGTCCTCATCATCGCTGACGACGTTCCTTGTTGGGAATCATGGAATAGCTTGCTTCGCCCCTTGGGTTGCTCGTCGTCAGGGATATTCTCTCAAGATCCTTTTCCTATGGGCGACTTTCAGTGGATCATTGTCGACCTTTTATCGATGCATCACGATCGGGATTCGTTCAAGGATACGAGTGAATATTTGCAGCGAGTTGCCCAGCGATATCCGGAAGCTCGCGTGATTGTGCGAACGAATTTTCCAGAATTTGAATCGTGGTTGGAATTGGAAAGAGTCGGGGCCGCGGTGATTGTGGGAAGTCTCTTTCATCTTCCAGGGTTGGCCCTGTCGCTCACAGATGGATTGGAGAGTCAGAGCTTGCGGATCGCGCAGTCGTCATGACCGGCAAGGTCGTTACGAGCGTCAGAGTTTGCGGCTGAAAACGGGAATCGCTTCAGTATGGAGGATGGAGCGTAGCATATCCTTGAGCAGTTTTTCTTTGCATTATTGTGCTCAACGGATCATGGTGTCGTGGAAGCGTTGCTGCTCCCTATTGCGCTTGCTTGTTTGGTGTGGGGCCTCGTCTATTTTCGACGAACGGGACTCTGGGGCATTCTCATTGGTGGGATCATTGCGGGGACCGTCTTTGGATACAACTTCCTGCATGTCTCTGTCGTGAGTTTGGATCGAGCGGTCCTTGCCATCAGCGTCGGTTTGTATGTTGTTTATCGAGTTTGGGGCTACGCACAGCCCAAAGCGTGGAACGCTGGTGATTCCATGTTTGCTGGTTTCTTGGGCGCCATGGTGCTGACCACGTTGATCCATCCGTTGTCGGGTGGAGCGTCCTTAAGCAAGTTGTTGTTCTTTTTTCTTGTCCCTGCCACTGCGTATTGGGTCGCTCGCAATCTTCCTTTGAACCAAGTCACTTTACGTTGGATGTACATCGCGTTTGCGATCTTAGGTGTTTATCTTTCGGTGACATCGGTAGCCGAAAAGACCGAAATGTATTGGGCCGTCTTTCCAAAGTATATTGCTGATCCAAACTTTACTGAGTTCTTTGGGCGTGGTCGGGGGCCCTTGCTGAATCCATCAGGGAACGGTGTGCTCTTGACCGTTACGCTGAGTTGCGCGTTGGTCTTGCCGGCCATCGAGCGCGGATGGACACGTTGGATGTGGGTTTCAACTTGGCCCATCTACATGCTGGGCATCGCTTGCACCATGACGCGTTGCGTTTGGATGGGAGGCGCCGTTGCGATGCTCGGCATTCTCACGGCACTGTGCCCATCGCGGTGGCGAGTCCCATTGCTTGTATTTGCCGTTGGGATCGGAAGTATGGGCGTGATTGCGAAGAGTCAAAGTCTCGTAGGATTCAAGCGGGACAAGAATGTGAGTGTCGAAGATATGAAGCAGTCTGCGCAGCTTCGGCCGCTCTTAGCCATGATTGCATGGAAGATGTTTCAAGAACATCCATGGACAGGCGTGGGAACGGCCGGTTATCTAGACAATGCAAAGTACTATATCCAGCGCGATGTCGATATGCCCTTGGAAAAGGCTCGACCCTATGTGCAACACAACATCGTGTTAGGGTTGCTCGTTGAGAATGGATTGTTGGGAACGATCCCCTTCTGTGCGATGCTGGCAATTTGGTCTTGGTGGGGATGGAAGGTATGGCGGACGGAGTCCATTGCCTTCGAGATGAGGCTTTTGGGATTGGTGTTCCTTGGAATGATGGCAGGATTTTGGGCGAACGGCATGTTCCAAGATGTACTGATCATCACCATGATCAATACCTATTTGTTTTTCTGGGGTGGATGCATCCGCAATGCTGCGTCGCAGTTACAACCACAATCGCGATGGGCTATGCCTGCACCGAACGATCTTCGTGGTCGTTCATCAGGGATGGCAGCGACAGCTTAGCGTTGATCTTGAACGATTCCCTCGATGAAGTGCTCGGTAAAGTTACGCAGCTGAACTGCATTCTCAAATAGGCTTGAGCTTCTTTGAAAAGCGTTTGCGTCCGAGCCAGATGGAGCCAACACTGGCGGCGAGACCTAGTATCGCCAAAGAAGAAGGTTCGGGAACAGCGGTAATATTCCATGCGATCCCGAAATCCGTTGAAAGATCGGATGTGACGCCGAACGTGTACTTCCCGCTCGCAAGATTTTGCAAGTACAAGTGCTCGACGTTGTCTACAGGACTATCGCTCGTGTAGAGCAGGTTGCCCATGAAGGAAGAGGTTGAATCCCAAAGTTGTAGACGCATGTTCGCCAGTGAAAGGGTATTGGAGAAGTTGTTATTGATATCAGCGTACTGAGCATTCCAAGTGAGAAGGATGGAGGCTTCGGATAGTGTTTGGCCGGGGCCGATTTCGAAGGTCCAATGCTTGGTGTTGTTGACTGCGATCGTCTCGCCGTAATCCCATCCCTTCAGCGCGATGAGGCCGCCTTGTGATCCACCTGTCGCGCCATCAAACTCGCCCCCTTCGAGTATGCGGTAGCTGTTGTAGACATTAAGTTCACCTGCTCCGAACGTATCATCGAGGGGACGAGTAATTACGCCCGATCCATTGGTGCCTTGGTCCCAGGATGGGAACTCGGATTTTGTGGCGCCGGCCATGATGATGGCTTTCATCGTTTCTGTAGTGCGTGCATCGGGCGTGTTCATGTTCACAGCTTTTTGATGGAGCAAGATAGCCGCGCTACTCACCATCGGTGTCGAAGAACTTGTGGCGCCGGCCGGAGCGACGATATCGGGTTTGATGCGTCCGGTGGTTCCCAAGTCGGTGAGTCCATGAGAGTGTTGCCCGTTGGTAAGGCCAACCGAAATGGAGTTGTACGATTGCCCCATGAGCTGAGGCAACGGATTGGCACCGCCGTTGTTCATGGCGACAACGGAAGTAACACCATCGCGATTGATCATGTAATCGAAGCGAGCCAAAGTTTCATTGGCTTTGGCAACCGGATCACCAGTACCGATATAGGAATGGTTCTGTACCGAAAAGGGATTGGGTAAAGGATTATTGGCTGTGCCTACGCCAGCTCTCGTGTAGACCCAGTCATCGGCATCGTAGGCGGTGATTTGAGTAACCCCAGCCGCGATGCTGGAGTTGTTGCCGAACATGATCTGTCCGACGCCGGTCGCATGCCCTGAGATAGCGCCGCCGCTGCCGGTACCATTGAGAATGGTCTTTCCCGTAAACTCCGCGATGGAGGTGTCGGGCATAAACGTCTTATCTTTGCCGCCTGCTTCCACAAGGGAGACTGCGATTCCGGCCCCATTCTCAAGGCTCGCGCCGACCTCTGACTTAAGCTTGTTGTAACCAACAAGCTCGCGCCAGTCCTGAGCTGAAGCGTAGGGCGTTACACTTAGAGCAACACAAAGAATTGCAACGACTCGCGAGTAGGTAGTCAATCGCATCACCAAATCCATCGAGGTCTATGACAGTTTCTCTGAATACACCAATCCCTTTAGTGTAGTTGAACGACACAATGGAAGTGATCGCAGTGAGTGCTTCGCGCGCTGAGATAGTGCAACTGTTTTAAGATGTTTGCATCAACAGTGTATGTATCAATGGATACCCCAACAGAATGGGTCTTGCTCGGAAAGAATGAGCTGCGCGTCAGATATTACGTGTGCTTCCCCACTGATCTCGGGGGAGATGTGGTGCTGGGTACGATCGATCCAGTGAAAGCTTCCCTCGAAAGTACTGTTGATGATGCTTTCTTGAATCCAAGTTTGTCCCGCTTCAAGTTTTCCATCAGCAGCAAGGCATGCGAGTTTGGCGCTCGTACCGGTACCGCACGGTGAACGATCGTATGCTTTGCCTGGGCATAGAACAAAGTTCTTGGAATGCGCGGAAGAGGAAGAAGGTTTGCCGAAGAGTTCGATGTGATCGATTTCGGGATAGCCTTGTTGATTGACTGCTTGACGGATCTTCCACGCGACTTCGGTAAGTTGTTCTACATGTTGCAAGTCGATTGGGGCTCGATCCCAATCCACACGGAAGAACCAATTGCCACCCCATGCTATGTCGCCGCGAACGACTCCGATGCCTTCGACATCGATTGCCACTTGGGTTTGCGTACGATAGCTCGCCACATTGCGAATGCGAACTTTATTGGGAGGAGTAACTCGGCTTCAATGGGACCAACGGGAGTGAGCCACGTTTGCTTGCCAAGAGGAAGCCAACCCAAATGGTGAAGAGTTACCAACAGGCCAATCGTTCCATGCCCGCACATACCCAAATAGCCAACGTTGTTGAAGAAGATCACGCCCGGATGAGCCAAGGTTTGGTTGGCGGGTAGATAGAGTGCTCCTACGAGAACATCGGACCCACGTGGTTCATTGACCACAGCCGAGCGAAAGTGATCGAACTTGGAGCGGAACACTTCGAGACGTTCTTGGATCGATCCAGATCCGAGGTCGGGGCCTCCTTCAACAATAACGCGCGTTGGTTCGCCACCGGTATGGGAATCAAGAACTCGAATCGCCTTCACGCTCATTCTTTCCTTCTGCGTTTCTTTTAGGTGTTGGGGAAGTCGCCTTGGGTTGGGAAACGATATCAACGCGTGGTCGCCATGCTTCTCGGTACCAAGTAGGAAGGCGAAAGGTCATTTTCGGAACGACGCCACGATTGCGAGATTCCGAATCGAGTTCTGCTGCTTGCATCCGCAGAGGACCATAGCAGTTGTTGAACTCTTCGATGAAATCGGCGCCTGCGTCAGGGATGCAAAGGGCACCCACAACGCGACCGCTTTGAATGATGATTCCAAACAGCGGATCTCTTTCGCTTCCTGATGACATCGATCAGCTTCCTTGTCCGCTTGCGAAAAGCATAGGATTCATACCTTGCAACGCCGAATCCGATAAGTTTCGATCGAGGATCGATTGTAGATGCGCTACACGCATCCGATCGATACCTCGTTTGCGATTTCCTTGTGTGCATGCGGCGGATCGAACGGCCCAAACATCAGGACCAAGTTGGAGATGCGATTCAATATCTTGGGACGTGAGCGATCCGGCTAGCGAAATCTTGATGCCTGCGAGGTGGGTTCGCTCGATCATCTCTTCCAAGTCGCGAGCACTAAGAAGGTCAAATAGGCGATAGGAACCTTTCACAAAGGTATCGACCAGTACAAACTCTGCGCCGATTTCCTGGCTCCATTCCAACACAGAATCGAAACTGGGTGATTCCGCCGCTTCGTGATCGGCATAGTAGACCAAGATCCAGCGCCCGCCATGGTCCATGGTACGAACTTGATTCTGAATCAATGTTCTTGCATCGGTCCGATTTCCCATTCTCGAAAGACCGATTTTCAAATAGCGATACGGTTCAAATTCCGAGGCGATCTGCGATTCCTTCGATTCAAGAAGTTCCCCTAATGCCACACTGAAACATGGAGGAAGCGTCTGACGTTGGCTTAATGAGTCGACGATCTTGACCCCCACTTGGTCCAAGACCTCTTTCGTGGGCCTTCCCAGCGACCCTGCATTCGGGTTTTTGAGGTCGATCCACGAAACTCCACACTCGAAAACAATGTCGAGTTCTTCGGGAGATTGGATGCTTACGAGTAGTCTGGGCTTCACAACGTGCGATTCAAAGGTAG
>JAXMBN010000025.1:0-91556 GCA_046349875.1 Pirellulales bacterium
GACAGATGATTGCGGTCATCCTTCGCCGCCTTCCGGATGAGGCCTTTCAACGGTTCGGGATCCATAACGAGATCGGTAAAGTGACCTTGGCCGAGTTTATCGAAAAATACATTCACCATCTCGAAGGACATCTCGAGTTCGTGGCGAAGAAGCGAACGCTTCTTGGAAAGTGATCGTCCTTCTTCCATGACCAAACCATCTCGTTGGCTCATCGTAGCCGGATTGCTCACCATCTATTTGGTGTGGGGCTCGACTTATTTAGCGATTCGCGTCGCTGTAGAAACGCTTCCACCATTCCTCATGGCTGGAGCTCGCTTTCTTGTCGCTGGTAGTTTAGTAGCAGCGATTCTATTGGTAACTCAAAAGTTCCGCGCCACTTACGCTCAGTGGGTTTGGAATGCCGGAGTAGGTTGCCTCATGCTGCTGGGCGGCAATGGACTCGTGTCCTGGGCTGAGCAAACCATTCCTTCGGGAATTGCCACGCTTATCGTTTCCTTCAATCCGCTGATGATGGTCTTTGCAGAATGGTGTATGTATCGAGCTACCAATGGAAGCAAAGGGGCTAAGCCAAATGCGTTGGTTTTTTTGGGATTGAGTGTTGGGATCGTCGGCTTGGGGTTACTGGTCGGACCATCGATGGGCACCAATGGCGGAGTCTCCTATGACATGCTTCGGATCGGGGCGATCGTGATGGCTTGTTTCACTTGGACCGTCGGTTCGATGATGACGCGTTACGCCAAGACGCCCGTTGATCCCTTTACCGGTTCCGCGATTCAAATGCTGTGGGGTGGCGTCTGGTTGGTCCTTTGCGGAACGTTGCTTGGAGAATGGAGTTCCACCGATTGGAACGCGATTACGACGGGATCGTTCGTGGCATGGCTCTATCTGGTTGTGGCCGGATCGTTGATCGCGTTCACAACTTTTGTATGGCTCATGAAGCACACTTCGCCAACGTTGATTTCCACTTATGCTTATGTCAATCCGGTGGTGGCTGTATTGCTGGGTTGGATCGTACTCAATGAGTCGCTCGATAGCTGGACGCTCTTTTCGGCCGCGATCATCGTGGCAGGTGTGGCATTGATCACAATCGGCAAAGGATTGAAAAAGAGTGAACGCTCCAACGACTCAGGTTTGAACTTGAAAAAGGCAACGTCCATCACGTCACCATCATCGGATCGTTCCATGGAAGTGAATTCGGATTCCAAAGTCTCGCAAGCTTAAGGAGAGCCCCTACCCTATGAAAGCTCGCGATTTATTGGAATTCGTTTTATTGGGCGCGATCTGGGGAGCATCGTTTCCCTTCATGCGGATAGCGGCTCCCGAGATGGGTCCTCTTTTCTTGATCGAGATCCGAGTATTGCTAGGAGGACTTTTTCTCTTAGCGATCGTGATGACTTCTGGCAGAATCTCGCAATGGAAAGAACATTGGAGATGGATCGCGGTCATTGGCGCATTGAACTCGGCCGTGCCGTTCACTTTGTTTGCCTACGCAACGCTGACATTGCCCGCCGGCTTTACGTCGGTGCTCAATGCCACCGCTCCACTCTTTGGTACGATGATCGGAGCATTGTGGTTTCGGGATCGATTGACGTGGCAGCGGATCCTTGGGTTGCTCTTAGGCTTCGTCGGTGTTGTCGTCTTGGTGTCGGGAAAGCTGAGTCTTAGTGGAAGTTGGACTGCAATTGGAGCTGGATTGTCGGCAGCCATTATGTATGGCTTTGCGGCGCATATGACGAAGCGTTATTTGAGCCAAGTCGATCCGATGGTGATTGCCGCGGGTAGCTCTCTTTCGGCAAGTTTGTTGTTGGCACCCATTGCACTCGGTGCGATTCCCTCAACCATGCCAAGCATTTCCAGTTGGATTGCCGTGGCTGTATTGGGACTGCTTTGTACTGGAATCGCCTACTTCATTTACTTTCGATTGCTGCGACGGATCGGCCCTGGTCAATCGATGACCGTTGCCTATCTGATACCGATGTTTGGAGTTCTTTGGGGTGGATTGTTTCTTTCGGAACCCATCACTTGGAACCTCGTTGTCGGAGGAGGTCTCGTCCTGTCGGGTGTTTACGTGATGGTCCGCGGAGCTCGAACTGCTAGTCCAGCCAAGTAATTGAGCGTGACTGCTGGTTTCTGGAATGCAAATAGAGTATCGTTTGAGATCTCAGTTGTGTTCGGCGACAAGGCAGGAGATGGACGTGTTGCGATCAAGCGGAATTCCAGTGGCGCTCGGATTAGGTTGTTTAGTTCTTGGCCCGAGTGTTTGCATGGGGCAAGGCTATCCACGGTTGACACCTGAGATGCAGGCGCAGGCGGCAGCGAAACAATCGGCTGCGGATCGAAGATCGGATGAGCGATTTGCATTGGCCAAGCCGACGATCGATGCGTGGACTGCAAAAGGGAAGCCGTATATCCCTGGTGCATCGGAACCTGCTCATTTGCCTCAGTCGAAGATTCCTGCATTTCCAGGAGCGGAGGGAGGAGGCAAATATTCGTTTGGGGGTCGAGGAGGCAAGGTGATGGTTGTCACCCATCTCAACGACGATGGGCCAGGTAGTTTTCGCGAAGCCTGTGAAGCGGCTGGTCCACGCATTGTGGTCTTCAATGTAGCCGGAATCATTCGCTTGAAGGATCGCATTCGTATTCGAGCTCCGTATATCACCATTGCAGGTAATACGGCTCCCGGTGACGGTGTGTGTTACAGGAACACCGTGGAGCTCGAGAGTCACGATATCATCATTCGCCATATGCGGTTTCGACAGGGTGCGGTCGATGCAGGAGATCGCAATGATTCGATCGGGGGTAATCCGATTGGCAACATCATGATCGATCATGTGTCGGCATCATGGGGTTTGGACGAGAACATGTCGATGTATCGTCATGTATCAACCGCCGGATGGAGGTAGAGAAGAAGCTTCAACGGTCAACATCACCATTCAGTATTCCGTCTTTTCCGAAGCTTTGAATGCGTACCATCCTTCGGTTCGACGATTAGTGGGCTCAATAGTACCTTTCATCACAATCTTTGGGCCTGCAATACTGGCCGCAATCCGAGTGTTGGAATGTATGGAGATTTACCTTTGTCAGCAATGTGCTCTTTAATTATCGCCATCGAACGGTAGATGGTGGCGACCATCGCAACTTCTTCAATATCATCAGCAATTACTACAAGCCTGGGCCTGGTACTCCATGTGAATCGGTAGCCTATCGATTGCTGAAGCCTGAGTCCAGGCGAAGCAAGACGGTAGTGGATCACTTTATCAAAGCCTACGTCGATGGGAACTTTGTTGAAGGCTATCCGGAGTCTCGTCTGACAATTGGAAGAAGTCCAGCCCGATGTTCGCGGGAATCTATCCGGAGATCTTGCCACAGATTCGATTGGTTGAAGCGTATCCTCATACAACCATCCCACTCAATCGGCTCAAGAGGCATACGAAATCGTTTTGCAAAAACGTTGGATCAACCTTACTGAAGCTACGATGCGGTGGATACACGTGATCCGGATGGTGCCGATGGTGTCGTTCGGGCGCGATTTCGGAAGCTTCTCAAGAAAGAGCTCGAGCGGTTGGCTATGCTGAAAAGTGGGTGGAAGAGTTGACCGAAATGGTTGGCAAAGGATTTATCACTCATCCGGATGAAGTCGGTGGCTATCCCGAATATCAGGCGAACCCTTTCGCGACCAAGATGCCGATGGCATGTGGGATTCATGGGAGTTGCAGCATGGATTGAATCCGAATCAAGCGTCAGATGCCACGGCCGATAGGAATGGCGATGGCTACACTCACATCAGCCTTTTTGTATGGGCTTGGGCCTAAACCAATCGAGTCGATTTCAGGTGCTTTATCAACGATTCGTTTAAAAGCCTTCGAATCGCATCGTTGTGGGATAAGCAGCTGAGTTGATGAGTCGATAGACGAACGAAGATGGTTCGTCTCTGAAGAAAACAACGTCCTCGTTAGGAACCCATTCGAGGACGTTGAAGTCGACCGATTAAGGACAACCCAATCAGGAAGGCATTGCGATAGAACTACGCTTCTGCGGGTAGGTGCACCTTCTTGCGCGGGTTGTCGATCGCGGCGAAGGGCAGGTCGATCTTCTTGATCGCGAAAGCGAGGACGATCATTTCGGTCATTGACGCCGCGAGCGTGAGATCTTCATGGGTTTGCCCATGACGAAGACGCGACGCAAGATGGCGAAAAGAGATCGTCGGGCAAGCCTTCAGGAAGATCGACGAAACTATGGTCATCCTGGATGGTAATCCGATGTAGTCTCCTTCGATTCCAATTTCATTAGCGATGGCACCGACGAGATGACCTGGCGAAACGCCGTCACGGCGTCCAACTTCGACGCGGAAAGTTTCCATCCGGTTCATCGCGTTGACGAAGCCGATCGACCATGTCGCGACTCTTGACGATCGCCGCGATCAAAGGACTGTCCACGATCTTGACGGTCGCTAGGATGACGGTCGCGGCGAGGATGAGGGCGACCATCGCGATCACGCATCCGTTTTCCTGAGCCTCGTTCTTCGAACGTGACTGCACGAAACTCGCCGCGTTCCAACAGCGAGTGGTGGTTATTGGCCAAAATCGCCAAAGCAACTTTGCGATCTTTTCAGGTGGGATTTCTTCGTGGTTGCGTTGGTACTGTTGCCGTCGACGGGTAGGATTCCATTTCTGGATGTTCCATGAGTTCATCGATCTTGGAATGGAACTTGGCTACGCAGAAGCTTATTGATCGCGATTGGTTGGCATCGCCATCTGTTCGGGCTGCCGTGTTCTTGTTCCAAGCGACAGTCACGAATCGATCACGCGGTGTCAACAAGAGGATTGCTTCACCACTTCGGCCCGCGCGTCCAGTTCGGCCGATACGATGGGTGTAGACTTCGCTATCCATGGGCAAGTCGTAATTGATCACGTGGCTTATGCGTGATACATCGAGACCGCGAGCGGCCACATCGGTTGCCACGATGATGTCGATAGTACCTTGGCGCAGTTGCTCAACGATTTTTTCGCGTTGCTTCTGCGGTACTTCTCCGTGAAGCGCTGCTGTTCGAAGTCCCGATTGAGCCAAGTAGTCAGCGATGGGTTCGCAAGTCGATCGCGTACGAACGAAGACGAGTACCGCTTCGCTGGCTTCGACTTCGATGATGCGACGAAGAGCTTCTTCCTTTTGGGAAGGGAGGACGACGAGATAACGTTGGCGAATACTATCCGCCGTTTTGGTTTCGCGATGGATATCGATCTTGATGGGTGACTTGAGATGATTCGAAGCAATCTCGCGAATGGTTGGCGGCATGGTGGCCGAGAAGAGTGCGATCTGCTTGGATTCAGGTGTTTGCTCGAGGATGGCATTGACATCTTCGGTGAAGCCCATGCGGAGCATTTCGTCAGCTTCATCGAGCACAAGTCCCGATAGATCGTTGAGTTGTAGAGATCCGCGGCGAAGGTGATCGAGCATTCGACCGGGAGTGCCAACGATCACATGGGCGCCGCGATCGAGTTTGCGAAACTGGACTTGATAATCTTGCCCACCGTAAATGGCGGCAACGCGAAGGCCTTTCAGATATTGGCCATACTTTTCGAAAGACTCGGCAACCTGCATCGCCAATTCGCGGGTTGGCGTGAGGACAAGAATTTGGGGAACGGCTTTTTGGAGATCGATCTTGTTGAGCATCGGAATGGCAAAGGCTGCCGTCTTTCCGCTGCCTGTTTGTGCTGTTCCTAAGACGTCGCTACCGTTGAGCAGACCAGGGATCGTCTGAAGTTGGATGGGTGTTGGAACTTGGTAACCCGCATCCTGGATTGCTCGATGAATCGATTCGTGCAAAGGAAACTGGAGAAACGAAGGAGACGCGGTGGTCGATTCGATCGGTGCATTCATGCGGAAAACGTAACTACGCTCATCAAAAGTCGGTCGTTGCTCGAAGATCGATTGCCTCGACAGGAGGGTTCATCGCGAGAGCAGAAGAACGGACCACTATAGTCTGCCGAGGGCCCTTCGTCAGGGTAAAAGCCGGAATTGGATCGAATCGCTTGGGTTGAGCACTCCTTCACCGCACGATCGATGGTTCTACAGTGGATTGGGCTATCATCGGCGATTGCTAGCTTTTGGCTGGCGTGTGATTCGAAGTTTGCAGCAATTAGCGATCAATTCTCTTGGGTGAGCGATGTCGCGCAGGAAGAGTGGATTGGCTGAGATGATGGCAAAAATTGGAAGGGGGCGTAGTTTTGGGGAGGTTTGCAGGTTGCGCAAAAGGTCCGTCTCTAACGATCCTTTCTTAGGTTCCGATGGTTTGTGTTCCGATGACTTGATCGTGAGTAAGGGTTCGACCAAACGTACGGAAGTTGTCGGACAGATGAACTGAATTCAACTATGGATACGCAGGGCGGTACTATGAAAAAGTTTCTTTCGAAAGCAGCGAGCGTTGCTGGCTTAACCGCAGCGTTCATCCAGGGTGGTATCACACAGCCAACGGTGTCAGCAGGCGATAGCTGCTGTGGAACCGTTGGAGATTGCGGCGTTGATTGCAGTCAGCCAATGCACTTTGGTTCTGGTTGCTGCCCAACCGATGGTTGTGCACCATGGTATGCGCACCGCAGTGGAGCCTACGGTGAGTTTCTCTATCTATCACCCGGCAACTCGGACATTCTCTATGCTCGCGAACAAACCGACCCTCAACCACCGGGAGCTGGCAGCCCAACAGGACCGTTGGGAATCGTCAACATTGATGAATCGGCTGGTTATCGCTTTGGTGTGACCAAGTGCCGCGATGCTTGCAGCAGCTGGTATGCAGGATTTACGCGATGGGATGGAGCTTCGACTCATTCGATCACTGCCATCGGCCAAAATGTGCTTGATCCCGTATTGTTGCATCCAAGCACTTTGACCAACGGTGCAACCGGTCAGCAATCGAATGCAACGGAATGGATGTCCTTCCAATTCATCGATGCTGGGATGCGACGCATCTACAGTGCTGGTCCAAGCCATGCCATCAACTGGAGCGCAGGAATGCGCTACGGTCAATTGAATCAGAATTTATCGGTGAACCAAACGATTTCGACGCCAACCGGTTTGACCAACTTGTCGACCGATATCGACTTCTATGGAGTTGGTTTCTTGGCAGGTCTTGATGCTGAGCGTCAGAACGCATGCAATGGGCTTTTGGTCTATGCCAAGAGCAGTGTTAGCATGTTAGCAGGTGATTGGCGAGCTGATTCGCGACAAACCAATCAATTCGGTGGTGGTGTGATCGCTAGCCGCTTCGAAGACTTCCGATTGACTCCAGTTTTGGAAGGCGAAGTGGGCGCAGGTTGGCAAAGTGAATCCGGCAAGGTCCGATTGACTGGTGGATTCTTGGCGAGTGGCTGGTTCAATTCCATCTCGACCCGCGACTACATCCAATCGTTCAACGAAGGCAACTATGTCGACATGAACGACACGGTTACGTTCAGCGGTTTGGTGACTCGCTTGGAACTTCGCCGCTAAATCGATTCATGCTCGCCAGAGCAGAGTGAACCACTAAAAATAAAAGCCGCGACACGCAAGTGCCGCGGCTTTTTTTATGAACTCGCAACAGGTTGCTGTTGCCGAGACTCTTGTTATCGAATTCGCTTGCGCTGCGATGCAAAGAAGTCATCGAGGCTTGCGAAGGCTAGATCGACTTCATCGGCTTGAAAGCGATTGGTGTCGCTTGCAATAGCGTCTAGCCATGCCTCATCTGCCTCGCCCTCCCCTTCTCCACCTCGCGTTTGCAAGTTGAGGTGATTGATCACCATCAAGGCATCGAGAGGCGAAACGATCAAGCTACCATCGACGTCGAGTGCAACATCACCGGTGACCGGTGATGCATTGGTGATGCCGTGGAGGTTGAGTGAGTTGATCACCAGCAACGCATCGATTGGCGAGACATAACCGCTACCGTCGACATCGAATGGGTTCTTAATTCGGAGGCGATAGTTGGTGGTCCCACCGGAGCTATCAGCCACAGGAGGATCGAAATTGCCGAAGACAGGCAAGGCCGTTTCGTCACCGAATTGGAAGAAGATATCGTTGCCGAGCGGTGCCGGTGTGAATGGATCGAAGACCAGTGATGGATTGGCGTTCTTGCGATCGGAAATCCAGAAGAAGTACTCGCCGGAATCCAAAGGCAGCTGACCTCCGCGTCCCTTCACCCACAACCCTAGATCATCGACACCATCGAGATTGTAGTCGCCGGCAACGGGCCGATCGGTGAAGCCACTGAGACCCGCGAATCGTTTGACTTGATCGCGAACTTCCCATGTGAAATCAAAGGTACCATCTCGATTGGTATCGAAGTAGAAGAGATTGGTGTCGTTGACATAGGCTGCGAGGTCATCGGTACCATCGCCATTGAAATCACCAACGACAGGAAGTCCGTTAAAGTTGGAAGCAATACGTTCTCCCAGATCGATCTGGTTGTTTCCGTTGACATCCAAATACCAATACTGACCGTCGAAGAGACCGATCTCATCGCCTGGATGGGCCGCATTGAAGTTCCCGGCAACAGGCATACCGTTGACTTGGTAGGCAGCTGGCATGATAGCCGAAGTATCCCCTACCCCATCATCGTTGGTGTCGATGAGGAAGCTGTAAGTCGCCCCGAACTTGCCATAGACACCGAGCTTATCAAAGCCGCTGGCAGTGGCTGCGCCTGCAGGAGCAAAGTTGCCGGCGAAGTGTGCGTCGGTCAACGTTCCCATTTGCATGACGAAGTCACGGTTGGTTGCATCGTTGTCTTGACCTTCGGGATCCCACACACCGTTGCCGTTGATATCGGCATAGATGATACCTTGGCTGACGACCGCAACTTCGGGTCGGCTATCGACGGTGAATCGCGCCACGAAGTCGCGTCCTGGTTGTCCATCACCGGTTGGGAATAATGGGGCTCCGTTGGGTTCTGCAGCATTGCTTTCCCCATCGAGCTTATTGCCAACAGGATCGACAATGTTGTCCTTGAGGGTCAACGTGTAGCGGTCATCTGGCAATGGTTTCGAGAAGGAAATAATGATCGAAGCATTGGCTGGATTTCCATCGGAGGATGGAACCAGTACTACCTGCGTCGTATTGATGGCAATGATTCCAACTTGATCACCCTTGAGAATGATATTGCCTGGCGTTGCTGCAACGGCTTGTTGCAAGGCTGCGTACAGGAAGTTGGGATCAACGTTGCTTCGATTCGGCAGATCACGAACACGAATCGTCAAGCTGTTGACCGCGGGAGTTGGGCCACCGTTGACTGGATTGGTATCTCCCGGTTTGATACCGAACAAATTGTGGAGAGGCGATCCTGTGATTTCGACGTTGGTGACTTGAGGTCCAGCCGTATCCAAGAAGAGATTGAGCGTATCGGCGGTACCATCTGTGGTGACATTGCCCGCGACATCTTCGCTGGTGGCATACAGAACTCGAAGACCATCCTTCGCATAACCGAAGGCTGGGTTATTGAGATCCAGCGGCGTGGTAAAGCTCCACTGACCACCTGGGAATTGATTGTTACCATCGAGCGGAACGGCAACCGTAAGGCCTAGGAAGAGGTCCGCATTGGCGCCGGTGGATTGAAGTCCAGCAATACCGTTGCGTTCTGCATAGACTCGGACGATCGAATCCGCTTCGGCTCTTCCGTAAACGGTCGGCGTTGTATCGCTGGTAACACGATCCGTAAAGGTGATTGGATAACCCGCAACGCCTGAATCGCTGGCGGCATCGAGACCTTGCGTTGTATCGGCCGCATTGATTTGACCAAAGAAGCCAGGCGGAATCACTGTGTCGACAACGATTTCCAGAGCAACACTGCGTGCACCGAAGCCGGTTTGTTGCGGATTGGCCGGATCCACCATTTGAACTCGTGCCGTAAGGAAGTGCGTTCCATCACTCAAAACCGGCGTGGTGAACTGATAGACACCGGGCGATACAAACGTCGCAAAGCCGAGAGGCGTTTGCGGTGCTGTTCCCGATTGGGTACCAGGAGCGGGTGAATTGCCTTCATCGAAGATGGCAACACGATAGCCTGCCACACCCGCTGCAGCTTGGAATGGTATCGGAATCAATTCATCCGGTGGATTGCCACCTGCATCATTGCCGGGAAGATCATTCAAGAAGATCCCATCATCGAGACGCAGCACAAGCGTCGGAGTGTTGTCACGCGTGATGTTATCTGATTGACTTCGGCCGGTATCGCTATTGGCTGGAGGTGGATCACCAACGGGATTGTCGAGCAATTCAAGATTGACCGGTACGGGCGGTACGTAGTTGTCGACCGTGATGTTGTAGGTGTTGATCGCGCCTGCATTGGCAAAGACACGCAAATAGTAGGTTTGCCCTGCAACTGCCGGAATGCGAATGCGTTCATTGTCGGTTGCATCATTGGTACCAAAACCTGCAATGACATTTCCGGCCGCATCGGTGACCGATATTTCCAAGTTTCCGTTGCCAGGCAAGCCAGGACGACCGCTAGCCACCGTGCTCACTTGTCGGAAGTAGACTTGGAAGTCGAGAACACCGGTACGTTCTGCAACGACACGGTACCAATCTTGATCTGCTGGGAATCCAAAGATTGGATCAGCGCCAGGATTGATGTTGGGGTCCACATTGATGGCATCGCCACTTCCCAAATACCATGAGCTCGATCGAGCATCGTTGTACTCGAATGGGTCATGCTTGAAGACGACGACGTCTCCATCTGCGGCAGCGATCGGCTGAGCTGTTTCGACATGAACGAACGATGCCACGAGAGGTTCACTGTTGCCTGGACCAATCGTCATGGTTCCTGAATCGTCGGCATATCCCTTTTCGTACAGAATGAGATCCCCGATGCCAACGTCTACCACGCCTAGGCGATCTTGATTGGGGCCATCACCGCCATCGACATCCATACGCAATGCGTTGAGATTGCCATCGATGCCCAGTGCATCGTCCCAACGAATGCGAATCGTGTCGGCGCCTCCAAGAGCGTCGACGTAAACGCGTTCGACCGTTCGAGTACCTGCGTTGAGGACCAGGGTATCGTTTTGGATGTCTCCATTGACTGTGTGCTGCAGATTGGTCGCACTGCTTTGGAAGACATCGATGGCATCATTGCCTGCAGTGCCAGCGATCCAAATCGTATCGGTGCCGGTTCCACCATCGATGGTGTCATTTCCGCTTCCTCCGATAAACGTGTCGTCGCCATCATTGCCGAACAGCTGATCATCCCCTGCTCCGCCGATCAATTTGTCATTTCCGATACCACCGATCAGAATTGCATCGGCCGATAGCGTGTCACTGGCACTCCAGCCATGGTGATTCCGATCAGAGCTTCTACGCTTGCAGTTCCCGCCTCCCGATGGATTTTCGGTCTTGAGGAGGTCATCACCGCCATTGCCGCGAATGGTTAAGCGGTCTGCCGTATTGGAACCCGAGATGCGAATGGCATACGGTAGCCCTGACACGCGAAGTCCGTTCGTCGTGGCTCCATCGACCGAGACGGTAATGGAATCGTTGGTTGCCAAACCATCTACAAAACTTGATCAGGAGCATCGAGTCCTTCGACGATGGAAACACGGCCGCCGAACTTCCGTCGTCGAGAGATCCGACAAGGTGGCCGTGGGGTCAGCATAGGTTGTTCGTTACCAGGGCATCATCGCCTGCGTCGCCGTTGTTCGAGCGACCAACGACGTAGGGTCGACCCGCATTTCCGGTAACTGTAATGGAATCGACGCCGGCTTCATATCCGTTACAACGATAATGCCGGTGTTACTGAAGAGGATAGCGCGATGGATCGCTTACCTTGGCCGAACATTGAAGGTTTCGTTTCCGGCGCCAAAGAAGAGCAATTGGTCGGCTTCTCCACTGCACCACCACCTTCAATGGTATCGCTTCCATCGCCTGGTTCCCCAAACGAAGATGTCCGGATCCAGAACCACCGTGGAACGTATCGTTGCCTGTGTCGTCTGCGACACCGTTGGCTACTGCGGACGGATTACCAAGATGTCGTTGCCATCTTCTCCATAGAGTTGGTCAGCACCGCCAGCACCGATCAGAATGTCATTGCCCGTTCCGGCGTAAACCCAATCGATGTTCGGACTTGGCGATCCACGTCATCGCCATCACCACCGTAGATAACCGGATCGGCAGGATCGATCACAACACCAGCGAGATTGGCGATTGTCATTTCCCTGAGCCGAGTTGAACGACCTTTTGGCGAAAAAAAGCAGGTAAAGAAGCGAAGAAGAACTCCAGCAAGGGTGAGGTCGAGATCGACATTGTCATTGCCATCGCGGGTGTCGATCTGGCTTCGTCGATGCCTACGCCGATCGTTACTTCTCCACCGAGCGTGATGGTATTGGCATTCGAAGTCCACCACATCGTTGCCGACCGTGCCGACGATATTGATGCGATCATATCCGCCCGAACCAGGTTGAACGGTCAAGCGATCAAACGATTGGAATGAAAACTTGGGACTTGCTGCTGAATCAAAGGATCGAACCTACCCCTGCAGGTTGCACATCGGTAGTGTCATCGAGAGCCGTACCATTGATGGTGATATCATCATCGACTGCTGGTGACCCTTCACCTTGATAATGAATCCATTCAATTCCTCCGCCGAGGATATTAGCCAGATGAAAGCTGCAGGAGGACGGTTGAAGACGAACGAGTCCATCGTGATCAGGGAATCGGTTCCGCCGGCTTCATAGAGGCCGGTATTGTTCTCGTCAATAATGATATTGCCGGTGTCATTCCCTGTTGGGTTAAAGACGATGCGATCCAAACCGCCTGCGAGGTTAGGTGTTTCGAGCGAGAGGCGATCGGAATCGAGCAATTGACCGCTCGAGGGTGATCCCCCAGCAATGCGAAGATTGACATCCCAATCGGCTTCATTAGGTGCAGCGGTTCGGACGACGATGTCGTCATCTCCTGACAAACCATCAACGAAGAGATCAGCTTGATTGAGCAACAGGACGTTGGGTCCTTGGATTTGATCGAGAGGTCAAGTCTTGGATGCCGTCGGCACCTGCATGAGTTGAAGCATCGCGTGCGATGATGGTGATTTCATCGTCAGCATTGGTACCCAGGATCAACATCGGGCATCCCGCGATAGCCGCAACCACTAAGGATTCGATGTGATCAAAGCTAACGGTACCACCGCCTGTGAGCACTCCACCTTCGTCCGATTCAGGACCTGCAAAGAACCCCACAGCGCCATTTACCACGAGGTGATCGCCAGGAAGTGTGCCAATCGGATCGCCTCCATCAATGAAGACAGGGATCGCACCGGGGGTTACGGTGATCGTATCGTTGCCTTGACGTCCGAGCACGGAAAGAGCTTCGACACCGCCACCCAAGAAGTTAACGATTCCTCCACTGGCGCCGGTGTTTACAATTCCGCTGGCAACGTCAACCGTGATGGTATCGGCACCGGACGAGGCTTCTACGACGAGTTCATCATTGCTCAATTGTAGATTGACGAGCAGTGTGTTCGCGGCGGCGTTGGTGTAGTTGATCGTTGGATGATTGGAGCCTGCAGTGACAGAGCCGGCATTCGATCCAGCAGGAGTCACGACGACTCGGTCCGCACCGTTCGTTCCATTGAGGGTCAATGGTTGGTTGCTCGCATTGATATCGATATGTTCGATGCCTTCGAAGGATACCGGACCAGCGAGGACCCCGGTAATATTCTTTAGGCCAAGCGAGATCGTTGCATTGGATCCGGTAACCGAAAGATGATCACTTCCGGAACCATTGTCTCCTCCGATCACCGAGACACCATTGAAGAACAGTCCACTTGGTGCCACGGTAACACGGTCATCACCACCGATGGTTTGAATCACCAATCGACCAAAGCCCGACACATCGAGTTGGTTAGAGAATCC
Source organism: Pirellulales bacterium (assembly GCA_046349875.1). Lineage (GTDB taxonomy): Bacteria > Planctomycetota > Planctomycetia > Pirellulales > Pirellulaceae > JAXMBN01. The sequence goes on from JAXMBN010000025.1 coordinate 13,866, forward strand.
GAATGCATTCACCAGGGAGATCACTCCGAGACTATTGAGGGTGATGTTGTCGTCGTGTTCGGTCGCGACGACGACACCCGTTCCCCCGGTAACCGTGACAGATTCGGTATTGGAATACGTTAATGGTAGAAGATTGCCATTGTCGAAATCTTTGGCTTCGATCGTTCCGGAGCGAGGCACCGAGGAAGGTTTGATGGTTGCATTGGTTGTTGCAACGGAAAGCGTATCGTTGTTATCGCGTGCATTGACTTGAACGCCACCCGCATTCTCGATCCGAATCAAGCTGGTTACACCACCATTGGTATGTTGAAGATTTCCAGCCGTCGCAAAGTTGGGTGACCAAGTGTATTGATCGACTTGTGATGTTCCATCGATGAGAACTTGATCGGGCAGGCTTCCCAAGAGTGGCGTACCACGAAGAAGAATGACGGAGTTGGCCGTCCCAAGATCTTGGTACGAAATGATGGGGCTATTGCCCATGGAAATGGTGCCTGCCACTGCGGACGCAGAGACTAAGCTCATCGTGTCCACGCCATTGGTTCCATTGACCACGAAGCCATCGGCCGTTGCGCCACCGCCACCATTGAACGAAATGCCATCGATACCGGTAGCATTGATATAGGTTCGTCCCGTTGCTGCGGCGCGTTGGACGGCAATGGTTGTATTTGCCGATACGGCATTAGGAAGGACTTCGGCCGAATCAGGAAGGTTCGGAGTGCCTTCGATTGCGAGGAAGTCTTGACCGTTGTCGGAACCACCATCGATGTTGATCTTCAGCGATCCATCATCGCGACCAATAACGGATATAGCATCTTGTCCACCGAGGGTCTCCATCGAAATAGTGTTGAAAGTCAATGGAGCGATCCCCGGAAGAGGATTGGTTCGCAGTCGGTAGAGAAGCGTTACGCCATCGAATACTTCCACGAGCGGATTGGCTGCATCGCCGGCTGCTGTAAAGTTCGCGCGGATGAGGTTGTCGCCCGACAAGCCATTGGGTTGATCTGGATTGGTGCCTCGCAATGTCAGCGTATCCGTATCGGTCGAAAACCCATCGTCGTCGGTGACGATGATATCGGTATTTGCAACGTAACCGATGTTGACGATCGGCGTACCAAAATTCTTGTGAGTGACATACACTTCACCAGCGTCTTGCTCGGTTGGCTGAATCACGATGTTTTCGGAGACGGCTCCACCCATCAACGATGTATGGAGGATGAGAAGGTCGGCCTGATTTCCATCGGTACCCGTTGGTTCATCCTCATCGAAGGTCACCGCAATTCCCCAGCCTCGCGGAGTGTTGTCAGCGTAAGGAGTTACTTCGAGCGTATCGATGGCTCCAAGATCTGCGCCTGTCGCATCGGCGCCGAAGGTATCAAGGAACTCAACATTGCGGAAGTAAAGTGCTGGAGCATTCGGGGCAACGGTATCTCCATTGATTCGCAAGGAAAATTCGTTAGCCCCATCGAGGTCGCCACCGAATCCTAGTGCGTCGACATCTTGGCCAACGACGATGTAATGGTCTGGCTGGTCGACAGTTGGATCGTTGTTGTCACCAAGAATTTGTACCACTCCGTTGCCTGGTGTGACCAAGGTCCGTTCGATCGATGTGGAAGTAACACCAAGGAACGTCGGGCTATTGATGGTAACATTGGTGAACTTGTCGCTATAAACCTGTGCCGTCGATGGAGTGAAGATCTGCAGCAGGTCGCCATTGGGTGCATTACTGATGAGAGGATCACCACCGTTGACTTGGATTCCAAAGATGGAGGAGAGGTGGCATTGATGAAGTCGGCAATTCCGCTGCTGCAGCCACCGCTTCGAACCCTGCATTGACGATCATGCCTTAGTAGTAGGTGTCGACTGTGCGAATTCCGACGGAACAGGCAAAGTGATTCCGACTAAGTTACCTGCCACAATGGAAGAAAGGAAAACGTTTGTATCGGAAACAGTTATGAAATCGTAAGCATTGCCAATACCTTGGCCTGGGATCATGACTCCATTGGCATAACCAACCGAGCGGAAGACAGGTTGAGCTGCATTTGCAGGATCGACCAAATCCGCTTCACTGGAAGCGTATACGTACACTTGATCATCGACTCCACCACCACCTCGAACGTCGAGGTTCGAAAATGTGTTGAGGCCTCGTATCAATAGGTCTGGACCGGTGGAACCTCCGGCAACGCCTGGAAGTGCCGCGGCAAAGGCCCCATCCGTTGGCCCATCCCAAGGATTGCCATTGAGAAATACCGTTGCTGCTGATGCTTGGCTTGCGACGGTGATATCGTCTGTACCCGATGTTCCTTCGACTGTGGCCGTTGCATTGGTGCCACTATAGACGACGTTTTCAAACCCAAGCAAGTTGAGATTCTGTGTCAAACCGCCAACCAGCATCGTACCCAAAGGTGCATTTTCGTAATTGAACGTTAGGGCTCGGCCTGCAAGGGCATCTTGGATAGAAATCTGATCGCGTTGATTCGAGATACCTGCAGCAAGTCCCGCATCGATCGATAGCGAGGCGCTTAAATTCGTAGCGATGTTCAAGTTTACTTGATCGATGCCATCGTTGGTGGATAGGAGATTGTTGCCAACGAGATTGCTTCCTGCGATGGTGACCGTATCATTCCCGTTACCAGTGGAGAGAGACGTTGTTGTGGTCGCAGTGGTGTCGTTGAGAACGACCGTATTGCCACCGTTGCTCAATGTAAGGTTGAGGTTCTCCAAATCTTGGGTGCCTGAAAAGTTATAGATAATGTCGATGGGATCCGCGCCATCGCCGAAGGTCAATTCGCTTTGTCCGGCATTCAACGTGAGTGCATACGAATCGCCAGCGACGTCACCTACATCGCTAACATTCAATGTGTCCACTCCCGCTTCGGGATTGATTTGAATACGTCCATCGATATCGTTCAATGTTGGCCCGATTTGTATGGTGTCGTTGCCTGCACCACTACCAACCGAGTAGACCGTATTGATCGCTGTAGAATTGAATTGGAACGTATTACCAAAAGCTGATCCTGAGATGCCAACGGACTCAAGGGTTGCATCATAGGTAATGGGTAATCCACTTCGAACAATTTGGGTATTCGTGATGACGTAGGAGTTACTACTGTGTCGTTGAAATCACCAGAAGAGCCCCATCCGTACCTGCTTCGCCTTGACGGAGACATTGCCCAAGATTGGATCTAACGAAATTCCGCCGATAAAGAACGCATCGTCACCGGGCGTTCTTGCCAACGATGCGGTTATGCCCGCGGGTAACTCAAGGAGGGTGATAAGGTCAGAATTATTGTCGGTGGATAACAGATCATCCCCATCCAAAACGTAATTCGTTTCGGTGGTGGCGGGATCTAAGGAGAAAAGCGTTAAGGCATCCAATCCGGGGCCCGAGCGGACCGTTAGATTGTTAAAGCCGCGGTAGAAGGCCGTTTCAAAGAAATTATCACCGACAATGCGGTTTCCACCTACACCCGCGAGATCGGCAACGTCGTCGAAAACAGACATGATCGACAAGCCAGGGTTGGCCGAAGCATCAACGGTCAAGCTACCTCCTGCACCAGCAAAAATGACCGGAGCCAAGCCTGCAAACGATGCGGTTAAACCGCCTAGGATGTTGACGAAACCACTGTTGGCCGTATCCGCTGTGTCGCTGTAATAGGCAACATCGTGTGGATTGGTGAAGTTGAAACGAAGTGTGTCATTGGTGTTGCCGCCACCTGTGAAATGCAAACCAACGTTGGCAGGACCACGACCGCTGGCAGTCATCGCCGAATTGGTATGCGAACCGATGGCTGACCCGCTTCCAAAGTCAGGTAGTCCGAAAGCTGTTTCTTGAATCGTGGTAGTATCGCTGCCGGCCAAGCTATTGATGGAGATGGGTACGCCGGTCGCAACGAGAATGGGTGGGGCACCATTGAGGCTCACTGCATTCTGTGTGGCGCTCGCTCGGGAAACAATAAAGGCGTCGTTGCCAGAAGTTCCCCCAAATCCGAAGGCGCTGGCATTGATCAGTTGCAGATTTTCGATGGTGCTGTATTGAATGGGGCCCTTGCCTGGAGAGGTAAGGGTCACGCCGGTGTTGTCGACAGCAGCACCCAAGGCATTCACTTGGAGTGTATCAGCCACGGTGTGGAGACCACCACGGACCGTCAGCGCCAGCGTCGTCGATGCAGGCAACCCTGTGACGTTGAAGGTGTCATTTCCGGTTTGACCATTGAGATCCAAATTGGTGAGATCCGCAACACCAGCGAGGTCGGTCGATGCAATCGTATCGTCACCTCCCGATCCATTGACCACCAATCGCTCGGCCGTGCCGATGTCGAGTGCGAATGGGACGAGGTTGGTGCGAGCGAACTGAACGCGACTGCCGGATGCCGATACCGAGAATTGGTCTCCTGCTGCTCCGGATCCGTTGACCACAACGATGTCGGTTCCGATTTGGCCATCGATAGTGTCGCTGTTATCCCCGTTGCTCCAAACGAGCACGTCGTTGTCGTTTCCGCCTAAGAGAGTGTCATTCCCCTGTCCTGCAATGATGAAGTCATTGCCCGCGCGACCATCGAGATTGTTCACTCCTGAATTTCCGACGATACCGTCCGCTGCAGATCCACCGATGGTATTGGAAAAGTTATTCAGAATCGAAGCGCCAGGCGCGTTACCTTGTGCTGTAGAAAACGTCCCAGGGAATAGTTGGCCACGAATGACTCCACCTGGAAGCGCTGCCGTATGAACGTTGATATAGGTAGCACCACCCAGCATGGCTGCTTCATCTTGCGGGTTCGTCAGTGCAAGTCCTGTTGCGGTGAAGGTAAACCCCGTACCGGCGGGAACCAGAGGTCCTGCGGTAAAGTCGACGATGATGGGACCATTAGAACCAAAGGTTCCTCGGTGGATATGGAAGCCAGTCACCAATGCGGGATTGAGATCGGTTACCGTGACTTGAATATCAAAGGTCTTGGCAATCGGGTTGTAATTGGTGATCGTTGCGGTACCGGTAGCGATACTGTTGTTGGGAGGGACTTCTTGTTCCGAGCCCATCGCACCCGTCAGTCCGTTCACGGTCATTCCCAAGTTGACCGCTACTCCTGTTGCATAGGCGCTGTAGTCGATGGTGTTGGAACCTGCTTCACCGTCAAGTGTTCCACCATTGGTTGATGCTCCACTGGCCATCGCAATCCGGTCGTCCCCGTTGCCTCCGAAAATCGATGTCTTGATGGAAGATGGTTGTAGAGTTACGACGTCGTTGTTGGATCCCAGTTGAACCGAAAGTTCCGAAATGCTCGTCGACACATAAGTGATATTCGCAGGGGCGATTCCTGAAATCGTCGAGGAATTTACCGTTACATTACGGGCGGTCGCGTCTGCAGCATCATTTACAAGCAGTTTGATTTGACCTGAACTGGACTGAACGTGGACGGGTGCATTGATATTGTTGGTGCCAAGGGCCGCGCTACCGATGGTGACGGTATCGGATCCGTTGGTGTTTTGGATGACTTGCGGTTCATTCGTAAAGGTCGAATCGATCTGAACGGTATCGTTGTCTGGACCAGTAAGAAGGGTTCGTCCATTGGTTACCACTGTGCCTATCTGCACGTTGAATCCTGTCGCAAAAATGCTCCCTGAAGTCACCGTGTAGGAATGTGGTATGGGATGTGTACTGTCGTTGACGTTCAGTACGTCGCCCGTTCCTCCAGCGAATATGTCGATGTTCGAAAACATCGTCGATGCAGGAAACAGATTGGTGCCGATGTTGATGGTGTCGCTTCCAGCTCCCGTGTCGATACGGACGGTACTCGACGAACCGATGGCCAAGGTTTGATCCCCAGCGACGGTGCTGTCGAAGTCGAACTCGCTATTGAATCCCGCATCGCCGGCACTGAAACGATTATGTCGAAGAAGCGATACGGCGGAACCGTCAACGCGAATCGTATCGGAGCTTCCATCGCCCACAAAGGTTGCAACATTACCGAGGACCGTCGCGGAGAACGCCATGACTCGGCGATTCTCAATCGTTCCACTGCAAACTACGAAGCCGTTGTTGTGCTTGGGTTAGTGACGCTCCTCCAAGTACTTCACAACTGCTGGATCAGTTGCCGTCGTCGTTGATTCCGCTTGGCCTGATTCGGGAGAACTGCGTCATGATGGAAACTCCAAGTGGGGTCAGCAATGGGAAAGGATGATGATTGCAGTTCAGTAGAAGAAGGGCTGGCTAATGACAGCGATCTTATCGGAATAATCGACAAAAGTAGAGTAGTCGCCGATTCCAACTTCAACAAGAGGGACACCTAAATGGCGTATCTTGCGTAAATTGCCGCATTTGACGCATGTGAATTTGGCAACTGGATGGGATTTTTGACATCCACGCGTTTAGAGGGCTTGAACGTGAGAAGGAGGCTGAACATATTGCCTCTTTACTGAACCTGTTTTTCGGTACTATGCAATCCGTGGTAAGTGCCTGCACTCAAGGTCGATACTTGAAGCGATAGTGAAAGCCCGGCCCCTTCGATGTGCTCACCACCGCTAACTGTTGGAAGGATAGGCAGAGGAGTCGCACGCTCATAGTTTTCTTCCCAGCCAAGCATGCCATTCCACTTTGCGAGATATCGGAATAGGGAAAATGATCAGGCGATAGTCACCGAGTCGATTCGTTTCGACTTCATAAAGCCTACCATCGAACATCGCTTGACATTGGCTTTGGGAAATCGCTTACCTTCGAAGTAGATCGTTCCCTTGATCGTGATGGCTTTGCTCAGTGGCAACTCCACATCCAAACCAATCGCTGCGGGAGGAAGATCGATGGAGGCAGCGTAATCGCCATCAAAAGCCGATATTCTCCAGACTCATGTGGGTTCAACGCAATGCCACGTTGCCATGTTCATCCGTATCCCCTGAGCTGACGCTTGGTCCATTTGCCTCGCGCGCGACCACGCGACAGTTGGACTTAGGGAAGTTGGGTGATCGGATTTGAACGAGTCACCGGAAAGGGAAACCAAAGAGAAGGTGAGTTTCGATGCGGCGATGTTGCATCGACCCTTGAATGAACTCTCTCGTAATCGCATTGCGGAATGGATTCCATACCAGTTGCCAAGCGAGCGTAAGGAACTTGATATCGATCATGGCGACCGAAGACACCGACCTGATAGCGTCCCGAAGACAGACCATTCAAACTTCCTCGAGCATCCAAAGGCGAATAAGGTAGGTGGATGGATTGCGGGTATCCTTTCATCTTCAATGAGGCCAGTATGGCTTGACCATCGACTCTAATTCCTACATCAGCGATAGGCCTTCCTTCAGCGGTTTGAGTCGAGCCTTGAGGCTACTACTTTGGGAAGTTCAATTGTCTTGATTGTTGGATCGGAAATATCGAGCCATGCCCAAGTTGCAAATGGTTCAATAGCGATCAAGAGTCGTGTTTGCGAATAGGTACTTGCAACGAAGTCGATCGACCAATGGTACCCAACCTTAGTTGGGACCAGGCTACGATTCGATGAGCCCATTGCATTGGGAGTGATCACACCCAAGAGAATGGTTCGCGTTTCGCTACTAGCCTTGCCTTGTTTAACGGGTAGGTGAACGGATAAAGTGACGATGTCCATAGAAGACCGAGATCGGCGGCGATCCCCAACCCGCAAGGATCTGGTCGAGTTGTCCCTTCGGGAAGTGGCGACCGCGAAGGAGGAATAGTACTGCTCGTGATGGTCGTTGAAGTGATCGTTACCCGCCTGGGGCACGCAACCGGCTTTAGGAAGGCCACCAATCGTGAACTCATTGTTGCGATCAATCGGAATCCAAAGGCCCATTCGCCGTCGCGAAGATCGATGTGCACGAATTGTCGAGCCTGATTCCCACGGATGATTCCCTGTAGTCTGACTTGATAGGATGAGGGCTTGTCCGTTGGGGCCAACGAGCTTGCCGGATTGACGTTCCCCCTCGAGCCAAACCTCTTCAGAAGTAGCTCCGAAATCGGCGTTCCGAATGTCGCGATGGTGGATCACCCCCTGACCATGCGTCCAGGACTCAACATCGTTTCCCATGGTGTTGGAACACCTAATTCGGAACCGCGTAGCAAGGTCATCGAACACATAGATACCATGGATATCGGTCCATCCGATGGCAAAAACATCGTGCCGCATTGGCATGGCAGCGACGGAAGATTGAGCCAATCGCAAAACGATGAGAGCATTGGGAACGGGATTTCCCGCAGCATCCAAGACCTTGCCTTCCAGCGATAAAGTTGGACCAGTATGCCTTCATGCGGAGTTGGATGAGTTCAACCAATCGGGCGTCAAGAATTCCCATGAAGGCGCGGAGTTTTGTCAGTGCTTCGTTGGTTTGAAACGAAGGATCGGGCTGATATTGGAGGAGATGAAACTGATAGGCATGGACGACCGAGCATTGACCGAGAAAGATCAACAGAAAAAGCCCGGATTCCGGAGATTGCTTCCAGCAAGAAACGGGCAACACGAAGGAAGCCGCAACGGAAGAGCATCCCCTTCGGTCCCAAGGGCCGCTACCCGATCCCAACGAGGATCGTTAGTAAGGCTTGGAGATCGAGGAATTCGCGGACGCGAGCAGGCATAGGCGCACAAGGTGAGGAGAACAGGGCGGAGAGAGAGCGAGAGTCGACTATTGTACTCTAGAAGCACGAGATCCAAAGCGGCCCTGAGATGCCAAGGATTTGTAGATATTCTCACCTGAGGATTGTTTGACGAACCCCTGGGTTGGCTCAGAAGGGCTCCCACATCCTCTTGTCTGTCTGAATTTCTCACTGGATCTTCAACCATGAAGTATTGTTGGCATTTGGCTCGGCAGCGTTCTCGTGCCTCTTCGGGTGTGTTTAGTTCTCTTTTTCTTAGCTTGGTTTTGCTGCAAGGTGCATTAAGCGCAAGATAAGCCTGTCGAACAACCTCCTGCCCCCGAGCGTCCTCCGGCCGTACAACCGCCAGCCGCTGCTCCTGCAAGTGGAACGCAAGAGAAAACGGATCCGTCCCCGGATGCTAGGACTGCTCCACAGCAAGTTGTAGCGAGTGCACCGAGCGGTGCTCAGGACGAGAAGACGCAAAAGCGGCTCGATTCCATCGAAAAGAAATTGGAAGATCTGGGATCCGCCATCAAGTTGTTGCTCGAGCAACAAACCGCCGCTTCCAAGAGCGCAGCGAGTACGGCTCCTGCTGATACTAAGAAGCCAGCAGCACTAAAGCCGATCTCGCTTTCGAAAGATTGGCTCAAAGAGATTCCGTTCCGAACAATTGGTCCAGCCAATATGGGAGGACGAATCACTGATATTCACGTCCACGAAAAGGATCCATCGCTTTGGTGGATTGCGACTGCTTCTGGTGGTTTGTTGAAGACTCGCAATCAAGGCGTCACCATCGAGCATCAGTTCGATCGAGAATCCACGGTTTCGATCGGAGCGATTGCGACAGACCCAACGAATACCGATGTCCTTTGGGTTGGGACCGGTGAAGCCAATCCACGCAATTCGGTATCGTATGGAGATGGTGTCTACAAGTCGACTGATGGCGGTAAGACTTGGAAGAACATGGGATTGAAGGACACCTTTCAAATCGGAAAGATCGTTGTCCATCCTAAGAACCCAGACGTCGTTTACGTCGGCGCTTTGGGGCGGCTCTACGGTGAGAATGAAGCTCGCGGCGTCTATCGGACAAAAGATGGTGGAAAGAACTGGGAGAAAGTTCTTTTTGTTGATGCACGGACAGGTGTCATCGACATCATCATGCATCCCGAGAATCCCGACATCATGATCGCTGCTTTATGGGATCGTTTGCGGGATGGCTTCGATAGTTGGCCCGGCAATGAACCCAAGCCGGAAGGGATCGATGGCTATGACCCAATTCGAAAATGGGGCCCCAAGGGTGGTTTGTACAAGACGACCGATGGTGGCGATAACTGGAAGAAGTTAACGCAAGGATTGCCGACGAGCAGCACGGGGCGCATTGGTTTGGATTGGCAATCCGGTGGCAATCACACCATCTATGCGATCATCGATTGCGAAGATATCGGCAAAGGTCCCAAGCCATTTGATGCCTTCTTAGGATTGGTGGGTAAAGACCAAGAAGGCAAAGCCATCGTGACGCAGGTCTTTCCAGAAAGCCCTGCATTGAAAGCTGGCATGGCTGTAGGAGATCAGCTCAAGAAGATCGACGATCAAGAGGTCAAACAATTCGATGATCTCTTGGAAGTATTGCGAAAGAAGAAGATTGGCGATGCCATTGCGTTGGTGGTTCAACGAGGCGAACAGACCTTGTTGATGGACATCAAGCTTTCCAACCGTCCAGGAACCAATGCCGCACCTTCTTCGGTCTATATGGGAATTACTGGTGAAGACCGCGAAGGCAAAGTGGTATTCTCGCGCATTACCGAAGGTGGGCCTGCAAGCAAAGCGGGTGTAAAGGAAGGCGATATCGCGTTGGAAATGGACGGCAAAGCCGTTGAAAACTACAACGCACTTCTCGCTTCCATTCGCGACAAGAAAGAAGGTGATAAGATCGCCTTTAAGTTGAAGCGTGGCGAAGAGACTATTAGCGTTTCGTTGACGCTCGAAAATCGACCTGGACAGCGGCCTCAGACGCCGGCTCAAAGCAATGTCTATATGGGTTTGCAAGGTGAAAACAACGAAGGTGGCGGTGCGAAGCTCACCAGCATTACCGACGATGGTCCAGCTGCAAAGGCGGGACTTCTTTCTGGCGACGTCGTTGTCAAATGGGATTCGGAGAAGATCGAAAACTATGAAGGCATGGTAGCCTTGATTCGCGCGAAGAAGCCAGGTGACAAGGTCAAGCTCGAAGTCAAACGGGGCGAAGCCACCAAGCAGTTTGAAGTGGAGATGGGTGATCGGTTGAGCGGTTCGTCGCAAACTCGTCCTTATACCTATTCATACTTCGGTCAGTCGCCCAATGTGCAGGATCAGCAAGGATCGCAAGGGTATCTCTACGGTGGCATCTATCGTAGCCGTGATGATGGTGAAACATGGGAACGGGTGAACTCGTTGAACACACGACCCATGTACTTCAGTTTGCTTCGCGTCGATCCGATGGATGATCAGCGCGTGTATGTGCTAGGCGTCAGTTATTTTCGATCGAAAGACGGGGGTGTGACCTTTACCTCGGATTTCGGAAAGAACGTACACGCAGACGGACATGATCTTTGGATCGATCCACGCGATGGTCGCCATATGGTGATTGGATGCGACGGTGGTTTCTACGTCACCTTCGATTACGGCGATAATTGGGACCATGTGAACCACGCCGCCGTTGGGCAGTTTTATCACGTTGCCATCAGTCCGAAACAACCGTACTGGGTCTTCGGTGGGTTACAAGACAATGGTTCATGGGGTGGACCCGCGATTAGCAAGACAGGTGGAGCCGTTAACGAAGATTGGGTATCGGTGTCGGGTGGTGATGGCTTTGTATGCCGAGTCGATCCACAAGATCCGGATCTCGTCTATTTTGAAAGTCAAAATGGTGCCATTGGACGTCGCAATTTGCGAACGGGAGAACGAGGCTCGATTCGTCCTCCTCAGCAACAAGGGGTAACCTACCGGTTCAATTGGAACACACCTTTCATACTATCAAACCATAACTCCAAGATCTTCTACTCTGCTGGAAACCATGTGTTCCGTTCGTTCGATCGAGGAAACGATTTGCGAGTGATTTCGCCAGAGATCACATTGACCAAACGCGGATCTGCGACTGCACTCTCGGAATCACCGAGGAACCCCAACGTGCTTTATGTTGGTACGGATGATGGAGCTTTGTGGGTTACCAAAGATGGAGGCAATCATTGGGACGAGATCTCGAAGAATCTTGGGTTGCCTCGTCCAACATGGATTGCAACCATCGAGGCTTCGCGATTTGAAGAAGGTCGAGTGTACGTCTGTTTGGATGCGCACCGATCGGACGATGACCGTCCTTACATTTTCGTTTCGGAGGATTTTGGAGCGACCTTCAAACCAATGCATCAGAATCTTCCTTGGGGTTCCACACGATGCTTGCGGGAAGATTTGTTGAACCCCAATCTTCTCTATCTTGGAACAGAGTTTTCCTTCTGGGTTTCCGTTGACCGAGGACTCACATGGAATTCATTCCAAGATCGATTCCCGACGGTGGCTGTTCATGAAGTGGCTATTCATCCAACCAATGGAGAAATCGTTCTGGCAACGCACGGAAGGAGCTTGATTGCTGCCGATGTTACCGGTTTGCGGTCGCTCAAGCCCGAGCATGTGGAAACGGCCGTGGCATTGCATGAACCGAGCAAGGTTCAACGATGGAGAAACGATCCAAGTCGCGGTGGCACCAATCGAAAATTCGTTGGTGAAAATCCGAGTGCAGGAGCGAGCCTTTGGTATTCCAATCCTAAGAAGGCTGAGAAAGTTGCGATTCAGATCTACGATATCGAAGGAAGAATGATCCAAGAGATTCGTGGTAGCGAAGAACCTGGTTTGCACCGCGCTGTTTGGAATCTAACGCAAAGTGCTGGACCTCGTACCGGGCGCGAAGGTGGACCACGCGGAGGCGCGGGTGGTGGTCCTGGTGGCGGTGCGGGTGGTGGTCCACGCCGGAAGTCCCGGTCGCGGATTGGGACGTCCAGAACCGAACGCGCAGCGGCTACCGAACCAAGCGAATCGCGTCCGGCCGATCGACCTCCAAGAAGAAGTCGGCGGATGAATCCAATGCAGGTGAGCGGCCTGCACCGCGATCTCAAGAAGGTGGTCCGACGGGTGGACGAGGGCGTGGTACAGGAGGCGGTGGTGGTGGTCCCGGCGCTGGAGGGCCAGGAGGTGGTGCTGCGGGTGGAGCAGGTTTGCCGCCTGGGCTCGGAGGAGGTTTTGGGTTCGGTGGTAATCGACCCATCACCAATGGAACGTTCCGTGCTGTACTCTTGGTGGATGGCAAAGAAGTTGGAACGCGGCAGATCGTCGTGGAACGCGATCCCAATGTGCCCAACGATGGTATCGCTGACGAGCTTTACGAACTTCAATTGATGGAAGATTCCCAAAACGCCCAACGCAAAGCCAAGGCCAAGTTGGAAGGCAAGGGATTCTATCAAGACAATTAGGATCTAGCCCAGGAAGGTATGGAGAGATGCAAAGATTTCAAAGCATCATCGCGGTGTTAGTCATGACGATGATGCTTGTCATGGGGGTGGTGGCTTCACGCGCCGATGCTCAAGCGAATCGCGAGCCTGGTGAAAGAAATGCCGCTCCCAAAACAAATGTACTCTTCGTACTTTGCGATGACCTACGACCCGATGCAATAGGCTGTTACGGCTCGAAGCATGTTCGAACTTCGCATCTCGATCGACTTGCATCGAGCGGTGTACGGTTTGCCAATACGTTTTGCACGACGTCGCTCTGTTCACCAAGCCGTGCAAGCATTTTGACGGGGCTCTACGCGCATCGACACGGTGTGCGCGATAATTTTACGGAGCTTCCATCGCATCTTCCTCATTGGCCCGGATTGCTACAAAAAGCAGGGTACCGCACCGGTTATATCGGCAAATGGCACATGGGTGAGGACAACGATGGACCGCGACCCGGCTTTGATACCTTCATAACCCACAAAGGTCAAGGCAAGTACTTCGATACCGAATGGAGGATCGATGGAAAGAATACTGAAACGCCCAAGGGTTATTACACACATGTTGTGACCGATTATGCGATTCAATGGTTACAGCAACAAAATGAATCACAGCCTTGGGCACTTTGCATCGGTCATAAGGCACCTCACTCGTTTTACTTCCCCGAAGAAAAGTATGCTCACACCTTTGATGCAGTGAAGGTGCCCTACCCTGAATCGGCGTTTCATCTAGAAGACAAGCCAGAATGGATACGTCAGAGGCTGGATACATGGCACGGAATCTATGGCCCGCTTTTTGAGTGGCGAAAGAACTTTCCTGATCGTCGACCAGAAGCGGTAGCCGACTTCGAGAAGATGGTGCGAGCTTACTGGGGGACCGTGCTTAGCGTTGATGATAGCGTTGGACGGCTCGTTCAATTTCTTGAGAAGACCGGGCAACTCGATCGAACCCTCATTGTATTCATGGGCGATAACGGACTTTTGGAAGGCGAACATGGAATGGTGGATAAACGCACCATGCACGAGCCTAGCATCCATATTCCGTTGATCGTTTCCGGTCCAGCGTTGCCTCGTGGCAAAGTGATTCCGCAACAGGTATTAACCATCGATATTGCATCGAGCATTCTTGAAATGTGTGGCCAATCGGCGATTCCTGAGTGCCACGGCAAGTCGTGGAAAAACCTAGTGCAGAATGGCGATCAAACTTGGCGAACATCTTGGTTCTATGAATACAACTACGAGAAGCAGTTTCCCTATACACCCAATATCCGCGGCTTGCGAACAGCCGATTGGAAGTACATTCACTATCCTCATGGAGATGGCAAACCAGATCGCCATCTCAGCGAACTCTATCACCTATCTCAAGACCCGTCCGAAAACGTGAACCTCATTCGCAACGAGGCCTATCAAAGCAAGGTGGTCGAGCTTGAGAAGGAGCTCGCGAAGAAGATGGCTGAAGTTGGACTTTCCCTTGATAACGATCGAATGCCGATCGATGAGGGGATCAAGTCTCAATTGCCAGATCAGAAGATTCGATAGGTCGCAGTTGGATGTTGAGCGATCGATGATCAGCGGGAAGTGCGGTCCACAGAGGGATCTGCCTGGGGAGCGCGGACGACTCGTTCGAGTAGCAAGAAATTTTCGTTGCGGTACTCGGTGATGCGACCTTGCGCGATCCAGTTCTTTTCGCGATCCTCATCGACGATGGCTTGATAGACTCTCTGCAATGCAAGATTTTCCAAGCATCGGAAGGTTCGAGGATTGGTGGTGGTTTCGACGAAGATGAGTCGATCGCCCACGATGCGGAAGTTCCCTTGCAGGTCTTCCAATTCGGTTCCTTCGCGGAAATGGGTCTTAGCACCGGACGGAGCGGTTCCGCGATTTTCGTCAGCCCATGATTCCGAAGAGGGAAGCCATCCACGGCTCGAACTTAAGTTGACCGCAATTCCAACGGTAGCCACGACGACCACCATCCAGAAGGCCGCTGAACGTCGTCCGTTTTCGATAGCTTTTCGGATCCGAAAAACCATTCCGTCACTTCTTTTTGGGTAGAACCATTGCGTGTAGGGAGATTACCCCACCAACCGTTAGTAACGCCCAGCCGAGCCAATTGGGTGGCTTCACCGTTTTTTTCGGCGAAGGTGCAACCTGCATGTACATGTTGGTCGCCACATTGTTGCTCGCGATCTGGGAGTTCTTGGCGATGCGATGCAGGGCTCGTGTGCTGCTTTCGTTCAGAACGAATGAATCGATCATGCGAAACTGAATCCCGATCAAGAAAAGCAGGACTCCAACCATAAAATATCGGTTGCGATCGAATTCCACGAAATTACCCTCCCCATACGTTTTATGTCATGGGCACAGGCTCTTCCCTGATCCTCGCCTTCACCAATTCTCCATCGGCCTACGGGCTAGCGTGGGTTGAGCGAATCGAGGGAGACTCCCTAAATTGCCAAAAGCCTTTGTCGTTAAAATGGGAAGATCAGGGGTTATTCGCATAAAGCGAGGCATTTTCCATCGATCAAGCCTCGTCAATTGGGATGCCAGTGCCTCGATGTCCCTGAAAGCTCTTTGGACTACAATAAAGGATCCTACCTCCAATTCCCCTCCTCACAGCGACGATTGCCCTATGGTGACTAGGTTTGCGCTCATTGCTTTTGCCGTAACTTTCATGACGGTGAACCCTCGTGCAAGATCCGAGGAAACAGTCGCAGTTTATCGTCGGGATATTCAGCCGATCCTTGCTGAATATTGCTTTCATTGTCATGGAGCCGATGCCAACTCACGATCCGGTGCCTTGCGACTCGATCTGCGGGAAGCGGCACTAGTCGGAGGTTATTCAAAGGTTCCAGCTATAGTTCCGGGCAAACCGGAAGCGAGTGCGTTGATTGCGAGGCTAGAGCACGCCGATCTTGATTTGCGGATGCCACCTAGCGAGGAAAAAAAATCACTCTCTCCTAAGCAGATCGAGACCTTGAAGGCATGGATCCGGCAAGGGGCACCTTATGAAGCTCACTGGGCTTTTGAATCGCCGCGGAAGGTTGAACTACAACCGGAGGGCAAGCATCCAATCGATCAGTTGGTTTCGAAGGTTTGGGCGCAAGAGAAAGTGTTACCATCGCCTCGGGAATCAGCCCATGTTCTTTGTCGAAGGCTTTATTTGGATGTCATTGGATTGCCCCCAACCCTGGAAGAGTTGGAAGCGTTCGAGAAAGAAGGATTGGAAGCGACTCTCGAGCGTTTGCTGAAGAGCGAGCGCTATGGAGAAAAGTGGGCTCGCGTTTGGCTCGATGTGGCTCGCTACTCCGATACCAATGGATATGAAAAGGACTTACGACGCGAACAATGGATATGGCGAGACTGGGTTGTTCGCGCCTTGAATGAAGACAAACCTTACAACGAATTTTTGATCGAGCAAATTGGTGGTGATCTTTTGCCGAATGCAACGCAAGAACAAGTGATCGCTACTGGATTCTTGCGGAATAGCATGCTCAATGAAGAAGGAGCGATTGTTCCAGAACAGTTTCGGATGTTCGAGATGTTCGATCGCATGGACTGCGTTGGTAAGGCCGTTCTTGGATTAACGACACAGTGCTCGCAATGTCATAACCATAAGTTCGATCCTCTGACGCAAGAGGATTATTACGGCATGTTCGCCTATTTGAACAATGCCTACGAATCGCAATCGTGGATCTACAACGCGAAACAATGGGAAGCCAAGAAAACTGTGGAAGATTCGTTGCGACAATCCATTGCAGCAATACGGCAAGAGAATGGGGATTGGAAGGAATCGATCGCAAAATGGTCGCAAGAGCTATCTGCTGCGAAACCCCAGTGGCGTCCCTTGGCATTTCACCAACTGGAAAGTGTGAGTGGTCTAAACCATCCCGTGCAGTTGCAGGATCAATCGATTCTGATGTTGGGGCATAGCAGTAGCGATGTATTCTTCGTGGGAGCCTACGAGGGAACGGGCCTGACCGGTGTTCAGTTGGAAGTTTTGACGCATGAGGATTTACCCTTCCGTGGGCCGGGCCGAAGTGGGCAAGGAACTTGGGAAATCCACGAGTTAGAAATTTTGACGCGCACTCCTGAGAAGAAAGAATGGGAAAAGCAAAAGTTGGTACACGCAACCGCCGACTTCTCAGAGCCGGAGCAGAAGCAAGACAAACGATCGACAGGACCTGTTGCGCATCTGATCGATGGTAAAGACGAAAACTCATGGAAGGCTGATCGAGGAGTGGGAAGGCGAAATCAAGCGTCCGTCGCTGTCGTTCAGTTCGAGAAACCACTGGACCTTCCTGCTGGCTCAGAAGTCAAAGTAGTTCTTCGAATGGGAGCGATGGTCGGCTGTTGCCGAGTCAGTCTTACCGCTTCGGCTGCACCAGTCGCTCCAGCGATCGATCATCAAGTCATCTTGGCGTTGGACGCTGCAAAGATTCATGAAGAGCAAGCGCATGCAGACGACGTTGTCGAAGCATGGGCTCGTTATCACAAACGGTCTCCTGAACGATTGGTGGAGATGGATCAAGCATGGAAGAAGTATCCTCAAGCGGAAACTTCCGTATTGCATCTCCGTGAACGATCGGGTGACTTTGTCCGAGTCACGCATTGGTTGGATCGAGGCGAATGGGATAAACGGAAGCAGGAAGTAAAGCCGCATGTCCCAGGATTTCTGCACGCGTGGGATCCCTCTTGGGAAAACAATCGACTCGGTTTTGCCCGTTGGTTGGCCAGTGAACGTTCCCCTTTGACTGCGCGTGTAGCAGTGAATCGAATGTGGCAATCCTTGTTCGGTGAAGGTTTGGTCGATGTCGCCGAAGATTTTGGAAATCGCACGACGACACCGCTTCAAGTCGAACTCTTGGATTGGTTAGCCGTCGATTTCATGGAGCATCACTGGAGTCAAAAGCATCTATTGAAAACGATCGTCACGAGCGGAGTCTATCAGCAAAGTTCTCGCATAGAACCTGAGGCTCTCGATCGCGATCCGAAGAATCGATGGTTGGCTCGTGGGCCTCGGTTCCGTTGTGATGCGGAAGTGATACGAGATGTGGCGCTCCGTGTGTCGGGATTGTTAGTGGACAAGATGGGAGGGCCGAGTGTGATTCCTCCCGTCCCTCAAAACGTCTTAGATTACAACTACGTCTATCCATCGTATTGGACCGCCGCGCAAAGCCCCGAACGTTATCGTCGAACGCTGTACTGTTTTCGAAAACGTTCGATGCCCGATCCTGCGATGACTAGCTTGGATGCGCCCAATGGTGATCTCTCGTGTGCACGACGCGTTCGATCCAATACGCCTTTGGCGGCTCTTACGGGATGGAATGAGCCGATATTTGTGGAGGCCGCGCAGGCGCTTGCGCTCCGCATTCTTAAAGAGGGTGGCGATACCGAGTTGGAACGCATTCAGCATGCGTATCGACTCTGTGTGTCGCGTCTTCCGAGCGAATCGGAAGAGGAAGCGATGCTTCACTTTTTGCGAGACGCAAGAAAGCGAATCGCAGAAGGATGGGTGAATGCGAAAGAGATTGCGAGTGGGGATGCGACCAAGTTGCCAACTTTACCAGTAGGGACAACGCCGCAGGATGCCGCCGCATGGACGCTGCTCTCCCGAGTCCTATTGAACCTCGACGAAACCATCACCAAGAATTAGTGGATCATGAATCAGCTTTCATCACAAACCGTTGGTCAATTTTTATCGCGGCGATTGTTCTTCAGTCAATGCGGCGTTGGGTTGGCAGGATTGTCCGCGGCCTATCTTGCGCAGAAGGATCGGAGTCTTCATGCATGGGATCAACAGGGAACGCGCAGTGGACCGATGGCTCCGCGGGATCCCCACTTTGAACCCAAGGTCAAACGGGTCATCTATTTGTTTCATGCGGGTGCGCCGAGTCAGTTAGAACTATTCGATGGGAAGCCGGAATTGGCTAAGCGAAACGGTCAATTGCCTCCGGCTGAATTGCTGAAGGGATATCGAGCGGCATTCATCAACCCCAATTCAGCGCTGTTAGGACCCAAATACAAGTTTGCGCCGCAAGGAAAGTGTGGCATGGAGCTCAGCGAACTCTTGCCAAATCTAGGAAAGATCGCAGACGATATCTGTCTGATTCGATCGATGCAAACCGATGCGGTGAATCATGCGCCTGCTCAGATCATGATGAATACCGGATCGCAGCAGTTTGGGCGCCCCAGTTTTGGATCATGGACGTTGTATGGACTAGGAAGTGAGGCTGAAGATCTTCCAGGGTTTGTGGTTTTGACAAGTGCCAAAGGGACCAGTGGTGGTGCCAGCAATTATGGATGTGGGTTCTTGCCAACAATGTATGGGGGCGTTCCGTTTCGAAGTAAAGGTGATCCCGTCCTTTATCTATCCAATCCAAACGGCGTCGATCGCGAATCCCAGCGAATGTCGCTCGATCTGCTCCAAGAACTCAATCAAAAAAGCTTGGAAGCCATTGGAGATCCCGAAACGGCTGCCCGCATTCAAAGCTATGAAATGGCCTATCGATTGCAAACGAGTGCTCCCGAGTTGATGGATCTGTCGCAAGAATCAAAAGAGACGTTAGAGCTCTACGGGATCAAAGATCCTAAAGAACCAAGTTATGCGCGGAACTGCCTGTTGGCTCGCCGGCTTGCCGAGCGAGGTGTGCGTTTTGTTCAGTTGTTCCACGAAGCTTGGGATCAGCATGGCAATCTGACGGCCGACATCAAGAAGAATGCAGGTGAAACCGATCAGGCTAGCGCTGCGCTGGTCCAAGATCTCAAGCAGCGTGGTCTCCTCAAAGATACCCTCGTGATTTGGGGAGGGGAGTTCGGGCGTACGCCGATGGTCCAAGGAGGCAACGATGGCCGTGACCACCACAATCGATCCTATAGTTTGTGGTTAGCCGGAGGAGGTCTCAAGACGGGCTACGTGCATGGTGAAACCGATGAATTGGGCTTTGGTGTCACTCGCGATCCTGTGCATGTTCACGATCTCAATGCAACGCTTTTGCATCTGCTGGGGCTCGAGCACACGCGGCTCATCTACCGATATCAAGGACGCGATTATCGTTTGACCGACATTCATG
Organism: Pirellulales bacterium; assembly: GCA_046349875.1. Taxonomy (GTDB): domain Bacteria; phylum Planctomycetota; class Planctomycetia; order Pirellulales; family Pirellulaceae; genus JAXMBN01. The sequence goes on from JAXMBN010000025.1 coordinate 34,030, forward strand.
GGTCGCTGGTTTCGCAGATTCTTGCCTAATCAATAGTGGCAGGTCCAAATGGCAGGTATGCGTTGAGCAAGGCGCTGTTACCATCGTACATCGATCCATGGAATCTGAATTCCTAGCGAGTGTTTGGGTCGTTACAATATCGATCCATAGAGTCGATCGCGCAATTTGGAGATGGGTACCAAAATCCTTGGAGAGCCTTGATGGTAAATATGGATGCTGTGGCACTGACCATTGCAGGGTCCGACCCCAGTGGAGGTGCGGGCTTGCAAGCCGATCTGAAAGTCTTCCAACAGCTCGGCGTCTACGGAATGTCGGTGGTCACATTGCTGACGGTACAAAATACGCAAGGCGTCACTGAGGTCGATGTCTTCTCACCAGAGATCATTTTGGCCCAACTGCAAGCAGTATGTTCCGACATTCCCCCAAAGGTCATCAAAACAGGTGCGATGGGAAATGCCAAGGTTGTAGAGGAAATTGGGAAAGTTCTAAGTGGTATAACGTGCCCAAAAGTGATCGATCCAGTCTTGGTCAGTAAGCATGGGCACGCGTTGGTTGCGGATGATGTGATTGGAAGTTACATCGAACATTTGATACCGCAAGCCTTTCTGATCACTCCGAATCGGCATGAGGCAGAACGGCTCTCTGGTGTGAAGATTGTCGATAGATCAACGGCCCTCGAGGCGATTCGACAGTTGCAGCGCTTTGGGGCTAGCAACGTTCTGCTGAAAGCGGGTTGCATGGAGAACCAGCAATACCATTTTCTTGCTATGGGATCGGACGTAGAAGAAGAAATTGTAACGCCAACGATTTTGGCCAATAACACGCATGGAAGTGGTTGTGTTTTGGCCGCTTCGATCGCGGCTTGGTTGGCTCTGGGAGAATTGGGCCTGGAAAATGCGGTCCGAAGGGGCGTTGAAGGGGTTTATCAGGCCATCCAATGCAATAGTCAATTGGGAAAGGGAATTCACCCCGTCGATGTTCGTGGAATGAGCCAACAGACGATTTGAATCGTTAGAATAGGGCTCACTCCAAACGGTTGCTTGAATGCCGAAGTGACTCGATTGGCTTCCTCTCTATCTTTTTTAAGAGCATCAAGCAATGAAATGTAGCATCTTCGTTGGCCGCCTGATGGGGCTCGGTTTGATCGTACGTTTGGGAATGGCCAGCTTGTTCATGGCTCAAGCACTTGTGGCACAATCACTGCCTCGTAGCACGCCGGAATCGCAAGGGGTTTCATCGGCGGGAGTGCTTCAGTTCTTGGAGACAGCAGATCGCCAAGTTCAATCGATGCATAGTTTTATGTTGGTTCGGCATGGACAAGTGGTTGCGGAAGCATGGTGGGCGCCTGAATCACCAACAAAGCCGCACGTCCTTTGGTCATTGTCCAAGAGTTTTACATCGACGGCGGTAGGTTTGGCCGTCGCTGATGGGAAGCTATCGATCGATGACCCGGTGAGCAAGTTTTTTCCCGAGGAGATGCCGGCGGAACCAAGCAGTAATCTTAAAGCGATGAGGGTAAAAGATTTATTGACGATGTCGACAGGACATCAGGACGAGGTCAACCTTCGAACGGAAAAGGAATGGATCAAGGCCTTTTTGAATCATCCTGTTCCCCACAAGCCTGGCACTCACTTCAAGTACAACACGCCTGCGACTTTTATGCAGTCCGCCATCGTTCGCAAGGTGACGGGGCAAACGGTCTTGGACTATTTGAAGCCTCGTCTCTTTGAACCACTCGGCATCGCAGCGCCCCAATGGGATACGAGTCCAGACGGCAATTCGATTGGTGGATACGGACTCTATCTTTGCACCGAAGATATCGCCAAATTCGGTCAATTGTATTTGCAAAAAGGGATGTGGAATGGGAAGCAGTTGATTGCTGCTGACTGGATTGATCAAGCCACATCGAAACAGGTAAGCAATGGCAGCGATCCGACTCGCGATTGGGATCAAGGTTATGGAGTTCAGTTTTGGAGATGTCGTCATGGAGCCTATCGGGGCGATGGAAAAGATGGGCAGTTTTGTGTCGTCATGCCCAAGCAGGATGCAGTCGTCGTCATCACTGCAAACACCGGCGACATGCAGGCGGAACTCAATGGGGTTTGGGACAAACTGTTGCCAGCCTTTCAGGATAGTCCTTTGCCCGCGAACCCCGAAGGTGCAGCCAAGCTCAAGGAATTTGCGAGCGGTTTGAAGGCGACTCGGTAAAGACGCTTGGGCAATGGTCTCGCCCTGCCCTGCAAAGATCGAACGATAGACCGAGAGTGGCGATTCGAGATTAAAGGGATCAACCCGTACCAAGGTGAAAGTGATGACACAGCGGTCGTTTCTAGAACGAAAGCCATCCAAGATGCCCATTCGAAGGTATCTCGATGCGAAGGTCGGAGTGCCTGCCCGGATCGCCCTGTATTATTTCTTGTTCGGCATCTGTTGGATTTTATTCTCGGACGTCACGTTGCTTTGGTCGGATCTGTCGACGCTTCGTGGCTATTTGGTTTCGTCGAGCAAAGGAATACTTTTTGTTACACTTTCAGCGGGATTGATTTATGTCTTGCTGCGGCAATACGTGAACGATCTTCATAAGGCCAATGCGCTTGCGTCTGCAGTGATTGACCATTCGACCGATGCGGTCATGGTCAAGGACAAAGAAGGCCAATACCTCATGGTCAATAAGACGGCCGCCACGTATGTCGAACGCTCGCAGAGCGCTATCATGCGCGAGGGTGATGAGCAGATCTATGACGAGCAACGAGCGAGGGAGCTCCGAGATATTGAGCTTCGTATCATGGAGACCGGTCAAGAGCAATCGTTCGAGGAGGTATGGTTGCAGAACGGCAAGCAACGCACCGTACTTACGACCAAGATTCCTTTCCGGGACACCCATCAAAAAGTTATTGGCCTCATAACGATGGCCCGCGACATTACCGATCGCCATCGTCTGGAAATGCAGTTGCACCAATCGCAAAAGATGGAAGCCATCGGCCGGCTCGCCGGTGGAATTGCTCACGATTTCAATAATTTGCTGACCGTCATTCAAGGATACTGCGAACTCCTGCTGACATCTTCGAGTCTCACCGATCGAGAATTGGAGTCGCTTAAGTCGATGCAACAGGCCGCAGCACGAGCAACGCAGTTGACGGGACAACTCCTAGCATTTAGCCGTCGTGCGATGGTGGCTCCACGATCGTTGGATTTGAATGATGCGATACTCAATGCCGAAGATTTGCTGCGGCGTTTGACCTTTGAAACGATTACGCTCGAGTTGAAGTTGTCGAAAGAGCCCTGCATTATCCAGGCCGATCCGACTCAAATGGATCAAGTGCTGATGAATTTGGTTTTGAATGCTCGCGATGCGATGCCGCAAGGTGGAACTATTCGGATCGAAACCAGGCTTTTGACAGCTGCAGGAAATGAGGGAGGAAACGTAGGAGAACTTGCGGACCCGATGGTCGAGTTGACCGTAAGTGACACAGGGCGAGGTATGCCTGAGAGTGTCCAGGCCCATATCTTCGAACCCTTCTTTACGACGAAAGAAGTGGGGAAAGGAACGGGATTGGGACTGGCTGTGGTGCATGGAATCGTTAACCAAGCGCACGGTGTGATCTCGGTGATATCGGCATTGGGGAAAGGAACAACCTTTCGACTTCGATTTCCGGTAGTGAAGCCGATTGACTCGCCGATCAAGCCCGTTGGGTCAAGCAACGAAGCAGGAACAGAGCGAGTGCTTCTGGTCGAAGATGAAGACAACGTCCGCAATCTTTTGCAACTTACTCTTGAAGCCGCAGGATACAAAGTGGTGGCCTCGGCAACCGCGATCAGTGCGCTCGAATGGGTTCATCATATGCAATCCGCTCCCGATATTCTGATAGCCGATCTTGTCATGCCGGGAATGGGAGGCAGGGAGCTCGCGGAGATACTTCGTGCCGAATACCCAGCGGTCAAGATTCTGTTTATGAGTGGGTATAGTGATGAAACGCTCAGTGAGCTTGGGATCGGAAAAGACTTTGGAGCGTTCCTGCAAAAGCCATTTGGGCCGAAAGAATTCATCAAATCGGTTCGAAGCGTGTTGGATGGAGCGGATAGTGGAGATCCCATTGCACGAACCAATCATTCGCAGCACGCATGAGATTGAGTATGAAAAGACTTGATTTGCGATGCGGATTTCGATGACTTGCGAGTGTACGGAAAGCGTGCTACGCTAGTACTATTACGCACTTTCTTGTTCGTGCTTCCAAAGGGCCATCGTGCAAAACGCCAAAGGCTTTCGACCCATTCACGAGAATGCATTGTATCTCGTGCTCTTTATCTCCAACGGCGGCGGTTGGTGACCTAGCCCAAGACAGGCTGAGCGTACTCGCTTGGTGATGATGTTGTTTGGCAACGTCGGTTTCTAGTTGGTCTAAGGTGTAGCGGCAATATCTCTTTCTTTTCCATTACCCACTATCTAACAAGTGGTATTTGAATTGGGGATTCATCTCATGATGGATTATGTCTGGCTATTGTTTGGAGTTGTATTTGCAGGTTTGGGTGGAGAGCTATTTGTACGAGGATCGGTCGGGTTAGCGACTTGGCTGCGCATCCCCGCTGGGATTGTAGGAGCAACGGTTGCCGCGTTTGCAACGTCGAGCCCCGAGTTTTCCGTATCCATCAGTTCTTCGGTAGCGGGAACTCCCGAAATTGCCCTTGGGGATTCACTGGGAAGCAACGTGGTCAATGTCGGGTTGATCTTGGCTTTAGCATTGGTGATATCACCTATTGAATCGCCGCGTGGGAGCATCCGACGCGACTATCCCATTGCCTTCCTCGTGCCTGTTTTGACAGGACTCCTCTTTCTGGACGGTCAGCTGACTCGCATCGATAGTTTGATCTTGTTCTCGGTTTTTGCGATTTGGATCTTTCTATCCGTGCAAGAGGCTCGGCGTCAGCGAAGCGCGGCGGATGAAGTCTTGGGCGAGCACAAGCCTTGGAGGATTGTGGGGGCATGTATATTAGGACTTGCTGCTTTGGTTTTGGCAGGCAACTTGATCGTGCTCGGGGCTCGTGGTATCGCTCTGTCGTTTGGCGTGTCTGAGTTTGTGGTTGGAGCCACGGTGGTTTCGATTGGTACTTCCGTTCCGGAACTGGCCACGACCTTGATTGCCAAACTGCGTGGTCATGATGAGATAGGCTTAGGAACCGTGCTTGGAAGCAACATCTTCAATGGACTATTCATCGTCGCATCGGCCGCGTTCATTTGTCCGATACAGGTGGAATGGAAGCAAATCGTCATCGCATTGGTGATGGGCCTGTTGGTGTTGCTGCCAATCTTTCCCCCCGTTTCTGGATTGCTGGGACGGCGGCGCGGAATGATTCTTCTGATGCTCTACGGTGTCTACTTAGCGATTATCTTGCAATCGCAGAGCCACTAAAGTGAGCTGAAGCAAGTGGCTACGCATTCAGTACTATCTACTTTCGGATGCCGCTGGAAGAACCGACGACTCTGGAATCTTCCAGCGGAAGAGGTGGGAATGTGCGCCCACGCCTGCAATGTCGGGTAAATGATCGAATAGTTCTTCAAGAGAGTGACGTAGGGTTTGTTTCGCGGAGAGCGCTACACGAGGAGTTTTGGGTTGGAAAGCAAAGGAGTTCCCAGTCATTCCCAGCATGCAAATGTCGTTTTCGCTGTCGCCTACTGCGACCATTTCATGACGCTTGGCCGAAAAGTCGCGTTCAAGCTGCACGACGACATTCGCCTTGCAAAACAAGTGCTTCCGACAGTGCCTTGATTCAACCATCGATCGACAAATCTCAAGTTCGCCCGTGGCGACGTTGTTTTCGAATCTTAGCGTATGCGCCTGTGAGAAATCAGCGAAGACCCGTCGCCGAACAACTTCGGTGGCTATGAAGTAGCTATCGCTAATAATGCCAACGTGATAACCTCGCCGCTTGAGTTCGCGAACAGATTCGATTGCGCCTGCCTGAAGTGGGATTTGTGTTGCAACATCAATCATGGTTGACTGGGATATTCCCTGAAGGACTTTTGCGATCGCGAGTGTGCGATCGACTGCATTCAGATCGGGACGGTCAAGGTAAGCGAGGATTCTCTCGGTACGATGCGTACGACGCGCCAACTCAAGAATGAATCTCCTTTGGATCAGCGTTTCATCCATGTCAAAAAGTGCAAATCGCGCGGAAGCTCCAGACGTACGAACTGCATTCTTAAGGATGGATTTATGATGGCGTTCGTTCTCCTCCATCATGGCAACATGCGTTGGAGTCAGGCGATTATGGAGAAGAGCGCGATGAAGAATGGTCCGCGTTACTTGCCGTGCCATTCCTTCGAGTGCATGGAGATCCTGGCTGCGATGTTCAATAAACCCAACGTCGACTTCCGCAATGCGATAGCCTTTCATATGGATATCGATGAGCAAGCCTAAATCGACTCCGTAATCGGATTCAAGTGATACTGTTGCAAGGATATCTTTCTTGGCAGCAATAATTCCACCCAGAGGTTGAGCAATCATCGTAAGTTCAGGGAAGAAAGTTTGAAGTAAGGGACGAGCGGTTAACGATGTGACCCGACCAGCACGTCGACGAAAGCTCGCCTTTACGAACTGGATTTCATCAGTTTGGATTGGGGCAACCATCTTTTCGATCAGACGGTCAGGGAGATTTTCGAGATCTCCATCAAGAAAGAGGATGATCTCTTCGTTCGCTTCGCGTATTCCGTCGCTCATCGAAGCGCCTTTTCCCAGCAAAGAGCTGGTAATTACCTTGGCGCCAGCTTCCAGCGATATCTCTACGGTTGCGTCGGTAGAACCGTCGTCCACAACGATAACCTCTCGAACGAGAGGACACGCTAACGCAAATCGAATCACAAAGGCGATGGTTCGCGCTTCATTCAGTGCAGGGATGATGACAGAAACCATTTGGATTTCCCTTTACAAATAGACGCAGAGAGAGGCAGCTCCCGCAACAGGAGTCGGAGGTCGTGGCAGGGCATTTACCCGTTGCGGGAGCTACTGATTGAATCCGCTTTTCGATACCAGGGTTTGGCTATTCGTTTCATGCGGCGGAGGGATCTCGTTACAGCAACGAAGAAGGTACTCCGAAAATCGCTGCGCCAAATCGAAGGCGCATTTTGTCGAAGGGGCTTCGAAACAGTTTGCGAAACTAGGTGGTTTGCGTAGTAAAGATTTTGTTCGTCGAGCACAATGTAAGATACATCCATGGTACATCCTCCTTCTTGCAATCGTCGATGCAAATGGTGTGCCATGGTCATAAGTCAGTGCGTGGCTTAGAAAAACGTTGAGGTTCCATGGTCGAATGGAAAGTTTGTTGTCGATGGAAGTAAAAAACTTTTCATTGAAAAGGCGGTGACGAATGGATAATAGCTGGTTCCTGAATTGAAATTGCAAGAATAGGCAATTTGCGGCTATTGGGCGGTGGAATACGGTTTGCTACAGTGTCGCTGATCGTAAGAGCATTTTGGAGAAGAGTCGTTTAAGGGAATAAGTCGTCTATGTGGAAGCATGTATTGCCACCGGCGGTGATGGTCATCGCCGTATGGTTTTCCATTAGCATTGCAACAAGTATCTACTTCTCTTATGCCGAGTCATCGCAGAAGCGAATCTTGAGAGAGAATGTCACGTCAATCGACACCGCAGGGGATCTGCAAGCAACGAGTTGGAAAGTCACCTCCATGTTGGGTGATTCCAAATCTATGAAGGAGCTTGAGTCAGTTTGGATGGCCAATCGAGATCTCCTTCATGGTTCGATTCAACGTTTGCATGAGGTGTCGATAACAGAAGAGGAAAAGAAACTCCTTTATGAGATGGATCTTCACTGGGAAGTAATTCAGCAAGAAATGTCTCGATTGTCCGAAGTGGACCGAGCAGTCGATTCGCAGGTTGTCGTTTCTTCTTTGTCACGTACAGTGGCAGGTGCGCTGCAGAGGATTGGCGATGCTGCGCTGCAATTAAGAAAGCACAATGGAAAGCTCATCGCAGAGGAAGACTTACGACAGCAGTTGATTCGAGATCGAATCATGACGGCGCGAAATACGGCCGTTATCCTTGGGCCATTGCTAGGTTGCTTCGTGGGTTGGCGCATTACATCGAGATTGCAGCGACGTCTTTCGACATTGGCTGTAACGTTGAGAAGCGCGGCTTCCAACACCGTTTACACGGTTGGAGAATATGAATTAAAGGGAGGGGATAATCTCGTTGAAGTTCAGCGCCTTAGTGAGAAAGTAATCAATCAATTTCAGCGGATGACGAGTGAGTTGGAGCGTGCTGAACTCGAAATTGTTCAGTCGGAAAAGCTCGCCGCGGTTGGCGAGATTGCTGCAGGGGTCGCCCACGAGCTTAGAAATCCACTGACCTCCGTGAAGCTCCTCCTTCAGCATGCCGAAAATCGAACGGAATCGGGCATGGTGGAAGTAGAGAATCTTCGGTTGATATTAAGTGAGATAAGCAGGATGGAGAATTCCATTCAAGGTCTGTTAGATTTCTCGCGGCCTTCCGGTCTAAGTTGTCGAATCCACGATCTGGCGATACCCCTTCAACGTGCCATTACCTTAGTGAGCGGGAGAGCGATCTCAAATCGAGTTCAAATCTGCTTCGCTCCAAACGATTCGCCGATTTTGGTCAATGGTGATATTGAACAATTGCATTTGGTATTCGTAAATCTACTTATCAACGCTGTAGAGTCGATGGATCAAGGTGGGGTCATCAGTATCGAAGCCTTCCAGTCGGATGCAAAGCAACGCGTTGCTGTAGAGGTACGTGATAACGGAAAAGGTATCATGGATTCGATTCTGCCACGGCTGTTTGAACCGTTCGTGACATCGAAAGAGCGCGGGACGGGACTGGGGTTGGCGCTGTGTCATCGGATAGTAACGCAACATGGCGGAACAATCGTGGCCAAAAACCAATCACAAGGCGGAGCCGTCTTTCGAGTGGAATTGCCGATCGCAACCCAATCAAGTGCTTCCTCACAAGTTGCCTAGAAAGTTTGTAATGGAATCTGTGCTCGTGATCGACGACGAAGTTGGAATTCGTACTGCCATTCAACAAGTACTTCAGGACGATGCTACTGAAGTTCATGTCGAAGCGACGTCGGAGGGTGGAGTCAATGCCTTTATGGACTTGGGGCCAAACGTCGTCCTACTCGATATTCGCCTTGGAACCGACTCTGGTATCGATACGTTTCGAAAAATAAGGCAGATTGACCCTCGGGCGCTAGTAATCTTTATCACTGGGCACGGCACCACGCAACTTGCTATCGAATCCATGAAGATGGGAGCCTTTGATTATTTAGTAAAGCCACTGGACCTAAATCATCTGCAAACAATTGTTCGGCAGGCTTTGAAGATAAGTCAGACCATGAGGTTGCCGGCGGCGGTGACTCAACTGGAATCAAAGGCAGTGGACTCCGATCGAATCGTCGGGGCAAGTCGAAGCATGCAAGAAATTTGCAAGAATATTGGCCGCATTGCTCCTCAGGATATCAATGTCTTAATACTCGGAGAAAGCGGGACCGGAAAGGAGCTGATTGCAAGAGCGATCTACCATCATAGTCGACGTGCAAACTCGACCTTCCTTGCTATCAACTGTGCCGCGATTCCTGAAAATCTCCTCGAAAGCGAGCTCTTTGGGCATGAACAGGGAGCATTTACCGGCGCAGATCGACGTAGGATTGGCAAGTTCGAACAGTGCCATAAAGGAACGATCTTTCTCGATGAAATTGGCGACATGCCATTGGCAACTCAAGCCAAGATGCTCCGGCTCCTTCAAGATGGTGAAATCCAGCGAGTGGGTGGGAATGAGGTGATTCAGACCGATGTCCGAATTGTTGCAGCAACACATCAAAACTTAGAAGCGATGATTGCAAGAGGACAGTTTCGACGCGATCTCTATTATCGATTGCGCGGCGTAACAGTGCAGTTACCTCCGTTAAGAGATCGAGTGGAAGATATCGCAGAGCTCTCGCACTACTTTCTATTTCGATTTAATCCTCAACTCGGAACCCATGTAGAAACGATTGCGGAAGAAGCCATTCATCGGTTGCAGTCCTATTCTTGGCCTGGAAATATTCGAGAATTGCAAAGTGTGATCAAGCAGGCCATGATCGCATCGACAGGCCCAACGTTGCTTGAAGAGTTTCTTCCCGAGGAAGTTTTGGTCAACAATAAGGCGACGGAGGAGTTAATCGTCGCAGCACAGCCTGTTGGACCCGATGCATGGGCTGGATTTGGAGCCAAGATGGAATCCACTCTGGAGTTGAAGCGGTTCACCGCTTATCGCGAGTGTATCGGTGAGTTTGATAGAATTTTGGTGCAACGTGTCCTTCGCCTTACAGAAGGCAACCAACAAAAGGCTGCAGAATGGCTTGGAATCAGTCGACCCACCTTACGAGCCAAGTTACGAGCTTTTCTAGATAAACCAACGAATTCGGGCGAAAACGAATGATTCCGTAAGAATCTTTCGCCCCTTGCAAAAATCAGTTCGGAAGGGATTGTATATTTTCTAAGGCTGATCATTGGGAATAGGAAAGGGGGATTCCGAATGGCCAAGCTTTATCCCGAATTAGCGCAGTATGTGGCGACGAGGCTCGGTGAGTTCTCTATGATTTCAGCGGCTAGAGCGGCCGATCTGAAGAAGATCGCAAAGTATGTCCGCGATCATTTGAATCGATCTTTGCCTGCAAAATTAACGTTCATCTGTACGCATAATTCTCGCCGTAGCCAATGGGCACAAGTATGGGCTCAGCTTGGCGTTGGATTGTTTCGGCTGCCCCATATCGAAATCTATTCCGGTGGTATCGAGGTGGCTGCGTTTCATCGTCGCGCCATCCAAGCTTTGGAAAGAGCCGGTTTTCAAGTGGAAGCTCGTGCCGACGGAACGAATCCTCTTTATGCAGTTCGCGCTGCCGAGGATTTGTCTGCGACGGAGTGTTATTCCAAAAGGTTCGATCACGCCCCCAATCCTGAAAAGGGCTATGCGGCCATTCTCACGTGTGCACAAGCCGACGATGCATGCCCTGCTGTGATGAGCTGCGATCTAAGAGTTCCCCTTCGCTTTGACGATCCTCGCCAAGCCGATTCCACTCAGGATGAAAATGTCGTTTACGATGAACGATGTCAGCAGATCGCTAGGGAAATGCTCTTTCTGTTCTCCATCGTTGCCACAACCGAGCATTAATTCGAGCTTGGAATAGTCTATGGACTTACTTTGGTGAACTCGAGGAAATAATTGTCCTTGAGGAGGTCACTAAACTCGCGGGTCTTCTTGAACCCACACGACAAGATCTCTTTCTCAAACACTTCTTGCCCATCACGAACGTGCTTGAGCGTCCAATCGGTGCTCTTCCCTTCGATGCGATGAAAATCGATCATATACACTCGGCCTCCAGGTTTTAAAGCCGCATGAAGGGACGTCATCGTCTTGATGGGAAATTCGAAGTGGTGATAGGTATCGCAAATATACGCAACATCCACGGAATTCGCAGGCAACGCTGTCGAATCTGCTGTGCAGAGAATCGTTTGTACGTTGGCACGCGACGTTTCACGACAAGTCTTCTGAATATGGTCCAGAAAGTTCTGCGCGATATCGACAGCAAGAACCTGACCCTCTTTGCCAACTGCATCTGAGAAGAGTCTAGTGAACAGACCGGTCCCAGCACCGATGTCCGCAACCACCATCCCCTTAGATAAGGACAGTGATTTGAGAATGGTATCTCGCTTTGAGAAGACTTCGCGGCTTTCTATCTCGAACTTTTCTACAAACTCACCAACATTGGGATCGCGAAACGTATCATTCACACCCGGACGAACGCTCTTCTCTTGAGCTTGAATCGTTGCAACTGAAAAGGATAGGATCGAACAGCTCAACAGGGCAAGTGCTAGTCGTTTCATGGAAGGTGTTCTCTCTGAGAGCGGGCAGGAATCAATCAGGCTCTATTGTAACCAGCGGCAATGGTGCCGAACAGGAATCGTCCCTGCAACGCTAAGGCGGATATGGTGTCCTGGCAAGAAGGATCGCTTCCAAGGTAGCGTTCCTGTAAAATTGGAGATATCCCTCCATCACATGAAACGGATGAGGAACCGATTTGGCGCTCAGGTCTCACGCAGTGACTTGAACAAGCTTTTCCAATGTGTTGCTGATCGCGGCTTCGGATGCGAGACCGCTCGAGAGTCCTACGATCTCTCCGTGGTTGACGAACATCAACGTTGGAATGGACGATACGCGGAAATGCGATGCCAAGTGGGGCTCGCGATCTACGTTGACCTTTACCACTTTTGCCTTACCTTCGTAGGCGTTTGAAATCCGATCAAGCACCGGGCCGAGCAATCGGCATGGTGCACACCAATCGGCATAGAAATCGACGACCACCGGCACCCCCGACTGCAACACCTCTTGCTCAAAAGTCGAAAGCGTTACTTCTTTTGCATGGCTCATTTGGAAATCCTCCCTAAAGTAGTTTTGGCTGTTTCTAAGGTTGGATCCCCGTTTCATGAAAAAGTTACAACAATTGATTTCAAGTTGCAGGACTGAGAAACCATCGCGGAATCCAAGGCCGATTTTCCCCCCTGGATCTGGTTCCATTTTGAAAGGTCCTTGGGCAGCCGAGACGGTAATTTTGAAGTTACGCCAATGAGCGTTCGGCGTGTAGAAAGTCTTGATTTTCACAACCCGAAGTGTCAGTTTTGAAGTTGCGCAAATGAGCGTTCGGCGTCTGGAATGCCGTGGTTTTCTCAACCCGAAGCGTCAGCGAGGGACGGCATTGTTCATACCAAGTATCGTTAGCTAGGAATGTCTCGGACATAGCAAAAACACTGCAAAAGTCAGTCCCTCGCTTACGCGTCGGGTTGTGATAAATACGCTTCGCGTTGTGATAACAATCAAATGCGAGTCTCTATGAGATGGTGACGAGTCAAGTTGGTGATGAATTACAAAGACCTTGGAATCTTGACGAGAAACTTGCTTCCCGTACCCACCTGCGAGGTAACCTCGATCGTGCCGTGATGGGCATCGACGATACTCTTGCTGATGGCTAGTCCAAGTCCGCTTCCGCCTGTATCACGGCTTCGCGCTTCATCAACGCGGTAGAAGCGATCGAACAATCGAGGGAGATCCTTGGCGTCGATCCCCGAGCCCGTATCCTCAACCTCAAGAAGGGCATGCTGTTCGTCCATCGAGGTTCGAACGAATACGTTGCCTTGAGGATGATTGTAGGCAATCGCATTCTTAAGCAAGTTGTTGAGCACTTGCATCAGTCGTGCCGCATCGCCCAGGCATGGTGCCGAGTTACCTTCAAGATGTAATTGAACTTGGTAAGACTGTGATAGGGGCCCTAATGCTTCGACAGCCTCTTGCGCTAGTTCATGGAGATCGATCGATTCACGCTCGAGTTCCAATGCACCTGCGTCCGACCTCGCCAGTAAAAGCAAATCATTGACTAAGGACTTCATTCGGCGAGCTGCCTGTTGGCAAGTTTCCAGCGTTTGCGTGTACTCTTGCGCGGGCCTCGGCCGCGAGAGAGCGAGTTCGCAGTGAGAGAGAAGAACCGCTAAGGGAGTACGCAGTTCGTGAGATGCATCCGCCGTGAATTGCGCCTGCTGCTGAAAGGAATGTTGCAAGCGATCCCACATCTCGTTCAAAATCTTGGCCAATCCCTGAAGTTCAACATCCATATGCTGAACGTCGATCCGTTCGTGAAGGTTCACTCCTTCGATCTTGGTTGCGGTTTGGCAAATCTTGTCGATCGGGTTGAGTAACTTCTTGGATAGAAAGGCTCCTCCGATCAGACCGATCGCAAGGATTCCAAAGCCTGTGAGTACCACCGTAGTCAACATACCGAAGAGAAACTCGCGAGGACGCCGAATATCGCGCCCGACGAGAATGAGGGTGCCCCGTGGGCCTTGGAGTACGAGCTCTCGATGCTGATCTCGGAAGTGATAAAACAGAGGACGCGTTGGCTCCACCCAAGAAATCGCCATGGCTTGATCGGCGGTCGAGCGAATCAATTGATGTTCTGCATCGAAGACTGCAAAGTAAGGTTGTTCCGCAAAGGGATGTGCGGGACCTGGCGGCAAGTTGAGCGATCGTTGGAGTCGTTCCACGCTGTCGGGACCAAAAAGGGAACGAATCTCCGATTGAACTATGTTCGGAGGCTCACGCAGATCCCGTCGCCCTTCACCCATCCATCGTGGGTCCATTCCTCTTCGGCCATCCATGCCTTCGCGTCGGTCGGGGCCTTCGCGTCGATCAGGTCCCTCGCGACCATCATGTCGGTCTGGACCATCGTGACCTTCGCGTCGATCTCCTGGGCGATCAAAGCCACGATTGCCGGGCCCTCGTCCATCACGAGGTTCTGGTAATGGCCCGACGAAGTCTGGACTGTTTTCAGAGGCCTTGCGAGACTGCGGGGGAGCATCGAATTGAGCGTCTGGCGGAAAAGGCGGATCGGTTGGAAAGGGACGAAAATCCATTCCTGGCGGACGACCTTCAGGTCCCATTCCATTCGGCCGACCCTCGGGGCCCATGCCATGAGGACGTCCTTCAGGTCCCATACCATCGGGGCCGCGAGGTCGAAACTCAGGGCCAAAAGGTGGCCCTGGACGTTCGCGATAGTTTCTTACGATCCCTTCGAGAACACGAGCATGTCCCAACAATTCGGTGTCGATCTCACGAACGATACCCCAATGCAATGGCAAGTAGAAAAGCGTTCCATAACCTAGCAAGGCCAGGATCAGAATGCCTCCATACCACCATTGCAATCGGCTTCGTATCGATCTAGCCATGAACGATGTACCCGTGTCCTCGCCGCGTTTCGATGAAATCGGGACCAAGCTTTTTACGAATATGCGAAACGTGAACGTCTACTAAGTTGGAAAGTGAATCGTCATCTTCACCAAAAAGATGGTCATAGATCTTGGTTCGAGTGACCAGTGTTCCGCGATTCATTGCTAAGTACTCGACCAAGCCATATTCACGCGCCGTGAGCGGAACTAGTTCGCCATTCTTTCGAACCGTTCGATCGGTCGTGTTGATCTCCACGTCGCCAATGGTGAGCACCGCGTCGGATTCACCCATCGACCTTCGAATCAGGGCTCGGACGCGAGCTAACAGTTCGGCGATCGAGAAGGGTTTGACGACATAGTCATCAGCGCCTCCATCCAATCCCCGAACTCGATCATGGATCGTGTCCTTGGCGGTCAGTATCAGGACAGGAGTCTTGCGTTGTTTTCGCAATTCCCGAAGAACTTCCCATCCATTCTTCTTGGGCATCATGATGTCCAAGAGAACGACGTCGTACTCCCAACTTATCGCTTTTTGCAGACCTTCTTCGCCATCGGGAGCCGAATCCACGGCATACCCATTTTCCTCGAGCGCTTGAACGATAACGCGACGTAGATCAGGTTCGTCTTCCACTACCAGAACTCTCAACGGTTTCCTCCTCATTCCTTGCCGAATCGTTCCCAACCCAACCGACGCCCACTCCCCCTCAGATAGCACGCATTCTCACAACCATTTTAGCAGGTGAACCTGAAAAGACCGTGAAGAACAGATATCATCATGAAATGAGCCCTGAATTGGTGTACGATTTGCAGCGAGGATAAGGATTGTCCACTTCGGCAGTGTGGTTCTGGCCGATGGTTGGATTTTCTGGCTACCAGGCTTTGGTCTAAGAATGTCCAGCGTGGATCCACTATGAATGGTATTTTCCTAACCGATCTTCACCTGTTCAGTCATCGGTCCCACGGCCAAGCGCATTGGGAGGAGTTGCTTCCGAGTTTGAGCGGATGTGACCGAGTGATTCTCGGCGGCGATATCTTCGATCTGCGATGGAGTACCGTCGGTGATTTTGACGCAACCTTGGAGGCGGCCTATCGTTGGTTGACCGCTGCGGTTCAAAATCATGATCGAACGCACTGGCATTTTTTGCTTGGCAACCACGATTGCCACCCTCGCTTTCAAGCGGTTTTGAATCGCGTTCAAGAAGAACAAGAACGTTTTAGCTGGAGTCCTCTCCTGTTCGAGCAAGGCCCCGATTTATTTTTGCATGGAGACGTTATCGATGCGGGGCGGTCGATGCTGGCGCTCGATCAGTTTCGCGCCAAATTTCATGAAGAGAAGCCGCGCGGAAAGATTGGCAACCTTCTCTATGCAACCTTGCTTCAAACGCGATTGCATCGCACCATCCCAGAATTTCTTCATACTCCGGAAAAGACTAGCCGCAAGTTGCTCCAATTCTTGAGCGCCGCTCAGCCCGATGCATTAGATGGTGTTGAGAATATCTATTTTGGGCACACCCATGTTCCGGTCGATGGCTATCGGTTTGATCGCTATCGATTCTATAATCCGGGAAGTGGAATCCGACATTTGGATTTCGCACCTGTACCTTTTCGAGTCCGATAGATATGCAACAGGATACGCAGGAGGATGTTCCCGATAGCCATCAGACGATGCATGGAGATTGTTATTCGTCTGGCGAGCGAGCATGGATGGAATGGGGGCAACAATTGCGGGGGAAGTTCCTGTTCCCCCTGTTGCATTTCTTGACTCAGTGGCGCGTGCATCCCGATCATCTCTCTGCCTTGTCGTTAGCATGTGGCATTGCCTTTGGTCCCTTGTGGTATTGGGGATGGAAATGGACGGGCGTGACGATGCTGGCCCTACACGTTCTTTTGGATGGAATCGATGGGCCATTGGCGCGTTATCAACAGATCGAAAGTCCCAGAGGAAGCTTCACCGATTCGTTCTGTGATCAAGCGGTCGTCACGGTAGTCGCTATCGCCTTGATGATGTCGACACCCGTCGATCTGCAGGTCTTACCTGGTGCATTGTTCATTGCGCTCTATATCGGCGTGCTGACGATCGCCATGATTCGCAATTCGCTCAACGTGCCCTACAGTTGGTTGGTACGACCGCGTTTCTTTTTCTTCGCTGCGATTCCTATGCACATCGTCCAAATACCTTATGTATTGGTCGGCATCGTTTGGATCAGCAATCTACTTCTGCTGATCAAACTCGTCTCTGGTTTCTTTCGACTCAAACATAGACTTCGCGGCCCAAAACGCTTCAAAAACCTCGAGGCATGAGTGGCAAGGCCTATCATGGATCGTTAATTTCTCGATCATGAATTGCGGTTACACCCATGACCCTCGACGTTCGCTTTGGATTAGAATAGGTCCATCGAATCACAGGTAGTTGGAAAGGCGAGCGAACTATGAAGAGTGTGTGGTTGGGATTGACTCTCGGTTGGGTGTTGACGATGGGGACGACTTCCCATGGTCAAGAAGAATGGGTTTCGTTATTCGACGGCAAGTCGCTCGATGGTTGGAAAGCCAATGAAAAGCCAGAGTCCTTTTCCGTGGTAAATGGCGAGCTCAAAGCGAGTGGCGGAATGGCTCACTTGTTTTGTATTCGCGATGGCTTTGCCGATCTCAAGAATTTTGAGCTTCAACTCGAAGTGAAGACGATGCCAAATGCCAATTCGGGTGTTTTCTTTCATACCCAAGATCGCGGACCTGGAGCATTGAAAAAGGGCTATGAGGTCCAGATCAATACATCCTTTGCCAAAGATCCACGGAAGACGGGAAGTCTCGTGGATGTGGTGGATCTAAAGGATTCTCCAGTTCCGGATGACGAATGGTTTCCCATGCATGTCGTGGTTCAAAACAAGCATATTACGATCAGGATCAAGGACCAAGTCGTCATCGATTACACCGAAGAACCCAAGCCTGTTCGGAAGAAGGGTCGCGAAGAACGCGTCGTCTCGCATGGTGCAATCGCTCTGCAAGCTCACGATCCAGATAGCACCACTTTTTTCAGAAATATTCGTATTAAAAAGTTGCCGAACTAGAGTTTCAGTAGGATGAGACTTTTCATCGGAATCCCACTTGCATCCTTCGTGAAGGATGCTTTGCGAAACGTCATGGATTGGGAAGAGTCTGGGGTGCGATGGGGCACTCCAGAAAACTTGCATCTGACGCTCCATTTTTTAGGTGATTGCTCCCTCGCGGCAGTTCGAAACGCCATCTCCAAAGTAACGTCAAGGACTTTCAGTCTCACCTTGCGCGGAGTCGGCGCGTTCGAAGGACAAGATCGCGAATCGATTTTGTGGGTGAATGTGCTTCAAAACGCAGAGCTTCTGGAGCTGCATCGGATACTCGCCGAGCATCTTGTGGATGCCGGGTTTTCGTTGGATCGTCGCGCTTATCGACCCCATGTAACCTTGGCCCGTATCAAGCCCTTCGTAGATCGAAACAAGATTCGTGATTGGTTAGAGACCCATCGCAATCTTTCGGTCGAACCGATGCATGTCGATCGGTATGTGATCTACTCGAGCGACCTCACAAAGCACGGGCCGATCTATACGGAACAAGAGTCGTTTTCGTTGTTAGACGCTTAAACGATCCACCATGGCGAAAAACAAGCGTTGATTGCTTTCTCGTATGATCAGTTCTTGGCAACGGTTATCCATGTGCCCTGTTTGGAACTTTCCAGAATCGCTTCACACAAGAGAATCTCGCGATGCCCATCCTGGAAGGAAGGAAATCTTGGTTGAGCTTTGCGATCGGATTCGATGTAAGAGTAAAAGCTTCGGAAGAGTTGTTTGAAGGTATCAGGAAAGCCCTCGTTATGCCCGCCAGGATAGGTCGAGTGCATCCGCGCTTCAGGGCTCATTAGAGATGGGTCGCGTATCAATTCGGTATTGCCGGCATCACGCCTTCCGATCCACAAACGGTTGGGTGATTGAGAATTCCAGGATAGCGAACATCGTTCGCCAGCGATTTCATACTGGAGCGAGTTCTTCTTTCCAGCGGTGACTTGCGAGACATAGAGAACTCCGTGCGCACCTCCGCGAAACCGAAGCATGACACAGCCATAGTCTTCCGTATCGACCGGAGTGTTTTCCAAAGCCGTTGTTTCATGCCCAGTCGTAAACGTCTTGGCACCTCCGATAGGAGTCTTGCGAATGGGGTAAACAGTCTGGAGATCAGCGACCACCGATTCCACTTCCAAACCCGAAATGTTTTGAATCAAATCCAACCAATGCGTTCCAATGTCGGCCAACGCTCGGAGTGGACCACCCTCTTCGGATTTGACTCGCCAATTGAAATCGGTTGAATGGAGCAACCAATCTTGGGTGTAGCTTCCAGTGATATGAAATAGCGTTCCGAGTTCACCACGTTGAACCTTAGCAGCAGCTTCGATGCAAAGTGGATAAAAGCGAATGTTGTAATTGACCCCACACACAAGACCGCTTTGAGTGGCGGCATCCACGAGGCTTCGCGATTCCTGCGAGTTCATCGCTAATGGCTTTTCGCAAAGCACATGCTTGCCCGCTGCGAGACACTGCAGGACCTGGGGATAATGTGCTCGGTTGGGTGAGGCGATGTGAACGACCTGCACATTGGGATCCGCAAGCAACTCTTCCAACGATGCATAGCCGCGTTCGAGTCCCAGTTGATTTGCAGCTGCTTTGGACTTTTCAGGGCTCGATCCCAAGATGCCCGCTACACGAACCCCGGCGCGGATTAAACCTTCAACGTGGACCGGTCCAATGAAGCCTGTTCCGACGACGGCCGCTATGCTGTGAAACATTCTTCTCGCCTCTCTGGTGCGAATGAAAAATGGCCCCTTTGGCGAAATCGATGGACGAGATCGACAAAGGGGCCAATACGATTCAAAAGATTGAACTACTTGCCCATTTGATCGGCAAGCCCCGGTGCTCCATAAATGGTGCGAAGGGCTTCCAGTACAGCCGCGATATGGACACCGACGGCTCGCGATACTTTATCGGTGTAGTAGTAGTCCGCCGTGAGGCTTTCGATATTTCCATCGAAAATAATCCCGACCATATCGCCATCGCGATCTAGAATCGGTGATCCAGAATTACCACCGATGATATCGGCCGTGCAAACAAAGTTGAAAGGTGTGGAACCTTTCATTTTGTCTTTGGCCGCATGCCAACTCTTGGGCAGGATCCATGGGTCGGCTGCACCGTGGTTCTTTTCGTGATCGAAAGCACCCGCCATCGAAGTGTGGGCTGGGACCGTCTTGCCATCGACTTCATAACCTTTCACCGTTCCAAATGCGAGACGTAGAGTGAACGTTGCATCGGGATAAACCTTGTCACCTTCGATTGCAAATTTGGCTTCGGCAATTTTTGCGTAGGCCTGACGTTCGAGTTCTTCCAGCTCATCATTGATCGTTCGCAAGCGACGGTATTCATCTTCCATATTGCGAGCGAGAACAATCAGAGGATCATTGGATTTGGCAATGGCTGCTAATCCACCTTCGGCGAGCTGCTTGCGAACGGCTACATCGATCAGTTTCGTGCCGCTAACAAGCTCGTTGGCTCGATCGCGCGGAGACTTGCCTTGAAGTACCACTTTGACAAGCGGATGGTCCCCGCCGCGTCGTTCAACGAAGTAAGCGATTTCGTCAGCCAGCATCACGCGTTCAAGGTCATCATACAACGGTGCTGGAGAAAACAGTTCCTGCGTTAGAGACTCACGGTTGGAATCGCGGAATTCGCGAAGCCGTTCGGAACTTGGCTTCTTATCTTCGGAAGCCATGTGGACGAGCGTTTCGGCAATGCCAAAGAGCTTTGTTCGGAACGAACCGGCGAGTCCTAAGTTTTCCTTGCGTCGCTCTTGAATCTTCGCGACTTCAGCCCAGGCTTTTGCCAACGGGGCGAGCTTCGGATCGGCTTCCAAACGATCGATCATCGAGCGATCATAGGCAACCTTCGAATCGATGAATGCAGGATCGAGCAATCCACCCTGCATGCCGGTGTAAGCTTTTCGCGAATTCTGAATGCCGAACAAATCATCGCGAGAGCGACGTTGTTGCTCGGGGCCTCCGAAGGCATATTGCTGCAAAAGATTTTCTTTACGACGAAGAAGATCCAACGTTCGCGGCATGCGATAGTCACGTTGAAACTTAAGAGCGTCCGAAGTGTAAATACGACGCGTGGTCCCTGGATTGCCGGAAACGAAAATAAGATCGTTCTCCATGGCGCCCGTCGGGTCCATCTTCAAATAGTGCTCGATTTTTGCAGGCTTGCCGTTCTCATAGACGCGGAACAAGGTCACGTCCAAGCAATAGCGAGGATATTCAAAGTTATCCGCATCGCCACCAAAGAAAGCCGAATTGGCTTCCGGAGCCCAAACCAATCGGACGTCCGTATATTTCTTGTAGCGATAGAGATGGTACTTACCACCACCGAACAAAGTTACGACGTCGCTTCGCAGTCCGGTTTTCTCGAGCGATGCTTTTTCAATTTCGGCCATCTTGGCTTTGCGATTCTTGGCCGCATCCGCAGGACTCATGCTCGCTTTGACCACTGAGTTAACCTGATCGGTGACATCTTCGATCGAGACGAGTTGATTGAGCTCGAGGTCAGGTGCAGGGATCTCTTTCTCAAGCGTTGCCGCATAGAATCCGTTTTCGTTGTAATTGTTCTCTGCGGTGGAGAGTTTATACAACGTGTCGGATGCTACGTGGTGGTTGGTAAGAACAAGCCCATTAGACGAAACGAAGGATGCCGACCCACCGGAATTGAATCGCACGCTCGATAGCATGAGGTGCTGAATCCACTGCTCCGATGGCTCGAAGTTGTGTTTCGCTTTGAGTTCGGCTTTGGGAAGTTGATTAAATAGCCACATTCCTTCATCGGCATGGACCATCGATGCGGACGCGGTGAGCGAACCGGCCAAGAGGCCAACCATGGTTCGCATCCAACGACGTTTGGATTGATTCATAAAAGATCTCCGTTAGAAAGAGACGTAAAGGGCAATGGAATAAATAGAGGATTGGAGTTAGCTCTATAGTTCTAAACGCGAACTTCAAAGGTGCCTTCGATTTCGACGGCGATTCCAGTTGGAAGAGCATTGGTTCCCATGGCGCTGCGCGTGCCAATGCCATGGTCGGTACCCCAAAGGTCGACGAACAACTGGCTGCAACCATTGACGACCGCAGGTTGCTGCTCGAAGTCGTCCGTGCAACGGACCAATGCGAGAAGTTTGATGACCCTCACGACACGGTCCAGGCTCCCTAGACCCGCTTTCAACGTAGCGAGCATGGCTAAACCAACCTGACGCGCAGCGAGTTGACCTTGCTCAAGCGTCATGTCATCACCCAAACGACCAACGATGAGCTTTCCGTTGGATTGAAGGGGACCGTGCCCCGATAAGGTTGCCATGTTACCGATGATGAGCATCGGTTTATAAAGCCCGACCGGCTTCGGCGCCGGCGGTAGTTCCAATCCCAAGGATTGGAGCTTCTGTTCAATCGACATAGAATCCTCAACCATACCAGTACTGGAATCATTCCAGGATTAGAAAAACCTATCCCAGAAGAGTCTGTTCTATCGGAAGTTTCTCGCGTCGAAAAGTAGAGGAAGGGGTGGGACGCCGGTTGGTCGGGATTTTCAGCGGAAACCGTTTGAAGGGCTAAGGCGTTTTGGGAATGATCGCGAGCTCGGCCACCACAGGCAGGTGGTCCGATGCAATCCGTTCATCAATCACTTTCCATGAGCGAACGCGAAATCGGCCAGAAGGTGCGAAGAAAAGATAATCCAATTGACGCTCGGGCTTCGAGACTGGAAAGGTTGGCGACTCGTTGTTCGATGAAGCTGCATTTCCAAAGGATTGGCTAAGGACTTGGATTGGATTGCTCGAAGGGACGGCATTCATATCACCTCCCAAGACAATGAGTCGATCACGGTATTCGGGCGTCTTTCGAAAGATCTCAACGAGATGCTGCGCTTGTTGAAGACGAAGTTCATTCTGATTGTGATGAAGATGCGTCGTCACGAATACCAAGGGGTGATCGTTCCATTCCAACGAAATTGCACCGGCGATGCGGCGTTCTCGATCTGGCATTCCAGGCAGCCAGTGCACTTGCAATTCCGGCAATAACTTCTTCGACAAAATGGCTTGTCCATAACGCCCACCCTCATAGTCGAGTTGATGAGCAAAGCGGCCATGCATTTTCGTAAGTTCACCTAGAACACTGGTTTGATCGATGCCACCGGTGCGTTTGGTTTTCTCATCCACTTCTTGCAGAAATACAATATCCGGATCAACCTGACGGATCACTGCGGCTTGCCGTTCAAGATCGACCTTTCCATCCGACCCCTCTCCATGATGAATGTTGTAGCTCATCACGCGAAGGACCGAGGAGGATTGTCCATGGACGTACGAAACGACGTGAAGGAATGCGATCGAGATTGCGAAGATGGATCCCACGGTCTTGTTCAGCAAGTCACTCATCCTCAAATCCACGCAATGTAAAGATTCTATCGAGTCGCTGTTTGTTAAAACGTGCACGGTCGAACAGCGGGCGTTCTTCTATGGTATTGCGAGGAAGTGGGATTGCCTACCCAAAAGCAAGAAAGGGAACAACTTGGTTGTTCCCTTTCCTGTCGAACGAATCTGACATGTCGGTATCGACTTGCTAACGGAGTTCCAATCGAGGTAGAACATTGTTGCCGGCCAAGATCGTGACTTCTAAATCCGTCGTGTCTTTGCTCGCGTATTTGAGAGGTAAATCGTTGGGCTTGGCAACGATCGTTCCTTTCGATACCGCCACTTCATTGCGAATGACCGTTATCTTGTATCGTCCCTCAGGTACTCCATCTCCTTCGCGGTATGTCCAGGCCTGAAAGGTACCATTGCTGGAGGTTCGAGCTTGTGGACGAACGGATTGCGGACATTCGGCATCGATCGGATGAAGCACAAGCTCTGCATTGGGAACGGGCTTACCCTTGAGCGTTACCTCTCCCTGGGTTGGATAGGGAATCTCCCAGGGGGACTTCTTGGAGCAGCCACTGGCGATCGAAAGCCCAAGTGCGAGGCCCACTAGCAACAATGGAAAATGGTTGTTTGAACGGTTCATCGCGATCCTCCGCGTAGTTTTCATGTCATCCACCTATCGTGATCCTCAAAATAGACGCATACGTCTTTTTAGAACTCGCCAACGGTTTCACCGCCGGATGGAGTTGCTAGAGAAATGAAGGTCTTGAGATCGACGCTGTTGCTGATGAATCGTACGGAACCATCACCAAGAGCAAACTGAGCACCACCTGTATGAAACGCATAAGGCGCACCAGTTCCATGCGTTGCAATCGGCAGACCAAGAATGGTTTGCGCGATGCCTTGCGATGTATACGTGAGTCCCCGAATGTTGTGGCCATTAGTGTAGTTGAACGAGACGGTTCCACCGAGCACTCCGCGAGGATCAGTAGTCGATCCGAAGAGCATCAAATCGCTTGCAGGACGGGACCATCCTCCCGAGTTTAAACGGTTGGTATTGGCAGACGAAGGATCGGTATCGGTGAGTGCATTGCCGCTCAGCTTCTTTCCATTCACATAGACGAAAGGTCGCCCTGCAGATTCGGCAATGGCAATGGTGTTGGAGAGACCATCAGTCACGTTGCTAAAGGTATAGCCGCGGTTCGTTTGCAATCCCGTACTTGGATTGATGGTCGCATTCTTCGGGAAGAAGCCGCGAACGTAGGTGTAAGGTGCACTCACACCAGCATACACTTCAGCCGGATCCTTGTAGGTTTCCGGAGGAGCGCTGAGCCCCAAGAGTTGTGTGAAAACGCCTGGCGCGATCCCGAAAATAGGCGAATAGTCGGTTGTGGCTGCTATGCCCGGCACAAAGGCTGGGTTGCTTCCTGGAGGTGCCGTATCCAAAACTCCTCCTTCTGGATTCGATGGGCAAATGAAAGTCGGAATACGCGTTTGTGAAAGCGCTACGTTGGAACCTTGATTCCAATTGATGCTCTTGTTGTAGTTGTTATAAACCGTCGAATATTCCAAATAGGGAAGCAGATCGGTCAGCACTGAAACACGGCTTTGCTCACCGGATCCGCTCACATTCGATGGTGGTCGCAAACTGGTAGGGACTTGCTTGCGAGCACTTTCAAAGTTGTGAACCGCTAGGCCCAACTGCTTGAGGTTGTTCGAGCATTGCATGCGTCGGGCTGCTTCACGAGCCTGCTGAACCGCAGGCAGTAACAGGCCCACAAGAATGCCGATAATGGCGATCACCACAAGCAACTCTACAAGCGTGAAAGCTCGGCGGCGAATCGATGGTTTGAAGTTAAATTTCACGACGTAACCCTTTCTGAATTTCCAGCGATCGATGGATCTCAAATCTGGCATCCCTGCTCTGTCTCGCCATAAGCGACGCTTGCAGTGGCGATTCGATCGCAACATCTTCCCTGACGAGTCCCTTCGTATTCACCACGCGAATACGTTCTCATCGAATTGCTTCTTGTGATTTGCAACCGTCGTGCCAAATGCAAGGAATCTACAAATCACCATGATTGCATCAAGGAAATCACATATCTTGGGCATCGGTGAAGATTGTTGGTTCGCGAAGCCGTGTTGGATGATGGCTTGCCCGTTGCAGATGCTAGATATCCGTGATAGATGATGGGCTCTAATTCGTAGCCCAATTAGAAGGCAATGAAAATTGCTGAGTGCAATGGGCTATGCTGGCATTTAGCAGTGAAGGTGTGCGTAGTCCATGCAAGTGCACTCTGTCATTTGCATTAGAATGAATACGACACTGACGAGTTCGCGTAAAACAAAGACGCTATTAAAGACTTATTCATTCGAAAGATCATCGCGTTCTGAATCCTTGGTCATCTTCCTACGAATGCGCCGTTTCTCAGTGCGATCGATCTGAACAATCAATCCATCTTGGATCACGATGTTCACCGTACCGAATTGAATGCCTGAAAGAGCTCGGCGAAGTTCCTGCAGATCAGGGCTATTGTCGGATAGATCCATTCGAGGGGAAAAGGACATGAAGAGTTCGATCCTTCTACTAAATTTGATAGTCGGGTGCGAAAATGCGAGCTTGCTTGGCGCGAAGGTAAACCGTCTCGCCAAGAGTGATCCCCATTTCTTTCACGCGTTCGAAAGGCATTTCCACTTGCACTTCGTCCCCCATCGGACTGCCTACCACGACTTTGGCAGTCGAACCGGCCATGTGCAGACGCTTGACCGAACCGCAAAAGTGTTCGTGAGTTCCTTGGAGTGAAATTTCGAGATCATGCGGACGAACGTAGATCGGTTTTTCATCAGGATTCTTGAAGGTGTCGCGCTGACGATTGTGGACTTTCGAAATCACAGGGATTCCATTTTCGACTCGACCGTGAAAAACGTTGACGTTGCCAAGGAAGTCCATCACAAACTCTGATACGGGCGCATGAAAAACTTCTTCCGGGGATCCGACTTGTTCGATCTTGGCGCGATTCATCACCACGACACGGTCAGCAACTTCCAGTGCTTCCTCCTGATCATGGGTTACGAGAATCGTCGTCATGCGCAGTTCTTCATGCAGTCTTCGAAGCCAATTGCGAAGATCCTGTCGAACTTTGGCATCGAGTGCCCCGAAGGGTTCATCTAACAAAAGAATGCGTGGAGTTACGGCAAGCGCCCGAGCCAGTGCGACGCGCTGGCGTTGCCCACCCGACAATTGGTTCGGGTACCGATTTCCAAAACCATCCAATTGGATGAGGTGCAATAACTCGCGAACACGTTGATCGATGGCCTGAGAACTTGGACGAGCTTTTCTGGGTTTGACTCGCAGTCCAAAGGCGATGTTTTCATAGACCGTCATATGTTTGAAAAGAGCATAATGCTGAAAGACAAATCCAATTTGGCGATCCGCGACATGCTGTGAAGCAACATTGACGCCGTCAAAGAGAATCGATGTTTCTGGACGAGCATCGGGGATATCGAGTCCAGCCAGAATTCGAAGAAGTGTGGTCTTGCCAGAGCCGGAAGGTCCGAGCAAAGCAAAGAGTTCGCCTTCGCGAATATCTAAGCTGACTTGATCGAGCGCCGTATAGTGTCCAAAGGTCTTGGTAACATTCTGTACATGAATCGACATAATGTATCTCTGCCGCTTTCGGCTCAAGTTTTGTCTAAAAATGGAAGTAGCTTGTTGTTCGTTCGGGTCTTTAGGAATCCAGTGAAGGTGCGAGCGCAGAGCGATGTTCTGCAATCACCTTTTGTTCCAACGCCGTTTTGATGGCGAGTGTTATGAGGCCGGTGATGGCAAGGAGCGAAGCCATGGCAAAGGCTGCAGGTACGTTGTATTCGTTGTAAAGAATTTCGACGTGGAGTGGGACCGTATTGGTCTTTCCGCGGATGTGACCCGAGACCACGGACACGGCCCCAAATTCACCCATCGCTCGAGCATTGCTAAGAATGACACCGTAGAGCAGTGCCCATTTGATGTTGGGTATTGTGACTCGCCAAAAGGTTTGCCAACCACTAGCTCCTAGCGAAACGGCTGCCTGCTCTTGATCGGTCCCTTGCTCTTGCATGAGCGGGATCAACTCGCGCGCTACAAAGGGAAAGGTGACAAACAAGGTTGCCAAAATGATGCCAGGTACTGCAAAGATGATTTTGATGCCTGAACTTTGAAGCCATGAACCGAGAAACCCATGAACTCCAAAAAGCAAGATGTAAATCAAGCCCGATATCACGGGCGATACGGCAAAGGGAATATCGATCAATGTCAACAAGAAAGGCTTGCCCCAGAACTCATACTTCGTGATCGCCCAGGCTGATGCAATTCCAAAAACCACATTGAGCGGTATGGATATGGCGATGACGAGCAAGGTGAGTCGAATGGCTGACCAGGCAACGGGGTCACGAAGGCATTGCGCATAAGTCACCCATCCATGTCTTAAGGCTTCCGTAAATATGGCGACCAAAGGCAGAATCAGGAAGAGCCCTAAATACCCAACGGTAATTCCAATCAATACCCAGGGAACCCAGCGTGGGCTACGAGACCGTATAGGCTTGGCCATAGTGGATGGTTGCATGATGTACTCCAGTTCCTTTAGCGTGTACGACGTACCAACCACCTCTGAAAGGTGTTGATCAGCATCATCAGGAAGAAGGAAGTCAAAAGCATCACCAAAGCGATCGCGGTTGCACCTATGACGTCGTATTGTTCAAGCTTCGTGACGATGAGTAATGATGTGACCTCGGTCTTCATCGGCATGTTTCCCGAGATAAATACTACCGATCCGTATTCGCCCAATGATCGAGCGAAAGCCAAGGTGAATCCGGTCAGGATCGAAGGAAAGAGGGAAGGAAATAGGACTCGCCGAAACACTTGCCAGTCGCTTGCTCCCAAGCAGATGGCCGCCTCCTCTGCTTCGGATTCAAGCTCTTCCATAGCTGGTTGTAACGTTCGAACCACGAATGGGAGGCTGATGAAAGATAAAGCGATGCACACGCCGATGGGACTGAATGCACTAGTGATCCCTGCAGGATAAAGAAACTGTCCTAACCATCCGTTCTTTGAGTAAATCGCAGTCAAAGCGATTCCAGATACGGCCGTGGGAATCGCAAATGGAAGATCGACCAGGGCATCCAAAATCTTGCGTCCGGGAAAGCGATAGCGGACTAGACACCAGGCCACAATGAATCCGAAGATCGTATTGATCAACGCTCCTACCAAGGAAGCTCCAAAAGTGAGTCGATATGACGCAACGACTCGCGGGTCCAATGCTGCATTCCACAACTCTTGAAACGATCCGGTCGCTGCCTTTCCAAAAAGTGCCGCAATCGGAAGAAGCACGATCAGTCCGAGGTAAACCAGTGTGTATCCGATCGCTAGGCGAAATCCCGGAATCACACTATAGGAACGCCAACGCCACAGCTTGTGGAGTCGCCGAATTGGAGGTTTGAAATCCATTCTCTGCGAAGGATCACGAACATGTTCGCTGATGCTTGCCATCGGAGTATTCATGAGTAACGCTTTCCGTCGATGTGCTCGTTTGTTCGCGGTTGGGACAACCGCACGACGTTGATGCTATGTCGGTGTTGGTTGGCGGTTGGGACAACCGCGCGACGTTGTTTCCGCTCTACTTGGGCGTGTAGAGCTGGTCGAAGATGCCACCATCGTTGAAATGCGTCTTCTGTGCTTCGTCCCAGGATCCGAATAAGGATTCGAGTTCAAACAGCTGAACTTTGGCAAAGGCAGGTGTTTGCGGCTGAAGCAAAACCTCTTCTCGAACGGGCCGGAAAAAGTGCTTTGCTGCGAGCTGTTGTCCTTCGAGCGAATAGAGGTGATCCAGATATGCTTTGGCAACTTCCAGGGTTCCGTGCTTGGCAGCCATGGCGTCCACGACGGCCACGGGAGGTTCCGCGAGAATGCTCGTCGATGGAACAACGATTTCCACTTTGGCTCCATCCGAGTCTTTGATTGCAAGAAATGCTTCGTTCTCCCATGTCAGCAACACATCGCCGAGTTCTCGCTGGACGAAGGTGTTGGTAGCACCTCGGGCAGCCGAATCCCAAATGGGGACTCGCTTGACCAGCTCGCTAACATATTCACGACCCTTTTGGTGGGCCGCTTGCTTTTGCTCGTCGGTCATCGCTTGATACTTTTCGAGACTTCCTGCTTCACGAAGGACGGCCGATCCCCAAGCTGCAAGATAGTTCCATCGAGCTCCGCCACCTGTTTTCGGATTAGGCGTAATCACTTCGATGTTGGGCTTGATCAAGTCTTGCCAATCGCGGATCCCCTTCGGATTTCCTTTGCGGACAAGAAACACAATCGTTGATCGATAAGGGGCACTTTTGTGAGCGAATTGGTCACGCCAATCGGCACGAATCAACTTCGATTTCTGCGAAATGGCATCGATGTCATAGCCTAGTGCCAACGTAACAATATCGGCTTCCAAACCATCGATCACCGCGCGAGCTTGTTTTCCAGAGCCTCCATGCGATTGATCGATGGTGATCGTCTGAGCGTGATCCGCCTCCCAATGCTTCTTAAAGGAAGCGTTGAACTCTGCATAGAATTCGCGTGTCGGATCATAGGAGACATTGAGCAAGTTGACGTTCTGGTTAGCTTGCCGGTCGTTCGCTCCATTGCAGCCGCAAAGAATGGTGACGAGAACTGCGATGAACCACCCAAACGAAGAGACTTTTGTTGTCATGAAATGCCTCGGTGCTAGAGAGCCGCTCGCTTCCCTGCGAGCGAACCTGACCGATCATTAGGCAAGTACTGTGCCAGTTTTTCTGTGGCACTTCATTTGCGTTTGCAGAAGCATGCTCCCGGGCCTTTTGGTAATCTTTTCAGGTAATTCCGGCGAATGCTTGCGTTATTTAGTTCGCGATCCGCTCCGAAAGCCAGATTAGATCACGGGGGGCCCATCACATATCACGGACCGTGAAATATGATGGGTAATTAAGTTCACAACCCGAAACGTCAGCGTACAAGTAAAAATCTCAACCCGAAGCCTCAGCGAGGGACCGATGACCTCACAACCCGAAGCGTAAGCGTGGGACCGATGACCTCACAACCCGAAGCGTAAGCGTGGGACCGATGACCTCACAACCGAAGCGTAAGCGTGGGACGATAACCCATAACCCGAAGCGTAAGCGAGGGACGGACCAGATCTCAACCCGAAGCGTAAGCGAGGGACGTTTCAAAAGAGCGAAAACACTGCAAAAGTCAGTCCCTCGCTGACGCTTCGGGTTGTGATAACAAGACGATTCGAATTGTGAAAGTGCTTCCACATTGGGTCCCAAAAGAAACGTTTTTCAACATCGAATGGCGGTATTGGAATTAATTCATGGATGATGAGACTCTTGAGAAAAGCATGATGGAAGTGCAATCGCTGCAACTGGTTTTGTGGCGAGAAGTTTGTCGACATCTCGACTTGGCCGAATCGGCGGAAACGATCGCGGAAATACTCAAACGCGAGTTTTCCATCGACGGTATGAGGATTGATAGTGTTGGCGAGCATGGCATCGACACTCTTTTTACCTTTCCTCGCGATCTGCCAAAGTCCGTCGTTGCGTGCAGCGAAGGCGAGCTCAAAGAACTTCACCATTGGGCGAAGGAACCAGCGTTTGGTTCTGTTCCATTGGAAGCTTGGCGATCATCCTTGCAACCTACTACGTCAAACCGTACACCATGGAAATTGATTGTTGGACCCTTGGTCGTGGAGGGCCATTTGCGAGCCCTGTTGACGCTCTATTGCCGATCGGAGCCTCACGCGAAACAGTTGTCGACGCATGGATGGTTGCTTGAACTTTTGTCGGCTGCCGTGGCCAATGAACATCGTTTGAGCCAATTGCGATCATTACGAGCAGCTGCCGAAGCGGATTGTCAGCGACTTCGAACTCGGTTGGGAAGAAGTGTTTCCAGCGACGAAGAAATCGTTGGTGCTCAAGGTGGATTGCGGCTGGTGATGGAACGAGTGGAACTCGTCGCAGGACTCGACGTACCTGTTTTGATCCTTGGAGAAACAGGGACCGGAAAAGAAGTCATATCGCGAGCCATTCACAATCGAAGTCCTCGAGCGAGTGGGCCCTTTATACGAGTGAACTGCGGCGCGATTCCTTCGGAGCTCATCGATTCACAACTCTTTGGCCATGAAAAGGGAAGCTTTACAGGGGCGGTCGAGCTACATCGAGGTTGGTTTGAAAGGGCCAACGGAGGAACACTCTTCTTGGATGAAATTGGCGAGCTACCTTTGGCAGCTCAAGTCCGCTTGCTGCGCGTCTTGCAAGATCATCAGATCGAACGCGTCGGTGGAAAGCAACCCATTCACGTCGATGTAAGGATTATTGCGGCCACGCACCGCGACCTTTCGAACATGGTCAAGCAGCGTGAGTTTCGGGAAGACCTTTGGTACCGAATCAACGTGTTTCCGGTGCTCATGCCTCGACTGCAAGATCGCATCGAAGACATTCCGGAATTGGCCAAGCATTTTGCAGAGCGAGCAGCGATGCGATTCAGCTTGACCCCTTGTTTACCCTCGCAACGAGACTTGTTGATTTTGGCCGAATACGCATGGCCTGGGAATGTTCGTGAACTTGGGGCAGTGATCGATCGAGCCGCCATCTTGGGAAATGGGAAATCACTGGAAGTTGCAAAGGCACTTGGACTGAGTCAACCTCCGACGTATCAACCATTTGAGAGTGAAGAACCGACCTATTATGAAGTGATCCCCGAATCCCTTCCCGTTCGGACTGCCGAGTCAGAATGGATATCCCTTGAAGAAGCCATGCGCATTCACATTGAAAAAGCACTCGAGATAACGCAGGGGCGTATTGAAGGAAAGTTAGGAGCCGCTGACCTTCTAGGGATCAATCCACATACCTTACGAGCTCGCATGCGAAAGATGCAAATCGACTGGAGTGTTTTTCGTCGCGACTAGGCTCGTTTTAACTGTTGTAACAGTAATTGTTGCAACAGTTAAAACGAGTGCAGCGCTCTCCATTTAGCAGAATCGATGATCACTGAGGATGGTCGGCGAATCTCCATTGAGTCTTGTAGTCAGGAGTCAAAGGGACATTGGTGAGCGCCGCTCGGACCATCTCGATAGGAATCGAGTTTTGTTGGATCACCGCATCATGGAACTGACGATTGTTCATCTTGCCCGATGCAACAACATCTTGGCGAAGGCTGCGAATCTGGAGGCCACCGAGCATGTATGCAGCTTGATAGAGCGGACCATAGTTGCCCATGATGCTTCGTCGTACTTCGGCAGCCGCAGCACTGGGTTCGTGCCCCACCCGTTCGATCAAATATTGAACGCACTCTTCGGGAGTCCAACGTCCAAGATGGTAGTTGAGTGAGAAAATGATTCGAGCGCAACGATGCTTGCGCCAAAACAACATTCCGACGCGATCTTCTGCCGATTTTGGAAACTCGAGGTCCCACAGTAGCATTTCCCAGTAGAGCGCCCAACCTTCGACCCAGAATGGCGTGTTGAACACTTGCCGGTAGGTACGATACCGCGCCGTCATATAGTGCTGAAGATGGTGGCCAGGGATCAATTCGTGATGCACCGTGGCTCGCGAAAAGTGAATGTTGTTGCTTCGGAGGCTCATCAACTTCTCGGCATGCGTCATCGTGTTGGTTGGAAACGAAACGATAATGCGATCACCACCGAGGAAGTATGGATTCACTCGTTGGGCTTCCGGGGTCATCATATCCATGCGCCAACCATTGGCGGCGAGAGGTGGAACGGTTACCAAGTCGTTGGCTTCCAAGAAGCGGATTGCTTCCCAAGCCAGTTCGCGAATCAAGGCAGGTTGTTGACCAGGATCGACATGAAGACTCTTGACGTGCTCAAGAGCTCGCTTCCAATCCCCTTGAAGGCCAAGATCATCGGCGGCTCGCTTGGATTCCGCATCGCACCATGCAAACTCTCGTTCCGCGATCTCGACCAACTCGGCAGCCGAATACGGAATCATTGCAAATTGCAATTCTTGCGTTAGCGCTTCATTGCCAATAGGGAGTCCAACAATCTTGTCTTTATCCTCTTCATCGAGGCCTGCAATGTGCTTGGAAAGAGCTTGAGCATGTTTACCAAGAGAATCGGTCAGTTCCTGATATGGCTTTTCCGACCACCAGGAATACGATGGATCGTAGCCATGATAGAAACGATGAGTTTCATCCAATGATTGTTTGAGGTTTCGAACAATCTGCGCAGCGCGAAGTCCTTGCATGGCCACATCGCGATTGGCTTGCGCAGCGTTCTTTCGATCGCTTTTCGCGAGCTGACTAGTTTCGGTTTTGACGAGCGTTGCCAATTTCTGATACTCAGCTGCCAGCTCTTCAGGATCCATTCCCGTAACATTTTCGCGTGCCGAACAAATACCGGCGAGTTCATCGCGATAAGGGATCCATTCCGACGCCTTTAAGTCTCGCTCTCGTTCGCGGTCCAACGTCGCCAATCGATGATCGATCTCATTGCGAAGCAAGATGGCATCGACTTGAGCATCGCGTCCCAAGGTTTCGAAAGGAAGCCCCATCACCTTGGCATGCCATTCTTGAAGAAGCCGCTTTTGGATCTCGACCTTGCCTGCATCTAAAGGGACGCGGAAGCGTCGTTGCACCGTATCGGTATCGGCAACGAATTGCTCGATCATCGCTCCTAAACCATGAGTCTTAGGAAGGGTCGGAGTGATGAGAGATTGCGACAACGCAGATGCGGGCTCTGCTGGTTTGCTTGCTTCTTGAGCCTGCATCGGAATCGCTGAGCAAGATATCCAAGCACACAGCAAAGGAAGAGTGTTAAGTTTACGCATAATACGCATTCGAAAAATCATGGTGTTGAAACGGAGGATGATCGTAAGCGATAGACGGCTAGCCGTCGGTGTTTTGGTTCTGTTTTTGTTTGTTGGGTTTGCTTGTTGTTCAGCGGTTGGGACAACCGTGCTGCGGGACAACCGTGTTACGTTCGGTGTGTCGCTCTACCTCAGCAATCGAAACTCTGGCAAAACTCGATTGGATGAGGATACTTTTTGAGCGGTTGGACCTCATCTTCCCATTTGTACTCGACCCATCGGAGCAAGACCTCTTCCGAAAAGACGTCCCCGCGAAGCAGGAAGTCCATATCATTGCGAAGCGCCAGCAACGATTCTTCGAGCGACCCAGGAAGGGCGCGGAAATTCTTCAGCTGTTCAGGTGGCAAATCATAGATATCCTTGTCTAAGGGTTCGCCAGGATGAACCTTGTTCTGAATACCATCGATCGCTGCCATCAAAATCGCCGAAAAAGCTAAGTATGGATTGGAGGTTCCATCTGGGCAACGAAATTCGATCCTTTTCGCAGCTGGATGGCTGCTGTACATCGGAATTCGAATCGAAGCCGATCGATTTCGCTGGGAATAAGCCAAATGTACGGGGGCTTCAAAGCCCGGAACCAACCGTTTGTAGCTGTTGGTGGATGGGTTCGTGAGAGCCAAAAGCGCGGGGGCGTGCTTGAGGATTCCACCGATAGCATGCATCCCTAAATCGCTTAGTCCGGCATAGCCTCGGCCTGCCATCAAGGACTCGCCATTTCTCCACAGAGAAAGGTGCGTGTGCATGCCGGATCCGTTTTCATCCACGATAGGCTTAGGCATGAAGGTCGCCGTCTTGCCATGCTTCTTCGCGATGTTCTTCACGATGTACTTGTAGATCATCACGTTGTCGGCCGACGTCACCAATTCGTCGTACTTAAAGTCGATCTCCGCCTGCCCGCCTGAAGCGGTTTCGTGATGATGGCATTCGACTTCGATACCGGCTTCCATCAACGTCAACATGATCTCATTGCGGATATCCATTAATTGATCATTGGGTGGTGTTGCCAAATAGGCTTGCTTGGCCTGCATGGCATATCCTTTGGCCCCCGTTGCATCGTTAGGATTCCACATCGCTTCTTGACTATTCAAGAAATAGAAACCACTCGCTGTCCGTTGATCGAATCGAGCTTCATCGAATAAAAAGAATTCGCATTCAGGTCCGAAGAAGGCCTGATCAGCGACTCCTGATCCCGCCAGATACGCCATGGCTCGCTGAGCGATGTTGCGAGGATCGAAAGGATATTCGCTTCGCGTGATGGGGTCTTGAATCGAACAAACGATGCTCAAGGTTGGGATGCTGGCGAATGGATCGAGAAAGGCCGTCTGCGATTGAGGAACGATCAGCATGTCGCTCTCGTGGATCGATTGCCATCCCCGAACACTGGAACCATCAAAACCAAAGCCCTCTTCAAAGGACTCGTTGGTAAAATGATTCATCGGGATGGTGGTGTGTCTCCACTTGCCGAGAAGATCCGTGAATCGCAGATCCACAGCTTTGACATCCTTTTCACGGCACAATACCAATACGTCTCGCGGTGTCACTGAAATCCTTTCACAATTGCATTCGAGTGGAAATTGGATGTCGCACGAATCGACGAGCCAAAGAATGGGCCATCGGTCCCAAAATCTATCGGCTAGCGGCAAATCTACCTCGCCGAGTGAGCCAAGCGAACATGGCCGGAACCAAGATTGTGCGGACGATCAGGGTATCGATCAATACGCCCAACGAAAGGGCAAATCCTAGTTCGACAATGCCTCGTAGGACAGGACCCTGCGATGCCCCGACCAGCCACGTTGGAAATCCCCAATCGGCTAGGAAATTGGTAACGGCTCCTGAGGTCATGCTCGCAAATGTACCAGCCATGATGACGCCACAAGAGGTGATGATTCCTCCCGTCAGAATCATAGCACGCCGAAGGCCTTGGATCGGACCATGATTCGATTGTTCTTCGAAGATCCGTGTCGTCAGGTAAACGTTGTAGTCTTGTCCAACGGCTACGAGGATCACAAAGAGGAATAAGGGGACCTTCCAGTCCAGCCCAACAAAATCATCGCCATAAGCCCATTGGAAGAACCAAAAGGAAAGCCCCAACGTCGTGAGATAACTGAGCAACACCGTCATGATCAAGTAGCCCGAAATGAACCACTTTCTCAACATAATGAATAGGACCATCCAAACGCCGATCGTGACGAGCCATTGAATGCGATATTGGTCGGACTGCGTTACGTTCTTGAGATCGAGAATGCCTGGCGTAGTACCGGTGCATGCAAAGGTTGCATGATGCCAGGGTGACTCCGAATTGTTGACTTCTTCCGCCAAGGTCTTTTCGACGTTTTTGAGTACCGCTTCCGCTTCGGTCGAAAAGGGGCTCGGTTTCAATAGTAGATCGATGCGAGCAATGCGGCGAGCATATTCATCTTTGGTGGCAATATAGAGCTGTTGCGTCATACGATGGTTTTCAAGCAAGCGTCGCCGCCACGCGTCTTGATCAAACAAGGACATACGACGATCTGGAGGATAGTCTCCAAGAGGGTCAGTCAGCGTGCGAACGGAGGCAACACCGTCGACATACAGTTTTCGACGTACACCTTCGATGGCAGCTCGAAAAGCTTTATCATCCTGCATCGGATCTTGGGTGGCCAAGACGACCGTCAGTGGAGAACCGTCACGCGTGTTGAAAAAATTTTCGACCAAGCGCGTTCCTTCTCGGCTAGGGCTGCTTGGACTGAGTTCATGCGCAAAATCATAGGTAACGTGGTCGCGTTCGCGCCAACCGTGGATGGCAGGCAAACCCAAAACAACTAACCCCAAGATCAATGTGAGGATGGGACGAGCGATGATCAAGTCGGCGATTCTTTCCCAAAACGGAATCCATGCTTCCTCTGCATTGCGACGTCGCGCACCAGGAAGGGTTGCAGGTGCCGCATGAAGCGTCGGCCAAAAAGCCCATTTGCCAAGTCCACACACCACGGCCGGCGTGAAGGTTAAGCACACCGCAATCGTGATCGCCAGTGAAAGTCCGATGATGGGACCGGTATATCGAAATTTCTCAAAATCGGCGAAGTACATGAGGCCAAGACCGATGATGGTTGTGAGAGCACTTCCGAGCAACGCGTCGTGAACGAAGTACCAACTGCTTGCCACCATCCGCTGTACTTGTCGGCGTGAAGGTCGCGGTTGCTTCGAAAAAGCTTCACGGCAACGCGAGATGAAAAAAAGGCAAAAATCAGTCCCTGCCCCAAACAGCAGTACCACAAGAAAGATCCTGGTCGTCGTAAAGACTTGCAGTCCCGAGCGAACACTTGGATTCTGCGGATCATTCGCTAGAAGTGCGATCACAGAGGTTGATACAAGCAAACTCAGCGCTATCGTGGCGATGGGAATGGCAACGAGCAATGGGCCGCGATAGACGACCGCAAGAATGATCAGAATCAATGCCAATGTTACAAATTCCGTTTGGCGAACACTTCCGGCTGCCGCGCGTAACATATCGCCTCCTACGGCAGCGGAACCACTCACTCCCAATTCCAAACCGGGTTGAATCCATCCTTCATGTCTCGTTTGAGATTGTTCAAGGAGCATCTCCACTTGATTGAGTAGCTCGATATTCTTCGTCGAAATGAACTCGGCATCCAACTGCAGTGAAATCAATTTTGCATTGGGTATGTTATCGCCGAGTTTGGTGCCCAGGACCGGATCGCGCCAGGTCCAAATATCCATGAGGTTTCCCCACTGAACTTCCTTTCGTTGCGACATCTCCATAGACTTATCGATCGAAGGGGTAATAAGCCTAGCGGTTTGCACATCGGCTTCCGATTGTTGTGCATTCCCTAATTTGAGATGGATGGCGGCTCGATCCCAATAGGCAATTGCCAATCGATCTTCCAACAACGCCGATCCTTCAGGAACAAAAGTCTTGATCAGATCAAACCATTGCTGGTCCAATGCGATCGCTTCATCGAAGAGCATCAGCACATGTTGGAGTTCTTTCTGCGAAGCGTTGGGATCTGGATCGACGAGGCTGGCGAGGTTGAACAGCGGCCTTGGCCAGCAATTGATGGATGCCAATCCCGTCGCATGCGCTAAACGCCGTGCGATATCCAGCGGAACAACCATGTCCGCCGTGGAGAGTTTTTCTTTTTCGCGAGCCACAATGATGATGAGTTGGCTGCGAGCTCGATGTTCAGGAAATCCTTTTTCCAGCCAACGCTGTCCGACATGACGGCTAGGAAGGTGGTCGGGCATGAATTGAAAGTCGCCATCTTGAGCAATACGATTCCAAGAAGGGGCAACCATTCGCAAGCCAATCGCGACAGCCCATCAAAGACAATCACCCAGGGCCACCACTGGGTAAGATAATGGGCTGAAACAAGCTTGTAGGTTCGAAACATAGATCCCCAACCGCATGCGATGGCAAGGCAGGTATTGCCGAACAGGGAGGAAGGCCAGCCGTCAGTTCAGGGAGGGATGCGCTGTCAGACCGCCAACGGTTTGAACCACTGATTGTACACGAATCGTACGCTCCGTTGTCACAAAGGGATGGTCGATCGTGCCCAACTTTGGAAAAAGCTCATGCGCGTTTCGGGTTGTCAGTGTGGCTAGTTCGGTACGCGAGATCCCGCGAGCTTTCGCGACGCAATCCGCTGTATGGACAACCAGTTGCGGTTCATTGGGCCTCTGTGAACGGTAAGGCTCGGGAGATAGGTAAGGTGCATCGGTTTCCACCAGGATCCGATCGGCGGGAAGTTGCGCTGCCACCTCGCGAAGGTCTTGAGACTTTTTGTAGGTGACCATACCTGCAAAGGAAATGTAAAGCCCCAAATCGATGAGTCGTTCGGCCACTTCGAGCGATTCCGAGAAAGAATGGAGAACACCGCGAAGCGGGCCTCGCTCGCGTTCACGCGCCAAAGCCTCCAACATTTCTTGGGTGCATTCTCGCATATGAATGATCAATGGGAGTTGGGTCTTACGACTAAGCTCCCAATGGTTGGCAAAAAACTTCTGCTGCGTTTCAAGCGGGCATTCTTTCCAATAAAGATCGAGTCCTGTTTCACCCAGCCACGACTCGTGGATGGTCGACCCAAGTTTGAATCGTGCCAATCGTCGTCGGTCTGTTCATGGCAATAGGTCGGATGAATGCCAATGGCAGCGTGCACCATCGGATATCGATCGGCGATATCCAAACATTCGCGACTTGTTTGTGCGGTCGTACCAACGGAGATGACTTTTTTTACGCCTGCCATGGAGGCTCGTTCGAGCAACGGTTCAAGCATGGAGGCCAAGCGAGGCTCGGTCAGATGGCAATGGGTGTCGAT
The DNA here is from genome assembly GCA_046349875.1 of Pirellulales bacterium. Lineage (GTDB taxonomy): Bacteria > Planctomycetota > Planctomycetia > Pirellulales > Pirellulaceae > JAXMBN01. Next base: position 73,480 of record JAXMBN010000025.1, read on the forward strand.
CAAATACATCGTTGTTAAAGAAGAACACGTCGGGTGATGAAGACTGGGCAAGCAAAGCGTCGATCCGATCGAGAACGCCAGCATGACCAAGCACCAACGAAGAACGCCAATCTTTAACACCGCGGTCTCGCTTGATAGCGTATCGTCATTCCCCCGGCAAAGCCCATCATCGCCACTGCGATACTCATCAAGGCCGATTGCCAAAGGCTGAAGGGGAGTCGCCCAGCATCACCACTTCGCTCCAGCTTCGCCTGTGGATAGCGTCCACCGATCAATCCTTCCCACGTGCGCGAACCACGATCTCGCTGGCAATGACATGCCTTCCAGCAAGTTGTCCCCAAGACCATTGCAATACTTCAGAGTTGGGTGATCAAGACAAAGTAAAACATGAGACCTGCAGGACTTCCTTCCCACGCTTTGCCATTCTGCGTCAAGTTGAGATACAGCAGAGCAGGCGCTGACTAGGGAATAGGCACCAAGCCAAGAAGGCCGGCTTGGATCTGCACTTGCGAACGCTCGAGGAATCGCTTGTGGTCGCCCGAAAAGCAATCCTCGCAGGGGATAAGTGACGTAGACGGAATCATGATGCTATACAGACCGTAGTAGTCGTGACGCTTTGCCGGTCAAGCCGATCAAGATGTATTGCAAGGGAGTGAAAATCATGAGGCTTAAGAACAGCATGGTAGGTGAATTGCCTCGCCGCGTCGGCGTCATCGTAATGAATTCACAGCCCCAAAACGAGAGCACGAAGAGGAAGACCGTACCCAGTCGATGGAGTAACAAGCCAAACACGAGCATCGCCACATCAACCACCAAGCGCGCTCGTAGACGAATCGTTGGACCATGGCAGGATTGATGGTCGGACTTGGATTCTGGCCTAAGTAGCGACCGACGAAGTCGTCGCGATAGCCAGATTCTAAGATGACCTCCAACCAACGTGATCGTAGCCACGTTGAACCATCACGTGGACCAACCTGCACGGCCACCCGACCGCTGTGCGAGATCGTCTTTGCATCGGCCACTGAGGTCAGCACCATTCGAAGAATCATCCTCACGCAAAGATAGGCCCGCATGGACAGGTGGCAGACTAACCACTCTTTCAACGCTCGAACCGCTTCACGAGCTCGAGCCAAAATCTGCCTTGGGCTCTCCTGCCTCTAAAGATAGGATGGCCGATGGTGATCGAACTGAGGAGGGGACAGGGAAGAAACTCTCCTCGAGGGAGGATGCGATTCATGTTGTCCATATAGACAGGCATGAGTTCCAAGTCTGGGCGTTTCTTCGCCAAGTAATACAGACCACTTTTGAATTCACCCATCTCGCCATCCGCTGCCCGGCTTCCTTCTGGAAACAAAATCAACGAATAGATGTCTTGAATCTCGCGAATCATCAACTCGACCGGACTTTGGTGAACCTTGATTTCCGTTCGATCGATCAACAGGGCATTGAACGAACTCGCAAGAAATCGACGAAACTTGGATTTTCTCCAATAGTCGGCTGCCGCCACAGGGCGGGGGGGGGGGGGGGGGGGGGGGGGGGGGGGGGGGGGGGGGGGGAGTGATCGTTTGAAGGTCGCGAGGCAAACTAGCCCCACAATACAACCACTTTTATCGAGGTGGCTTGTGTGATTGGCAAAATAGACCCGCTGACAGGTTTCCGGCTGACAATCGATCCAGCGCACCGTAAAGCCACTCACCAGTCGAGCGACCGAGGCAATAGTCATGCCGGTCCACTTCTGGAGTGACCTCAGGTAGGATGCGTCGGGAAAGGAAGAAGATTCAGGGGTTGCAAAGGCGACCGTCACGACATTTTCAGGCGAAAGAAGGTTGAACTCGCATCATCATGGGTTCTTTCCAGTACGAATCAACCCGCATTAGTGTTATCTGCCAAGCAATCGCTCTCGAAGGAAAATCTCGTACTTTCGCCATCGCTTCTCTCCTCTTCTTCCTCTTTCATGGATGTTCGAGTACAACCCGAACTCGGCAACTTTCACGGCAGATCAAATGCGAGACGGACAAAGAAGCCCTCGGGCAGTGCTGCGAACGGCTTCTGGATGCGGTAGCGTGCCAAAACGAAACCGCTAATATTGAGGCTCCCGAATCGAATCGTCGAAAGAAGGTGATGTAAGTCAGTTCGTTCGAGCTAGACCGAGTATTGGAGAGACCTGTGAAGATCGTCCTGGATCAAGATCAATTGCAAACTGGCGTGGAAGAAATGGCCAAAGCCATCACCGACTCCTACGGTGAACGGCCGATCACCATTATTGCGATCATGACCGGAAGCTTAGTGCTTTTGGCCGATCTGATTCGTCGGCTCGAAATGCCATTGCGGATTGGCTTGATTCAAGCAAGCAGTTATCGAGGTGGTACGGAATCAGGGGAGTTGACCGTCAACGATGAGATGATGCTCGACATCACGGGCCGCGATGTGTTGCTAATCGACGATATCTTCGACACGGGCAAAACACTTTCAACCATCGTACAGCGTATGCATGAAATGGGGCCGACAAGCGTTCGGACGGCTGTCTTGCTCCGCAAGACTGGGACGCAAGTCGTTGCCTTTGAACCTGATTTCGTTGCATTTTCCATTCCCGACGAGTTCGTTGTGGGCTATGGATTAGACTATGAGGATCAGTATCGCAATCTACCCTATGTTGCCGCCATGGAAGAGAAAGACCTCGAGGTGCATCGTTCGATATGAGCTGTCGTTTGTTGGTGGTCGGTTCTTCCTTTTGGCCGCTCGTCAATGATAGCGCTTTGAGGCTCATGCATTGGGCTTCACACCTTCAGCAACGCGACGTTTACGCCACCATCGTTACTCCGCGTTGGCATACCACTTGGCCAACGCAAGGAGTCTGTCGCGAGGTTCCTTTTTATCGCTTGCTTCCGCCACCTAAGAGTGGTTGGAGTCAATCGCATTTCTTGAAGAACCTTGCTCGCTGGGTGATTCTTCATCAAAAGGAATTCGATGCCATCTATGTTGACGAGCCATTTTCGTTATTGCATCAGTTAGCTCAATCCAAGGTCCGGCAGACGCTTCCTTTGTTAGGACGCTTTCACGCTGCATCGATCGCATCTCATCCGCTTCACGATCCAGCCGCCTCGTTAGCATCTGCGGCCGAAGCGTGTCGCAAACTCGATCGAGTGATCGTTCCCGATGCTGATTCCGATCGTCGCGCACGAGCGGCGGGAATTCAGCCCGATAAGATCATTCGTATACCCGATGTGGCTTGGCTTCAAACGCGACGGGAAACGATGGCTCTGCAAGTTGCCAAGCGAGCCTTGGCGAAGGTATCGTCGGATTTTACATTGCCGCCGCGGGATCGATTGATCGTCGGCTTTGGAGATATCTCCAAGAGATCGGGGATGGAACTCCTAGCCAAAGCGGTCGGACCTCTTTGGGATTCCAACCAAGCCCTATCTGTGTGGTGGATTGGTGATGGCGACTTCAAACGCCCCTTCTTTGAATGGTTGCGTGATCAATCTTGGCATCGCGACTTCTTGATGCATGGCGCGTTTGATTCCATTGAAGAATTATTGCAACTTGCTGACCTTGTGGTCTTCCCAGGAGAAGGTACCTCGACGCAATTCTATTTGCCTGCAGTTATCGGTTCGGGCGTTCCCTTTCTGGCTAGTAGCAGTCAAGACGCCAAATGGATGATCAACGACCCGGTACTGCAAGAGCGGTTCTTACTCCCAGCTGGCAATGTCGAAATTTGGGAGAAGCGAATTCGAAGTTGGATGGAAGATCCATTGCCCTTGCAAGATGATGCGTGGAAGGCTCAGCTGGCCTTTCAAAATCAGTTTCCATCGAGCCAAAACGTAGAGTCGTGGATGGAACTGCTCGACGAGATTGCGCGTCCTCGCAATCACGATACAACTCGATGATCGATGGTCTCAGCCATCCGTGGAAATCGCTTTTGAGGGAAGATCCCATTGGCTGAGCAATTCTGTGGCCAGTGATGCAAGTTCCACATCGTTACTTTGCGACCACGTCAATAAGATCGGTTTGGCAGAATCCAGTTTTTGATTCCATGCCGAGATCATGGCGTTGCGAACAAGGCCCTTGTACTGAGTGCGGGCAAGAGGGTGTTTTCGAAAGCGATCTTTGAATTGTTCTTCAGTCAGTTGCAGTGTCTCCAGCAGATCGAGACTTTGAAATTCAGGTTGTGGCTGAAACTCCTGGATTACCGATGGATTCGGCTTGCGATTCCAAGGGCAAACTTCTTGGCAGATATCACATCCAAACAGCCAATCCTTCCATGACTGACGGTGATCATCATCGATGTTCCCTCGATGCTCGATCGTCAAATAGCTGATGCACTTGGTTGCATCGAGTTGAAAGGGTTCGGGAAAAGCTTGGGTGGGACAAGCATCTAAACAAGCGCGGCAGCTTCCACAGTGATGCGTTTCAAAGGGTGAATCAGGTTCAAGTTCAAGCGTGGTGAGAAGCGTTGCCAAAAAGACGTAGCTCCCAAGCGATCGGGTCAATAAGAGAGTGTTCTTACCGATCCATCCAAGCCCTGCCAAGTTTGCAAAATCGCGTTCGAGAAGTGGAGCAGTATCGACGATGCCTCGCGAGTGAACATGGGGATGATGCTGGCGAATGCGCTGCGTAAGTGTTTTGAGTTTCTTTCGAAGCACATCGTGATAATCGTTGGAGCACGAGGCATAGCGTGCGACTCGGCCTCGCCCATGGGGGTGCGAACTCGATTCTTTGGAATAGGGAATAGCAAATACTAGAACCGATCGACAGCCAGGCAAGATGGCATCGACGTGTTGGTAGGCATCCTGCCGAGCCGCCAAGTAGTGCATCGTTCCGGCATAGCCACGCTGCAACCAACGCTGAAAAGCTTCGAAGTGTTGCGGCGACGTTCGATGGGTGACTCCCATCAAGGGAAAACCCAATTCCTCAGCCCAGGTTTTAATCTGGCGTTTGATATCCTGCGATTCGGTACGATTGTCACAATCGTTAAGATCGGAACTCGCAGAGGACTTTACCTCTCCCAGCGGATCGCGATCAATCGAATTCGGCGATGAATTGCTTGTGGACACGTGGAGCGTAACTAGTCTAGAAAGAAACGGTGGTCGATTGCGGCTTGGCGAATGTATCGATCATAAACGACAAGGTAGCCCAATCAAATCGAAGCCGTGCCAAGGAACGAGGGAAATCGAAGCAGCGATCCGTAGATTTACTGCTTGGACCAGTACTCGATTCTACAAACCCTGGAATTACCAGTTACATCAGAAGCCTAGATAGGATCAAGGCGACGCAAGTTCCCTTACTGAAGAGTTGCGAGGCATCACAACATGAGACAATTCCGATCGATGGCTTTCTTTGCTGCCTGTTGCTTGGGTGGCATATTTACAAATGGAACGGTTCAAGCGCAGGATCCCGCCTTTGGGTTCCTCTATGGATACAGCCTTGGCCAAGCTCGTGCGATTCGCACGCACCTCCCTGCTCCGCCCTACTTCGCTGTGCATCCACCCGTTTATTATGGCGAGCGTTACGCACGACCCTATGGCGATAGCCCCTACGCTTCTTGGCCAACGTTGCAGGCCAATCCCAACTTCCGTCCTGAGCCGATTCAAGATCGAACGCAAACGATCCTCAATCCTCACGCAGGCCAGTCGGGACCCGCGCCCACCGCATCCTTTCAACCAGTGGCTCAAGGCAAAAAGGTCGTGATCATCAATCCTTACGCCATGGAAGCCGAATCGCGCGTTGCGGCGAAATAACGCACCGCACATTGAGGATACTCGAGAGAAAAGCCCGGCCTTTGGTCGGGCTTTTTGCATTGGCAAAGGCTTTTTCAGGAGATCATGGATTGCACGCGGGCGGACTTGGTAGATGGTGCGGCCGAGTCGGATTGGGGATTGTTAGTTTTGTGTGAAGATTTGGTTGGGGGTTAGAGACGATTTCGATCCCTTGGGATAGGATACCCCTCGCTACGATAAATTGACGGTAGATGGGGTACCCTTGGGAGGAACCATGTTTTCCATTCAAACATTCTTTAGTCGCGACGACAAATTCTTTGATTTGCTCGAGGCGAGCGCTCAAGAAACGTTGGAGCTCACGCGTCTGTTGATCCAATTGTTGCAAGGCCGCACGGGCCCTCAACCGCTCAAGGATTTCGCTGAGGCTCGCGGCAAAGACAAATTGATTACCGATCAGATCAGCAAAGAACTGGTCAATACGTTTGTGACGGGATTGGAACGCGAAGATATCGAGATGCTCTCCTTCGCGTTGTACAAGATTTGTAAGACGATTGAGAAGTTTGCAGAGCGTTACAATTTGGCTCCTGACAAGTTAGCCAATGTCGATTTCAGCAAGCAGATTGGGCTCATCGAAAAAGCGACATCCACTTTGGCCGAGATGATTCGCTTGCTCCGCAAGATGCCGCCCTTGGAAACGGTCAAAGGATTCAACGATCGAATTCAGGCGATTGAATCGGAAGCGGATGATGTCATCCTTCACTTGTTAGGTGAAGTGTATGCAGGCAAGTACGAACCCATCCAAGCGATGTTTGTTCGCGATTTGCATGATTTGCTGGAAAAGGTCATCGACCGTTGTCGTGACGCAGCCAATGCGGTGAATCATATCGTCTTGAAGAACTCTTAATCCAAGCTTAGCTATGACGCTCATCCTCATTGTCATTTTTGTTGCCTTGGCGTTCGAGTATATCAATGGCTTTCACGATACAGCCAACTCGATTGCCACCGTGGTCTCCACCGAAAGTTCTGACGCCTCGGCAGGCAGTGATGCTCGCCGCGTTTACAAACTTGATTGGTGCATTGTGGGGAACGGCAGTTGCCAAAACGATTGCCTCGGGTTTGGTAGATGGCAAAGTTGTCACGCAAGAGGTGATCATCTGCGCTTTGATGGGCGCCATCGTGTGGAACCTGATCACATGGTATTGGGGACTGCCAAGCAGTTCGAGCCACGCGTTGGTGGGTGGGCTTGTGGGGGCTTCGGTAGGTATCGCCAATCGGTGGACCGTCGTAATTTGGTCACAACCCGATAAAAACCATTGGTATCAAGGCAAAGGGCTGCTTTGGAAAGTGGTGGTTCCTATGTTTGGATCACCGCTGGCAGGCTTCTTTCTTGGCATGATCATTATGGGGATTTTGTTCTTCGTTTTAAGAAACTGGAAACCACGTTGGGTGAATGCTGTTTTCGGAAAAGCTCAAATGTTGAGTGCTGCCGGGATGGGATTCATGCACGGAACCAATGACGCGCAGAAGACGATGGGGATCATCGCGTTGGCATTGGTCGCAGGAACGTCGTCGGGATCGTTTGACCAACTCCCTTCTTGGCTGGAGTTTCTTCGGATCGACAAAGGGGCGGCCAAAGACTTAGAGATTCCAACGTGGATCAAAGTTCTTTGTGCAGTTGTCATGGCTGCTGGAACGGCGGCAGGTGGATGGCGAATCATTAAGACGCTAGGTCACAAGATGGTCCGGTTGCAACCTGTGAATGGGTTTGCGGCCGAAACAACTTCAGCCACCATCATTGGTTTGGCATCACACTTTGGAATCCCTGTTTCCACCACTCACAATATTTCGGCGTCGATCATGGGAGTTGGAGCCGCAAAGCGATGGAATGCGCTGCGATGGACCGTGGTAGAACGGATGGCTTGGGCGTGGCTCTTCACTATTCCCATCTCCGGAGGAATTGCCTGGGCTCTGATCAAGCTCCTCATGGCCCTCGGCCTAGCCACCCCACCATCTCTCTAGATGGCATCAACGTTTGAGAGTGATTGTGAATATGATCACGCCTTGCGACGCGATCGCCGTTCGATTTCGGGCGGAGAACAAGGAAGGCTTAGAAAAGTCCTGGAATCAATCGAAATTTGGTGTGAGAACAGTAGGCGGCGTATTCGGGATCTGCTTTCAACAATCGCTCTTCTGCGAAGAGACGTGGAACCATAAAAATGTATGTCATTGCATACATGGATAAATTCCAGACAGAAAACGACGTGATGAGGAAACCGCAGTGCGCTAGAAGGTAGCCAAGATAAATGGGGTGCCTGACGATCGCATATGGTCCTCGATCGCAAATACCACGATTGGCAGCGACCACTCCAAATCGTCGGCCAAGAATATATTTGGCATATATTTGAAGCCCGATTCCCAAAATCATGATGAAGACTGCAAAGTTGGTCAACAAAGAGGGGATCCCGCTATCTGGCCTGACGAGGGTCGGCGTCAGAGTTGCACCAAACGCTAACGTCCAGTCCAACGGGTTTTGCGAAAAGGTTTTAGCTCGCTTTCGAATGATGACGAGCAGAACAACCAAACTTTCAGAAATGGCTAGAAGGAAACATCCTAAATCGATGTGATTCCAAACCGCCTCGATAATCGGTATCAAAAAATATCCGAAGAATGTGATAAGGACAACTTTTTCCGTGATATCCAGCAAATGGCTGACAGCGAACCGCATTTCCGTTTGTGGTAGGGTTGGCGTGTGATTGGTGTTGATTGTGGTCATAGTGGATGGATGATCGAACGAGAGGGCAAAAGCTATCCTGCAGGCTAAAACATCTAGGAAGAGTAGATCACAGATTCCTTCCTGCAGCTCATCTGTCGATCGATTCATGTTGACCCGCCTTATCTCAACCGCATGATCCTTAAAATCCTCAAATTCCGAATCGCCCCTAGTTACCGAGTTCATTTTCGCAGCCATACAGTTGGTGCCAGGTACGTGTTGTTTTTCACAATATCCTGATTTTCAAACCGTAATACTGATGCTTCCAACCGTTTTGTGCATTCCCAAACCGTAGCACGGTTGTCCCAACCGATTTTATGCATTCGCTAGTCGTAGCACGGTTGTCCCAACCGTCGGACAACAAACGAACTCACCGACAACTAATAAAAACCGATTATCGAAGCTGATAAAACTTCGCGCATTTAAGGCGCGATATTGAGTCGCGGTTTGCGGGATCGGATGAGCTCACTTTCATACGCTTCACGAACGCGAGTCTCTTTGGCTGGTGAATCTTCTGCGAAGATGTGGAGTTCTAGCTGAATGGCTTCCTGAGCATTTCTTTCTAAGTAACGAGCCAACGCTTGGCGATCGGAATCCGACAGATGCTTCATCATCCGCTCGCGTAGGTTTTGGGTTTGACCGATATAGAGATAACCAGTCTTGTCTTGAAACAAATAGATCGCGGGACGCTTGGGAAACGATTCCACTTGGCGCTTGGCTTCTTCCAGCGACATCGTTTTCAACTCACGCTTCCAATCGGTGACTCGCAAGGTCAATTCCGGTTGGAGTTTCCGCGATTTGCGAAGCTTCAGCGCTGCTTTGCGATAGGGATAGAAATGGGTCTCGTCAGGAAGCATACCCATGATCGCGTCGTCAAATGCTTGACGTACCTTGGGACTTGTGAGTATCGCATCGGTGGATGCATCCATGGAGTCCTGGATCTTTCTCGCCGCAATCTCGGCCAACGGTTCGTATGCTTCGAGTTCCACATTGGCTCGTCGGGTAGATTCGACTTCCAACTTTCCACTCTTTCGAATCGCGATCAGCGCTTCGCATAGAGCTTGTTCATCATTAGGAAGTTGCAGCCGATGCGCTGCCTCAAGAAATGTTGCTCGACGTCGATCATCGAGCAATACTTCATCCACGCTCCATCCGTCGTGCGACTGTTCAAAAGCCTGGCGAACAAGTTGGCGATCGATTGTATCTTGGTGGCCAGCAACCAATCGATCATCCATTGCGATCGTAAGCAATAAGGCAATAAGGAGCAGCAATCGCTTTTGCATTCCGGTACCGTACGGTTGGTGGTTGTTCGACTAAACCTATTAAAGAGTGAACTGCGCCGTGGCCTGGCAATGGGAATCCGATTGCAGGCGGATCCAATACGGATGAAACGCATTGGGAAGCTGGATCGTTTGCTTGTTTCCAGGCTCGATCGCGTACGTTTCGAAGTCACCCCATGCGCCAGTACCCAACGCATCGTACTGCAGCGTCATTCTTACGGTATGGGAAGATTCGTGCGAAAGTTCCAGAGTCTTGTGAAGGAAGCCCGATAAGAGGAATGGATCGCTTGGTTGTTGGGCTTGAACCGTCGTGTTTTTCCAGGGACCGCCGAAGCCATAGGGTTTGCCCAGTTTCCAAATGTCATCGATGGCGCCGACCCAAAGTGCAGTTTGCTGATCTTGGCTTGTGATGATGTGGGGCGAACGAGAATTCCGCGCGTCATGTCGAATGCCAGAAATAACAAACAAGCCACGATAGGAACAGAAGTCGACGATGCGACGATTGTGCGTCGCGACGGCTCGTACCTTGGCGAATCCTCCAGCGTTTTCGGCCGGCAACTCGTAAAAGATCCCGCCTGCTTGGAACAAGTCGCGTTCGGTTGCTACTTCGCGACAGATTCGGTTGGGTCCAAGTGGATGTTCCGCTTTCCAATCTCGTGAGGCTCGCGGCAGTCGGAATCGTCGCCCACGATCGTCGATATAAAGAATCGATGCCTCTTCTTCTTGTAAGAAAGTATTGGAGTTCTTAGGAATGGCGGCGTGGGGTTGTTGATAAGCGAGCGATTCCTTGGAGTCGACTCGTTTCAAGGTTAAGGATGCATCCAACTCGTACAGCGTTGGAGCGGATTGCGATGGTTCGGTCGATTGGGAGACAAACTGTAAGGTTCGACGATTCGATCCGAGGGCTCGTACGATGCCACCGGTCATTTTCTTGTCATCGTGCTTGGCAATACCATCGAAGATATCGCTTGGAACTTGGCTTCGTTGTTCTTCGCGGTTAGGGTCTTCTTCGCGTTGAAGATAAAGAACTGCGGTCGCTTTCTCAACGTCACGATCGGCCTTCAATCGGACCCAGCTAAGCTTGGGAAGATCGATGTTTTTCCAAAGACGTTTTTGCGAAGCTACCTTGAGATTTTCAATAGTACGCCAATCTCCTCGTCCAGTTGCATCACCTTCGAGAGTCCAAGTAACAGAGCCATCGTTGGCATGTTCCAGAGTCAAGCCAAGGTGTGTGTAGCCTTCGACCAAAAACGGATCGCTGGTAACGGACGCCTTGACGGGATCTTGAATGTAGAGAGCGCCGCGAGCTGTAACAGGTCCAAGTTGATCGAGTTGAGATGGGCTTATGAACCAGAGATTGGACTGCGATTGGGGCGCTGCAATCTCCCCTTTGGCTCGCCGCTTGTTGAGAAATTCGCTTTTGGCCGTATCGTCGCATCCGAGCACGATGCGATCGTTCCACTTGCAGAAATCACCAACGACTTTGAGGTAACTACTTCGTGGGCGGATGCCTTGCGTATTCGATGCGCGAAACGTCTTGGGGAATCTCCAAAACAGGCCATGCATGGTCATCATCCAATCGTCTTCGCCGATGTCGCGAATCCGAGGCCATTCGGTATTCCATCCATGGGCTCCATCGTAAGTATGGCTCGCTTTGGGAAGACGATAGCGATGCCACTGACCTTGATCCAAGCACATGAGCAGAAGCGAGCGATGGTCCCAACCGATCGACCAGGCTGGGTCCGAAGGATGGGCATTGCCGTAAATGCCACCTGGCCCTGTGATCTCGGTGAATTGATTGCGCTGCACAATGTCCCAAGAGTTTTGCTTGCCGTCCCACGAAGCCAAGACTCCACTGGGAGTTTCGGGATTGGAAAGAGCCGCACTTCCATGCTCGCCATTGTTTGCGTAGAGCAAACGACCTTGAGCCGTGTAAAGTCCTTTGCCATGGTAGCCAGGCAAGTCTGCATGTTTACCAGCAGGTAATTGCTCGTCCGTCCATAGTTCACGAAGGCTCAAATCGCGCACATCCACTTCATAGATCCCTTCTTCCATCGTTCCATAGTAAACCTGATGTTCGGGATCGAAGAGATGGCGAGCGGTACCGGTGTGACGTCCATACATCTTTGTGTAAGGGATGACACGGACCTTGGCTTGAGCATCGATGGCGTAGGGACCAATGAAAAGCTGCTGTGACTCGCGATGAATCATGCGATTGGCAGGTGTGCCTCCAATGCTTTCAGGACGCACGTTGACTTGGAGGGAATCATCGATTTCGTAGAGTTTATCGGATGAACCTTTGGGTAAATGTGGCCCGTAAGTAACGACCCACAGTTTATTGGCCCAAGGAACAACAGCGCCCGTACCGCACTCGCCCTCATCGTTAAACATCGCCAAGTGGGGGTAAATGCCCGAGAGTACAGGACGCTTCGCAGAATCAGGATCGGTGGTGGATTGCGCGATCGCGGAAAGAGAAATAAAGAGTCCAATCGACAGACCGCCCAAAAAAGCAGGGTCTAAACGACGAAACTTGCCTAGTAAAGTCGATGTGTCAATGATTGGCATGAGGACTCCAAGGAGGGGAAAGAGGTTTCGTCATTCTAGTCTCTCGTGGGGCTAGACAATCATCGTTTCAATTCGATTCGGCAATGCAAAGCGGATTTCTGAGTGACGACAGGGGATTGCCTGATTGAAAGCCCTTCGCATGGCGAGTCTTCATCGACGGGAACTCCAAGAAAAACAAGGATTTCAGCCGCGGCCGAGATGGATGGATCGGAGTCTTGTCAATATGAGAGCGACTCGTTAGTTTCATAAGATTACCGACTACCTCGCATTGCCCAAGGGATCGTTAAGGGTCCAAGGCCATTTGTAGTGCGAGGGAAACTTTACAGCAATTCACACCCATTGGATGACCGTGGACGCAACTAGCAAGTTACCCGATGATCAACGCGTGGTGATCACTTCCATCGGCTTGACCTCTCCGAACGGAAATTCGCTTGAGGAATATCGAGCAAGTTTGTTGGCGGGTAAGAGCGGCGTTCGCGATTATGAGATTCGCTATGTCGGAAAGACCTTGGCAGGTGTGTGCCAATTTGAAGCGACGAAGTATCAGAGCAAGAAGGACTTAAGACGCGGAACACGTGCTGGAGCGGTCGGCATTTGGGCATCCGCTGAGGCCATTCAGCGAAGTGGACTCGATTGGGCCAATGTCGATAAGTCTCGCGTCGGGATCTATATCGGCGTAACGGAACATGGAAACGTCGAGACCGAGAACGAGATTCACAATATCAAAGGGTACGACTACGACACACAGTTTTGGTCGCACCACCACAATCCGCGAACCGTTGCCAACAATCCAGCGGGCGAAGTGGCTCTCAATCTAGGTATCACCGGCCCTCATTACACCATCGGTGCCGCTTGTGCTGCTGGGAACGCTGGGATCATACAAGGGGCACAAATGCTTCGCTTGCATGAGTGCGATCTCGCCTTGGCAGGTGGGGTATCGGAGAGCATTCACACCTTTGGAATCTTTGCCTCATTCAAGTCCCAGGGGGCTTTGGCCACACACGATGATCCGACCAAAGCGTCTCGACCGTTCGATACACAACGCAACGGTATCGTCGTTTCGGAAGGCGCGTGCATGTACGTTTTAGAGCGACTTTCCGATGCGAAGGCTCGCGGCGCCAATATCATTGCCGAGATCGTATCGTATGCGATCAATACGGATGCCACTGACTTCGTGTTGCCAAACCCAGAGCGGCAAGCCGAATGTGTCGCGCTCGCATTGAAGCGAGGCGAACTTAACGCAAACTCCATTCAAATCGTGAGCACGCATGCGACGGGGACAAGTAGTGGGGATGCTCAAGAATGTCAGGCTCTCCGCAAAGTTTTTGCCAATTGCCCAGATGTTCATTTCAATAACACCAAGAGCTTTATTGGTCACGCGATGGGGGCAGCTGGCGCCTTGGAATTGGCTGGAAATATCCCCTCTTTTAAGGATGGGGTGTGCCATGCCACCATCAATTTGGACGAATTGGATCCTGATTGCGAATTGCCGGGATTAGTGGCAAACGAGCCTCGCGAACTTCCTAAAGTTGAGTACATTTTGAATAACTCATTCGGGATGCTTGGAATCAACTCGGTTTTGATTATTCGGCGCTTTTAGGGAATGCGTCGAAACGCTCCTGAACTTGGATCGTCCTTTTTCATCACATTGGGAAATACACAAAAGATGACTCCAGCGGAAATACGCGACGAGATTTTGGATATTTTGAGCGAAATTGCACCGGACGAAGACCTTTCCAATATCGTGGATGAAAAATCGTTTCGCGAGCAACTCGAGCTGGATAGCATGGATTTTCTGGACATCGTGATGGAATTGCGCAAGCGTCATCGCATTCAGATTCCAGAAGATGAGTACATGAATCTTGCAAGCATGGCCAGCACCGTACAATATCTCGAGCCCAAGATGCGGGACATCGTTAAGGCCTAGCCCTGAAGAATTGCGAGTATGTACGATACGATCATTATTGGTGCGGGGATGTCGGGCCTGGCTGCTGGCATTCGATTGGCCAACTATGATCAGAAGGTCTGCATACTCGAAAAGCACTATACCATTGGCGGCCTGAATTCCTTTTATCGAATGAATGGCCGCAACTTCGATGTGGGCCTGCATGCGCTCACGAATTACACCGAGAAAGGTGCGAAACGAGGACCGCTCGCCAAACTTCTAAGGCAGCTTCGGTTTCGATGGGAAGAGTTTCAATTGGCCCCGCAGTTGGGCTCCAAGATTGCCTTCCCAGGCGTGGAGCTTCGGTTCAATAATCAACTCGAACTCTTGCGTTCCGAAATCGCAGCCAAATTCCCGCACCAACGAAACGCATTCGAGCTACTTCTTCAGCGCCTCATCGATTACGACGACCTCAAGCAAGAAGACTTCGAAGTTTCTTCGCGAAAAGTCCTCGGCGAAATCTTCAGCGATCCATTGCTGATCGAGATGATACTCTGCCCATTGATGTGGTACGGAAATGCTCGCGAAGAGGATATGGACTTCGGCCAGTTTTGCATCATGTTTCGCAGCATCTTCTTGGAAGGATTTGCTAGACCCTTCAAAGGTGTTCGGCTCATTTTAAAGCACCTTGTCCGTCGATTTCGCGAGCTTGGAGGCGAATTGAAACTCCGTTCGGGAGTGGAACGGATTCACGTGGAAGATGGGCGTGTTTTAGGAGTGGTATTGGAAAACGGCCAGCAACTCGAAGGGAAGCGAATCCTATCAAGTGCTGGGGTCGTAGAAACAATGCGACTGTGTGATGACAAGGCTTCGCAGATTGCTTCGGAGCCGGGAAAGCTATCGTTTATCGAATCGATCTCGGTGCTGGAGTGTCCACCACGTGAAGTTGGGAATGAAAGCACGATCGTCTTTTACAATGATTCCGAGCGTTTTCATTGGAAGAAACCCGAAACACAGTTGTGCGATGTTCGCACAGGTGTGATTTGCTCACCCAACAACTATGCTTACTCTCCGGACGAAGGTGAATTAGATGCTGGCTATGTTCGTTTGACGACATTAGCCAATCACGATCTTTGGAGCGGGCTTGATGACCATGAATATGCTCGTCAAAAGCATCGATGGTATGATGCATCCGTAGCATCGGCGGTGCGATTTGTGCCCGACTTTCGGCATCGCGTGATCGATACGGATGTGTTTACTCCCAAGACGATACGCCGCTACACGCAGCATGATAATGGTGCCGTTTATGGGGCACCGCAGAAGAAATTGGATGGAACCACTCGCTTCAACAATCTGTTCCTTTGTGGTACGGATCAGGGATTTGTGGGAATTGTTGGGGCGATTGTGAGCGGAATTTCTATGGCAAACCAGCATTGTTTGCGGCCTGACTGCTAAAGGCGTCTTTTTCGCCTTTATCGACAGCCTAGGATTGACAGCCGGCCTTCGGTGAGAGCTGTTTGTCCTCGCAAGTGGGGTTTTTGATGGCGTATTGGGGTCTCGTCGCGGTTTAGTTAGGGCATGGCCGGTTGACACTCATCCTCAAAGTGCTAGATTTTTTCCTAATCTTCCCAATCCGCAAAGTCTTCCATTGACCAGGATCGTCGATTAGGAAGAGGTTTGCGGTTTTCGGAACATGCTTCAGAGAACGGGGGTACCGTCATCGTGACGACTACGACCTGGAAGAGATGTTCTCGAAGTGTGTTAGGTACCCCGTTTTATGTTTCTTTGGAGAAACCGAATGTTGCGAAAGATTCTTGCATCGGCAGCATGTGCTGCTCTCTTCTTGGGTTCCGCTCTCAATGCACAAGCAGGTTTGCTTTGCAAGAAGAGCAACTGCTGTGAGCCAGCACCAGTTTGCTGCCCAGCTCCAGCTCCTACCTGCTGCCCAGAACCAACCTGCTGCGAACGAGTTGGCCTTCTCGCCAAGCTCAAGGCACGCAAGGCTTGCTGCCCAGCTCCAACCTGCTGCGAAGCTGCTCCTAGCTGCGGTTGCGGCGCTCCTGTAGCAACCTCCGGTTGCTCGAGCTGCGGTTCGACCACCGTCGACGCTGGTTCGATCCAAGCTGCTCCAGCTGCTCCTCCAGCACCTGTTGCTCCTGCAGCTCCAGCTGCTTCCGCTAGCGACAAGCCAGCTGCTTAATTGCAGTCTTGCTAAGCAAGCTTAAACACGAGAAAGGCCCCTTGTTGATCAAGGGGCCTTTTCTTTTGAATAGACGTGACTTCCGATGGGAACGTAGTGTCGAAAAGTCGGTATGATACCTTCTTGGTCGATTGCTAGTGTTTCCATGAAGGAAGTCTGCTCCATGTTCATGTTCGATGCACATCTCGATTTGGCGCTAAATGCTATCGATTGGAATCGCGATCTCCGTCAGGATGTCGACGATATCCGAGCCCAAGAACGATCCTTGGGAATGGAGAATGAAAAGGGAAGGTGCACGAATACTCTGAGTTTTCCCGAACTACGACGTTCGGAAGTCGGAGTTTGCCTCACCACTCTCTTGGCTCGTCAAGAAAAAGAAATCAACCATCCGATGGGATGGATTAGTCCCGAAGCTTGCTATGCGATGGCTCATGCCCATCTAGCTTATTATCGGGCCATGGAACGGGGCGGCTACTTGCGGATGGTGAAGACGAACGCCGATCTTCAAAGCCATGTCGAGCAATACCAAAAAGAGCCCGCCAAGACACCTCTTGGCTTTATTCTAACCATGGAGGGGGCCGATCCTCTTCTGACTCCCGATACGATCTTCGAGTTCCATGAGCTTGGGCTTCGCGCGATTGGACTGACGCACTACGGGGGCAATCGCTATGGCGGTGGAACTAGGACCGAAATTGGCTTGGCCGCCGATGCCATACCGTTGATCAAGAATATCGAAACCTTGGGAATGACGGTCGACCTAACGCATTTGTCGGATAAAGCCTTTTGGCAGATGATCGACCTGTTTCATGGAAGGGTTCATGCGTCGCATCAAAATTCACGACGTATTTGCAATTGGCAAAGGCAGTTTAGTGATGAGCAATACAAAGTGATCATCGAGCGCGATGGTGTCATCGGTATGGCCTTTGATGTCATCATGATGCAACCAGGATTCGTACGCGGCGTGACCAAACCGGAAGTGACCATCGAACGAGCGGTAGAAAACATCGACATCATCTGTCAGATGGCCGGCAATGCGCGGCATGTGGGAATCGGAAGCGATTTGGACGGAGGCTATGGAAACGAGCAAACTCCATCCGACTTGAATCGCTTTAGTGACCTCCAAAAATTGCCAGAGCTCCTGGCCAATCGCGGGTATTCGGCGGATGACATCCAAGCCATCTTCCATGGCAACTGGTTGCGATTCTTTTCCGAAGTCCTCGCGTAATACATCTCGCCATGAAAGCTCGTTCGGTCTTCTAAAGCTTCTCGTTCATATCATTCCTGCATCAAGTGCGTTCATCTCGGCGCATTCCTCAGAAGGTTCTCACAACGCATGGCCATCGATATTACTCCAGCGGATCCGACCATTGTCTTGGAATTGATGGCGGCTTATCGACGTTCCAAAGTGATGTTTGCAGCGGTCGATCTTGGGATCTTCGATGTGTTGGAGGCAGGCCATCGAACCGCGACGGATGTGGCAACGCAGCTTCAGTGCGATGAGTCCGCCATGACACGGTTGTTACATGCGCTAGTGGGTTTGGGGCTCGTTGAAGAACGCGAAGGAATGTTTGGTAATAGCGATGTGGCGCATACGTATTTGACTCGTTCGAGCCCTCAGCGCTTTACCGGCTATATTCAATATTCCAACGATGTGGGATGG
>JAXMBN010000026.1:0-81695 GCA_046349875.1 Pirellulales bacterium
GCAACGAGACGATGCCTGCCGTAGTGAAGTTCTGCGTCGAGCACAAGATTGTGGAACAAGCTCCATCGGTCGGTTTTGCCAAAGCCGACGCATCGGTCAATTTTGAATCGAAATACATTCAACAAGTACGCGATCAAGCTAGTAAGTAGCCAAATCGTTTATTGATGCTTCACGATCCTCGGTCATTGCTCAATGACCGAGGATTGTCGTTTTATTGTGACGGAAGTTCCTTTTTAGGCGGGCGGGCCTCGGTATGATTCGTCGACCCATTCCATTTTGGTTGTTTGTCGTATTGGGAGTGGGCTTTGTCATAGGACTCGGCTTTCTTTACGCTTACCTTTCGCATCGGCAGTATGGAATCAACGATAAACAACGTGTGGTTCCAAGTTATGCAGCCATCGGGGAAGGATTTGCCAAGGCCATCAAGGCTCAAGGAACCGAAGAGAATCCCAAGCCTTCCATGCTATGGACTGACCTCAAAGCGACCTATGGGCGATTGCTCATGGGGCTTACCGTTGGGACGGTCTTGGCGATCATTATCGGAATATTGATGGGAGCCTACCGGTGGGTCGAAGGGGCACTCAATCCCGTCGTCACCTTTATGTCGAAGGTCCCGCAGATCGCCATCTTGCCGATCTTTTTTGCATTGGTGGGAACCGATGAAAAGATGTTTACTTCGATGATCGCCTTCGGCATCTTTTTCACGATGGCCGAATCGATCTATCTGGCCGCTCGCAAAGATGTTCACGACGACTTGATCAACAAAGCGTATACCCTAGGCGCTTCGGATCCGGAAATCATTTACGAAGTCATTTGGAAGCAGATACTGCCTCGCATCCTAGACACCATTCGCACGCATATCGGTCCAGCCATGGGGTTCTTGCTGGCGGCAGAGATGCTGGTAGGAAGTCAGGGTATCGGCTATAGAATTCGAATGGAACAGCGTGTGAACGATATGCGGATCATCTTTTCCTATGTTGCGATCCTTGGCATCGTAGGACTTATGTCTGACTGGGGACTGCGGTGGGTACGACGCAAGCTTTGCCCATGGTTTGGCGAGTAGCATCGGATTTCCACCAAAGTGCCGAATTAGAGATAGGATTGGAGTCGATCGAACATGACCGCGGTAGCAACCAAGTCAAAATATGCTCTCGAGATATCGAACGTAAGCCATCGTTTTGGGGATAACCGCATCCTTCATAACGTCAATCTGCAGATCATGCCTGGGCAGATCGTTTCTGTGGTCGGGCCAAGTGGTTGTGGAAAGAGCACTTTGCTCAAGGCGATCTTGGGGACTCACCCACCCACTGAAGGTGAGATCTATGCTGCGGACCGCTTGGTGCGAGAACCCAATCGCGACGTAGGAATCGTTTACCAAAATTACTCACTGTATGAGTTCTTGACGGCCAAAGAAAACGTGGCGTTCGGTTTGAAACTTGACGGTACAAGTTTGACATCGCGGTTGCTTTCCCTTTCTAACTATCTTCGCAAACGCAGAGAGCACTTGATTGAGTCGGAAAAGTTCTTGGATCGCGTGGGGCTGTCCCATGCCGCGGAAAAGTATCCTCACGAGTTGTCGGGAGGAATGCGTCAGCGGGTTGCCGTTGCGCAGGCATTTATCTTGCGTCCCAAGATCGTTCTCTTGGATGAACCATTTGGCGCGTTAGATGAAGCGACTCGCGAAGATCTCCAAGAAATGTTGCTTCGGTTTTATCAGGAGAATTTGGTCGCTCGCAAGGAAGGTCGTCAACCCGAATACACCATTCTCATCGTGACGCACGAACTGAATGAAGCGTTACTAGTGGCTGACCGGGTGATCGGCCTATCGCGGTACCATACCGAAGGCGAGTTGGGAGCTACCGTCGTGTACGATCGCCCATCTCCTATCTTTCATCCCGATGATCCTCGCGATTATTCGAAACTGGTTCATCAAAGAGAAGAGCTTCGACGAGCTGTTTTTGAGCCGAGCTATATCAAGCATCGTAGCAAGTATGTAACCTTTTGGAATGAAATGGCCGCAGCCAACCTTATTCCTGACCCCGAAAATTCCCAGTCCGATTGAAAGAGGAACACGCGATCGGACGAATGCTTGGCTTCACTTTCGAATGTTTGGCGAAACACCTGCGGATTTTTGTAACTTTGCGTGCTGGTAAGCGATCTAGCCCTAAATACCAAGTATTTTTGACTCGAAGAGTAGTGGGCAGTCAGCCATGCGCAAGTTCGTAGTTCCGTTGGTCGTTCTTCTAGGATCTACCCTAACGGCATGTGCTCCCAAGCCATCCCATCATTCCCCTACCAGTTCGGAGCAAGCAGCAGTCAGCGTCGTGGAAGGGCAAAAGCCTACGGAAGAACAACAGCAGGTTATGCTCAAAGCCAAGGAGGCTTTGTTTAGCAGATTATCAGGTCGGTTGATGGAAGTGCTGACGAAATCGGGGCCTGAAAGTGCGATTCGCATATGCAAGGAAGAAGCCCCCAAGATCGCTCAAGAAGTCTCTAAACAAGAAGGATTATCCATCGGGCGAACCGGCGTTCGATTGCGGAATACCCATAATCGGGCTCCCGCTTGGGCCCGAACTTGGATTGAACAAAAGATCGACGCACCTCAGTTTGGCGTATTATCCAATGACAAGGCCGCGGCCTTGCTTCCGATACGACTTCAGCCCCAATGCATGATCTGCCATGGACCGAAGGATCAACTTGCCCCTGGCGTGATTGCTAAGCTCCATGAGCTTTACCCGAACGATGAAGCGACAGGCTTTGAGGCAGGTGAACTCCGTGGCTGGTTCTGGGTAGAACTTGGAAAGGTCTCCCAACCATAAATCGCTTACGGTCGAACTGAGCACCTCGTGTTCAGCCCTCATAGCTTCCATTATCGAAGATCATCATCGAGAGTGCTCTTCTTGCGAAGGATGTGATGGTAATGCTGCGCGAATCGGTGAGCCTCGTCGCGTACGTACTGCAAGAGGCGCAAAGCAAATGCATTGCGTCGCAGCTTGATCGATTCCTTCTCACCAGGAACGAAGATCTCTTCTTCTTGCTTGGCCAGCGAAAGCAAAACAGGTGGTGTGATCTGCTGATCGCGAAACGCGGCCAACGCCGCATTGAGTTGACCTTTGCCACCATCGATCAGCAAGATATCCGGAAAGGTCTCGCTCTCAGTCGCTAGTCGGCGAAAGCGTCGCGATACGACTTCATGAATGCTACGAAAATCGTCGATGCCTGTCACATTTTGAATTTTGTAGCGTCTGTATCCCGGCTTAAAGGGAAGCCCATCAATGAATTGCACCAAAGAGGCAACCGTTTCACGACCTCCCAGGTGAGCAATATCGACCCCTTCAATAACGCGAGGTTCGAAGGAGAGACCAAGGACTTTTCGAAGACCACGAAGTCCCTTCTTGGGATCGATGTAGAACACTTCGGGCTGGGCATGCGTATCGATCTTACCGCGTTTGTCGAGGTTCTCGATAAGCTTGATATCATCGCGGATCCGCGCTGCTTTTTCAAAATCGAGGGCCTTGCTGGCTGCTAACATTTCTTCCTGGAGTTGCTCGAGAAGTTTGTTGCGTCCACCCTCCAAAAAAGTCTGCAATCGCCGAATATCCTTTTTGTAATCCTCCTTGGATATGCGAAGGTTGCAGGGTGCCGAACATTGGTCGATCGAGGCTAACAAGCAAGGGCGAAACCACCTCCACCGCGGGTCTCCATCATCGATATCCAGTGAGCATGTTCGGAATCGGAAGATTCGTTGCATCACCTGAAGAGCACCACGCAATTGTCCAGCGCTGGTGAAGGGCCCGTAGAGTTTCACACCCGAGTCGCGAGGCTGACGTGTCACCTCAACTCGTGGAAAATCCTCGTGGGTCGTAATCATCAAATACGGAAAGGATTTGTCGTCTTTCAGGTCGCGATTGTGCCGAGGCTGGATATCTTTGACGAGCCGATTTTCGGTGAGCAGTGCGTCCACCTCACTGGCGCACTCCATGAAATCGATGTCGGCAATCTCATGAATCCAGATGGCTGTTCGCAATTCCTGAGCTGCGGTTTCATGAAAATAGCTGGACGCGCGGTTGCGAAGATTTTTGGCTTTGCCAATATAAATCACCACACCCGACGCGTCTTTCATGAGATAGACGCCAGGGGTAGTTGGAAACGACTTCACCTTTTCTGCAGCGCGACGAAATCCAAACGTTTCGCGATCTGGGCCGGAAGAAGCATTGGTGGCTTCAGGGAGAGGAACGGGAGATGGATCTTCGTTGGGTTCGTCGTTTGCCATACTCCTTCCTCACTCTTTTTGCGATTGCTCATTGGCAATCCCCTGCCCTACTGCTATCCGAACGTGGCCTTGACGATCGACGATGTTCGACTTAGTAGGTTAACAGGCTGTGAATTGCATAATCGCGGAGCTTTTCTCGACCACCTAATTCTCGTAGTTCAATGGCAAAAGCGCAGCCAACGATGGTTGCGCCCGATCGACCGATCAGTTTGCAACAAGCGTCCACGGTTCCACCGGTTGCAAGCAGATCGTCGACAACCAGTACGCGGTTTCCTTCGAGAAGTGCATCTGAATGCATCTCGAGCGTGTCGGATCCATATTCGAGATCATAACTGTGCGAGTGTTTTTCGTAGGGGAGTTTTCCCGGTTTCCGCACAGGAATAAAACCAGCATTCAACTCAATCGCCATCGGAGCGGCAAAGATAAAACCGCGAGCTTCAGCGGCAGCAATGGCATCGATTTTGAGGTCGCGATAGGGGTCAGCCAGCCGAGCGATCGCTTCGCGAAAAGCATCCGCATTCCCTAAGAGTGGCGTGATGTCGCGAAAGAGAATCCCTGGTTTGGGAAAGTCAGGAATGGCTCGGATGTATTGGTTTAGGTCCATGTCAGGTTGTCGTTTCATTCCCAAGTCATTCTCCATTCCAAAAACAGCCGATCGAGCTGCGATGGCTCGTGCATTCGAGGTGACCATTTCGTGTCCAAGGAGCGCAATTGAAGACTCCTTAACTGAACCCTTTATGGTAACAATCCCAGTGGAATTGCCCTATGGGGCTGAACGACGACTGTGGGTATTTCTTCTGAAGAGCCGCCGACCCTTTACATCCCCCAAGAGCCTCCACCGCTTCATGCGTGAGAATTGGCTTGGGGATACTCGCGAATGGCCAACCACCGATCCAATCGATCGCCGTTCGCGAGAGAGTTTCGCTACCGTTTGCAACTTTGACTAATCCGCCTTGCCGGATTTTACTCGTTCGCCCAAGCGAATCCCTAACTGCGTCAGAGTCCGGCTCGCATCGCCTTCGGCGAGTTTGGCATGAATGATGTGCAGGTTTTGTCGATCTTCCCAAGCTTCTGCAAAGGCTCGATCGAATTCTCCTTCGGTTTGAACATAGTGTCCTTTACCGCCACCATACACATCGACCAGCTTGGAGTAGTTCCAAACGCGAATCTCGTTGTATTTCCACTCGCCTTCCTGCAAGAAGCGTTCGGTGCCGTACCCGTGGTTATCGAGCACGATGATCACGGGGGCATAGCCGTGGCGAATGAGTGTCGAGATCTCCTGCCCTGTCATTTGAAACGCGCCATCACCAACGATGACCAATACGCGTTGATCCGGTTGCGCGACGCATGCCCCGAGAGCCGCGGGGACACTGAATCCCATGGATGTGTAATAAGCCGGCGACAAGAAGTCCGCTTTTTCATGGACAACCAGTTCGGTCGCGCCAAACAAAGCGTCACCAATATCGGCGATGATGATGGAGTTCTCATCAATATCCACATTGATGCGGTTCATCATTCGTGAAATGCGAAGCGGTTCGTCAGGCTTCAGCTCGTCTTTGACAGGAGCCTTGATATGGAGGTCTTCCGGTACATTGCGTACTGCTGGTGTTGGATTGCTTTGGGTAAGCCGCGTAAGGAACTCACCCAAAGGCATGTTGGGGTAATGGTGATAAGAAATCTGTAGCTGTTCGCTGGTGGCATAGATGCAATTCTTAACGTCCAGTTTGGCCGTGTAGATGCCGAGGTTGATATCGGTCATGAAGGCACCCAGCAACAGAACGCAATCACTTTCCTCGACGAATTGCGTTACTTTTTCCTTGCCCATCGCACCTTCATAGATACCGATATAAAGAGGGTGCGTCTCCGAAATGACGCTCTTCCCCAAGATGGTCGCAGCGATGGGGATCTTGCATCGTTCGGCTAGTTTCAGAAGTTGATCTTGCAAACCGAAGCGATGAATCTCCACCCCAGCAATGATCACTGGTCGTTTCGCTTGCGACAATCTCGTGTAAGCTTCTTTGACGGCTTCGTCCAACGCATGTTCGTCCGTCACGGATTGCGATCGGCGAAACGCATGAGCGATTGGCGGAACCACTGAAACCATATCGCGAGGCAACTCAATATAGACGGGTCGTTTGAAGCGATCACAGGCATCGAGAACGCGATCGATTTCGCTGAATGCAGTCAGCGGATCGATTAGTTCTGTTGCCGCAATGCAGAGTTTCTCAAACACATCCAACTGGGTTCGAAATTCACGAACCTTGTGGTGAAGCAAGGGATTGTTAACACGCTCATTCAGACCTGGTGCACCGCTAATCACAACCACTGGTGATTTTTCAGCGAAAGCTCCAGCCACACTGTTGCAGACACTGAGTCCCCCAACGCAGTACGTGACGCACAAGGCACCCATGCCATTGATGCGAGCGTAAGCGTCGGCAGCAAAACCCGCACAATCTTCACGCGTGCACCCAACGACATTGATGGGGCTCAGTTCGAGCATGCTGTAGAAGTTGAGAACGTAATCCCCTGGAATACCGAAGAGATCTTTGATGCCGTAATCTTGAAGGCGACGAATCAGATATTGACCGATCGACATGTTGGCCAAGTCGCGTCTGCCATTGGAATCAGACGCGGGTTTCAAGGCTGCCAAGGGATTGTTCACGGAAAGCTCTCCTTCTTCCGATCTGCGAATTGGGACCTTTGGAGCGTACACGGAAATCGTACGCGATCCATTGTTATGGTGAATTCCATGAGCGAGTCACGTCCGTCGCTTGACGAACCTCAGCCATGTCCTTTTCCATCGAAAAGAATCCTGTTTTCCATGGAGAGGCATGAAATTCGAGGCTGTAGGGTATACAAGCTCTTCTCGGAGCAACCGCGATGTACCCATGGACGCAACGCAATATATCAGAAAATCTGAAGTTAGAATCCCCAGTCCCGCCAGTCTCGCTCGCGCAGGGCTTGTCGAAAATATATACTGATCGAGTTGGTAGGGTTTCCGATGGCCGTTGTATTGATACGGTCTCTTCATGAAGATCCCCTGGAGGAGCGGCCGAGCCCACTCTGGGATTTACGAGGTACGCGAGATGGCGAAGCGGATAGTGGTGATTGGTGCTGGGCCAGGTGGTTTGGCATCAGCCATGCAATTGGCCAAAGCCGGGGCCGAGGTGACGGTACTTGAAGCTCAACCACACGTAGGTGGCCGCTGTTCGGCCATCGAAGCCGAAGGTTTTCGATTCGATGTCGGTCCGACTTTTTTCTTGTATCCGCGGGTCCTCCGCGAGATCTTTGCGTCTGTTGGATACGATCTCGATCGAGAAGTCCCCATGAAAAGGCTCGATCCTCAATACCGCCTCACCTTTGGCGCGGGAGGAATGTTGGATTGCACGCCCGATATCGCGGAGATGGAGAAACGGATTGCGAACCTTTGTCCGAAAGATGAAGGTGCTATCACGCGTTATATGCGGGATAACCGCATCAACGTTAGAACGTTTTCGCCCTATATTGGAATCGCCGTTTTCAAGTTTGCTCGACTTGGCCCGTCCTTCGGTTCTAGCTGCGGCTCCTTGGGTTCGTCCATGGAAAAGCCTCGGACAAGAGCTCGAAAGCTATTTTAGCGATCCACGATTGACGATCGCTTTTTCCTTCCAGTCCAAGTATTTGGGAATGTCACCCTTTCGTTGCCCAAGTCTCTTTTCCATCCTGAGCTATCTTGAGTACGAATATGGCGTGTTTCATCCGATGGGAGGTTGTGCTCGCGTTAGCAAACGCATGGCAGAAATCGCTGAGGAACTTGGGGCAGTAATCCACACCGACGAGCCCGTCTTGGGGCTCGAATTCGATGGGCGCCGCGTCACTCACGTGCGAACTGGCCGCGAAACCTATCCAGCCGATGCGATCGTCGTCAATGCAGACTTTGCTCATGCGATGAAGCACTTAGTGCCCAATCATCTTCGCAAGCGATGGAGCGATACCAAACTAGAGCAAAAGGATTTCTCCTGCTCGACCTTCATGCTCTATCTAGGAGTCGATGGGACGTTCCCTGAATTGCCTCATCATAATATTCATATCACCACGGATTACGAACGGAATCTTCGTCAGATTGACAAGGAAGGTGTGTTGCCAGACGACCCATCGTTCTATGTTCAAAATCCGTGTGTCACCGACTCTAGCCTTGCGCCGGAGGGTCAAAGTGCTTTGTATGTTCTGGTGCCAGTGCCTAATCTCAAGCAGTCCAACGTCACGTGGAACGAAGAAACTCGGCAGCGCTATCGCTCTCTAACCCTTAAGAAGTTAGAGGCAATCGGATTGCATGATCTTTCGGATCGCATCCTCTTTGAAAGAATGATTACGCCTGAAGATTGGCGAGCACAACGCTCGGTCTATGCCGGGGCCACGTTTAATCTTGCGCACGGACTGAACCAGATGCTTCACAATCGTCCTCGCAATCGTTTTGAAGAACTCGATGGAGTGTATTTGGTAGGAGGTGGCACGCATCCTGGAAGTGGGCTTCCAGTCATCTATGAATCGTCGCGAATCACCAGCAAACTGTTGCTCCCTGACCTTGGAATGGACGCTTCGTTCCTGATGGATCCCGAACAAGCGGTCCGCGATGTTTGTGGACGCTCACCGGCTCCCTTACCCGCTTGCGAATTGACCCAAGTCTAGTAGGTATTATTGTTCACATGCTTTTACCTACCGTATCGAACTGTCTTCTACGAGATTCTGAGGAGATCGTTCGCGCTATGGGCGAGGCTCGTCGACTTCAAATCGATTGGAGCCAACAATCGGTGGTGGAGCGGGCCAAGGTTGCACAAGAATTGAGTCATCGCCTTGTCGATTGGGCTCCAAGACTCGTCGATGCCATCAACATCCCTCAGCGACGCAATGCAAGAGAATCGATATCTGCCGAAATCCTACCGCTCGCTGCGGCGGCAAAGTGGCTTGGAAAGAACGCGACCAAGGTTTTGCAACCTCGTACTCTTTCTTCCTGGCGATCGCCCTTGTGGTTAAGTGGAGTTCGCGCTGAGGAGGTTCGCGATCCTTTTGGCATGGTGATGATCATTGCAGCTTGGAACTATCCCTTGTTGCTGATGGGGTCTCATTCGCTCCAGGCTCTCGTCGCCGGAAATGCCGTGGCGATTAAGACCGCGCCCGGATGTGAAAGCGTGACCCAATTGTGGATCGATCTTTTAGTGGAGTGTGGCGTACCACGCGGGTTGATCATCGGATTAGATCCTCAACGGGAATCGCTCGATCACGCACTAAAATCAACGATCGATCTCGTAGTGATGACCGGAAGTAGTGAAGGAGGCCGCAAGGTTCTCGAAAAGATTGCTCCGCATGGAATTCCGGCGGTGATGGAATTGGGAGGGGCGGATGCTTGCTTTGTTCTGGCGAGTGCCGATCTCGATCGCGCGGCTCGAGCGATGCGATTTTCATTGGAGATGAATTCGAGTGCGACCTGCATGGCAAGTCGACGCATCTTCGTCGATCGAAAAGTCTACACTGCCTTTCAGCAGCGATTAGCCAATCACTTGCAGTCGATGCCACAACCGTACGTGGATCCAAGAACCACTGCACAACTGAGGCCGATCATCGATCAAGCATTGATAGAAGGTGCTAAGCGATTCGGTGAAGAATCGGCGATGGCGAATGCACCGTGGCCCATGGTGTTAGAAAATGTAAAGGAATCGATGGCGATCTATCGTCACGATGCGTTTGCTCCTTTGCTGATGCTCATTCCTTTTGATCAAATCGACCAAGCATTGACGATGGATCGACAATCTCCTTATGGCCTTAGCGCAGCGATCTTTGGAAACGAAGTTGAGGCGAAGAATCTGGCCTCCAAGCTCGATGTGGGATTTGTTTGTATCAACGACGTCATCGTACCAACAGCTGATCCGCGCGTTGCCTTTGGGGGGCGAAAGGCAAGCGGTTTCGGTATGACCCGTGGGGCAGAAGGTCTGCGGTCCATGACACAGCTAAAGACGGTATCGATTCGTCGCGGAACATGGCTTCCACATTTGGACAAAGAGACCCCATCGGATACCAAGCTCCTTTGGGGTATGCTGAGTGCCCTCCATGGGAAAACTTGGAAAGCCAAATGGCATGGGGTTCGAACGATGATTTCGGCCATAAGAAGTCGTCGAAGCGAACAGCGCTCGACGATTGAAGACAAGAAAAACGACAAGGAATAGAGGTAAATCAAGAAGATGATCCAAGCAACCAAAGCCAACGAATTGACCATCGTTATTGGAAGTGGGCTCGCAGGGCTCGCCTCGGCCTGTACGCTTGCAGCTCGAGGCCATCGTGTGATGGTGCTCGAGAAGAACGAATGGCTAGGAGGCAAAGCAGCGGTTCATCATCGCGATGGTTATCGTTTCGATATGGGGCCAACGATTCTGACCCTCCCTTCGGTCTTGACTCGCATCTTTCAAGAAGCGGGCAAGAACGTTTCGGATTATCTCGACTTGGTACCCTTGGATCCTCAGTGGCGATGCTTCTTTCAAGATGGAAGCACGCTGGATCTGGTATCGGATACCGAGCAGATGAAAAGGAACCTCGGAGATTTTTCGGCCAATCCCGAAGCGGTGAAAGCTGGATACGATCGCTTCATGCAGATCTCCAAACAACTGCATGCCGTCTCTGACAAGTTCTTTTTTGGAACAACCTGGAGCATTCAACTGAGGCACTTCCCTTCGTACAGTACCCATCTGCAAGAGCTGGTTCAGAAAGAATTGGAACGCATCGAATCGAATCTGTCTCACTGGCGACCGGAATCAGAATCGTCGCTAATCAATCAGAGCAACACGACGACAGCCATGGAGGTATCGGAAGAGTTAGCCACCTTGCTAGAACTATGCCTTCGATTGAGTCGTGACACACAAGGTGCCTATGACATCACCGTTGGACCATTGGTGAATCTTTGGGGATTTGGTCCCGATCGAAACGTCTCACTCCCTCCATCGTCCGAATCGATTGCAAAAACGCTCGCATCGGTCGGATGGCAAAAGCTTCATTTTGCACCCGAAACCCGTGCACTCCGCAAAGAGGTAGCCGACCTTCAGATCGATCTCGGATCAGTATTGCAGGGCTATGCCGTAGATCAAGTTGTGAAACTGCTGCGCGCTGAGCTTGGTACGTCGTCTGAGTTTCTCGTCGAGATCGGTGGCGAAATGTATGCATCGGGATCGTGGCAAATTGGAATTGAAGATGCATCCAATCCGCATGCGATTGCTCAAACGGTGACCTTGGTCAATCAGGCATTAGCCACGAGCGCCCTGAGCAGGAATGCGCGAGAAGGTACAGAAGCACCGCCGAATCATTTGAGTCATCCATCCACCGGACATCCGATGCAGACACACTCGATCGGCTGCAGCGTTGTAGCGGAGAAGTGCATTGAGGCCGATGCACTCGCCACCGCATGCTTGCTGTTGGATCCTGATGCAGCGCGTGATCTTGCTCAGAAGTGGAATGCAGAATTGAAGGTGATTCAACTCCGCAAGCAGCCTTAGAAATCAGCTCTCGACCGCCAATCGAAGTAAGGATATTCGCGGTCTTTATCTTGCTGGAGGGGCAGCTCATCCAGGCCCCGGTATGCCGATGGTGATGATGAGTGGCTGGATTGCAGCGGATACGCTAGATCGAGACGCAACAACTTCCTCGCGATAAGCTATGTCTGAAGGCGAGGTGTGAGATGAGCGAGCATGGGGTTCCAACCCTGCGACCATGGCTGGTCAAAGGATTTCGAAAGTACTCAAGAGGTCTCCTTCGAAAGAACTTCCATACCATCAGTGTCGAACGATCGATGCTCGATCTCAATGCGATTGGCGATCGGCCGCTCATTGTGGCGGCCAACCATGCTAGTTGGTGGGATCCTTTGATCGCAGCATTGCTTTGCGAATCGCTCTTTCCACAACGATCCATGTATGCTCCCATCGATGCGACCGCTCTCAGCAAGTATCGTATTTTGGGACAAATGGGATTCTATGGATTGGATCTGCATACTCGCCATGGTGCCGAATCCTTCTTGAAGATCAGCAAAGCGATCCTTCAGATTCCGTCGAGTTCCATTTGGCTCACGCCTGAAGGAAGATTTTGCGATGTGCGTGATCGATCAGCACCCTTGATGCCAGGCATAGCGCACTTGGCATCAAAGATCTCCGATTTGGCCGTCGTATGTATTGCGATTGAGTACACCTATTGGGAAGAATCGCGTCCTGAAGTGATCTGCCACGTGGCGACTCCCTTGATGAATCGCGATGGACTTTGGACGAAGAAGGATTGGCAAGGGAAACTGGAACAGCAGCTTCGAACAGCCCAGGATCAGTTGGCTCAACGCTCCATCGCTCGCGATACTCAAGGCCTTCAGATTCTCTCTCGTCGCGGTAAAAAAACAGAGTCGTGGTACGATTTTTTACGGTATTGGTGGGCGAGGATTCAAGGCAAGTCGATCGAGTTACACCATGGTGCAAAGTTTGAAGATGGCGAGGCATCCTCATGATATTCCTGGCGGTCTTCTGCTTGCTTCTAAGCCTGATTCCACTCTTCATGACCTGGGAAAACTCGCGGCGATTCCAAAAAGCGATTCGCGATGACCATGCATTACAGGAGGCTCGCAAGATTCCCGTCAGTGTGCTAATACCGGCTCGCAATGAAGAGCTTTCAATCGAGAGGGCGTTAAAGAGCTTGCTCGAATCGCAGCACGAAACCTTGGAGATTTGGGTCTACGATGATGCATCCGAAGACCGAACGGCAGCGATCGTGGATGCGATCTCACACGTGGATCCACGCGTACGTCGCTATCCGGGCGGTGCTTTACCTCAGGGATGGAATGGAAAACAGCATGCCTGTTTTGAACTTTCCAAACTGGCAACCTACGAACACCTTTTGTTTCTAGATGCGGACGTCCGAGTCACCCCCGATGCGATCACGCGTGCAGTGGCTCAGATGCAAGCCACCGGCGTTCCACTGTTAAGTGGATTTCCACGTCAAGAGACAGTTACATTGGGCGAGCAATTGCTTTTGCCCATGATGTACGTGCTGTTGCTGGGGTATTTACCCATTCAGCGCATGCGAACCAAGTTAGATGCGGGATTGGCGGCCGGTTGTGGTCAGTTCTTTCTTGCACAACGTGCGGCGTATCGTTCTGTCGATGGCCATCGATCCATCGCGGCCTCGCGTCATGATGGAATCCAATTGCCGCGAGCCTTCCGCAAGAAAGGATTGGGGACAGACATCTTCGATGCTTCCGATATTGCTATCTGTCGTATGTATCACAATTGGGGACAAGTCGTCCGAGGATTGCTCAAGAATGCGACGGAGGGGATCGCCAATCCCAAACTGATCCTCGTTTTTACATTGCTTCTTGGGAGTTTCTCCTGGATTCCCGCATTGATCATGGGAAGCCAACTCCAATCTTGGAATGGAGTGAGCGTGATTTGCTTGCTGGCCTTGGGAATCGGTGTGATCACGCGACTTCGTATTTCGCAAACCCTTGGTCTAGCCTTGTGGCCTGCTTTAGTACACCCGATGAGTGTAACAGTATTCGTGCTGTTGCAATGGATCGCCTTCGGCATGGCGATCGTTGGAAAGCAACTGAGGTGGCGAGGAAGAATTTAGCAGGAGCCCATCGAAATTTGGCTACGCTTTTTTGGTAATGGTTTGACCAGGAATGGGAACGGCGTAATTCCCTGCTGCATCGGGCAAAACGGGTGCCGAAGCGTGCAACTGCATTGGAAGGTTTTCTATCCATGAGTGCGGCGTGCGTTTCCAATCCTCCGAACGCAATCGTCGCCCTGTATAACTTGCCATGCAACCAAGCAAGGCCGATTGCGTTGCCTCAGCGCCCCATCCAAGTTCGTTCGTTCCTTTACCAGCTCGAATCGAGGCGATAAAGTTCTGCATCTCTAACTGGTATCCGTCTTGCTTGGTCGATTCTTCAAAAACGACTCGGCCTTGACGATCGATGATTCGGCCTGCAGCAAAATCGACCGACCCTTCCGTGCCATAGATCCATTCGCCAACTTGATTCCAGCAGCCATCCATTCGCCGACATTGAGCCGATACCTTGATATCGCGATCAAATGTGTACTCTACGAAATGATGATCGAAAACATCGCCCAAAGCATGCGTCTGTTTTCCACCCTGCCCTTGCGCTTCGGTGGGCAAGGATCCTAATGCCCATTGAATCACATCAAGATGTTGCGACATCTGTTCGACAAACGGATCGCCTCCCAGCCATCCAAAGTGCCTCCAGTTTTCGATCTGATAGGTGAGCTCGGATTGATCGGGGTTTCGAGGGCGAGTTGGTGGGGCACCAGCATTGGCAAGAATCCGAGCCATCACGATGTCGCCGATCGTTCCTTCGTGGATCTTTGCGACTAACGACTGGTACCCTAAAAGATGGCGACGTTGAAGGCCGACATGGACGGTCAATTGTTTTTGAAGGGCATGTATGTTGATGTCCAACATCCGCTGGACACCCAATGGATCGCTCGCAATAGGGCGTTCTACAAAAACATGCTTTCCTGCGTCGACACAAGCTTGAAAATGATCGGCTCGAAAAGCGGGCGGTGCTGCTAACAGAACCACATCGAGATCGCACTCGATCAATCGTTGAAACGCATCGAGTCCGGCAAAACGAGAAGGACTGGGCGATGTGGGTGCGTTCGACTTCAGCGTTCGGTGAGCTCCGGCAATACGATGCTCAAACGCATCCGCCAGAGCAACGATACGAATGGGCCCCTGGGTTTGCAAAATTTGTAACGCGGCCGAAACACCACGCGATCCGCAACCAATCAATCCCACGCGGAGTTCATTCAGATTGAGCTTGGGCTCTGCGGGACTGGCCAATGCGGGAACAACCGATCCTGTCGCCATGAGAAGCGACGAACTCTTGAGAAAGTTGCGTCGACTTTCGATCCGCGGCTCAACCGTTTGAGGTTCGATGGGATGTTGCGTCATAAAGCGTTGGGGTAGGAATTGGTTCGGAACCCTGAGTTTCTTTCAGCATACTCCCTGGTGGATCGTTCGCTCAAGGAGAAAGAACATCGTAAACACCAAAGGACAGTCCCTGGAACGATGAATAGGGATACCAATCGAGGAGGACTGGAAAAAGAAAAAGCACTCCGAACCGACCTACGAGACGAGGATGTCTCGTAAAAAAGAAAAGTGAGGAGAATTTCAGGTTGAGTCGATTCGGAAGTGCTAGCAGGTTGGGAGGAAAGGTCGAAAGCAAGCAATAAACCTAGCGAAAGATCGCGTTAAAGGTGTATTGATTGCCATCAACCTATGCAGAATGTAGCTCTTCCCGACCTTCATTTCAACCACTTCATGTTAAAAAGCGGAAGATTCCCACCTTTTTTACCCTCGAAGGGCGTCGAATGGCACATTGCATCCATAACATGGGTGGATTCAATGCTTGAAGAAGAGAGTTTCTGCCTAATTTGGTAACTGGCAGTGGCAAGCTGGTACTTACCAAAAGAAATGAATGCCATTCATAGCAGAGGTCAGCTAATCGGCCAGTCTTTGCTTTTACATCTTGGCAACTGTTTGCTGATTCCGTCCGAGCCGCCCAGATTTGCTTCGTCCAATCGCTCTAAGCCAATCGCAAATCATCTTGGCATCGGACAATGCAGTGGGGCTGTTAGACGCGGCAGAGATGGTGAATGGATACACCATCTCTACGAAGCTTATGTAGAAGAGATGCTCTTTGGACCGGAACGAATGAGCTAGGATCGCGTGGCTTGTTCCCAGAATTCACGAGTGCCATGATGTAGCCGAGCACCAACCTGCGTGATTACCTTCATGCAAAGATAGTTTGCCCCTTTGGCTGCAATCTCCGGTGAGTAACCATGAGTGATTCCGTAAAGGAATGCCCCAGCAAACATATCCCCTGCCCCAGTTAGATCTTTGGGATCGCATTTGCAGGCAGGAACATGAACGTGGCTCGAACCAAAGTGGATGAATGCTCCGTTGGGGCCATCGGTGATCACGCTATTGGGTACCAAACTCTTGATCGCCGCAAACGCTTTTTCCGACGTCTCCTGCTTGGTTACGGCAGATGCTTCAGGCGCATTGCAGAACAAGAGGTCGCACTGAGCCAATGCCTCGTGGAAGGCGTCTCCAAACACGTTGGGAATGAAGGCATCGGAACAGGTGACTGCAATCTTGGTTCCATGAGCCTTCGCGATGCGAATGGATTCGCGAATGGCTTGCTGACCGGTTGCAGGATTGGCAAATACATAACCCTCAATAAAAAGCCATTCCGAATTTTTGATACGGTCTTCGTCGACATGCTTATCCGATAGATGGCTCGAAACGGCTAAGCAAGTACGCATGGTCCGTTCGGCGTCCGGGGTAATCACGGCAATGCATGTTCCAGTGGACTCACCCACCAGTACAGGATTGCCGATCTCGATGTTCAACTGCGAGAACTCTTCGGCATAGTGCAAACCGTAACGATCATCGCCGACACATCCGATGAAGGCTGCTTTGCCACCCAGTTGCGAAAGTCCAATAATGGAATTGGCAACGGAGCCCCCGCTAACCAATCGAAGGTCATGGTGCGTCTTCTGAAAGCGATCTAGCAACTGTTGTTGTTCGCTCTGGTCCACCAACTGCATCGTACCGCGTGGAAAGCCAAGCTCTGCAAACTCAGGTTCGGTCACATCCAAAAAGATATCGACGATGGCATTTCCCAAACCACAAACGTGAAACTCTCGCATGGCGATTCCAAGGCAAAATAGGGACTCAATTTCAAACAGAACGTTGACCATCTAGCTCGAACAGACCAGCCATAGGCAAAGGCTAAGAATGGCTGGAAATTCGCGAATCTAGTTGAGTCAGGATTATGGTGGAGGTCTGTCGGACTGGCTAGTCTAGTTCCGCTGAATTGCCCGTTTCAGATGGGTTCGGAAGTGAATTGGGCAATGGATTTCGCGCAAAAATCCAATCGTCAATGGGTTGGCCGTCGACGAGATGCTCTTGTACAAACCGTTCGATCTTGTCTTCGGTCATCCCGAAGTACCAGGTTCCTTCCGGATAGACGACCAAGATCGGGCCCTTCTGACATACTCGCAAACACCCCACTTTCGTTCGATAACAAGCGTTGCGTTCGCGCGACAATGAAAGCCCTCGCTTCTTCATGAGAGCCTTGAGCTTGTCCCATGCTGCATTGCCGATTTCTCCATCGCAGCACTCTTGCCCCACGCACAAAAAAACGTGGCGTTGGAAGTAACCAATGTCGAGTTTCTCTGCGACCTCTTGGAGTTCGATTCGATCTTGATCGTTCACAATGAATCTCGAAAAACAGGGGATCGTTGCGATTTACAGTGTAGGCATGCGAAGTTGCTTTATTGACGAACCGATAACCCTTGCCTACCGCTGAAGTTCTCACTTATGTTAAAGCTGACATGCATAATCGCAAAGGACCCCGCAATGTACTCGTATCATCACGATAGGTGAAACCTCGATGCTCGGACTACGCACCGCCATATATCCCGTTTCGGATCTCGCCGCTGCCAAGCAATGGTATGCCAAAGTCTTCAATTGCGAGCCTTATTTTGACGAACCATTTTATGTCGGCTTCGAAATTGGAGGCTTCGAATTAGGACTGATTCCGGATGGAACTCCAAGTCTCGATGGCGTGCAAGTCTATTGGGGTGTTGCTAGTGCAATGACGACGTGGGAATGGTTGCTTCAACATCAAGCGTTGCCCATCGAACCGATTCATGAAGTTGGAGGAGGAATCTTAGTCGGCTCGGTTCAGGATCCCTTTGGAAACCGATTGAGCATTATCGAAAATCCGCATTTCCAAGTTTCAAAGGTTCGCTAAAACCACCAAAAACCCTTGTGTCGCTTCGTATTGCGACCAATAGTCGCGTTGACGAGAAACTCGAGACCTCCTAATCTGGATGTGCGTATCCACAATTATCTTGAATGGTCAAGGATACTGGTCGCGATCTTGATGCGAAAAGGGATGGGATGAACGCCAACGCAAACCAATACGACGTCGTGGTTATTGGAGGAGGTCCTGCGGGAGCGACTGTCGCCACGCTTTTGCAACAGCGCGGCCATCGATGTCTCATACTGGAAAGCACTGAGTTTCCTCGCTATCACATCGGTGAATCGCTTATTCCGCATACCTATGGAACCTTTGAACGGCTTGGCCTGTTGCCTCAATTGAAAGCCTCGAAGTTTCCGGTCAAATACTCGGTGCGATTCGTTGCACCTTCGGGAACAGAAACCGCCCCTTTCTATTTTTTTGAAACGATAGAGGGAGAACGCGCTCATACGTGGCAAGTGAAACGCTCTGACTTTGACAAGATGTGCCTGACCAATGCGCAGTCGGTGGGTGTGGAGATTCGTTCCAAGACGCGGGTGTCGAAGGTCTTGTTCGAAGGAGACCAGGCGATCGGAGTCCGCATTCAAAGTGGCGATGGCGTTTCGGAAGATATTCGATGCCGCGTGGTGGTGGATGCGTCGGGACGAGCGACCGTTCTTGGAATGCAATTGGGGTTAAAAGAGGATATACCTGGACTGCACAAGTCGGCCATCTGGACCTACTATCAAGGTGGTTATCGCGGTGAAGGAATCGATGCTGGAGAAACGACTGTCTTCATGATTCCAGATCGCGGTTGGTTTTGGTACATCCCTTTACCTGATAACGTAGTGAGTGTTGGAATCGTCGCTTCCACTAACTATTTGTTTCGCGAAGCGCAGCAGTACGAGCCCATTTTCCAGCGCGAAGTCGAACTTTGCCAGCCACTAGCCAAATGGCTTGAAGGTGCCACTTGTTTAGGACCACTGCGAGGCATTCGCAAGTTGGCGTACTACAACAAGCAAGTGGTAGGCAAAGGTTGGGTAACGATTGGGGATGCCGCTGGATTTCTCGACCCCGTTTACTCTTCAGGGCTTTTTCTCGCGTTAGCATCAGGCGATCTCGCTTCCGATGCCATTCACGAGGCTTTGGTAAGTGGCGACTTGTCTGAAGATGCACTGGGCACCTTCGTTCCGAAGGTTTGGCAGGGCGTGGAAGTCATGCATCGCTTGGT
This sequence comes from Pirellulales bacterium, assembly GCA_046349875.1. Taxonomy (GTDB): domain Bacteria; phylum Planctomycetota; class Planctomycetia; order Pirellulales; family Pirellulaceae; genus JAXMBN01. The sequence continues at coordinate 19,333 of JAXMBN010000026.1, forward strand.
CCGAGCCTTTTACGATTCCAATTTTAGCTTTGCGTCGTTTGCAAAACGGTTTCCTGATCAACGAGCAGCACTGATCGATTGTTTGATTGGGGATGTTGTCGAGCGAGATCATACGGAGTTTCTCGCAGCCTTGGCGCAAATGACACCTCCCCCTGCCCCACTGCATGCGGCGATAGGAGTTTAATGTTGATGGATTTGTCTTCGCAGCGTCGCGAGTATGATCATCCACCGATCGCAGATGATGCCATGCTCGCCGATCCTTTCGGGCAGTTCGAACTATGGTATCAAGATGCTGTTCGTGCTCAGTTGCTTGAACCCAACGCCATGGTGCTTTCCACCGTCGATCCCCAAGGCCGACCTGCTCAGCGGACCGTCTTGCTCAAGTATTTTGATCGCAAGGGGTTCATGTTCTTTACCAATTATGCATCCCGCAAATCGATACACATCGGGAGCAATGCGCACGTCTCAATTCTTTTTCAATGGTTGCCACTTCAGAGGCAAATCGAGATCAATGGAAAGGCCGAACGAGTCCCGACGACCGAATCCCTGAAGTACTTTGCGACGAGACCTCGCGGAAGTCAGCTTGGAGCTTGGGTTTCAGAACAGAGCCAAGTGATTACTTCTCGAAGTTTGTTGGAAGCCAAACTTGCCGAAATGAAGGCCAAGTTCTTGAATCGCGAGGTGCCATTGCCATCGTTTTGGGGTGGATACAACGTTGTTCCAGAACGTTTTGAATTCTGGCAAGGGCAACCGAATCGTCTGCATGATCGATTCGAATATCGAATCGAAACCGAAAGCGATTGGACTCATTCGCGGCTAGCACCGTAATCGCGAATCGATTATTACCTGACCGATGCGACTTATTCGCGATCGGCTTTATGCCAACGATTATTACTCTTTCGCTTCCAGTTCTTCCCAGCGTGCATAGGCATTTGCAATGGATTGTTCTAAGGATGCCGCTTCTTTCTGTTTGGAAGCGATGGTATCACTGGGTTGCTTGTAGAACGAGGCATCGGCCATGAGTGCATGGAGATCGGTCAATTGCGACTCTAAAAGCGTAATGCGATCGGGCAGTTCGTCGTATTCCTTTTGCTCTTTGAAGCTTCGCTTTTTGGATGTTGGACGTGGCGCAGCTTCTTGAGATGGTGCCTTAGCTTTTGCAGGAGGTGTCGACTTGGAAGATTCTTTGGTACTTGGCGTTCTCTGACGAAGCCAATCGTCGTATCCACCGTCGTATTCTTTGACTCGATCACCCTCGAGAACCAGCGTGCTTGAAACGACGTTGTTCAAGAAATCTCGGTCGTGGCTCACTACTAAAACCGTTCCTTCATACTCCACCAAATTGGACTCGAGCAATTCCAAAGTCTCGCTATCCAGATCATTCGTTGGTTCGTCGAGCACCAAGAGATTCGCGGGAAGCGTAAACAATTTGGCCAGTAAAAGCCGGTTCTTTTGGCCTCCTGAAAAGTAGCGAATGGGCGTACGAGCTTCTTCTGGCGTGAATAAAAAATCCTGCAGATAGCCGATGATATGCCGTGACTTCCCCTGAATCGTGATGGTCGTGCGGCCCTCGCCAACGTTTTCTTCAGCGGTCTTCGTGGGATCGAGTTGGGCTCGATTCTGGTCGAAATAAGCTACCTGCAAGTTGGTTCCGAGCCTTCGGTTTCCGGCAAGCAACGGCAATTCCCCTAGAATGCCTTTGAGGAGTGTCGACTTGCCAGCGCCGTTGGGGCCAAGGATCCCAACTTTGTCACCTCGAAAGATGGTGGTCGTTACCTTTTGGAGGATAGGCTTTTCATCGTAGCCAAACGAGGCGTCCTGTATTTCTGCCACCAACATGCCGCTCTTGGCACCCGCATCGATTTGGAGTTGAACTTGCCCCACTTGCTGTCGGCGAGCCTGACGTTCACGTCGCATCGCCTCTAAGGCGCGAACACGTCCTTCATTGCGAGTCCTGCGAGCCTTGATGCCGGTGCGAATCCACACTTCTTCTTCTGCGAGGCGCTTATCAAATAATGCTTGCTGCTTTTCTTCGGCTTCGAGGAAAGCTTCTTTGCGTTTGAGAAAGGTCTGGTAATCGCAAGCCCAATCGAAGAGTTTGCCCCGATCAATTTCGAGGATGCGAGTTGCCAAACGGGTTAAGAAGGCGCGGTCGTGAGTCACAAAAAGAAAGGTGCACGATACGCCGGAAAGAAATGTCTCGAGCCAAGTGATGGAATCGATATCCAAATGGTTGGTCGGTTCGTCCAAAAGCAAGAGGTCCGGATTGCCGATGAGAGCCTTTGCCAAAAGGACGCGCCGTTTTAAACCCGTGGAGAGCGTTTCGAAAAGTGCTTCGCCATCGAGCTGCATTTGCTGAAGCGTGCGATCCAATGCTCGCGTCCGCACCCACTCGGCTTCATCACCCGCACTTCGTTCGTCAAAGCCCGCGAGGACAACCTGTGCCACAGGCCCGCAAAGCTCGGAAGGTACATCTTGCGACAGCCATGCTACTTTGGTTCCCGCTTCAAACTCGATGGTACCTGAATCGGGACGTTCGAGACCTGCGATCAGACGCATCAAGGTTGTTTTGCCAACACCGTTGCGTCCCAACAGTCCGATTCGCTCACCTTTCTCAATGCGGCAAGAAACTTGATCCAACAAGCTGGGACCACGATAGCGAAGCGTCAAATCTCGAATAGTAACTTGGGGCATAATCAGTAGCGGTCTTCAATGCGAAAGGGCTTGCGAACAATACAACTACCAAGGAAGACGGCAAATGCCCCATTGACCATGATTTTCATCGACGGCAACTTCGATCCATTCCAATGCCTCGCCAATCTTCGGACGGAGGGTACTCTTGATCTGATGGCCGATCCATCCTGCAATTTCTTCTGCGGTCGTATTGGCGATGGGAAGAATGATGCAATCTTCTTTTGGAAAGACCCAACGCTTCTTTCCAAAGCGAACATTTACTTCCTCTTGCTCTTCCGTCACTTGGATGAGCGGGTGGCAATCGGGGAGAAGCATATGGTGATCCAATCGCTTCACCACTTCTGCCAATGCATCTCGAAAGAGGATGAAATCGATGACATAGCGATTCGTATCCAATGGTCCTTGAACCTCGGCGCGGACACCATAGTTATGGCCATGCAGACATTCGCAAATGTCGCCTGCGAACGTAATAAAGTGGGCCGCGCTAAAAACCAATTGTTCTTTTTGAAGCTGGACGCGAAAACTAGCTTGCATGCGTGATAATCCAACCGCGAGTAAAGGGAGTGTTTGGTCGAGAATCTTATTCTAGGCAATGTGTCGGATAGGCCCAAGGCTGGAATGAATCGCAAGGAGACCTTTCCTGCGTGAATCGAATTATTGGATGCCTTGAAGTAAACAAATGAGGATCCCGCCCGCAATGAGGTCGGCGGTTGTTCCTGGATTGCGTTGGTGCGATTCATCTCGCAAATAATGATCGAAGGCCGAACGAAGTGGATGCTCCAAAACATTTTCGACCGTGCAATAAGCCAAAATTCTCTGGGCCATCATTCGCACTTTAAGATCGATCTCTTCCCCATTCTTGCGACGAATCAAGGTGTCCCCTTGGGATGCCAGCAATTGCAACTGGCACCAACAAATCGCTTGTTCCCAAGAAAAATCTCGCTCACGCAAACGTGCCAGCTCTTTAGAAATCTTGCGAGTGCGGATGAATTGCTGGGTCCATTCGGCCGCGATATGATCTCGATCGCTCGCTAGTTGCATAGCCAGTGCGATGTGAGATGGGGCTGAGTCTTGTACATCAGATTCCTCGACCTTGCCAAGGCCTCCTGGTTTGGCCGCAACGATGGCTTGATAGATCGACTGCGCATCCTGGGGAGTCGAAGCATCGATGACCTCTTGCAATGAATCCACCCAATTCATCTCTTCCGGTGAGGCTGAAGCTGAGGATTTTTTGAAGTGCAGCCAAGCCTTGGCAATCGGCGCAAAAAGCAAAACGATGCCAAGATTTGTGTTAACGTCGGTGACCCTTTGTGTGGCTTGGATTGATGCCAGGATCAATTCGCCGAGCGTTTTCGATTCAATGGATTCGAATTCGGTTGCTATCGCTTGGGCAGACCGCTCGAAATCGACGACGCCCATGTCATGGAAATCAGCGCTCGGATAAACGTTCCCGGCCTTCGGAGCTTGGACTTCCAACATGCAGGCGCGGTAGATGTGACTCGATAAGAGTTTAGAGTTCATGAGTTCGAGTGGCAGGGACTATGCTGGGCCCGTTTGTTGGAGAAGCAATCGCATTTCTTCAAGCACTTCCGAAGGAGCTTCTTCCATTACATAGTGCCCGACATCCTCGAGCTCGCGAACCGAAGCTTGAGGAAAGTACTTTTGAAAGCGTGTAAGGCATTCGGGTCGAAAGCACCAGTCCTGCATACCCCACACCAACCGAATCGGAAAGTGTGCCAACTTCGGGAGATCTTTTTCAAGCTGCTCTAAAGTGGCATAAGTGGGATGACTTCGCTCCATCGGAATGTCTTGCACGAAAGCATCGATCGCTGTGCGATGTTCAATGCTTGAATAAGGTGCGAGCAACCCTGCCTTTGCAGTAGGCGAGAGCGACGCGAGCCGATGGAGGGTCATTCGTGTTGCAGCGCGAGCGAACACATTGAAGTATCGAATGCCGATGCTCCCCAGAATCGGAAACCTACAAGCTGCGATGCGCCACGGAATGTAGGGAGGTGGAAAAGCAGCCGTGTTGAGAATGAGAAGTTTGGAAACACGATCGGGACGGGCGACGGCAGCCCCCAAACCGATAGCGCCACCCCAATCATGAACAACCATCACCACCCGGCGAAGGTCCATGGCATCCAGCCAAGCAGTCAGATTGTCGGTATGTTGCCGAAGAGTGTAAGGATAGTCTCGCGGCTTTTCGCTAAGTCCGCAGCCGATATGGTCCACCGCCAAAACCCGTGCTTCATTCTTCAAGCCGGTCAGCAAGCTACGATAATAAAAAGACCAGGTCGGGTTTCCATGCACACAAACAACCGTCTGTTCACCTTCCCCCACTTCCACATAATGGTATTTTTTACCATCAATGTTTTGAAAGCGATCGTGAAATGGGTATTCGGCTCTCCAATTGACCAATGTCCAACTCCGCTTTTGAATGGTTTGCTACTACATCAGATGGCAAGTGTATTCGTTGCAAGCCATTTGTGGGAGTGGACCACGTCCGAGAAAGGGGGGCATCGAACGTGGTTCTTCAGGCTTTTTACTCAATTCCTCGCCCGCAAGAGGCAAGCTATTTCTGCCTGAGTTTGTCGACGATTTCGCGAGTGACCTGTTGGACCTTGTCTTGACGTGTCGCCAATTCCTTCAGCTGATTGCGAATATCAGCATCTTGCGATTGGCCGATTTCATCCGATAGATCCCCTAACATTTCGGCCATGCGATCGGTTCGTTTGTTGATGCGGAGCTGCAGAGTCTTAATCAATCGAAGCTCGGCCAACGCATCCACCAAAGGCTGTTCCGGTGGCTGTCCACCATCCGAAGGCGGACGCCCTTCCTTTTCCCGTTCCTTCTTCTTTTCCTCGCGATTCTTCTGTTCTTGCTTCAACGATTCGATCATCTCCTCCAGCGCGGATACGATCTCTTCTTCAATGCTGATCGTCAACTTGGAAACATCGGCCTTTTGGAGGCGTTCGACCACGGATTCAATGTCACCAAGGGTTTGTTGCAGAGCTTCAGGAAATGCGGCGCTGGAACCTTCCTCTTGCAATAAGAGCATGGCTCGCTGACCTTCCACGAGGATCTTGCGTTCTTCCAATGAAAGTTTGCTCGATTGAATTTCAACCTGCCTTTCACGAACCTCACCGCTGAGAGCATCGAGTTTCTTCGAGCTATCAAGAACGGCGATTTGCATGTCCAGCATTCGCTTGAATCGACCTTCAAGAGCCGCCAAGGATCGCTCGACTTCCTCTTCACGCTTTTGACGAAGAATCTTTTCGAGCTCAGCGACGGCATCTTTTAGTTCCTTCTCGGCCGCCATCTGTTCTTCTACTGCTTCATTCACTTTCTTCTGATCGAGATTCTCTCGAGCTTTCTGCATGCGTTGACGAGCTCGCTCCACACGCTCCTTCGCAGCCTTTTCTGGTGTTGGAGGCTCTTGAGGTGAAGGGGATTGCCCCGATGATTCCTCGGAACCATTCTCGGACTTTTGAGAATCCTTGGAGGATTCCTTTTGCGATTCGTTTTGTGAAGGATTGGGTTTCGATGGATTCTCGTTAGGTTCTGACTTCGAATCCTTAGGCGATGGTTGGGAATCGCTCGATTTTGAATCTTTGTTTTCTGGGTTAGGAGATTTCGAAGGATTCTTGGGATCGGGATTCGATTCCGATTTATCGTCGGTCGAAGGATTCGATTCCGACTTTTGGTCATTCGGTTTGTTCTCGGGCTTATCCGAAGCAGGCTTGGACTCATTAGGTTTCGGGGTGTTTTCAGCGTTCGGTTTGCCTTGGGATTTATCGAGCTGGTCGAGCAACTTTTGCATTTGATCGGCGATTTCAGCAGCTTGCTTCTCAACCTGCAACTGATCGTCACTCGCTTCCTTAGTGTCTTGCCCGTTCTCGGTACGTCCGCGCAATGATCGTTCAATGCGCTCGAGTCTCTTAATGTCTTTGATCCACTGCTCGTACTTCTTGCGCTCTTCGCGAATCCGATCTTGTCGATTCTCACTTTGCAGCAGGTCCAACAACTTCTTCAGACTTTCCATGCTTGCCTGCTGCTCTTCGATCGCTCGTGTGAATTGCTTTTTGGTGAGCAATTCCGAAGCGGTATTCAAGCGCTGGACCATGGCTTGTTCTTTGCTAAGCTTGGCGGCCTGTAAGAGAAGAGCGGAACGAGCTGGATTGGTAGAGGATTCCAATTCAGACATGCGTAGAAAAAGCTCTTCCAACTTCGAAAAGCGATTGGCTAACAAGCGTTGCTGACTGGTGAGTTCTTCGATTGAGGACTTGGGGACAGCGCCATCTTGCGCCTGGGTTTCCTGCGATTGGCAAGATCCACTAAAGATCGCAAAACATAAGACTGCTGCAATAAGGAGAGTTCGAACCACCATCTTCGTGCTCCGCCGAATGAAAGGGATCAAAGGGAAGTATAAGGGGGCTCGTCCCCATGCAGTTCGGCAAGTGCATTTCCCGCCGCTCGTTGCTCTGCATCTTTTTTACTCCTTCCCCACGCGGGAGAATAGAGTTTTTCACCGATCTTTGCCGCCACTTGGAAGGATTTGCAGTGATCTGGGCCACGTTCCGAGACCAATGCATAGGTCGGTGCTCCACCGAGTTCCTTCTGAGCATACTGTTGCAATGCCGATTTGTAGTTACTTCCCGTATGCCCTTCGATCGCCAAGTGGATTTCGGGGTCAACAAATCGGATCACGAGTTCTTTCGCGGCATCAAAACCACCATCGAGATAAACGGCAGCAAGTATCGCTTCAAAAACGTCGCTTAATAGTGATCGCGGTACACCACCATTGCCCATCATGCCGCGCCCAACGATCAAGCAATCCTCGAGGCCAAGCTGCCTAGCAATCTTGGCGCAGACACGGCGACTAACGACCACCGATTTGATCTTGGTAAGGTCGCCCTCTAAGTACTCTGGGTAAGAGAGATAAAGATGTTCGCAAATCACCAAGCCAAGAATGGAATCCCCTAAGAATTCCATTCGTTCGTTGGAATGAAGTCGCGAGACGGCCCCGGATGCATGGGTTAAAGCTGCTTGAAGGAAATCGATGTTTCTGAAGGTATAGCCGATCTTCACCTGGCAAGCTGCAATCTTCGCGCCGACCGTCAATCGTTCGTCATCGGAATGAAGATCCGAGATGCTATCCATTCAGTTTTTTGCCCAAGAGGCTCAATTCGATGGCTCAGTCGGTTGCGATGCACCTCAACGAAGTGCATTCATCCAAACTACATCCGGGCCGAAACGAACTCGATGCCAAAAGATCACAGCTCTCCAATACCATCGGCATCGATCTTCCTGATCTCCGATGTACTCTCGAAAAGCGAAAGCCAAAAGCTTGGGTGGACTTCATGCAACCACCATCCAACCCTTATAAGTTATCTGATAGAGCCGGCTCTTTCCACCCGGTTCACCCTACTCATCCATCTCTTCGTTCGAATCGTCGACCGATTCTAGCGGCGAAATCGGCTCGGATGGATCGAATTGAAAACAGGCATCGTGATATTTCACGTCGATCAAGCAGAGTCCTTGAGCTGGAGCTGTATGCCCTGTCGCTTCGCGTTTTGGGGATTCGAGCACTTCTTGGATCCAGCTGGGTGGGGCTCGATGGCGTCCCACCTGAACCAGGGCACCTACGATTTTACGAACCATGTTGTATAGAAAACCGTTTGATTCGATTTCGATCGTGATGATTTGACCATCCGCAACATTAACCGAGTCAATTTCAAGGTGGGATACCGTTCGCACCGTTGATTTTCGGGGTGCCCCCAAGGCTTGGAAGTTTCGGAAGTCTCGGGTACCGACGAGCCATTGTGATGCTTCGCGCATGATATCGACATCGAGCGTTCGATGGAAAAGCCACTCGTAACGCGATGTAAAGGGATTGGGGATGCGCGATACGCGGATCGTATATCGATACCGCTTGGAAACCGCATCGCGGATCGCATGAAAGCCCGGCCGAACATCGCGGCAATCCCGGACGACGATATCCTCGGGAAGCCTTCGATTCAGGGGAGGAATAAGACATTCCGGACCCGGTCTCCAATGCTCCAAGCTAAAACCGGCAACTTGACTTTCCGCATGGACCCCAGCATCGGTCCTTCCACTACCCAAGGTCTTCACACGGTATCCCGCCACTGCGGCGAGTGCTTCTTCGAGTTTCTGCTGAACGGTAACGGAATTGGGCTGGATCTGCCAACCACCATAGCGCGTCCCATCATAGGCAAGTGTAAGGTGAAACCATCTCTTCATCGGATCGATCTAACGCTTCTACTTCGGTGGTTTGACTATCAGGTGCCCATGATTCGGCGACAACTTCCGCCAACTTAAATTCGGCAACGCTTTGGCCTATTTTCTATGCAATCGCGGAAACCTCCATTGTGAACGGGAATGCTCCGATGCCAAGGTCCGTTCGTGCCAAGTTCCTTTCTTCGTTGCCCTCAATAGCGTCCGTTTGATGAAAGACGAGCCAGGACTGCTTCCCAATCGTAGGAAACCCATTGGGGTGGAAAAGGCGACCCGCTAGAATAGGAATCTCTCCTCACACCTAATCTTGCGATCTCATCGAGTGGATTTCCAATCATGAACCCCAATTCTCAATCAAGCATTCCCCGAAGAACGGCGTTGGCAACGATGGGGGCTGGGCTTGCCGCTGCAACGGTTGGATCCTCCCTTGCAAATGCGAAATTGAATGACGATCCTCAAATTTATGTCTTCACCAAACCTCTACAAGAACTCGATATGCAGCAGTTGGCAGAACTGCTGGCGACTTGGCCTGTGGTTGGAATCGAAGCCACCATACGCAAAGGTGGGCAGATCGAAACGAAAGACGCGAAGGATCAATTGCCTCGCCTTTATGAAGCTCTCCTGGCAAGGCAACGGCACCAGATGATTCTGGCAACCGATATCGATTCGCAGATCATCCCGATGTGGACTCCGTCCTTAAGACCGCATCGAAATTAGGTATTCGCTATTTCCGTATGGCCTATTTCAAATATCAGCTCGACCGACCGATGGTGCCTCAACTCGAGTCGTTTGCGAAACAAGCTCGCCGATTAGCCGAACTTGCTGCGTCGCTCAACATGACGGGACTCTATCAGAATCATGCCGGCGTTGGCTACGTCGGCGCAGCCGTTTGGGACTTGGTCGAGATTCTCACAGGGATAGCCCCTCAGAACCTCGCGAGTGCCATCGACATTCGGCACACCACCATCGAGTCGACGACCGCTTGGGTCCATGCCTATGAACGAGCGAAGCCTCATTTGGGTGCCGTCTTTGTCAAGGATGCGGTGATCGAAGGTGGGCAAGCGAAAGATGTTCCACTGGGCCAAGGATTTCAGGCCAAGGCGCTGTTCCAACGCATTTTAAAGCAAGGGATTCCCGGCCCCATTTCGCTTCATATGGAACATATGGACCATCGCGATCCGATGCTTCTCAACAAACGTATCGAAGCGACCAGCAAAGATATCTCGACCCTGCGAGAATGGCTCAGTCAGAAAGGCTGACGCCTCTTCATCGTTGTACAGGAAGCTGTTGATAGACCAGGCGCGTGAATTGCATCTGCAAACATAGCGTAGCGGATGTTAGTCCAAGAACACCAAGTCGAAACACAGTGGGTAGCAAGACGGTTTCTTGACGATAGGCCGCTGCCACAATGCTGGCTGTCACCAAGAAAAAGATGCCCAACGTTCCAAGAAACCACTCCTGGTATTGCCGGTTTCGAGCCTGTTGTAACGTCAGAGTTTTTCCGCGAGAAAATCTGCCGGCCATGTTGGCTAACATGACGCAGCCGCCACCTAGAGTAGTGCAAAATGCGGAAACCAATAAAAACGCCAAGTCAAATCGAACCTGACCGATCTGAAGCGATGGCAAACTGAGCGCGAAACCAACGATTCCCAAGCCCAATAGGGTCGATCCCGAAAACAAACTCAGCGTTATCGACGTACGATGCGATTGGAGGACTGTCTGCAAACGTGGCTCGGGGCGCCCTTGAGAATGAGCATCACCTGATTCGGACACCGAATGCGCAGCGACTTCTTGCCCTAGCAGCTGTACGATCTCATCGAGTTTGGGGTCGAGTTGATCTGGTGTGAACACCGTGGCTTCTTCGTTCGAGCCGTGTCCTGGGTGGCGGGTTGAATAGTGAGCCATCGATCGCTTCCATTACTTGACGATTTGCACCAAACCTTGGTGCCATTGTCATGGTGCGCTCTGATTAGACTCGAGGACGATTACGCGATGCAGAAATATCCAAAACTTCTGCGATCCCATCGTGCTGAATGCATCGCACCTCTTATGCATAACTCAGACGATTTTCTGAAGTTTTCGCTGCACGAATCCGACACGCGAGTTCGAGGAAATGAAAGTCGCGGCGAGTCACTAGAAATAGGTGCATACGACTGAAAACGACGCAGCACATTCGTCGCAATCGATACATTTTGAAGTAAGCGAGGGGGCCTCTTCCGCCCTACATTGATTTGACAAACTTCTCGGAAGCAGTTGCCGATGGAAGGGCATATAGATTCTTTAGGACCCCAAAGGACTCGAGGACTGCATGACCACCAACGAGGAATTTCTTTTGCAAGAAATCGAACTCGCCAGCCCCGCAAAACTACGGTGGCTTCTCATCCGAAAGGCTCATGGTTTATGCCAGATGGTGGATGCCTTTTTGGAGAAGAAGGAAAAATTGCAGGCCAATAATTGGCTGCTTCTCGTGCAGGACATTCTTGGCGAGTTGCTAGCAGGCGTGACCGATGCAAAATCCGAATGCAAAGACCATCGCTGACCTTTACGTCTTTTTGATTCAGCAAACTCGAAAGGTATTCGAGACGGCAGATCGCAAAGTGCTGGCTGATATCACGGACATTTTGGGGATCGAACTGACCACTTGGGAGCTGTTCGTTCAAAACGAAAACCGCCAGTCAGCAATCCAGACTCCGATCCATCCGCCCTACTTTGCATCTAATTTTGGGTTGGAAGCTTCGACGAGTCTCAATCTAGAAGCGTAATTGGTTTGTTTGAGATGTCGTGCAGTTGTACCAGCCGCGATTTGTGGCTGGTTGAAGCGTCAGAACTGCGGCTTCGAAGTTCTCCCAACGATTGGGACAATCGTGCTAATTTTATTCCCAACGATTGGGACAATCGTGCTATCGGTCGTGCGGTTGTCTCAACCGCGATTTCCTGAAGGGCGTTGATATTTGGCGGGGGAATTCGGAGGGAGTCTTCATAACATCCCCAACGATTGAGACAATCGTGCTACGGGTCGTGCGGTTGTCTCAACCGCGATTTCATGAAGGGCGTTGATATTTGGCGGGGGAATTCGGAGGGAGTCTTCATAACATCCCAACGATTGGGACAATCGTGATACGGGTTTTACGTACACCAACTACGTGTCGAGACGCGGCCGATTGCTACAATGTCTGAACCCTTTCTTTGCCCTACCCTCCGAGGTTCCAACCATGCCTACCTTGCTCCTTCGATTTTCTACCTCCATTTCATCCTTAGGACACATCGCCAAGCGCTGTCTTGGATTCATGATGATCTTTGTGCCGCCTCGTTGGGGTGCGGACAAGGAATCGACATGCGAGCGATCGATAAAGCATTTCAGGCTGGCAAGCCCGATGAGGCGATACGCTTAGCAACCGAGTTGGTGGCTACGAATCCCAAAGCTGCCAATCTCTATCTGATTCGTGGTATGACCTATTTCCGTTGTGCAAAGATCGAAGAATCGCTTAAGGATTTCGACAAGTCAATCGAACTCGATCCGGTATCGGCACCTCACAATTGGCAGCGAGGGATCTCTCTTTATTATGCTAGTCGCTTCGACGATGGCGTTAAGCAATTCGAAAGCCATCGCGAAGTGAATCCCAACGACGTTGAAAATTCGATTTGGCATTTTCTTTGCAAAGCCAAACGCGATGGCATCGATGCTGCTCGCAAGAGTTTGATTCCGGTCCGGTATGATCGTCGCGTGCCATTGATGGAAGTGCTCAAGTTGTTTGCCGGTGACATGACCGCCGAGCAAGTCTTGGCCGTTGCCGAAAACGCCAGTGGAAGTCGTGACAAGATCGAAGCAAAGTTTTATGGATACCTCTACGTGGGATTGTATTGGGATGCGATGGGGGACAAAGAGAAAGGTAAGCTCTACCTGCAAAAATGCCTCGATCAAAAGGTCGGCGGATACATGGAAGACGTCGCGCGGATCCACCTGGAATTGAACAAATAATGGTCCATTCCTTCCGTCCAAAATGCCTCATCGATTTCGATCCGATGACTGATTTCGACCGGCGATCAAACGAGAAGGAGGGGGAGCCAGCCTTGAATCTTGGGGAGGCAAATTGGCAGAATTGACCAAAGTGCCTGCAATCGAACCGTAGGCGAGCGCATTTTTCACAGGGAATCCAAAAAATGCGTTACGATAGAGATAGGAAAGCTTCCGATTGGAATAGCTTGACCAGATGCATATGGGTTGGTCGGGGTTCGTTGGCTTGCGTTGGCAAACGCATCACGACGGCAGTTGCGGCAGACCCGCACAACCTGCAACCGACCTCCGAAGCCCATTGGAAAGTTGGGATTCCATGAAACCTGATGACAATTCTTTTGCCACTAGCTCGGAGGCGGGTGAGAAACTGCTTTCGAAGTTCCTATCGGTAGATGAACTGCTCATACGCCCCACTGCGGATGGCGTGTCCGACGCTGCGGCTTGGGAAGGCGATGCCCCAAAGAAAGTGGCTCGTATCTCTCTCGAACGCTTTCAAGAGTTAGAACAATGCATTCGCAACTTCCCTGCAGATCCCGAGCCTTACGAGGAATTGGCGAAGATCTATGTCCAGCAAGAACGCTGGAAGGACGCTCGCCGAGTGCTCGATCTCGGAGTCGCTCACAATCCGAATCATGAACCGATGCTTGTGCTTCGCGAAGAAGTCATGCTTCAGGCATCAGCGCAAGAGCTTGAGCTGGCCAAGAAGCAGGCTAGGCAGAATCGTTCGGAAGAGAATACTCAGCATCGTCAACGTTGCGAAATGGATCTGGCCAATCTTCGATTGTCGGTCTGTGAAGCTCGATTGGCTCGCCATCCTGAACAACTCGAGTTGCACATTCCATGCGCTATTGCCCTACGTCAATTGGGTCGCATGGCGGAAGCCGTCGAGCGATTGAAGCGAGCTCAAAAGGAGCCTCACCTTCGCGCACGCGCATCGTTGCAACTCGGAATGTGTCTCCAACAACTTGATGACGTGCTAGGAGCGTTAGCGGCCTATCGCAAGGCAGCCCTTTATCGTTCCCCTCCACCATCGACCGATTTGAAGCGACGCGCACTCGAACTCGCGGCAGAAATTGCTGAACAGCATCATCTGGTTCACGCCGCGATTCAGTACATCAAGATTCTGCTAGAGACGGATCCACCCCATCGCGACGTTTGGAATTCGCGACTCGAGAAGCTTCAAGCTCTCCCCCTATGATCCAAGTTTTTTGAGAAAGAGTATTTTCAATGGCTCAAGCGATCGTCGATCCGGAACAACTGAGACAGTTTGCGATGCTGCTGAAACGCTTTAATAGCACCTTGACCGAGTCTTCCTCCAAGCTTGGTCAAGAGATGGCCAAATTATCAGCGTCATGGCGTGATCAAGAACATCGCAAGTTTTCGGTAGAGTTTGAAGAACAGTTGAAGCAACTCCATCGCTTGGTCGAGGCGAGTGAGCGGCATGTTCCTTATCTTTTGCGAAAAGCGGAACTGATCGAGGAATATCAACGCAATGGCTGATGCCCACGTTCGAGACTTGGAAGCGCTCGAGCTTTTCTTGATTCAATTGCGAGATTTTCAAGAGCGACTTTGCAAGTTACAAGAAGACTCGCGGACCGAGATGAATCGCGTCACCCAGTGGATCGAACAAGAGGCTCCTGGGTATTGGCAAGATCAAGAGCGCAATGCCAAACGCCGATGGGTTGAAGCAAGAGATGCTCTGGCGCGATGTCAGTCGGTAACGCGGGCCGAAGATCATCCTTCCTGCATGGAGCATCGGAAGCGAGTGGAAAAATGGACATTGCGAGTAAAGCTCTGTGAAAGGCAGAATCGGCAAGTCCGCCAGGCTCAATTGGCATGGAACCAGGAGCTGCAAGGATTGCTTCTCAAACTGCAACACCTCAGTGATGTGGTGGAATCGAAGTTGCCGTTAGCTCGCCATCACTTGGATTCACTCCTCGAACCCCTTCGCAAATACGCGAATCTGTCGTCCGGAGCGAACAAAGAAGCGACGAAATATACAACCGTCCAAGCGAGTGCAGAATCCTCGCCAAGTGCGGAGACGAACAAGCTTCATCCTGGTCAAGGAGAAGAATCCTAATGCGAGTGCGGCATGATCTCCTAGGATGTGCGAATCGATTGAAACAGACCTCTTCCGAGTTTCAAGAGGCGGTGGCAGTCGTCCTGGAACATTGGCGCGATGCTCGCGCTGCACGATTTGAACGGGAAGATCTCCGAGAGATCGACCAGGTAATTGATCAACTGACGGTATACCTACAGAAGGCAGCGGACCTTGTCGGCAAAATCGACCGAGAGCTTCGCGATCAAGAT
This sequence comes from Pirellulales bacterium, assembly GCA_046349875.1. Lineage (GTDB taxonomy): Bacteria > Planctomycetota > Planctomycetia > Pirellulales > Pirellulaceae > JAXMBN01. Next base: position 34,607 of record JAXMBN010000026.1, read on the forward strand.
GGGGACTGAGATGAAGACGCAATTGTTGGCATCCGTACAGCAAAAACGAATCGTTCGCGGATTGAAACGACGATTCTCCATTTTCGATCAACGCCTTGCCGAATCGTCCCATCAATCGGTTCAAGAAGAACAACGATTAAGAGACGAATTCGAAAAATCATCCAGTGATCTCGAGCATCAATTGCGATCGGAGAGAGCTCACGCGTACACTTCGAATGATGATGAACTGGACGCAGCCTGGGGTGAGATGGAGTCAACGACCTTTCATAGCACACACCTGCAAAAAAATTCCATTCGCAAGTGGGAAGAAGAATACAAGGGGCAGGTGGACCATCTCAACAAAGCCCATGCGAAAGCTCGCGCAGAACTGCAAAAAGATTATGACGCAGTCAAACTTCACCCGGGGAAACGCTTTGAACACAAAAAGGCCGAGCTCGAAGGGATATTGCGGTCCAATGAGGCCGAATACGATCGCTGTCTACAACTGATTGCGGCCCGAAGTCTCTCGGCTTCTTTCGAGGAACCTCAAGCAGATGCAAACGACCCAGATACTTTGCCTCATGCATACGAAGCCTTGCAAAATTACAAGCGAGCGATTCAGGCAAGTTATCAGGCCCTCAAACGCCATCCTGCGGCGAGGTTGGTCGAATCTTACGGCCTGTGGTTGGTCACTCTTGCATTGGGTGGATTGGGCGCGTCGATCGGATGGCTGATGCAACTCGATACTCTTTGGATCGTCGGGATTGGTATTGGATCCGCAGTCGTTGGGCTTATTGGTTTGGTCATTTTTTTGCGACCAGCCATGTCTCGATTTGTGCGATCGGAAATGCCTAAGGCGCGTCTAGCAATGATGCAAAGTGAACGTGCGGCTGCAGCAGCGCGACGCATGCTCGAACAAGAATGCCAACAAGAACAGCATCGATTGAGAACCGAATTCAAGAACAAATTGGAAAAGCTGGATGGTGATCACGATACTCAGGTCCGCACATTGAAGGAGGCCATGGAAAACCGCATCCGCAATCTGATCCATACGGAGCAGATTCGTCGCGACTTCGCTGCTCGCAATCATCTGGAAGTGCAGAAGCGTCTCACTCAAGAATTCAAGCCGAGATTGGAAGGGCTGATCGAATCGCAAAACGAAAAGCGAATCACTGTTCGTCGGCAGCTCGAAGAGAAACTCCATGCTTCCAAGCGAGGCTATCGGGAAGGGTTGGCGTTCATACGGACCCGCGTTCACCAAGCGATGGCATTTAGTGAACAGGCTCGTATGGAAGCGACGACCGCGCAGAGTTCGATTTTTCCGGCATGGGATGATCGAAAGCAGTGGGAAGCAAAATGGGACCGAAGAAACGACGACGCAATCCTTCCGCTTGGGAAATTACGGCTGCGAATTGGTAGTCAGGCTGATTCCAAAGAAAAGGATCAAATGCAATTCTACGGCGAGTTTCCTCTCGCTTTTCGTATGATTGAAGATGGATGCTTGGTCGTGGAAGCGAGTCATCCGAATGCTCGGGTCGCGGCTCAGTCGATTGCCAAAAACTTGATTTTGCGTGCTTTCACCAGCTTGCCCGCGGGCCAATTGCAAACAACGATCATCGATCCCGATGGGCTAGGAAAAGACTACTCGTGGTTGATGCACTTAGCGGATGCAGACCCAAGGCTCGTTAATTATCGCGTATGGACGCAAACCAATCACATTGCCGAGCAAGTGGCGAGACTATCGCATCATACGGAAGATGTGATTCAACAACTCTTGCGCGATCGTTATGCCGATCTACGCAAATACAACCGCGATGCTGGAACCATGGCCGAATCGTATCGGTTGTTGGTCTGGTCGCGTTTCCCCATCGGTTTGGATGAAACTTCGTGGAAGTCCCTTTGCTCGTTGTTGAGCAGTGGTGGTCGTTGCGGTGTCGGCGTCATCTTGCTTTACGATCCAACGGTTTCTTGGCCCTTTATGGCCGACGATAAGCGACTCGGTGAAGCAGGACTCAAATTGCGGATCGATGCGGAGAGTGGATCGGAACCTATCGCTACGGTGGTCGATTCCGATCTGGATGCGTTTCAATTGCAGTTGGAATTGCCACCGGATGATGAGATGCAGCATCAGATTCTAGAGCGATGTGCAGAAGATGCATTGCAAGGGAATCGCGTCGAAGTTCCCTTTGACACGATCCTTCCCCCTGAAGAAGCTCGCGGGAAAGGAAGTTCGGCCGAAGGTTTGGCGATCCCCATCGGACAAAGCGGTATTGGCCGCGCACAAAGTCTCCGCTTGGGAGCGGGTACGGCACAGCACGTTCTCATCGCTGGAAAGACGGGATCCGGTAAGTCCTCTTTGCTACATACGATGATCTCGAGCGCCGCCCTGAAATATGGACCGGATCAGCTTCGACTCGTTTTGCTCGATTTTAAGAAAGGGGTAGAGTTTCAGGTCTATTCCGAATCGAAGATTCCTCATGCAGACATCATCGGTATCGAAAGCCAACGCGAGTTCGGTTTGAGTGCTCTGGAGCACCTCGATCGCGTGATGCAAACACGTGGTGAATTGTTTCGCGCCGCAGGCGTTCAAGATGTAGCCAGTTGGGTGAGAAAGAACCCAACTCGTCCTATGCCACGCATTCTGGTTGTGGTTGACGAGTTTCAGGAGCTTTTCGTCGAAGACGATAAATTGGCGCAACAAGCATCTATGTTATTGGATCGTATCGTGCGGCAGGGCCGAAGCTTTGGAATGCACGTTGTGCTCGCTTCGCAAACGTTGCGGGGCCTATTCTCTTCCACGCACCACCTTGGGCGCAAATGGCCGTGCGCATCGCTCTTCAATGCGAAGGTTCGGATGCGATGCTCATCTTGAGTGAAGACAATTTGGCAGCAGAGCGACTAAGGCATGCGGGCCAAGCTATTTACAATGATGCGAGCGGCCGGATCGAAGGCAATCAACCTTTCCAAGTGGCCTATCTCTCTAAGGAGACTCAGCTTCAACGTCTTTCCGCCATTCCCACCCCTGCTCCGTTTGTCGACGAGAGCAATCGGGGATTGGGTAAGTGCATCATCTTCGAAGGACACAAGGCCGCAACGTGGCATGAACATGAAATTGAAACAGCCTTGCAGACCATGGCTTATCGCGAAACGACAGCCGTTGGAGGAGTGCTTGGCGATAGCGTTTCGATTGAGCCAGCGGTTGGAGTACAGTGGACGCGGCAAGCGGGCCGCAATCTTCTTCTCGTTGGTACGGAAGATCGCAATGCAGCCAGTTGCTTAGGGGCAATCCTTGCAACTTCCCTGTGGTCCAGTCGCCATCGACTGAATCAGGCCGCACGGGTTTATGTGCTCGATGGAACTCGGCCCGATGATACTCATACGAGCTTCCTTCCAACTTGGGTTCGCAGTCTGCAAGGAGACCATGTCGTTACGGATGTACGTGGATGCGAATCGATGATGGCGCAATTGCACGACGAATGGAGCCGACGAATGGAAACGTCCGATGAGGTGCATCCACCACTGTATCTTGTTCTGCTTCAATTAGGACGATTCCGAGAATTGCGGAAGAGCGAAGAGTTTAGCTTTGGGGATGATAGCGGTACCACCAAGGCAGACCAAGTATTGCAGAACATTCTGCGGGATGGTCCTTCCGTCGGCATGCATAGCCTGATCTGGGTAGACAATTGGAATACACTCAGCCGTTGGGTGCCACGACAATCGATGCATGATCTTGAAATGCGAGTGCTCATGCAAATGAGTGCGAACGATTCGAACCACCTAATCGATTCCGCTGCCGCCAACCGTTTGGACCAAAACGTGTTGCTCATGCATGATGAAGCAACTGGACAATCTCGCAAGTTCAGGCCCTACCGATTGGCCGACCCTGTCCATTTATCCAAGTGGGTACAAGGAACGACCGAGGCCTAATCGCTTACATTGTTTGCAACAACGTCCTTGGAGTTGACTCGAAGAGCCAAGCCTTTGGGATTCGCGGCCTTGCTAAGCGTGCTGGGTTGCTGGAAGAATCCAATCGCGAAGCTTCTTCAACAGACGAATTCCCACTTCGGCGAGACTTTGTGGATGTTCGGCAAGGAGCACCGAACAATGTTCGCCAGCGGCCATTCCATGCATCGCCGAGGGATCGATTTCGATCTTGGCAATATTGCGGGGCTTCAGAGTTTTAAGCCCACCTTTGTCGTTGGAAGAAGATTCCATTTTGACCGCAATCGGACCGCCATATTTGGCGGCTAGCGATGGATGGTCGAGCGTATCGGTATAACGTGGAAGCACTTCGCGCAGGGTTCCCTGAATCGGACGGCCCGATTCGCGGTAGAGCAAAACACGTTTTCCAAGGTGGCCTCGATAGGCTGCGACATCGACTTGGGCGATCGAGACTTGGACTTCGAGGCGATCATTCGCAATGATGGTTCCGATCGGTTCACCCGACTTCAAGAATTGTCCCGCACGGTTCGTAATTTGGCGCGAAACAAAACGACCCGAGCGTGGCGCGATGGGTTCAAGAGACTGTACTTGTTTCTCTACTTGCTCAATTTGCTTGCGGAGCGACTCGGATTTGGCTTGTTCGGATTGCATCTCGGCCATGCGCATTTCAGCGCGACATGCCCGTGCGCGTTCATCCGACATTTCCAATTCAATTCGAAGCTTTTGAAGAGTCATATGCAACTGATGGTTTTCTACCGTTGCAAGAGTCATACCTTCTTCAACGCTTTCGCCATCGTGAGCAAATACTTTTTGTAGAATTCCATCGCATTCCGAGCGGATAACCACGGGATCGTTTAAGGTGACTATCCCTGGGCTCATCGGTTGGAAAGGTGAGGGGATCATCAGAATTGCGGCAATTGAAAGAACGACGAGAAGCCCACTTGCCGATGCACGCTGGAAGGTCCATCCTTGAAGATACTCGCGATAGTTCCATTGAAGTCCTCCCTGTTTGAATCGCTTGATCCATGGTGCCACAAACCAAAAGTACCCGGCAACTCCCATGAGAATTAGCCCGATCCCTTGCCATGTAGTCCAGGCCCCCCATGCTAAGCCGATCATAACGACCCAGCGATAGAGAATGCATACGATGCCATAGACGGCTAATATCCACCAACTAGCATTGGGTTGAGCTCGGCCAGAGAGCGTGATGAATCGAAAGAATTGGCGCGCGGCCAATCGACCATCGGTCCATAAGGAAGGTCGATCGAGTAAATCGGCCAGAACATAGTAACCATCAAACCGAGCCAAAGGATTGCCATTGAATACCAGAGTGGAAATCGTTCCCAAAGTGGCTAACGAAATACACAAGTATTGAATGGCATGATTATCGATCAAGCTGCATGCTAAAAGACCAAGGCTTGCAACTGTCAACTCGGTGAAAACCCCAGCGCTAGCACAGTACAATCGTGAATAGCGATTGCCTAATCGCCACATATCGGTCGTGTCAACGTAAGGAACCGGTGCAAGATAGAAGAATGCCAATCCGGCCATTCGCAACGAGCTTCCATGTTTCACGCACACGACTGCATGACCAGCTTCGTGCAGGGTCTTCATGATGAGCCATGCTGCAAACCACCAGCAGATACTATCAGGTACGAAGAGGTTGATCGACATCCTCGTATACTTTTGTGGGTCCATGAGAAATGTCATGGCCGCCATAAATTGTATCAAAACGCAAACGACGATTGCAGGCGGCGAGGCCAGCCATAGCCATTTTTGAACGAAGGCCTCCAGCGTAGCACCTTGCACAAGTGGAAGCCGGAATGAGAAAGGATCGCCGACGGGCCCAAGCGTTGTTTGAGCTTCGTGGATATGCGAGTGAAACGGATTGGGAGGTGGTGCCCCCTCAGGGTAGATGAGCTTGTTTCCAAGCAGCCAACGTACGGTGGCTTGCACCAATTGAGGGCTTATGTGCTTGCCATCGGGAGACTTAACGACGCGTTCGTATATCTCGGCCAATGTGCGAGGCACGTCCATCATCGAAGCGATGATGTACTCATTGCGCCCCATGCGGAAGAACTTGTGCTCGCGTGGATCTTCCACAACGCAACGCCATTTATGGAATCCTGGCTGCGGAATAAATTTCAGATCGCCACGAAGAATAAACTTTTGCGACATAGATCACCTAAGTTTCTTCGTGCAATGGGTCATGCATATGGGTAGAGTGCCACGAGAATGCCATGTTACCAGATCCATTGATTCCATAGCCACCGCCACGGTTTATGAAAGAGGATCCATCCAAGGGAATGGTATCCCGTATCTACGACGGCATCCCCTTTCATCCCAGGACGAAAGATCCATTCAGGATTGTCAATTTCCATCTCGGCGATGATCACAGCTTGATCATCGATGATCTCCGCACGTGGTTCGACGCGTTGGATCGTTCCCGACCAGGACTTGGACCCTGTGGATTCGGTTCGTAGGACGGCCTTAGAACCTACTTTGACCCATCGAAGGTCTTCCGGTTTCAGATGAACTTCGCAGACCATCTTACTCAGAGGCGAAACTTCGAAAACGGTCTGCCCAAAACTCATGGGGACACCTTCTTGCCCGTGCCAATCTCCTTGAACGATGATGCCATCCGTCGGACTTCGAAGTTCCAATTCGGATAGACGTTCTTTGAGATTCATGAGCTTGAGTTCAACCTGTTGGCAATCCAAACGCGCCAATCGCAGGTCACCCCAAGCGGAATTCGCAAGAGCAATATCACGTTTCTTAATAGCGCTTTCGAGTTCGGCTTCGGTTGTCACAAGATCGCGACGCAGTTGAAGGTCTTCCATATGCGCCATGACTTGGCCAGCCTTAACTTCATCTCCAGGCCGCACCAAAACTCGACTCAGCTTGCCTTCGAGAGGACTTGCAACATAGTGTCGCGTTGCCGTTTCGAGTGTGCATTCCCTTTTGGGACGATAGGGAAAGGGAATCGCCATCGAAAGGATTGCACAGAAGATTGCGCCCGAGATTGCCGGGAGTCGATAACGCCGCCAAAATCGCATAGCGAGATGGCGTTTCCATCGCTTGGCCCCAAGCTCCAAAAAGACCGAAGCTTCATAAAGCTTGATCAAGTCCCGTTTGGCAACCGATTCCAGACGCAATAACGAATCCCAAATCTCTGCGGCGGGGTCTACCTTCCAAAGGCATATAATCGCGAGCTTGCCTCCGAGGGTAGGAAGTGGAACGCTCACGCACCAGCCCGAAGCTAGATAACGCTCTTCCAATACTCCTCGCAAGATTGGGCTCGAAGAGAGTGAAGCATGTAAGGAACTGGACCCAATGGCTCGCGAAGCAACACCTGCATCCTGTGCTACGGTCACCATGGGCGCAAAACTGGTGGGATCGATTTGCGTTTCGCTGGTGGTATGACGGATCGCCTTTCCAGCATTGTCCAATTCGATAAACCAAACCTCGCACTTCAAAAGTCCTGAAAGGTACTTGGCGCAAAGGACGCGCCAATCCTTGTAAACGTAAAGTTACGGTAGGTCGAGGAAGGTCGAACAAGTATAGGAAATACCTGACCAACGATCATCATATTCATCGACGATCGAAGCGACCGAGTTCATGATGGAATCGAACTCGCTCGATAGCACTTTCTCGACATCGAGCGCTTGTTCGATCGATTTGCGGTTTGGACTAAGTTTGGACGAAGGTGTCGCAGTCATGATAATCCCAGGTTATGGGAGCCTCTGACATTTCGATGCGATGATCTTCTCGTCCGAGTTGTCAAGAACAACAGTGACCATAAACCAACCCGTTGCTGCATCTGCGACGGGAGGTACGAATTCAACGATACCGGGTACAACGCGACCGTTGCTCAACTGAATCTTCATTTCATGGCCAACTTCGATTCCATTGAGATCCGTTTCCATCATGGCAAAGGTCGTCTTCAATCGGTGGTTGTCCACGATACGAACGATGTTAGGAGAGTTCGTCGCTACAAACTCTCCTACGTTTTTGAATATTTCAGTGACGATTCCGGAAATGGGAGCCCGGATCGTCCGCTCTTCAAGATTCTTCTTGAAGCGTTCCAATTCGAGCATCTGCACTTGGCTCTGGTCCTCCTCCGTAGTGAGGCGGCCTTTCGCGATGAGAACATCTGCTTCAGCGCGTTCAATCTCCAAACTATTTACGTTCCCCTCTTGCTTCATCTTGAGGAGACGTGACAGTTTCTTTTCTTGAAGCTTGAGTTCTGCGAGAGCTTGTTCGATTCGGCCCTTGGAAAGAGCTTCCGTTTCCTTCACGCGAATCTGAGCTCGCAGTACTTCGGAATCCAATACAGCCAATGGTTGACCCTCAATGACACGATCACCGGCTTTCACCAAGATTTCGCGTATGATCCCTACTTCGGTCGTAGCAACGTCGATGTCCTGGTAGGGCTGTAGGACTCCCTCGCGGTCATGGCTTGAGGCCATGAACGAACGGCCTTGCGATCGCACAGGCGACTGCAAGCAAAGGCAACACAAGATTGCACAAAGGGATCGAATTGTTGGGGCGAGACGAAGGTTCATAATGTTGGCGAGATATTTGAGTTAGTCGATTTTGGATCGTTCTCCTAATGGATTCTTCTCGATACCACCCTTATGAGGCGAAATCATACGTCTGGAAAAAATAGATCTAAATAGACCTGTAGACATGAAAAAGAGAATCAGAATAAGAAAGATCTCTCAAAGAATCGCGAGTTGATCGATTGTGACGATTGTACGCAGCGTTCTGAGTCTATTATCGCGAGGGCTCAGGCGAGAGGGAAAGAATCGCCCCCGTAACGAAGTGAAGACGGGCGATTGATACCATATAACGAGATTCGGCATCCACCCAAGTATTCTCCGATTGCACTAATCGAATCTGTGCATCCAAGAGCTGTTCCAGGTATTGGCTCACCATTGCAGGTTCTAGGAGTGGGCTATTCAACCACTTCTGAGAAAGATGCTCGACTTCATCCTTTGTCGCAAGTGTGGATTCCTGACCTGCTTTGAGTTCTACAAAGCTCGCATCCACTTCCGCTATGGCGGATTGGATTTCAGATGAAGCATGCAAAAGCTGGTCTTCGAGCTTGTACATCAATTGTTGCATTTCCAGCGATCGCAGATTCTGAATCGCCTTTGCGGCCCGTTGAGCCTTGGGGCGAAGGAACTCGACACCCGCCGAATAGCTGCCCCGCCCCGTTGAAAACTGGTCGCCAAATGCATCCATGGCGTTGTAGTTTCCTCGAAGACCGTGGAGATAGAAGTCGGAAACGAGATTCAATGTCGGTTTGAGCTCATTCTCCGCCACCTTCAATCGAACATTCGCAGCCTTGATCTCATCGCGAACCGCCAAGATATCGGGACGCGATTCCAAAGCGTTCTGACGCTCTAGTTCGGGATCTATGGGAACTACGGATCGCAAGGGTTCGGTGAGTGGTATGAGTTCGTCGGCAACTTCGTATTGTATCGATGGAGAATTCACCTTGGCTCGAAGATTGCTTTCGGCTTGAATGGCGGCGGCGCTGCTGCGAGTCAAGCGGGCCTGCAGATTCTCTACGGCCGCCTGGGCCCGTGAGAGTTGGCTGCGGATGGTATCGAGATCCGCTCGGCCTGCAATTTCATTCTTCAATGTAATCAGTCGATCCAATGCCCGTCGGGTTTGAATCATCTGGGCGCGTTGCTTGTAGAGTTCCCAATAGTATTGCGTGATATCGAGCGCATGCCGTTGCATTGCGAGCCGCGCGTCATTCTCTGCAACTCCAACTTGGAACTGTGCAACACGTACCGACGATGTGTTGTATGCTTTCCCCGCGCCTCGCATCAATGGCTGGGTATACCGAAGCAACATTTTGGTGTCAGCTTGATCGTGTGGTTGGAAGAAGACCGAGTTATTGTTGCGGAAGCTCGCATCTTGCGATAACTCCATGCTTCCTCCGAGCGTATTCTTTTTCTTGACTCCAAAACTGTTTTGCAGATTGGTTTCGTTGAGCCGTGGTGCTCCTCCGGTCGCGAGCGTGCTTCCAACAGGGTCGGAACGATCCGACCATATGGAATTTACAAAGCGATTCGGATCAAAAGTCCCCCAAGCTTGTTCAGCTTCTTGTTCGCGCATTCTTGGGCTTAGCAATTGCCCGCGGAGATAAGGCGAATGCGACATGGCTTCCCAAATCAGATCCTCGAGATTGACTCGAGCCACACGCTCTTCAGGGGTTATCGTGTTGCCTGCAGGTTTGATCGGCTGTTTCTCTTCATCAACCCAATAGGGTCTGAAAAGGATGCTGTCGTAACCCGAAGCGATAGGATTCTTGTATTCTCCGATCGGGCCAACCGGATTGACTGGATCTTGGGATTTCTCGGGCAGCACAAAGGACGGCGCTGAAACAGCAGGCGTTTCTGGAGGAAGCAGCAATGCCGGACTTCCAAGCGATAAGGGGCCTTGCTCTTGCAATGAGGGAGGTGATGGGAGTTGAAAGGGCGCAGCGGGTACTGGACCTAAGGTTGGGTTCACCGGAGGTAAAGGACCATCCGGTGGCAATGGAAAGGGAGCCGAATTGGAACGGCTTGACGCGGTGTGGGGAATACCGTCGTCGGAATACTGGCTCCAAACACGAGGAGCAAATGCCAATGCCGCGGCGAACACTCCCCACTGTAGACGTCTCGTCCACGATTTGGGAATGTGATGAGAGGACATGGTTTTTAATCGTGGCGAACTTTCATTCGCTCGATTCTTAGCCAGCATCGCACCTTCCTTGGCTTGATTTCTTTCCCTTGGGAGCGTCTACACTCCCTCATTATGTGCTTCGGCCATACCCCCCGCGTAGATAAAGTGGAACATTGTTCCCTAATACAGAGAGACGGTTGGGGGGAATACGCATTCGTTATATACGGAATGACTATGCACACTTCGGTGCCACCAAAGCCGCAAAGCCATCTCAATCGCCACCTTTGGAATCGCCGTCATAGCTGTGCTGTTCGTTACATTTCAACTCTCCCACCATCTAGCCATCCTCAGTTTGCTCTTTTTGAGGACCTTACGGCGGAATTCAAGCCAACCAAAGAGTTTGATGAGCAAGACTTTTCCGGCAAATTCTGCCCCGATCGATTTGCCTTATGAAAAACCCTTTTGTCCGATGGGAACCAAACTAGGTCCTCAACGATGCAAGGGAGATGTGATGAAGGACCTTCATGAGGACTTCACTTATCAAAAGGTAAAGCGCAAGGAATAGATAGGTACGAATGGAACGATGATAAGCAACTAATTTGCAGGGTGCAGATGCTGTTGCCCCGAGAAAGTCCATGTTTCGATTGAAAGTCACGCACAAGATTTCGCTAATCTTGGTCTCACTCAGTGTGGGGCCACTGCTTGTGGCTGCGCTGACCGGAATTGTTCCACTCGGTGATGAATCACTCTTTAAGGCCCGAGCTGGTTTAACACAGCAACTCGCCGTTTCCTGCTCATCTTACTTGGAACGAAGTGACTATCCCAAGCTTGAGCAACAGGTAAAACAGATTCTTGAGGCCGAGCCATCGGTGCGAGAACTGCGCATCAAGCGATTCGACGATTTTGTATTTTTCGAAACCAACGGTCATGCTGCACAATGGGCCCTTGGTAATGATGGAATGTCGACCATCGATCAGATGACCATTCCTATTCGGCGAGGTGCCAAAGATTGGGCAAGGCTTGAAGTTATCTTTGAACCGCTTCAGTGGTATAGCCATGGCTGGGGTCGACTGGGGGAGTCATGGTTGGTATTGCCTTTTGCTTGAATGGCATCTCCTTCTTCATGTTCTTGAACCGGATCCTGTCCGTTCTCGACCCGAGCAATGCCGTTCCTCGCCGAGTACGCAATACATTGGACACGATCGCGGGCGGCGTGGTCGTGCTCGACAATGAGGGCAAAATCATGTTGGCCAATGAGTCGTTCGCTCATTCCTTGGGCCAAACTCCACAAACGTTGGTGGGAACGCGACTTGATTCTCTCCCCTGGCGGTTCATCGAAGGGGAAGTCATTCCATGGCAGGTCGTGCTCCAAGAAAACCGCAAGCTTGAAGGGATGAAGGTCTTTCGTCCAACGCCGAACGAAGGCGAGCGATGCTTTGTCGTCAATGCAACACCTGTGCAAGATACGAAGGATCGACTCGCAGGTGCTCTGATCAGCTTTGAAGATGTTACGGCGCTCGAAGATCAGCGATTGGATTTAGTGAACGCCTTGAACGAACTGGAGGCAAGCCGAGAGCAGATTCGCGAGCAGAACATGAAGCTGCAAGAATTGGCCTCTCGAGATGCTCTCACCGGAGCATTGAATCGACGCGCTTTGTATGAGATCTTTGAATCGATGTGGGCTAACGCCAGCACGCATGCGACCGGCATGGTTGCCATGATGATGGACATCGACCATTTCAAGAAGCTCAATGATAAGCACGGACACGCTGCTGGCGACGCGGTGCTCAAGAGTGTTGTCAAAGTACTGCACGCGACCGTTGGTACCCGCGGGACCGTGGGACGGTACGGTGGTGAAGAGTTCTGCGTGTTGGTCGATCACTGTACGCTGGATGAAGGTGTCGATATTGCTGAACGCATTCGCACCAACATTCAAGATGAATTGCGAACTCCGTATGCAGTCACCACGAGCGTCGGTATCTCGAGTAGCTTGTTTGGTGCTGCGACCATGCAATTGCTTTTAGAACAAGCAGACAAATCGCTCTATGCTGCCAAGCACGGTGGACGAAACAACGTCAAATTCTGGACGCCAGAAATCGATCAACTCGAAGAAGAGAACAAGAAACGAGCCCTTGCAGCGCAGAATCTTTCCGTCATCGATGATCACCCGATTTCCTATCATGCGGTTGTTTCCTTGCATGCCGCCCTAACCTATCGTCACACCGATACAGCCGTCCATAGCCAACGCGTTGCCGAATATGCCGTCAACCTTGGCCGAGGATTGATGAGCGTTAGTGAACTCTATCTCTTGGAGATCGCGGCTTTGCTCCATGATATTGGGAAGATTGGCGTTCCCGATGCAGTGCTTCTGAAGCCAGGCAGACTCAACGACGAAGAATGGAAGTACATGGAGGCCCATGGTCCAATTGGCGTAGCCATCGTTAAGGCTGCCTTCGACTGCCAAATGCTAACGGATGTTCTTCAGTACCATCATTGCCGATTCGATGGTAAGAACCAAGAATCGAGTCTTCCGAGCGGAAAAGACATTCCAATCGGTGCCCGAATCGTGGCCATCGTCGATGCCTTTGATGCGATGGTATCGGATCGCGTTTATCGAAAGGGCCGAAGCCATGAAGAAGCATTTACCGAACTTCGCCGATGCGCAGGCAGCCAGTTTGACCCCGATTTAGTCGAAAAATTTGTTTCTCAGGAAATCGGGTGGCGGCTCGATAGCCGCTTTATGTCGCTTGATCTCTCCGAGAAAGAAGCGGTCAGCTTGGGCTACCATCTCGAGCGCGTGATCCACAGTTTTGAAATTCGAGATCCAGTGTCTCTCAAGCAGCGATTGGAAATTCTTAAGTCCTGTGCTCACAAGTGCGATATGCCTCACTTGGTTGCCATCGTCGATGAACTCGCCAAAGATGCCGATCGCAAGACGATTGGTGACTGGGACACGCTATTGCCGATCCTGACCGATTTGATCGAAGTATGTAACACGGTACAACGGGCCTATTTGCGACAGGTAGGCTACACCGCTCGAAATCGAGGATTGTCGATCGCAAGATTTTCCTTGGGACGCGATTCTGATGCAATTGCAAATAATCTCTTGGTACCGCTGACTGCGTCCGCATGGGCGAATAAACAAGCTACTGCTACGAGAAATCTCGATCGCTAACGAATCGCGGTGAAGTGCGTACGAAGCTTTTCAACGATTTCTGGATGAGCTTCCGCGCAATTTTCGGTTTCCCTGATCGTGCTCGAGATCGAATAGCTCAATGCGTTTACCGTCCTCACCGAGGATCAATCGCCAACGATCATCTCGAATCGTCTTTTGACCTTCGGTCCAAAAGCCTTTGGACACTTTCGCAGAGGGTAAATTGGGCTGAAGCAAATAGGGCTTCAGGCTCAATCCATCTAGGTTCTCGGGGATGGGTACTTGAGCCAGTTCGCATAAAGTTGGAAACACGTCCACCGTTTCCGCGAGAGCTTGACATGCCCTGCCCTGCTCTTTCAATTCAGGCGTTCGAATGATGAGTGGGGATCTTAGCGCCCGTTCGTAAAGGCAATGCTTTCCCCAAATAGCATGCTCGCCCAACAAAAAGCCGTGGTCGCCCCACACAACGACAATAGTGTTGCGATCCATTTGCCGAGCTTTCAATTGATCGAGAACACGTCCTATCTGCGCATCGACGTAACTCACACAGGCAGCGTACGCTCTTCTCAACCGCAATGCATATTCTTCATTGGACGCGGGATCCTCACCTGGCTTATGCCCATAATTGCGACGAAACTCACTGCTCTCATGCCAACCTGAATTCCATGGTGGCTTGCGTGTCACGAGCGATGGTAAGTCAAATCGATGTGTACGATGCAATTCACTCCACGCCTCTGGCGCAGCGAAAGGGAGATGAGGTTTGAAGAAACCAACGGAGAACAGCCAAGGATCACTAGAACTCGACAATTGCTCAAGCGTTTGGATGGCCTCATCGGCGACCCAAGCATCGGGATAGAGATGATCGTCACCAGCGGCGTTTTCCCAAGGCAAAGATTTGCCCGGCACTCGCGCAACTCCCTTGGCGTAACCATGCATCATCGCTTCCGCGGTATTCCATGGGGACTTGGGAATCCAGCATCGGTCCCAAGCACCTGGCATTTCTTCCGGACCTTCATTCCAATCTTTTCCGGTAAGGCCACCTGGATAGTGACCAATTTTGCCTAAGGCGAAGGTGCGATAACCGAACTTTTTCATCCATGCAGGCAAGCTCTGGCTTCCCCACTGATCGTAGCTGTTTCGAATGGCAGTGTTTTGGAGATGAACTCGCTCACGAGGATAGCAGCCTCGCATCAGCCCGCATCGCGAAGCACCGCAAGTGGGCACTTGCACAAAGTGATTGGTGAAGATTCGCGATTGCGAGGCAAGGGCATCCAGGTTGGGTGTCCTCGCATGAGGAACACCATAGGCACCAAGGTCGGGTCGCAAATCATCGACCGCGATGAAAAGTATGTTGGGACGCGGTGGATCTTGAGCTTGCGAGTACCGACTCCAACATATCCCGGCCAGGAATAGCATCCAAGCTAAGATGCTAATTCCATGCGTTGAGCTACCTTCTCTCGTCTGCGTCCATTCCCCTGGCATCAACTGCGGAGTCGAACGCGTGAGAACGTTTCCTTCCTTCGCAAGCATGGCTTGACGCTCTCTCATGGTTGGCGAGCAAGAGTCATCGCTTCAGAAACGGATTTGTTGCCAAGGGGTTGCTTATCGTCGAAAGGCCCATCAGCGCTCCCCTTGGGCCAAGTCGCCGAATCAGCATATTGACCTTCATCGCGATACAATTTTTGAAGCTTCAATATTTCTTGCTTTAGCTCCTCGAACTTGGCCGCGATCTTCGGGTTGTTGCGATCCGATTCGGAAAACAGCAAATTCTTCTGCTCCGTTGGATCGGCCGTCAAATCGAACATTTCGTAGGCATTCTTTTTCCAGTAGTGAATGAGCTTATGCGTTTGTGTGCGTACACCGTAGTGAGCTGCCGTATTGTGATGGCCCGGATCGTGATAGTAGCGATAGTAAACGCTCTGACGCCAATTGTCTGGCGATTCACCACGAAGAAGCGGGGCGATGGAACGTCCTTGCATCGAACTTGGAACAGGAAGGCCTGCAAGATCCAAAAAGGTTGGAGCAAAATCGATATTGGCTACGAACTGCGAAGGAGCGATTCCCGACTGGATCCCAGGTCCTTTGGCAAGGAGCGGAATCCGCAAGCCGGGCTCGTACATGAATCGCTTGTCGTACAGTCCGAGGTCGCCTAGATACCAACCATTGTCGGCGGAGTAGATAACGATGGTGTTCTTGGAGAGCTCGTTGCTATCGAGATAGTCGAGCAGCTTTCCCATTCCATCGTCGACGCCCTGAACGCATGCAAGATAATCTTGCATGTATCGCTGATACTTCCACTGAATGAGTTCTTTCCCTTTCAATGTTTTGCCATCGATGGTCAACTCCATGGGCTTTTCATTAAACCATTTGTTGAGTTCTTGACCTTTCAGATCATCGGGAGGCGTGAGCTTGAGATCGCGCCGAGTGAGATCGCGAGCCACGGTTTGCTCGTTCTCTGGCAGTGCTGTCGGTCGTGTAGCGTAATCATCGAACAAGGTGGCCGGTTCTGGAATGACCTTATCCTTAAAGATGGACTTGTTTCGTTCGTCAGGCTCCCAGGCGCGGTGTGGTGCTTTCTGATGCAACATCAAAAAGAATGGGCGATCCTTAGGGCGAGTTTTGATGAATTCGATGCCGAGATCGGTGGTGATCTGAGTGCAATGGCCCTGGAGGTTTACTTTGTGGCCAGGCACGAGAAACACTGGATTGTTGTAGGCCCCCTGCCCTGGCAAGATGATCCAGCGATCGAACCCCGTTGGATCAGAACCCAAGTGCCATTTTCCAATCATCCCGGTGTAATAACCACCAGCTTGGAGATGCTTGGCAGCATTGTCTCTGGAACCATCAAAGCGATTGAAAACGGGAACTCCATTGAGATGCGAGTACTGGCCGGTCAAAAGTGTTGCGCGACTCGGTGTGCAAATGGAATTGGTGACAAAGGCATTTAAGAACTTGGCTCCACCTTGCGCCAATCGATCCAAGTGAGGAGTTTGATTGACTTTGGATCCATAAGCTGAAATCGCGTGCTGCGCATGATCATCTGAGAAGACGAAAATGATATTGGGACGGTCGGCTGCATGAGAAGCAGTTCCCATCGTCAGCAAGGCCCATGAAAGGCAACCAAACCATTGCCAAAAATGCAGAGTCAGGCTTCGCATAGAGAATCCTTGGAAGTCAAAAGGCGGGCGGGGAGGATCGAAAGGACTCGGTAGGCGAACCTTGCGGCAACCTACGAGTCTTTGGATTATAACCACATTTCTTCCAGCGATTGCAACTCTTTCAAAATTGGATAGTACCGGTCCAACTCGTGAACACTTCATCCCCCAGCCCCTCCGAAATCGAAAAAATATGGCGACGCTATGACGAAGACGAACTCCGTTTAACTGCGGCCCTTAGCGAGAGAATGCTGGAACGAGGCGATGCAGGTTCCAAGTTGCGAATATTGGATATTGCGACGGGGCGAGGTGAGCCAGCGATTCGCGCCGCTCAAATGACTCAGCAAGGGATGGTCGTAGGAATCGATTCTGCCGCAGCCATGCTGAAAATGGCACAGGAAAGAGCCTCTCGCGAAGGTGTTACCAATCTGCAACTGTTAGAAGCAGATGCGATGGAGTTGCCTCCCCTTCCCTTCCACGATTTCGATCTGGCTCTGTGTCGCTGGGGATTGATGTACTTTTCCGATCCCAAAAAGACATTGGCTTGGGTCCGAAAGGTCTTTAGCATCCAACCGGGAAACTGGTGGCGGCCTTTTGGGCGAGCCCTCACCGCGTTTCCTATTTTTACCACCCTCGAAAACTACTGGCGAACTACGTATCCATTCCATCGCATGAATATGAAGGCTCTCCAACGTTTCGATATGCCCAAGTCGAACGCATTTACAGCGATTTCGAAGAGGAAGGATGGGCGCATTGACTCGATCGAGGAGATGGAGGTCGACGTTATGGAAGCGAGAACCGATCATGAACTCGTTGCATGGGTTCGCGCGTTTGGTTTGAATCGACTTACGCAGCATCTGTCCAACGAGCTACAACAGGCGTGGGAACGAGACTTGATCGAACAAAGTCAGAACTACAAGAAAGGGACGAGCTACTATCTTGGTGGTGTAACTCGCATCGTCGTTGCATCGCCGGGGTAGAGTTACTTGAATAAGAAGATTGCCTCAACGCGCGATCGCCAATTCGTTTCGTCGCAATGCTTCGAGTACAGCGAAGAACGCTTCTTTGGACGAAGTGCTTAACTTGTCAGCATTGTTTTTCCAGTCGGCATGCGTCTCAAACCATTTCACTTTGAATAGTAGGTAGGCCAATTGCCCCGCAACGGACTCGTCATATTCCCGCAAATGTTCAAATAGTACTCGCGGTTGTTCCGCATACTTTTCAAAGATGCTTTGCGCATACGAGCGAGCTGTCGTATGCTTCCCATCGCGATCGCTGTCAAACCATAGGGTAGAGGTCGAAGCAAGCGATTTTCCCTCCCAATGTTCGGATGTGGGTTGATAAGGCTTGGCCATTCGCCAATAGGCTTCCTTTTGCGATGGGCCGGAAGCCAAAACAATAAAGTGCACATCCTGTTGGGGGCGCTGCACAATCCAACGATGCCGACATAGTACGCCCCGTTCGTTTCCGGGGGCCTTTGCGATCGACTCCATTCGGATGGGAACGCCGTTCTGCCAAAGGTGAAGCTGATCCACTTGGGTCCAGGATGGGCCACGAACGATCGCGTCGATCGCGATCCCGCCAGATGGAATCGATGGATCTTTTTCAGAATCGACAATCGCCGCGTTTACGAGCAAACCGTAACTCACCAATACATTCCCGGAACGAAAAGACTTCATCGCCTGATCGATATCGATGGCAGACACATCGCCATCATCGCATCGAATGTAGGTCCGCCCCTGACCTACACGATAGCGAGCGACATCATGCGAATCGCTGCTACCGATTGGAACGATGGGATATCCTCCATTGATCAATCCTGCCCAATCATGAAAAAGCTGGAAGGGATCGCTTTGAGTCGCACCAGAGTTAATGACTTCCATCGCCTGAAACAGGATGGGCCAGTCTTCCAGGTTCTGCCCGATAATGGCGAGATGTCGGTGGGGATCGAACGGTCGAAACTGGGAGTGTATATCGCGAGCATGATTGAGAATGGTGACTTGCGTGGATGGTACCTTCAAGATTCTCGGCAGCAACTCTCCCCAATGTTCGCTCGTCACTGCCACCGGTGTCTGGTTCGGATCGATTGGAAAAGCATTAAAGTGGCCAATGGACGTGGTCACTTCGTTACCTATGAGGGGAGTGAAGTAACTCCGAACGTTTAACTTACGCGCGATCGTGTCGTAGTCGATGTGTTTGTTGTGATCGGTCGCAACAGGGAGTTCAATTCCTTCCCCAGCGATCGTCAGCATTCTCTCTTCGATCGAGCAATCTCCGTGTCCCGAATGCGTTCTGGTATGAACGTGGGGATCGCAAGCAATCCAACCCGAGGTATCCACTTCTCGCGCAATGGACATCACCCTCGCCTGCTCTGATCCAAGGGCCAGCTCTATCTCCAATTGCTGGATGCCATATTCAAAGCCTCGTCCAGCCGTGATTCGATAGTGGCCAGCGGGAAGGCGCACATCGATATCACCATGTGCTGCATAGATCGTCCCCGGGCGAACGGCGAGCGTGTCGCTCGATGTTGTCCCCAAATCCACCAACGCTCCTTCGCGATCGACAATAGTTACACAACAAGGAATTGGTAGGTTGGTGTCCGAGTCGAGAACGGTGAGATGGAGTTTCGATTGCTGCAACCAATCATGGCGGTCCACAGGAACCAATACCATTGAACCGATCAAGATGTCATCTGAGGCCGACGGATCTGTCGGCCCGAGAATCTCTATTTCATTTGCGCCGTTCCGAAGAAGACCACTCGGAATGGCAATCGCTAACCGATGATCGTTCTCGTCTTGAAGCAATTCCTTCAGGAGCTTGCCGTTGAGCATCACCTTCCAACGTTGTTTCACATCGACCTGGCGATACCAAAGCGTGTAAGCCGCCTCGGGATTCTCGATCGCAAATGAAATCCTATGATGCGATGGAGGAGACTCTTTGGGAAAATCATCCCATTCACGGTCCTTCCCGCTTCGCAGGTGAACCGATTCCTTTTGAAGGACGACTTGTTCGGAATTGGCAGGACTACCGATCGCAGCATGGATCGGGCCCGCAAGCGAGCTGAGCATAAAAAACATCAGGCTCGCAAAGAACATTCGCACCATGGGAATCCTATCGTTGTTAGGGATTCTTTGCTTCAGGCCGCGATTGTTGTTGGAGCCAGGTGTACAGATCGGGGGTCGCATAGGCTGCAGACCATGAGTTGTGCCCAATGTTCTCGAGCGAAGTCCAGCGAATTTGGTTGCTACCGGTTTTCTTGATCGCTTCCACCATCTCGTTATTGGCCGCGAAAACGCGATCCTGATCACCGCAGAAGACCCAAGTCGGCAAAGCCTTAAAAGCCGCAGCGTCTTTGACGTCACCCCGTCCACAAATGGGCACGACTGCCGCAAACTTTTGGGGATGATCTGCAGCCATCCGCCATGACCCAGACCCACCCATACTCAGGCCTGTTAGGTAAACTCTGGAGGTATCGATGTTCCACTTGCCAATGGCATCATCGAGCAATTCGAGCAATCGCTTTTGCTGCGTCGGGGAACTCCAATTGTCCTCTTTCGGACATTGCGGTGAAAGAACCACATACGGCATGCTTTCCCCCTTGGCCAGCAGCTGTGGAGGCCCCCATTTCGCGACGACTTGAAGCGGGCCATCACTCTCACCTCGTCCATGGAGGAAAAGCATCAAAGGAACTTTTTTGTTACCCTTTTCGAATCCTTGCGGAAGGTAAAGTAGGTACGGTACTTTCCCTTGATCTTTTGCAACAAATGTCTGCTCCACCTGCTTTCCTGGCGCGGGAGCTTGCTCTTGGGCGTTGGTTGTCGCGATGCACGAACCTAGAACAAAGAGAGACGCATTAAAAAACTGTCGAACGCGCATGTTCGGCTCCTGTGGTGGAAGGAATGGAGGTGGCTATTCAGTATAGTCGATGCAATATCGTCGATGGCCATGTCCAAGATTATGGTGGCATCTCAGGGAATTGTTACGATCTAATCGTATCGATTGGTAATCATGGTCGATTGAGTCAGCAACCATTCGCTCTATGTAAGTAGTGGAATGTGAACAGAAAGAAGGTTGAATCGTGCCATTTCTCACGGCCGCATGGCGACATTTGATCATGGCCAACTACGAAGTTGATCCCGAACGATTGCAGTCGTGGGTACCCATCGGTACCAGTCTCGATCTCTTTGAAGGCAAAGCATACGTTAGCTTGGTTGCGTTTTGGTTCGAGAATACCAAAGTGCTTGGAATCCCCGTTCCGTGGCATCGCCATTTTGAAGAGGTCAACCTTCGATTTTATATCAAACCCAATCGGGATCCGTCGCTACGCGCAGTGACCTTCCTGAAGGAAATTGTACCGCTTTCCGCGATACCTCTCATTGCCAATACGTTTTTTGATGAACGCTATGTTCGCATGCCGATGAGTCATGCTTTCTCTGAATCATCGTATCGATATGGTTGGGGAGAACGACAAGAACATTCCATTTCCGTCGCTCAAACCGAACCAATGACCTACCCGGAGAAGGGCTCTGTTGCAGAATTCATCACCGAGCACTATTGGGGATATGCCCAAGGCCCCAAACGCACCATTGAATATCATGTCGTTCATGAACCTTGGAGATCTTGCTGTATCCAAGATTACAAAATCGAAGTCGAATTTGAATCTCTTTATGGTCCAACGTGGGCATTTCTGCAGGACCAACAACCCTCTCATGTCCTCCTTGCCGAGGGCTCGCCGGTCTCCGTATCGTTCCCTGGCCCACTTAAATGAACATGCACTCCTTAGTTCGCTTCCATTACAATCGCTGACGCTTTTTGAAGATGCGCATTTGAGTATTATCACAACCCGAAGCGTTAGCGAGGGACTGACTTTTGCAGTGTTTTTGCCTTGTCCGAGACATTCCTTGCTAACGCTGCGTGATATGAGGAAAGGTGTCCCTCGCTAACGCTTCGGGTTAAGAAATATCAAGGCTTTCTGTTCGCAGAACGCCATTAGCGCAACTTCAAAACAGACGCGTCGAGTTGTGAAAATCAAGCTAAATCAGAGCTTTCCCGACTCGATCTCTTCACAGTGCCACTTCCAAGCATAGAGCTCAACGTTGGAGGGCAAAAAAATGTGGGGCAAAAATATGAATGCGCTTTGTGGGATTGTTGGGGGACTAAAAAATTGTGTCCGAGGATCGGATCAGAGAATCGGAATCAAATGAACGATGGGAAGCACGCTGTGACTCGATCTGTGAGATTTTTGCCCCATTTGCCTAATCGAAATGCCAGTGGTGATAGACGTTCGTAGGCATTGCAATCGATCGGCGGAGCGACGTCCCTTGCTGACGCACTGACGCTTCGGATAAATGGATAAAGACATCCCAGCCCGGCATCAATGCGCGGCACTCCGTGATCTTGGCCGATCAGACCAATGACCTATTTAGCGCTGATGCTATGTAAAGAGGATATGCGTACCCTCACCAGAGGATGCGTTATAGAAATCTCCTACGGTCAAGATACCATCGACTCGATCCCATAGGTCCTCTTTCTTAAGGCCGAACATGTCCATGGCGAGCTTGCAGGCGTAGATCTTGCCTCCCGAGTCCGAGATCATTTCCAAGAACTCTTCCACTGGTGGAATGTCGAGTTCTTCCATCTTTTTCTTCATGAGACCCGATGCTATGGCAGACACCCCGGGAATCGAACCAATGCACGTTGGAAAGGGTAGCGTCAGAGGAAGCCCCATCAATGGCATGGCCATGTTCAAGGCCGTGTTTCCAACGGTTGCAACCTTCATCGACGACATCGTGGATTTCACCAATCCGTTCAGACCGAAGAAGGTAAAGAACAATGACGCATCGATCCCTTCCATCCTTGCCCCATTGGCAAGAATCAAGGCGGGATAGATTCCATCCAGCGACCCGCGAGAGACGATGATCTGAATTTTCTTGACGGGATACTTATCACTGTCAGCCATCATGTATTCTCCTTGCGATTACACGCATCCTACCGGTTTGGGAATTCCAGCGATCTTCGAGGCCTTCTTGAGCGGGCCACCTGGAAAAAGATCGTAAAACTCCTTAGTGGTTAGCACGCCACTCTTGTTGATTCCGCGAATGGTCAATGCTGCACCTTTCGCTTGCTGCTCACGCAGGTAGCGAATGAGTTTGAAATGAGATTCCGTCAATGAATCAATCCCTTCCTCCTTGGCAATTTCGTGAGCCATCGACTCAGTCCATTGAGCTGGATTAATGAAATATCCTTCTTCATTGACTTCAACTTCTACTCCCGTGATCGTCTTTTTCATGGGCAGTCTCCTTATTTCGTCATAGGATGGATGAAGTGAGCTTACTATTTGTGAGCGGGACGAACTGTTTTGTTTCTAGTGATGCCTGGAATCCATCGCGCGGGAAGCAAAAGGTACCAATACACCCATCGAAATGCCAGTTTACCCCAGTGATTGAATCGACTTTCATGCAAGAGTTTGAGCGGTCCGAACGAGAATGGAAACATCCCTTCATGAGGATCGATGGTGTAGTTGAAGTCGATCAACAACGCTTTACCATACCCCGATTCGATGAAACAATTCGAATGCCCGTCAAACTCTTCCTTCAGTGGCTTTCCTTCTATAAAGAGGAGGATATTGTCGGTAAGCGTTTCCGATTGAAAATGAGCTACCGATCCCGCTTTGGAAGAAGGAAGATTCGTCGCATCTCCCAATACGAAGATGTTGGGATATTGAAGAGACTGCAATGTATGTTTGTGCGTTGCGATGAAATCGAGATCATCTCCCATCGAGGAATGGCGAATAGCCTCATCACCCATGTTGGTCGGAGTGGTAACGAGAAGATCAAAAGGAACTTCCCTTCCGTCGTAGCAGACGAGTTTCTTGGATTCGTTGTCAATTCTCTCGGTTGCAAATTCGGTTTCGAGATGAATCTGCTTATCAGAAAGGAGGTGGCTTAGTTTCTTGGCGGCTTCCGGCTTGGTGAACGCCCCACTCAACGGTGTTACGTACGTCAATTCAACTCGGTCTCGAATTCCACGCGTCTGAAAATACCAGTCTGCCAAAAAGCAAAACTCTAAAGGTGCCACGGGACACTTGATGGGCATCTCATTGACGTGCACTACCAATCGCCCACCCTCAAATTGTTCCAAAGCCGAACGCAAGGCTTTGGCTCCTTCTAAGGTATAAAAATCGAAGATCGACTTTCTCCATTCACTGCCGAGCATACCTTCGGTTTCTTCGGGAGCGGTTCGGCAACCTGTCGCGATGACCAAGAGGTCGTAGGCGAGTTGCTGGCCGGACTTTAGTTGAACGGCGTTTTCAGACGGCAGCACCTTGGCAACTTCACCGAGAATAAACTCGATTCCTCGCCGCAACAGTTTTCGAGTCGGTCTTACAATTTGAGACTCGATATAGTGGCCAAATGGTAGAAAAAGGAGCCCGGGCTGATACAGGTGTGTTTCCGAACGATCTACGACCGAGATCCTCCACTCAGCACCGAGCTTCTGGCTGAGATGGTTTGCCATCATCGTTCCGGCGGTGCCAGCACCCAGGATTAACAGTTGTTTGGCCATCCGAATTCTCCTTCATTGCAACGGCGATCACCCCTTTTACCGAATCCCACTCGGATGGGAAACCTGAGTCTTGATTCGACTGAAATTCATCAAGAAGGGTTGCTAATAATCCAGCAAAAAAAGGGATGCCTAAGAGGAATAGATCCTGATGTGGAATCCTCGGTTACAAATCCGAGAGGGATTGTTTGCCCGAAGAGGTACCTGAAATACCAGCCAAGGGGGCCTGGGCGGCATAATCGATCCACTTTTGCATCGAGTTTGTCAGTCCCATCCAAACCAGGTCCGAAAGGAGCAATTGCGTGGGGGTAGGGACTGCAAAGAATCTCAATCGAGTTGCGTCGTTTCAACGGCATTTGCACAAGATTCCAGGTTTGGGTGTGGGTTGAATTCAACGGCGACTTGTATCATTGTTATGCTAAAGATTCCGATGCGGATGCGAATTTCGATTCGCTATTTGGGATTCATGAGGGATCCCAGATCGCTCCGAAGAGTACGAGAATGGATTCGATTAAGAATGCAAAATCGATGGGATTTTGTGATGAAGAACTGTGGGCAATCGTAGGAAATGAATCACTTGCAAACGTTGCAACAATCAAAACGGACCTGCATGATTGGAATGGCTCTCGCATTGGTAGCCTTCCCATTTGTTGAAATCAAAGCTCAAGCGCAGGAGTCTGCACCTGTATTAGAAGTTCCCGATGCGAATGCATCCTCTGAAAAAGAGATGAAGCCCTACAAGGAACTCATCGAGCAGACCGAAGCCAAGATCGATATGGTTCCCATTCCCGGTGGGAAGTTTCGAATGGGAAGTCCTGATTCCGAGTCGGGGCGCGATGCGTCGGAAGGCCCGATTCGCGAAATCGAAGTATCGCCGTTTTGGATGTCCAAGTTTGAAATCACGTGGGATGCCTACGACGTTTGGGCTTCCGATATCGATATCTTTCGAAGAGAACAATTCAACCTCCCCTCATCGCCGCGAGACAAGTTGGCCGACGTGTTCCAAGTAAGCCAACCAACGAAACCCTACACCGATATGTCCTTTGGTATGGGCAAAAAAGGTTTCCCGGCCATCAGCATGACGCAACATGCGGCTCGTACGTTTTGCAAATGGTTGAGTGCCAAGACGGGTCGATACTATCGATTGCCAACCGAAGCAGAATGGGAATATGCATGCCGCGCAGGAACATCGACCGCATACTCGTTTGGAGACGACCCTTCTCAATTGGGAGAATATGGTTGGTTTGCAGAGAACGCAGGCGACGCCTACCGCAAAGTCGGTAAGAAGAAGCCCAATCCATGGGGTCTCTACGACATGCATGGAAACGTTGCCGAGTGGGTGCTCGATCAACATCAGCCCGATGGCTCCCCGGAATTGAAAGGGGCTGAATCGAAAGATCCATTGGCCATACCCATGACACTTTATCCTCGCGTGGTTCGCGGCGGTGGTTGGGATAAGCCACCCGAAGCTTGTCGATCAGCCGCGCGTGAAGGGTCCAGTGAAGACTGGATCGCTCAAGACCCCCAAGTACCAGTCAGTATCTGGTATCTTACCGATGCACAGCACGTTGGACTTCGAGTGGTTCGCCCTTTGAATACACCGAACCCTCAAGAACTCGAATCCAAGTGGGATAAGTCCGAGCCTGTGCAAAAGGAACGGACGACTCCTAAAGTGGAATAGTCACTCCTTTACCTCCCTTTCCATTTCCTTCCATCGTTTCCATAAGGCCATCATGATGACATCTCCTGACAACTCGAGTCGATCCTCTCGCCGCAACTTCATCAAAGACACCAGTCTGCTCACCGCGGCAGGAACGACCCTTCTTTCCAGTTCGATGCGTTCCGTGCATGCTGGAGAAGATAACACCATTCAAGTCGCTTTGATTGGTTGCGGAGGCCGCGGAACGGGGGCCGCCACCAACGCACTCAAGGTTAAGAATGGTACGATCAAACTGGTTGCAATGGCGGACGTATTTCCTGACAAACTAAGTGCTGCACATGCGCAGATTTCCAAAGATCTAGCAGCTCAAGTGGACGTTCCCGAAGATCGCCGCTTCATCGGTTTCGATGCGTTCAAGAAAGCGATCGATGTCTTAAAGCCAGGTGACGTCGCAATCTTCGCAACGCCTCCCGCATTTCGTTGGTTGCACTTCTCGTATGCCATCGAGAAGGGAATCAATGTATTCATGGAAAAGCCCGTTACGATCGATGGACCAGGCAGCCGCAAGATGCTCGAGCTAGCCAAGAAGTCGGTCGCAAAGAACCTCAAGGTCGGTGTTGGTTTGATGTGCCGACATTGCGATGCTCGCCAAGAACTCTACAAGAGAATCAAGGGTGGAGAGATTGGAGAGATCCTTCTGATGCGAGCCTATCGTATGGCCGGACCTACTGGCAGCGCTGCGGTGAAGCCAAAGCCTGAAGGAGTCAGTGAACTCATGTATCAAATCAAGAACTTCCACGGCTTCTTGTGGCTCTCCGGTGGCGGCTTTAGCGACTTCCTCATCCACAATATCGACGAATGCTGCTGGATGAAGGATGCATGGCCTGTCGAGGCTAAAGGATCTGGTGGTCGTCATTACCGAAACGATTGCATCGATCAGAACTTCGATAGCTATTCGGTAGAATACACGTTTGAAGATGGCACGAAACTCGATCTTTCGGGACGCACCATTCCTGGTTGTGTCAACGAATTCGCAAGTTACGCGCATGGCACGAAGGGCTTGGCAGTGATTTCAACGGCATCGCACACACCAGCGAAGTGCCGCATCTACAAAGGTCAGAAGATGTCGGCTGACGATTTGGTTTGGTCCTATCCACAACCCGAAGCCAATCCTTACCAATTGGAATGGGATCATTTGATCGACGCCATTCGCAACGATAAGCCATACAATGAAGTGGAGCGAGGTGTGAAGGCAAGTATTGTGACCTCGATGGGACGTATGGCAGCTCACACAGGTCAAAAAGTTACCTTTGACGAAATGCTCAATTGCGAACACGAATTCGCACCTGGACTCGCCGACCTAACGCTCACCGGTCCTTCCCCGCTCAAGGCCAATGGCGAAGGCAAGTATCCTGTGCCTCAACCTGGTTTGATCACCGATACCGAATACTAAACTTCCAAAGGTTTTTCAAAATAAGTTTGCCGAGGTGCCAGGTTCTTCCTGGCACCTTTTTTTTGTTGAAGCATTCGAATTTCCATGCAATCGATCGGCTTAAGAGAATCCATCGATGCATTTGCGGAATTGACTTGGACGCATGGGGCCTGTATTCTGGATATGCCTATCCACAATTCTTGGATACCCTCCCGCATTCCCTACCTCCCATTCCTGCCTCGGAGTTCCGAAGATGATCTCCCGTCTCCTTTGCGGATGTATGGCGGCGTTGTCCATCGGATGGTCGATCAACTCCTCGCCATGGTTAGTCGCCCAAATCACGCTCGATCAACCACCGATCTCGTATTACAACACCGAGCCCAACGATCCCATCTCGAACCTTCAAAAACGACTGGACGCTGGCGACATCGAACTCGAATACGAATCCAATCGCGGCTACTTGGAATCGGTCCTCAAGCATTTAGCAGTACCACCGTCTTCGCAAGTGTTGGTCTTTTCCAAAACAAGTTTTCAATTGAAACGCATTGGCCCACTGACCCCTCGCGCTCTCTATTTCACGGACGATGTCTACATGGGATGGGTACGGGGAGGCGATGTGATGGAGTTCTCAGCGGTGGACCCCAAATTGGGAACCAACTTTTATACGCTGAGTCAGCATGAGGAAGAACGTCCAAAATTTGTCAGGCATACCCACGAGTGTTTGCAGTGCCATGGTTCGACCATGACGCGAGGCGTACCCGGACATGTGGTTCGTTCAGTATATCCCGGTCCCGATGGGCAACCTCTGCTTCAACATGGTTCTTTCTTAACCGATCACAAAAGCCCTTTCCAAGAACGATGGGGAGGTTGGTATGTGACCGGATCGCACGGCAAGCAAAGGCACCTTGGAAACCTGCTTGTCCGGTTCTCCGAAAGGCGAGATGAACTGAATCTCGATCGAGGGGCCAACGTTGAAGATCTTAGTGCCTACTTCAGCGTGAAACCCTATCTAACACCTCACAGCGACATCGTGGCCTTAATGGTTTTGGAACATCAGTCCGCCATGCACAACGTCTTGACCTCTGCCAACTTTCTCACGCGTCTGGCGATGCGCGATCAGAAAACCCTGAACGAAATGCTAGGGCGTTCGGATGACTATCGATCGGATACAACACTGTTGAGACTACGTTCGGCAGCGGAACCCGTTGTCAAAGGACTGCTATTCGTGGATGAAACACCACTCACCGATTCCATCCGTGGCTCCTCGAGCTTCGTTGAAGATTTCGCGAAGAAGGGACCTCGCGACACTCAAGGACGTTCCTTGCGCGACTTCGACCTGCAGAAACGAATGTTCAAGTTCGGTTGCAGTTACATGATTTACTCGCAGGCCTTCGCAGATCTCCCTGCTGAATGCAAAGATTTGGTATATCAATTGTTGGACGAAGTGCTTCAAGGAAATGATCCTAAAGGTGACTACACGCACCTCACCCAGGAAGATCGGATCGCTATTCGCGAAATCCTACTTCAAACCAAGACAGACCTTCCGGAAACTTGGAACAAAAAAGGGACCTAGCCTTTCTTGCTAGGCTATTCGGCGCAACACGGATTGCGATGTAGAAGGGGGTTCTGCCCTGCGGGTCGAGTCATGATCCACTACAATGGCGTTGGCCAGTTGTCTCGCTTGGTACCTACTGTGCTCTGTTTTCGTTTTGCGATTGGCGACATGCCTGAGGTTGACTCATGAATCATCGCGTTGGTATTTGTGTCATGATTGTTTGGGTCGCGTTCGCGGTGCCAGCATGGAGTCAAAAAGCGAATCTACCCAAACCTCCTGTGGTGCCCGAGAAGCTCGATGCACAAATCGTAACGCATGCTCCAGGTGTCACCCTGAAGTTGATTGCTGAACATCCGGCATTGGTGACACCCATCGGTATCGATGTGGATTCCCAAGGACGACTTTGGGTCATCGCAAGCCATACGCATTTTCGTCCACAGGACTATCCTGGCCCAGAACATGATGAGATTCTGGTGTTCCAGGCGGACGGATCGCAAAGACGCGTCTTCTACAATAAGACTGATGCGACCATGCATGTCAAAGTCGCTCAGGATGGTTGGGTTTACTTGGCCGAACGCGATCGCATCCTTCGGGTTCGGGATTGGGATGGAGACGGCATCGGCGATCAAGAGGAGAATCTCGCGACTCTAGATACCGTATCCGATTATCCTCACAACGGTCTTAGCGGTATGGCCTGGCATCCTGATGGTGGACTCGTCTTTTCACTCGGTGAAAACTTCGGCAAGGATTGGGTATTGCTAGGGAAAGATGGACGACAAGTGCGAGGCCGCGGCGAAGGAGGCGTTTTTTGGATGACTTCCGACGGGCGTGAACTGCGACGCATGGCCCAAGGGTTTTGGAATCCATTCGGGCTCGTCGTTCGCAAAGATGGCGAAATTTTTGCTGCAGAGAATGATCCTGGAAGTCGACCACCGTGTCGTCTGCTTCAAGTGGTGGAAGGTGCCGACTATGGATTTCAGTGGGTCTATGGAAGCGCTCCCGTTCATCCCTTCGTGGCCTGGAACGGTGAACTCCGTGGAACACTAGGTATGATCCATCCGTGTGGCGAAGGACCAAGTGCAATCGTAACTCTCGGTGGCGGAGTTCTAATTCCTTCGTGGAGCAATCATGCCATCGATTATTTTCCTTTGGAGCGATCGGGGGCAGGCTACCGTTCGCGCCGTGTCGAGGTCCTTTCGGGAAGCGAATCGTTTCGTCCTGTGGCCATGGCGCAAGCTTCGGAGACAACCTACTTTGTTACCGATTGGGTTTTTAGTTCGTATGAACTTCATCAGCGAGGTAGGCTTTGGAAATTGGAAATCGATCCGCAAGCCGAGTGGTTCTCCAAAGGTGCGGAGCCCCCAAATGCAGAGGCTCGATTGGCTCAGGAACTTCGCCAAGGTCGATCCTCTCTCAGCGAATCGCAGTGTTTTGACTTAGCTCGCGGTAGAGATCCATATCTTTCGGATGCGGCCCTAACAGCACTCGCCAAGTCGAGTCACCGATGGACGACACAGTCATTGCAAGCCATGGAGCCACAAAATC
The DNA here is from genome assembly GCA_046349875.1 of Pirellulales bacterium. GTDB lineage: Bacteria > Planctomycetota > Planctomycetia > Pirellulales > Pirellulaceae > JAXMBN01. The sequence goes on from JAXMBN010000026.1 coordinate 65,270, forward strand.
GATTGTGGGCGATCATTGCGCTTCGTCGTGTCGATCTTCAACAAGAGAAATGGGTTCGAGCCTTCTGGAAGGATCCTGATCCATCGATTCGCTTTGAACTCCTGCGATGGATTGCCGATGGAGTCCTGAAAGGCTTTCGCGACGATGTACAAAAGCTTTTGGCAGACCCAACACTCGACTATCAACTCTTTGAAGCGGCGCTCGCAACCTGGAATACCTTACAAGACAATCCAGGAGCTGGGGTTACCGATCCGGAAGTTCTTTTTGCTCGGTTATCGGATCCTCAAACTCCAGCTACGATCAAGAGCTTTGCCCTACGGCTTATGCCACCCAATCATAAGAAGCTCGACATCGCAATCCTCAAAGGGCTTTGGGATCCAAATCAGGATGCATTGGCAACCGAGATCGTGCGAACATTGGCTAGGATGCAAACCAACGACTCTTGGAAATGGCTTCTAGAACTGGCAACCACATCGCAACCCAACGCTTCATGGAAAGCCGACGCGATCGCAGGTTTAGGAATGGCGCTCACAGGCTCTGACAAAGATCCATTCGTTTCTGCTTTTTGGGAATGGGCCAAGGATGAAGACGCCAACATTCGTCATGAAGCCTTGCGAGCCCTTCGTATGGTTCCCAAGGAAGAATGGACCAGCCAACGGATGGAGTCAATTGCTTCTCGATATCCTGAATCGAAAGCGTGGGTCGATGCCGTTTTGCTCCCAGACGCATGGAAAAATGGTCGGCCCGATCCAAGCGACACCCAAGCGTGGCTCGATCGATTGGATCGAATTCCGGGAAAGGCTAATGTTGAATCTGGGCGGAGATTATTTCACCATCCTAAACTTGGTCAGTGTGCGCAGTGCCATCGCCATACAGGTCGAGGCAACGTCGTAGGTCCCGATCTGACACTTGTGGCCAATCAAGGAGATCGATTGCAACTGTTGCGGTCGCTACTGGAGCCGAACCGCGATGTCGCTCCTCAGTATTTCCCGACGGCCTTGGTGCTCGACGACGGCGAAGTCTTTACAGGGATCCTGCTTCGATCCTCGAGTGTGGATGTCTTTCGCGACAACCAAGGTCGTGAACGTACCTTCAAGAAGTCTCAAGTCATTCAGCGTAAGGAACTCAAAACATCCCTCATGCCAACCGGACTCATCGATTCCCTCACCGATGAAGACCTCCGCGATCTTCTTGCGTTCCTATCGCAACGTTGATCCATCATTCACTCGCATGCGTCGGATGAGTTGATCGTACTCGATGCAAACTCCTTAGCGTGAATGTCGTTCATTGGTCATGCGCAAACCCAATACAACACTAGGGCCGCGTTCTCGCCGGGCCATTTCCCGTGACAGGAAGAGGATACTTCGCCAGAATGGCCTGCAATTGCTGGAGAATTTCAGGTTTTTCTTTTGCGAGGTTTTGGGTTTCATGAGGATCGAGTTCGTAGTCATACAATTCATACTCAACCTTGGCTTGCGCATCCTGGAAATTCTTCCATTCCACCAGACGGTAACGATCCGTACGAATGGCTCGCCCCAGTTTATCTTTGGGGTAAGCGTGAAACGCATGGTCGCGAATGCGCGATTGCGGATCTCGAAGGACCGGGCTAAGGTCCACCCCATCGATGGTTTGCGATCCCTGATGTTGTGGCAAACCAGCTAGGCTGCAAAGCGTTGGATAGAGGTCCACGGACTCTGCCGGTTGACGAGTCGTGGATCCAGCCGAGGTAATTCCGGGAACAACCATGATCAATGGAATGCGATTGGCTTGTTCATAGTTGGTATGCTTAGTCCAAATACCGTGATCGCCAAGATGATATCCATGGTCGCTCCATAGGACGATGATCGTATCATCCGCTAACCCGAGATCCTCCACTGCTTGAAGGACTTTTCCAATCTGCGCATCGACATAACTGGTACTGGCATAGTAGCCATGGATCAACGAACGCTTCAACTCTTCGGAATATTGCTGATTGTCATTCTCGGGAACAGGTTCATAAGCCGCGATCTCCCCGCCTCGCTTGCCCGCGACTTTAGGCGCATCCTTTGGATTTGCCTCGGTCGTTGGCATGGGTAGCTTTTTTGGATCGTAAAGGTCCCAATACGATTTGGGAGCCGAAAACGGTAAATGGGGACGCACGAATCCAGCAATCAGCATGAAGGGAGCAGAATCACTGGCCGGACGATGTTTGAGTTTTTGTAAACGCCGAATCGTTTCCTGCGCCACTCTGCCATCCGCATACGCGTCATCCGATACATCAGGTGCTTCGAACGCCCATCCTCGCGGCAGTTCTCGGATGCGATTCAACTGTTGATTGGTAAACAAGGCCTCTTCACGCGTCAGTTGACCGTCATGCGTGCTTTTGGGATCCAGATATTCAACGACCTTGTCATGGAAGTGAGGGATTGTGAAAGATTCAGGATCTCCATCGTTGCCATGCCCCACATGAAACACTTTCCCTAGCGACTCGACATGATAGCCATGCTTTGCAAAATGCTGTGGAATCGTGACCGCACCGGGCAATACTTTTCTCAATCGACTTCCCAAACCATAGAGCCCTGTTGAAGTCGAATGCGATCCGAGCATCAAGGTGAATCGAGAAGGAGCGCATACCGCTTGATTGCAATAGGCCAATTCAAAGCGCAATCCCCGCTGTGCTAATCGATCCAGATGAGGAGTCTTCGCTGTGGTATCACCATAACATCCTAGCGTTGGCTTCAAGTCATCAACCAATATCATCAACACATTAGGGCGAGAACGTTCGCCGGCTAGTGCCATCGATGATGCCCAGCACCATCCAGTGAGGAGCGTCATTCCTATCCATGCAATTGGCCAAAGATTCCAACGGCTACGACCACGAAAATGGAAGGGAGGAAGCATGGCGAATCCTATAGCAAGATATCACAGACATGAACGTTCATAACCAACATCCATCTCAACACGAAGACGATGGATATCGACTTATCTTGGCAGGTGAGACTCTAAAATCTAGATGCAATTGAATCCTCAACACCGCGATTTTAGTCCCTTTTTCACTTCTTTGACGATCCCCATCGATCGCACGAAGATCTCTTTCGCATCTCTTCATGACGATGCTGATTTCGAGACGTCTCTGAAGCTCGAAGAGGATGCTTCTTAAAAGCCCGTCAAGACATAGTGGAGCTTTATGGTGCAGGGATTTGGGCGAGATCGCTGCGGCTTTGGCGGCCGAGACGCTCCAGAAGGGATACGGCTTCCGCAAAGGACAACGAGCAATCGTGCACTCGTGATGCCTCGATGAAAATTACCGAGCCATTCCAGGTATCAGGAGCTCCCGGCAAATAGATGACGACCCTGCCCTGCTCCGTCCGATCCGCTTCAAATGCCAATCGCTCTCCTTCAGCTACTTGCACCAAGACGGGTTTCAGAGATGGGCCTTCGGGCGTATTGCGGAGATTGCCCGCCAGAAGATCTTTGTAGATGGCATACTTCGGAAACACCATCATCAATTGCTTTTCAACCGAATCCGAAAACTTCTTTCCGATCGCTTGACTCGCAAGCACCCCACAAAGAAAACAGAGCCCGATCAGGATGGCCACCGCAAGGGAAAACAAGAACGCAATTCCAACAGGTGTGTTGACCGGGATCCAATCGTGCAGCGGTTTTGCAGTAGCTTCAACAATGGAATAGACTCGCCCCAAAAATGTTCCAATCACCAACAATGGCAGAAGAAAGAACACACCACCCATGGCAGTCGTCCACACAAAGCCCAGTGACTGGTGGATTCTAGCTCGCATAGCATGCCATCCTGTCCGCAAGAAAGAAATAGAAAGATAAGCACGACACGTGTTAGCCTTACGATTCCTCGGTGAAGGATCCACAAGTGCCCAATCGATATCTCATCAAATGATTTGGGGCAAGGAACGAGCCTTGCCCCAACGAGTTCATTATCGTTGCGAGGTGATTCGATCAACGATACCCTTGATTCATCAAATCCTTCACTAGATATACCCGCGAGTTCCCGTAGCTGGAGAGTTTGCTCAGCATCATGCTGACTTCATTGCTATTAGGATTGCGTCCTGTTAGGGCTTGAAACATCCTCTGGACGTAGAGATTGTTATTGTTTCCCGATTGATCAAAGAACTGCCGACTTGCCAATAACTCTGCTTTCAAACCATCGAGACTTGTTCCCTTGGCAAGTTCCATCGACCAGGCATTCAATTCTCCTGCATCTGGCACCCGTCCAAGAATGCGCTGGAACATCTGCGTTACCGTGCTGTAATCAGGTGCATAGCCAACGGAAGTCGTCCCGCTTGCGGTCACAACACCTGGCATCATCTGCACCGATGTTTGCACTCTACCTGCCGGTGCGGCGATATCGGAACTACCTTGCATCAAGGTTTGCCCCATGGGGTCGATGACGGATGCTACCAAGCGATATCGGTCTCCTTGAGTGATGTAGACCGGATTGTAATGGATTTCAAAGCTATAGGGGCCAAAGCCTGTGATCGGCCGAAGATCGGACCCTCCATCGATCTGCTGGAACGGACGGGTCAGATTGCGAAGCTCCACTCGCAGGTGCGAACCCTGTGGGATGTTAATCGACTGTTGCACAAAGGCCTGCCCGCTGACCGATGGAGTCGTCGTCCCGCTGATATCCAAACGAAAGTTCGTCAGGCGATTGCTACTGCGGTCGAGTATCAACATGGAACATCCACCCGAAGCGTCGGTTCGCTTCTGGATTTCATCCACCGCATCGTAAATGCGATCGTTCACGATCCCAACCTGATAACCTGCGACCGTCACAATCGTATCCCCAGGTTCAAACCCATTGGCTGCCGCGATGCCACCCGGAACCACATCGCGAATGAGGACACCCGTGGTAGTGTTCTCGAGGTAGGCACCCAATTGCAACATGCGCATGGGAGCGAATTGGGGTGCTGAGTTGGGAGCTTGGTAGGATTGCGGCAACTGCACCAGGGCATTCGAAAAGCCGCTCGTCCATGCGTTCGACCCAAATCCATTGGAGCTTGTCGATGGGTTTTGAAGAAAACCGAATTGCGCCTGCGCATTGGATCCACCGATCATCAGCAAGACGGCAACAGCATACGCTCGAGAGAAAGAAGAGAGCTTCATGATGATTTCCTAAATCATGGGGGCTGATGGGGTATTAGCGGAGTTGTTGTCCAGAGACCGCTTCCAATTGTTGACGGATAAAGGCAGGATTCAGTGGATAAAACCCTGCCTTCATCACTTCCGTTTGACCATCCTTGCTGAGAACGTACTGCAAGACTGCCTCGCGGAGTCCACCATCGCTTTGGAGTTGCTTCTTATCGACCACCAACATCAACGGACGCATCAATGGATACTTTCCGGTGAGCACGCTAGCTTCGTCAGGCATTACCAACTGTCCTTGGAGGATCAACGGTACCTTGCGAATGTTGGTCTGATGATTGGACATTTCTCCAATTCCAATTCCAGCAACATCTTCAGCTACGGCTTTGCATATGTCGGTGTTGGATTGATGGGTTGACTTGGCTTTGGCGGTTGGAGCACCGCCCAACAGCGTCTTGCCCACAAAGGTATGCGAACCGCTTCCTGGCTCGCGATCAAAGATGTGAATTGGGGATTCCGCCAAAGGTCCTGTGACACCTAGCTCGCCCCAGTTCTTCACAGAAGAAACTCCATTGGCACCTGCCGCGAAGATCTTCTGTAATTGCTCGGGTGTAATTCCCTTGCTGGCGATGGGGTTATCTTTGTGAACATAGATGGCCATGGCATCCGTTGCGACCACGATGGCCATAGGATCCTTGCAATTCCCCGATTGAAGAAGCTTTTGATCTTCAATATCCACCTGTCGACTTACTCCAGCAATCACGCTGGAATCACTTGCCAATGCTTTCAACGCGGCTTCGGAACCATTGGCCTCGCCCGTAAACTCGACCTTGGGATGAAACTGTTTGAAGTTCGATGCCCACTGATGGCCCAAATCATACATCGTGCTCGAACCACTCAAGGTGGCCTTGCCTTGAACATCCTTGGAAGGCCGATAGGGAGGAATCTGTTCCAAGAGTTGCATCAGTTGCAGATGATGTTGGCTGAGATTCGCTTGCGGTGACGAATGGCTACTCGTATTGGAAGCAGGCCGAGCAGGCGTGGTTCCCTGACCAAGTGCAACAGTACCTACTGCTGAACAGCGCGATTCCAAGCTGGACACTCCAAGCCCAACTCAGTCCCCACGTCGAACGTTTGCTTCCTGCCATCCTTTTGCTCAAAGGCAACGTGGATCCAATCCCTCCTCAAGCTGATGAAAATCCAGTTTCGTCAACAATGAATGGCATCAACGTTCCCATCAGAATGCTGCCTCCATTGCTCGCTCGGTGCTTGCATTGCACTTCAAGCAGCACCTAGTCTACCCCTTTTGCTGTTTCAAGCCTACAGCAAAAATTTGCCTCTCTAAGCCATCTTGCAATCGTGACTGGCCAAGCACTGAAGAGAACGCCCGCAACGCACTCCAATGCTAGCATGGTTCGATATAGATCACGAAAGTCCACGCAATCGTTCGGTTTGGAAAAGTAAGCACGACTGTAAGGGGGCGATTTTCCCAATGAAACAGCGGGCATTCAGAATCGATCAATACCCTCTTGGTGGATGACGATACGAAAGAAGTGGCGTACTAGACCGATATTGGAAACTCGCGCTTCTTTTGGCAGACGAATATGCTTTGAAAAAGACGAATTCGACTGACGAGTTTGGCTTTGGCTTTGATCGCCGGTGTTTCCGCCTGCGCATGCTCAGACAGCGCGGCAAGGCGATTTCTTTTTCTGCAAAAAGTCGCGACTTCAACATTCCTTTCAATGTAGGTGCGGTTGGACGCGTTCCTTCGGAATTGGAATTGGAAGTCTCTAACGATGGAGGAGCTACCTGGCAGGTCACTCAACGTTCCTCCCCCAATATTCGCTCCTTCCACTATCTCGCACCGGCCGATGGACTGTATCTCTTTCGCCTGAAGACCATCGACGCTGGCGGACGAGCCATTCCTTCGTCAGATACGCCGATGCAAGTCATCATCGATACCGACCGCCCGCAAGGGGAACTGACGGTAGACATCGATGGACAGGGAATGATGATCGCCAATTTCTTGGTGGTGGAGCCTCATCTCAATGCCGATTCAGTTCGTATCGAATATCGATCCGAACGAGACCAGGATTGGCATCTTGTCCGCTTCTGCATTGCAACAGGGCAACAATCCGTTCGAAGTTCGAGGCACAGCTTCTTTCGAATTGCCATTGGGTGCGCATCAGTTGATGATACGACTAACGGCGGTCGATATGGCCGATAATCGTTGCGAAGTCTTTCGATATCAAGACCTTCCCAAAACGGCGACTCTTGGTGGCACCATGACCCTCGCAAGTCAACGAGGAGGTGCTCGTACAGGTCCGACGCTCATTCCTCAAACCACACCTTCCTCTCAAGCCAATACGGCACTACCGCCAGCGTTCCCATCCAACGCTCAAGTACATGGATCCCAATCGAATCTTCCGAAACTACCAAACGGCGCTGCACCGATTGGGACGGGGGTTTCACCCGGTCCAATGGCAGTCGGTCCATCCACTCCGCTTCCACCTGTTGCTGGTTCGACCTCTCAACTACCAACGGGAATGGGCAACGTTCGAAAACCGTCCGCACCCACGCCCGGACCAAAGATCATCACATCGATGCAAGAGTCGCAACCGCAAGGGCGATTCGTGTTGACCGAGGTGACTCAAGAAGACATTGCTGCTCCGCCACCTCTAAAAACATCCGCATCAAGCGAGGGAGTGTTTCAGCTACCAACGGCAGATACTCAGCCAACGTTCGTACCCGACCAAGCACCGTTCCACTCAAACTCGCGAACGTTTAGTTTGGACTATGAACTCGAGGTCAATCCAGGAATCGGAATTCAATCGGTTGAACTGTGGGGCACAACCGACGGCGGTAAAACCTGGGATGTATGGGGACCGGATCCCGATCGTCGAAGTCCCATGGATGTTGCCGTCGAAGAAGACGGGCTTTTTGGATTTCGCATCGTGATTCTCAGCAGTGCAGGGGTCGCTTCCAATCGACCCATCGCCGGTGATACACCAGACATGTGGGTACTGGTCGACTCGGAATCACCTGTGGCCCAACTCACTTCGGCTCAATACGGTGTGGGGAACGAACAAGGAGGGCTGGTCCTCGAGTATCTAGCTCGCGATTCTCATTTGGCCGATCGCCCAATCAGCCTCAGCTTTTCCGAAACACCTCGCGGTCCATGGATTACTATTGCATCGGGACTGCCCAATCAAGGCAGATTCCTGTGGACATCGGAGGCACACTTGCCCAAGCGTGTGTTTCTCAAGTTGGATGTCATGGACCAAGCTGGCAATATCGGGACGCATTTGATCGAACGCGCCATCGACATCCAAGGCTTGACTCCACGCGGACGCATCCAATCGGTCCGTCCCATCAAGCCCTAAGCATTCAATCTGAATGACTCTGCGTCGTTGATCGTGGTTCAGTGCGATTCTGTCGACGCATCTTTTGCTGAACCATTCTCTTGACCATGGGTCGCGGAACGGTGTTCAAGCAAATCGATTGCTGCTTGGAATCGCGATTCGACTCCCAGCTGTGGAACCAACCCATTCCCTACGATGAGAATGGCAAAGAGTGCAGCGGCCCATTTCTCCGAGGGTTGGCTTGTAAGAGGAATCGAAGCGTGATGTTTGGTTCCCGTAAAAATGCGAAAGAACGCTTGCATCACGCACATACCATTGAGTGCCGCAGACAAAATCAAGAGCGTTCCACCGACAGGCGAAACGTCGACGGTCGAATCGACCAACAATTCCGACGCGATGAATCCAATGGTTCCTGGAAAACCAACGCTCGCTAATCCCGTCAAGAGAAAGAAGGCGGCAAGCGAAGGCATATGGTCGAACAATCCATGATGCACATCGAGTCGCAATCGGCCCGTTCTCGATTCGACGCATCGCAGCATCAAGCCAAATCCAGTCATGGCCAATCCAATAGAAAGCCATACGCAAAGTGCGCCGGCTAGACCCAGTGGCGTTGCGGTTTCAAGTCCCACCAGGACCAGCGAAGAATGGCTCAAGAAAAGGAAACAGAACATCCGGCGAGCTTCCCGCTGAATCAGAGCCATCCCTGACGCGTAAACTGCCGTGGCGAGCGACATCACGGCGATCCATTGAAGCATCCAATCAGGAGCCACTGGGACGAACAGTCGCATCGTTGCATAGGCTCCAAGCATCGGAGTCACAAACAATAGGCTTGATCCGAAGCTTGCCTTTTCGAAGAGGTCGGTGAGCCAACAATGGATCGGCGCTACACCATTGCGAAGAAGAACGGCCAAACCAAGCAAGCCAACTCCCACATGATGCCACGAACCTTCCGGCGAGAATTGAATCAATCCCATTCCAACAACCAGGAGGATCCCAAATAAACCCATATGAAAAAGAAAAACGCGAGGTGATCGTTTCCGGTTTTGTATTTCCCAAGCCAATGGCAATGTACCTAAGATCAGCAACACAATGACGATCCAAGGGCTATGACAGGCGAGCGTTGCCAATGTAATGCTCTGTGATAGCAAGGCCGTGCGAAACGAGAATTTCGATGCTTTGCTTTTGAGAGTCACAAGGAACGTGGCAAAGAAAATCAGAGAAGCGAGTGGGAATAAGGGAGCATTCAACTCATCGATAACGAGTACATTGAATCCCAGCACTTTGGAAAGGAAGTCCCAATGGTCATGTGCTTCATAGGTATGAAGATAAGCGAAGTCGATCCACGCAATGACCGAACAGAGCAGCGTTAAAAGGCTCGAAGCTAAAGCGAAAGGGCTAACGTTTTGAGGTAGCCGGATGCGAATCGAAGCAATCCATGAAACGAATGGAATCGCGATCATCAATTCCAACAACCAAGGTAGATGGAGTTCTTTCATCGCGTGCTCTCCTCGCTGTCAACATTCGCCGAGATATGATCCGATACTCGAGAGTCACCGCCAGATAGCCAATCCGTCCACGCTCGCTCCCAACGATCAAATTGTCGAAACATACGATCAAACGGCCCTACAATCCATTCTTGTATGAGACTATCCAAATAGCCTCGCTCCAAGGCAAATCGGAAGACGCGAAGCTGCAATCCCGCCGGAAGCTGCCGTACTAATGCTGGGGATGTATTGACGACATGGTCGCCGATCGCATTTTCGATGGTTCGATAATCTCGCAGAAGATTGGGGGCGCGAAGAAGTTGAAGGGATCGCATACAAGCATGTCCAAGCAAATGGACGAGCGCCACATACCACCAGCCCATTCCGATTTCGGCCACGATGATACCGACTTGCGTTAGCGAAGCAAAAGCCAAAGCCGACTTCACATCCGATTGGACGCGCCCCACGATGACGGCATAACAAGCCGTTGCCAATCCCCACAGGACGATAATCACTTGAAGCGTGGTCGAGCATTGAAGAATGGGGCTCGCTCGCATCAGCAGGAACGCACCCAAGTGCACCGACAGTGCCCCGTAGAAGACAGCACTACTGGGCGTGGGACCTTCCATCGCTCGCGGCAACCATCCCGAAAAGGGTATCAATGCCGATTTACCCGCGGCGGCGATCAAGAGAAGCATGCCCACGGTAAGGGCTTGCCATTCCGTCAACGATGCCTTTCCCACCGGCCATGCCGTAGAGCCCAACAGTTCTGCAAAATTCCCTTCACCCGTCAAATGATGCAAGAAGATGGCCGCAATCAAAAAGGATGCGTCCGCGATTCGATATACAGCCCAAACCCGTTGACCATTGCGAACTGGCGAGGGACGATCGTGAAAATAGGCGACTAACAGAGCCGAAGACAAACCAACCAATTCCCATCCCAAAAACAATGCTTCGATCGTAAAGGCCAACGAAGCCAGGGTCATACCTGCCAAGAAAATGGAAAAGAACAAAAAGAATCGTTGATAACCGCTCTCGCGATGCAGGTAGATTGCACCAAAAGCTCCAATCGTTCCGCAAAGAACGTACGACATAATCGCCATGGGAACGCTGAGCCGATCGAACACAAAACGAAGATCGAAGTGAAAATGTTGATGGTGTCCAGGGACTTTGAGAACCACAAAGTCAGCAAGGTGAAACTCTAATCTTCGCTCGCCCGACGCCAACATAAAGATCAAGACGGCAAGGGATGCACCTAAACCAACGAGCACGCAGGATTTACAAAGCGTCGAGATGGCCGATTCCGATAATCGGATACCCATAAAAAATGAGATCGCCAGACACGCCACCAATACCATGGGACTGACGACGCTTAAAAATTCCAGAAGATTCAACATGGAGATAATGGTTCACTCAGTCAGGTTGAGAAAGTAATCGAATCAATAGCGTCGAGGAGAATAAGGGTTGCCAGCTTCCAGCTTGGCAAATCCAAGATGGTCGCGTTGGCCTTGATACCAATCGATGGAGGTTTCAGCGACCGATAGGTTCTTGTCTTGCGGCACATAAGCTACAAACCGTCCATCGCGAAGCACTTGGATGGCCGAGGAATCTGGATCAAGCGTCGCGATTTGAACCCAATCGTTTCCAACCATCTGTTGGATTTGCGGATTGTTCTCGAAGATGCGTAGCAGAATTTCTGGACGCGTTTCTATCAAGAACAGGATGCGCATCGGCTCATGGATTTCAACCATCTGTTGGCTGAGCCCCGTTCGCAGATCGCTCAGAGCACCTTCCATCACGCCGAGCATCGATGCAATGTTATGAGGAAGCTTGGATCCACATCCATAGCCAGCAGGATCGACGCAGGAGAAGTAGTATTCCAAACTAATACCACCGCAAACCGGAATCACCGCTTGCAGAATGCGATTGAGAATCGTTCCATTGGCGTCATCGCGAGTGGGATCGTAGGAAGTCAAAAATGTACGACGATCCAAGAAAAGGCATCGCGTGCGGCCTCGCCTTCCAACCATGCAAACGGCATTGGTAGCGTGATTGTATTCAGGACGCGCTTGAGCGAGATCTTCGGATCTTGCTTCCACATGCCGAAGTGCCTGCTTGGGAGAGAGATCCAATGGAGCCGATTCAAATCGGCGACACCGTTCATGGGCATTTCGCTGCCGCGCTTCATCAAGAATGGTGAGTGCTTGACTAATCCCACTTCGATGCGCTGGCGGCGATCGTTCGAGATCATAAAGCTGGATCTGATCATCGCACGTGTTGTGATAACCACCCAAGAACCATGCGGTGGATGGGATGAAGATTCCTTGGTCCGCCAGCAAGGCGCGAACTCGTGCATCGTTGCAAATGTCGGCGAGAGCGCGAGCATTCGGGCCTCCGCGTCCTCCGCCACATGCTCCACAGTTGTAGGCAGATTCGTGGGGATTATTAAGGCTTGATGAGCCGTGCCCCAAAATGAGTACCAAGTTGGCGCATCGATTAGCAAGTCCCGTATCTTCCAGGAATCGCTTGGCCATCGCTGCCATTTCTTTGACGCGATAACCTCGGTGTCCATTGTCGGGCCCCGTCGTTTCTTCGGTTCGCTCAATGACGAGTTGGGTCATTTCGGGAGGCTGCACCACGCTTCCCAAGAAGGCCCGCATACGGGCCGTCAATCTTGGAAAGAGAACGCGCATCACCATAGGCAACGATGCAAAGGTACCAACAAATGCAGCCAACGTCCCCGCGAAGAATCCTCGGCTTCCCATGTGCACTCGGTGCGATGCTCGGCCAATCGTTTTGCGCGTTGCAGCTCGCTTCCGATCGACATGCTCCAACCACGAAGCCGGTGTTTCCGCTACATAATGTTGTGGCTTGACGACGATTGGACAAAGCGGAATGAAGTGAGCATCCGAAACGCCACGAAAATACATGGGGACATTGAAGAAGCCTGCGGCACCATAAGTCTCGACTCGAGGATCGACTTCCTCCACATGACGGCGCAGCGATTCTTCGCGATCGTCGATGCAGGTGACGAGTTGAAACAAAGGCTTTTCTGGGGCCAATGGTTTTTGATCGGCATGCGTCGCTATGGCATCCAACACTGCCACACGATAATGGCGCTCATAAGCAAGCTGGAAAGCACGACGACGCTCCAATGCACCGAACGCTTCCACATCTCCCACCAATCGACTCCACTCTTGTCGCGACAACGAGAACAGCTCGCGAGGTCCCCAACCCAAGAGTTGAGAAACCTGGAACAGCAAAAAGGCTCGCTGCTCCCGATCATCGGTAGCCGTAGCATGCTGCTTGGCCTCGCGATGAATCTTCTTGAGTAGGTCTGTCACTGAACCGCTAAAATGGAAGTGTTCGCGAGCAATCGATTCACTTGCAGCGCGATCCAGCAACAGCCGAATCGCTAAATAGCCTTCCAATGAACCTGCTGGTGCTGGACGAAGAGTCCAATCCGCATTGGTTTCCATCTGCCAAATCATCCCTGCCCATCCCGATAGAGCCAAAAGCGATTCGGTGATGTATTCATCCCAATGAGAACTGGGAATATGTAATGCCTTGAGCGAAACAGCAATGGATTCGATCGGCGTCAGCTGAGCGTGCCCTTCTTCTTGAATCGACCGACGAGCCTGTTGCAACCAAGAATCGCCCAGCCAACTCGGAGATCCCATCACCTCCAAAAAGCACTGGAAGATTCCGCGCTCACGATTGGGCAACGACCATGAGGCAAAGCCTTGATCGAGGTAAGCAGAAGTAAAACGAATCAACAAATCATTGGCAAGGAGATCAGGGTCGCGCTGCGTAATCCGCAAGATATCCTCGCGAAGTCGTCGCTTGATCGTTCCATGGGTCTCATGCGCATGCCCTGCTTGCGCACCTTGGTGGCACATTTGCCACAGCAGTTGCAACGTCACCGTCTCCCAAATGGCATCGTCCCATTGCGATACCTTTTGAAGATCAAGATGTGTGAAGAGATGCTGAAACATCTCAACCAAGCGAGGCGCCGATTCGGGATGCTTGAGCACGGCCAAGACCCAACTCCGGGTATCAGCCGAAAGCCGTCTTCGCTCTGAGTCCGAAACCTCTGAGCGAAACTGTTGGATGGCATTGGTTTCAGCGATGTACCACCGCAACTCAGATGTCGGCGCCGAAAGAATCGGATACCGCAACATCGTCGCTCGCAATTCGATACGAGACCGACCTAAAACGATCTCCTCATGGGCTGCTTGCTGAAGATCTTCTCGAAGGATCGCATCGAGATCGCGAGTATCAATCCGCCCGCGTCCCATCTCTTCGCGAAATCGCTTTTCCGAAAAATAGGGCTGACAATGAAACGTTTGCCAGCCTTCTAATACAGCCTCATGAAACGAATGATGCTCGAAGGCGTGCCTGGCAGCGTATTGTGATATTACGAAGACAGCGATCGGACCTTGAGTTGGCAGAAGATGGATCGCATGATCAAGGGCGCACGCTTGAGCAGAGAGCAATAAATCAGACGATTCGTCGGTGGCGGGGACATCAAGTTGGGCCAATCCTCTCTGGCGTGCCATGCACAATCGTCTGCTTTGCAACTCAAAAAGGTGCTTTGGAACGTTGCGAAAACCGCTTAGGAGCTATCTGCAACTGTCGGCCAAGTGCAGGCGAATACCTATTACGAAGCAGTAATCGGAGTGCTCTTGATCGAATTGGGACTGGAGAGGCTATAATTCAGGATTTCATTCGAGAAGAAAAATTACTTTTCCTGTGGAAAATAGCCGATCGACGAAGAGCTTTCTTCGTGACAATCTTTAGAAGTCCCCCTAAAAAACAGTTTGGGCAGTATCGGAATGGTATCAGCGACAACCTCGCTGGGTTCCATGGAAGTGGTCGAGATCGTTTTATTCGGAAATGAGCCAATTTCACTAATTGCGGGTGATCGGAAGTGGGTGTAAAGAAAACTGGACGTGGTCGGCGTAAGATTAGGCGGAAGAAACGCGTATGCGTGCGCGGAAATTCGCCATCGCAAAAAGTAAGCGTCAAACGCACACGTTGTTTGCGCCTCAAAGCGATTCCCTTATTTGCCAACGCAAATTTGGAACAGGACGCGGGCCTTTGGTCCGCGTTTTTTTATTGGCCAACTCGTTGATAACGCGATGTCATCGAACCAGCCTGACCATGCAACAGTTACCGCGCAACCTAATGAAACGGTATTCCATCGATCTACGGATCATCTAGAGAGCGATGAGAACAGCAAGGAAGCAAGTTCGCCCGATGACACCACATGGACTCACAAACAATGTTCATCGATGGCGCGAAGAATGGGATGAATCCCGATTCGATGCAATCACTCACTGGATGGGTAAATACAAGTCCAGCAATGCAAGCGAATGCGAATCGATTTGGCAATTTGATTCGAAAGAAACGCTAGCTACAAGCGAGTGATTCAAGTTTATAAAAATTGGCATCAATTGCTTGATCCTTTTCTTTACATTCGATGAAAACCTCTCCATACTGTGACCTCCTTATCCACCATTGGACGCGATTGAAAAATGGGTTTTCATCGTGGACACCCCGCATGGTATATGCTTGTCTTTCAGCGAGAAGCCGGATGCCGAACGCGCCGAGTAACCGACTTGCAGTCAGTGAATTGTCAACCTACCGGTGGTCGTTTGAGGAAGATGTACTCCATTATCGCGCGAAGGGGTATGAAGCCATCGGAGTGTGGCGAGCCAAGCTGTCGGATTATGGCGAAGAAAAAGCCATCGAACTTCTCAAGGAAAAATCGCTAAAAGTATCTAGCCTGCAGTGGGCAGGTGGATTCACTGGTAGCGATGGCCGAAGTTTTCGGGAAGCGATGGTCGATGCGTATGATGCGATCGAATTAGCCTCGCAGCTTGAAGCCAAAACGCTTGTCGTTTTAACTGGAAGTCGAAGTGGGCACACCAAGAGTCATGCTCGTCGGCTGATCACGACAGCTCTTCGCGAATTATCCGAGGCAGCGCAATGCCATGGCATCCAGCTGGCGTTGGAGCCCATGCATTGCGGGTGTGCTTATGAATGGACCTTTTTGACCGACATTCCGCAAACGCTCGATATCGTCGCCTCCATCGACGCTAAGAACCTCGGAATCGTGTTCGACTGCTACCACATGGCTCAGGATCAAAACATCGTGGAATGGTTGCCATCGATTGTTCCCATGATTCGTTTGGTACAATTGGGCGATGCCAAGGGCGCGCCGATTGGCGAACAAAATCGCTGCCTTCTCGGACATGGATTCGTTCCCCTGACCGATATCGTTCGGACGATGGAGTCCCATGGGTATCGAGGTTACTACGAGATCGAATTGCTTGGGGAAGAGATCGAGCACATGGATTATGGTTGCGTGCTCGACAACGCTCGCACCGCCTTCGAATCGATGCTTGCCTAATCGTTGCCTTCAGTGTCGACTTCAGCGTTGACTTCCAGTCCCTTGGAAGGCCGCGTCAGAGTCGACTTCAG
>JAXMBN010000027.1:0-79238 GCA_046349875.1 Pirellulales bacterium
GATCGGCTACCAGTTAAAGTCGAATCGCATGGCAAGGATGTCGGATTCGGTAGCACCTACGATGGTCCGAGCATCGGTGATGGGATGAATCCAATCCAACATAATGCGAGTTCGATCGCTCCAGTACCAGTTGCATCCAAACGTCATATCGTTGTACTGACCAGCATTGAGATGATTCAGATCTAAGTACGACCAACGCGACTTGAGTTCGACGGCTCCGGGGCCGCGAGCTTCACAGGTGCGAAAGAAGTTGGTTCGAGGAACATTTCTTCCGAATTGGGCTCCGTGTTGACCAAATCGTTCGAAGACTCGGTTTTCGCCTGTTAGAAAATAACTAGCGTGCACATAGCATCCTTGGATATTCTGGGCTCCAAGGACAAAGGAGTCGACTTGCGACAGATAAGCTTCTGATTGCAGAGTAATAGGCCCATTTACGATGGCCCCTTCGAGGTTGCCGGTCGTATACTTGTCTGCCAGGATCACGCCCGAGTCGATCAAGCGGGGGCCTTCATGGATCTGTGGTCGAGCTCGAAAACGGACACGGTTGTCTTGATCGTCGGTATGGAGGATTCCGGCGCCGGTGTGGATAAGATAGCGACCATTAGAGGCTTCATCGTAATAAGGTAGCCACGTCAAGCGTCCGCTTACGCGATACCCTTGATTGTCATCGATCCGTTCCTTCAGACCTTCGCTGATGCTATCAAAGAATGCACCGTAGCTCCAAGTTATGTTCTTGGATTCGGTGGCGTTGTAGATTGCCATACCGACTTCGCGATCGGGAGAGAAAACCCCTTGCGAAGGAATGGAGCGTTCGAGAAAGATATTGTTGGTATCGTTCGTGACCTGTTCCAAACTGAATGGCACGAAGAAGTTGCCGATGCGGAAGCGGCCTAGCCCCGGAATTTCGTTGACCGAAAAATAAGCATCTTTGACATCCGGCGACATGACCGAACCTAGCG
Source organism: Pirellulales bacterium (assembly GCA_046349875.1). Classification (GTDB taxonomy): domain Bacteria; phylum Planctomycetota; class Planctomycetia; order Pirellulales; family Pirellulaceae; genus JAXMBN01. The sequence goes on from JAXMBN010000027.1 coordinate 960, forward strand.
GAGTGGTTTCGCCAACGGTTTCGGGTTCGAGTGTCGTTTGCAAGCGAAAGTCGTAAACGCCGTAGCCTGTCCCTTCGGCAACCAATCGAAGGCGGCGAAATTCAAAAAAGTCTTGTGTGTTGGGAATGGATGGGGCCGCCTTGGCCCAGTTCACGTAATCCATCTGTACGTGACCCCCAAGTTTTACTGTCCACTTTTCTTTGAAGCGGTCGCGGGGTCAGCAGACGATTTGGCGTCTGACTTATTGCTAGCGGAATCTCCCTGCTTCTTAGAGCTCGCCTTGTCTTGGCTAGCTTTCTCTGCGTTTTGAGCTTTGAGCTGCATTTCCAGTGCGGCAAGCCGCTGCGAGATCTTTTCGATCTCCGACTCCGTACCTCGGGGGCTGTCCCCTGTATGTTCCCCTGCGTTGGTCCTGGGGACTGACCCCATCTATCTCTGTTGCAACGTCCGTCGAAACCGACGGGGTCTGACCCCAGGTTGCCAAAGAAACTTGGGACTGACCCCATTTGCTTGGCTCGATCCTGACGGGGACAGTCCCCAGTTGATCGGCGCCGGCTGGTTCATCGGGGTCTGACCCCGTGGGGTTTGCGAAGTTGGGACAGAAGAATCCAGGGGACTGACCCCGAAGAGGGTTGAAGAACTTGGGGACTGTCCCCATGTGGGTGCAGCGATTGCAATGGCCAAGAGTAGTGATGGAACGTAGTTCCGCGAATCGAAGAGGCTAGCTAGCATACAACACCGAAAGAACAGAGTCCTCGGAGCACCTTCCGTCAGACACCGCAAATGGAACTCTATGCCTCTTCGTTGAGACGAAGTCAGCGTCGAATGCTGCAATCATCGGCCAAGCATCCATGGAGGCCTAACCTGCGGTCTAGGAAAATAAAGCAAGTCGTGAATCCTTTGTGTTACAAGTTCTCGCTAGCAATGTTTGAATGGCCTTTCTCACATTGGCTCGAAATGCAAGCGAAACCGGAGTCTCGGTTGTCTTCTTAATTCGATTCAAATTTGATAGGTCGAATAGCATGCGATGTACTCAAGTCGATCTCAGATAGGCCACTCTTCGGGGACTGACCCCATGTGGTTCAAATGCGTCATTCATCGGGGGCTGACCCCAAACAGTTCCGAGAAAACAGTGTTTTGGACCGTCGGGGTCTGACCCCAAGTTGTTCAAGAAACATGGGGTCTGACCCCATGTGTTTGGATCGATCTAGTCGGGGACTGTCCCCAGGTAGGTCGATGAATCGATGGTCACGGGGGCCGACCCCATGTCGTTGGGACGGGGCTGACCCCGGTTTGGGGCAGGATGGTGCGAAGAGGGTCAGCGAACGATCGCCTCGAGCTGCGAAAGGACCAGGGCCTCTACAGCCGAACGATCCACTAAGGGAAGATCACCGGGGATGCTGTACTTCATCGATGCGGTTGCAGAACCCCAACGCAAACAATCGTTGAGACTCAAGTCCTGCAAATAGGCGTGAAGAAATCCAGCTGCAAAGGCATCGCCGCCACCTAAACGCCCAATCGTGTCGGCGGGAAATATGCCGTGGTTTACCATTTGATCGCCCTGGGCTCCCCAACTCCCTTCTTTGCCTGCCGTAAATGCAATGATCGCATTCGGGAAGCGTTTAGATAGCCAAAGAACTAAGGCAGAACGTTCCAGCGATGCAACCTCTGGAAATAGAGTGCGAGCGTCTCGTTCGGGAATAAAAAGGACGTCCGCTAGTTCCATGAAGGGAACGCATCCCATCGAGGCTTCGTTGGGTGACCAAAGTTTCGCGCGATAGTTGGTATCAAAGCTCAGCTTCCAGCCGGCCTGTCTTGCCAACCTAAAGGCTTCTCGTGCCGTAGCACAGGCAGCACTTCCAATGGCGGCTGTGATGCCCGTCGTATGAAAGCACTTTGACCTTCCGGGCTGAAAAAGGCTTGCCGGTAGCTCGGATGGCTGCATCTTACTGACCGCCGATCCTTTGCGATCATAGAAAACTTGGCTGCCTCGCGGTTCCTTGCCTTCTTCCAGAAAATACAGTCCAACGCGATCCTCATTCGTCCACACGACATGATGTGTGTCGACGCCATAACGGCACAGCGTTCCTTCAATGACACGGCCAAGTGGATTGGAAGTCAAACGCGAAATCCATGCCGTTCGATTCCCCAGCCTTGCGAGTCCGACCGCCGTGTTGGACTCGGCTCCACCAACATGCAGTTCCATCGAATGGACCTGTTCGATCCGCTGACAATGCGAAGGCGTCCATCGAATCATCGTCTCGCCGAGCGTGACCACATCGTACGGAAGAGAATCTGCGTGCATCTTGAAGTGGGACTCCTCGCGTTGGCATCACAACGGATCAATCAATCGCCTTGATCAAATAGTACACAGATCGGTGTAGGAACGAAAATGGACTGTTGATGGAATACCATGGTTCCTTGGTTAGGATCTACACTAAACACGCCCAGGGTATTGGAGAGCTGACCGCCAGCGAGCAACCATTGTCCATCAGGCGTCAAATTGAAATTGCGCGGCGTGGCACCTCGAACGTTTTCACGCTGAATCTCTTTAAGGGTTCCATCTTGGGCATTGATTGCGAACGCAGTAATCGTATCGTGCCCTCGATTGGCCGCATAAACATATTTTCCGGATGGGTGGACGCGAATTTCAGAGCAGCTCTTGGCCTTTTCACGAGCGAGTTCTTGTTGAGGAACCGTGGCGATCGTTTGCTTAGGAGTCATCGTTCCTGCTTGTGCATCGTAGTCAAAAACAGTGATCGTCAAAGTAAGTTCATTTAGCACATAGATCCATTTGCCATTGTTGTGAAACTTCATATGACGTGGCCCGCTACCGGGAGGCACAATTCCCTTACCATGAGGTTTCACTTCACTCTTCACGGCATCCAGCTGGTAGATGACCACGGCATCGAGGCCTAAATCGGGAACAAAGGCGAATCGATTGTCTGGAGAAACTCCCGTCCAGTGTGCATGAGAAGCCTCCTGTCGTGCAGGATTCACTTTGGATGGGCCTTCATGGTCGATCAACTGCGTGCGGCTTTGCAATCCACCATCATCGCGGAGGGAAAAGACCGCCAACGATCCGCCGCCATATTGTGCTGTCAGCAACGTCTTTCCGGTCTTGTCAACGGACACGTGAGCCGCGCCTCCATCACCGATCGGCAATGCGTTGATCAGGCTCAGAGAGGCATTGGCCCCTTCCCCTTTCATGGTAAACGCAGCAACAACTTGTTCTTTGTTGATGCCGCCCACTGCATAAAGAACTGGGTGCTTGGGGTGCTTGGCAAGAAAACCTGGACCATCCATCTCCGCAACCAATCGCGAAGGTGTGAGCTTTCCTTCTTTGGTATCGAATGTCGAATGGTAAATTCCTTGACTCAATGGGCTCGAACCTGTTCCGATCCATACATTGATCTTCTGGGCGTAGGCAGAGCATGCAACCAAAAGCACTATGCCCAAGCTGCTTGCTAAAGAAACGAAGGTCGATCGAATCATGATGCAAATCCTCAACGGTTAAGAGGTTCAAGAGCGAGCGGACGAAGGAATAGGTGATAGATCGGAACGCGGTCGTATGGCGAGCATGAATCCAACGGAGAGCAGAGCAAAGGTTGCAAAGACTCCAAAAGAAAAATTGAGTGAGTACCCATTCTCGCGAAGGATGCCAAATCCCCAATCGGCAAAGCCACCACTGCTAATACTGACCAAGTTCATGAGCCCATATCCGGTGGCTCGCAGCTCAGGCCGTACAATTTGTGAAAGGATGGGCATGTTGTTGCAATCGAAGAATCCCCAGCCGATACCGAAGAGGATCAGAAAGGCAATGGCCATGACTAGAGTCGATGCATTGCCAACACCGAACAAAGCCGGCACCAACAGAAAGATGCCCGTGGCACTCACATAGATTCGGCCTCGCTGCGTTTTCTTCATGAGATAGTCGGCCATCATGCCACCTCCAAATGCGGCCAAGAGGCAAGCGAGATTGGAATAGAGTGTGGCCGAAACGCCTGCTTTGCCTTGGCTCAAATGGAATTGCTTTTCCAAAATGGAAGGCATCCAGTCGCGAACGATCCATCCAGGCATGGCGGGAAACGTAAAGCATATTACCAAGAATAGAAATGAAGGATTTCCAACGAGTTCACGAAGAACGGTCCACATCGAATATCCCGAAGAGGTTCCTTGGCTTCTCGCTTTTGATCGAAGTTCATGGGACATCGGATTGTCGCGCACGATGAACAGAAGAGGGAATGCGTAGATGACTCCCACGATTCCTGCCAAAGTAAATGCAAAGCGCCAACCGAAATCTGGTGAGTCTGCGATGTGGCCACTGAAGCCACCGATAATGACTCCGCAATACATACCGATCTGGTGAATACCAACGGCTCGTGAGCGAGTGTGGGATTGGTGATAGTCCGCGATCAATGCCAATGCAGCAGGGATATAGAACGCTTCACTGACTCCCATCATCGTGCGCGTCCACAGCAGGCCTTCGAAGGTCGTGACTTGACCTGTCATCCATGTCACTGCGGACCATGCAAACAAGCTCAAGCAAATCGTCCATTTGCGACTGAACCGATCTGCAATGTATCCGCCAATCGGGCTTAGAATGGCGTAGACCCATTTGAATTGGCCAAGCATCAAGCCCCAAGCCCCTTCTCCTACAAAGCTTCCTTTGAATCCAAGCCAATGGGAAAGCCATTCGAAGAAACCAAGGGAACCGCTAGCGGCTGCTTGGGGAAAGGGGATATCCGATGTGACCGAGGATTTCATGACCGACAGCATTTGTCGATCGAGATAGTTCAGCAATGCCACAGGGAAAAGAAGAGCTACGATGAGCCATGCATAATGCATGCGCGAGAACGATGCGGGATTGGAATCCGTGGATGCATTGGCCATAGCGTGATTAGGCATCGATGCCTAATTGGGAAGGAGAGAAGCGAGGAGGGCGCATTTCCAAGACAAGATGCTACGCTATGGCGTTCCTTTTCGCCACCATACTTGTGGAGAACGTACTCCTGGTCTCGATTCTCCAGAGGCAAGCACCCAATTTCCTCGCCACCGAACTAAGCCGGTGGTAACTCTCGCGACAGGTAATATCTCTACCGTCTTCCAAACACCTCGATCCCATTCCATTCCTTGGGGAAGATCGAAGCAGATTAGCTCGCGGCGAAATCCAACGTGCTCTGATGGGTCTTTACCAACTTGGTTTCCATCGTCGCCGCCGAGGAGACAAGGTCCTAAATGGTCTCCCGTCTCCAAACTCATGCTTGGTGAAGGTGCTGCAACGCTTGGGAAGGGAAGATCTGCAAGTCGAAGCCAGGTTCCGTTGGTTTGAAGTACATATGCATCCTTCAGATAGCGTCGTTGTGTTTTGCCCTCCGAGTCGGCCATCAGTTCGGCTCCGCCCATGATGACCAGACGATCGCGATAATTTGCGGCAGTTGCCAAGATGCGCCCTGGGCCAGGTAGATCGTCCATCTCTTCCCACTTGCCTAGTGAAGGCTGAAGCTTGAGCCGATATGTTTTTGCCGATGCTTTGGCCATGGCTGGATGTTCTTGACCACCGACCACGTACAGTTCGTCGTTTATTCTTTCTCCACACGCATTGGCAATGGGTTGTGGAAGGGATGGCAATGATTGAATCGTCCATCCGGTGCTATCGTGTTTGATCGAAAAGACATCGGAGTAATGTTGATGAGCATCACTACCACCGATGCAGATCATCGAACCTTGTGATGTCGAAAGAGCCACTCCATATCCGAGTGGACGAGGAAGCTTACCGACCTTTTTCCATGTTGCGTTTGGATCTTGAAGCGCCCAAAGGTCGTCGTACCATAACTTGGTACCGCCTTCCCATGGTTTGCGATCAGGAAAGTTTGCGCCTCCTGCTACGACCAAGTGATCATCGACCGTTCCGATGAATGCCCCTGCAAAACCTTCCCAATCAGGAAGTGTTGGAAGTGGCTCCCAACGAGATGGAGGGAATGGAGTTCTTATTTGTTCTAGATTGATGTTCGTTGGATTTGGTTCTTGGCAACGAACCACCGAGTCCCTACCCAAGAGAAATGCGATGGCAATGATCGCGAGAGCTGAAAGGCGAGCCCAAGTTCTTTGATGGTTCAAGAGATGTGAGCTCGGCATGGTCTGTGTGCCTTCGAAAAGATTGGGGGTGCCTTCACATCGTAGAAGTGAAGGTGTTATCTCAATGTAATTTCATGTTGTTTTACGAACGCATCAACGTCCGCACCATAACAGGAAATTACTTAGATAACGTACGTATCCATCCTAAGACGACCGTGGCGCAAATCGTAGACCCCAATGCGGCCGTGGCAGCGGATATCCACACGGCGATGACGATGCCGGGCATTTCAATTACTCTTGGCGTAACCCAACTAGCTGCCGCGATAGAAAGCGTTGGTACGAACCATCCAAGGAGGACCACGCCGCGCGAAAGAGCTCGAAGTCGTTCGCGATGATGCAACCAATCGAGCAATTCAGAAATGTTGTGTGCGTCGATGAGTTTCGCGCGTTCTTCATGGTCGTCTTTCCTGCGTTGCCATTCCAAGAACAGATACGCAAGCCAGCCGATGAGTACGAGAATACCTATGCTTAAAGCAGCCGTTTGATTCATGGGTGGGTACTTTGGAGCATATAGGCCCTAGCCGGAGATGTTGGTAGAACAGGTTATTGTGAGAACGGCATGCTACTGCTTTTCTCGCCTCGTTCATACACCACGTTGGCGCGACCAACGATCAGTGGATCGAGAGGTCCGATGCGTTCAGCATCTTTACCATCGTAAGCAAGTTTATGAAGGATGTACTTCATCGCATTTAGTCGAGCGCGTTTCTTGCAATCCGACTTGATGACAGTCCACGGGGAATCCGTAGTGTCGGTATAGTAGAACATTGCCTCTTTCGCCTTGGTGTAGTCGTCCCACTTGTCGAGTGATGCTTTGTCGATGGGTGAGAGTTTCCATTGCTTGAGAGGATGGGATTCGCGTTCCTTGAAGCGTCGACGTTGTTCTTCGCGACTTACGGAAAACCAAAACTTGACGAGGTGCGTTCCGCTGCGAACGAGGTTGCGTTCAAACTCAGGTGTTTGACGCATGAATTCTTGGTACTCGTCGGGAGTGCAGAATCCCATCACGCGTTCAACACCGGCTCGGTTGTACCAGCTTCGATCGAACATAACGATTTCGCCCGCTGTCGGAAGATGTTCGACATAGCGCTGGAAGTACCACTGGCCTCGTTCGATGTCGGAAGGTTTTTCAAGAGCAACGACTCGAGCACCGCGGGGATTGAGGTGTTCCATGAATCGCTTGATCGTTCCACCTTTCCCTGCGGCGTCGCGACCTTCAAAGACAATCACTAGCTTCTGACCAGTCTTCTTCACCCAGTTTTGAAGCTTCAGCAGTTCTACTTGCAGTTGGTATTTTTGCTTTTCATAGTTCTTGCGGCTCATCAAGCTTTTGTAGGGATAGCCGCCCGTACGCCAATCGGGAGAGAGTTCGTCATCGGGTTGAAGAGCAAGTGGAATGTTGGGATCGTGCTTATTCAGCAAGGCATCGCGCAATACCAACGCATCGTCCGCAGAGGCCCCGGTCATGATAGCTTCGAGAACTTTGGAAAGAGTGCCAACGTCGTGAGGTGGAACGGAATTGACGATGTCCTTCACCGCTGCGATTTTAGCTTCTTGAGCAGCTCGGACCGCTTCATCAACCACAAAGTTCTCGACACCGCTCGGCGTAAGGTTGGGTGAGATATCGCCCGAGCCAACAGGGCGGGGAGTGTCATCGGCGTGAGAGCGAAGTTTGGCTTTCTTCTTGGTATTGGATTTGGTCGATTCTTCGGGGGAGGATGCTACGGAAGAATTGGAGGTCGTTTTGCCCATCGTCGACTCGAACTTTGCTCTTTCAGGTTCTGCTTTCTCCGATCGATTCCGCCATCTTGAAACGCTCGAGGGTGGTTTTCATAGAAAAATCGGAGAATCCACTCACAAAATTCGCACTCGCAGCACCCCTTGGCAAGGCAAAAGTGCGAAAAATCGGACGGAAATCTAGCGAGTTAGAACCTAGAGACGACAAATCCCTTTTTACGAAAGGGATTTGCGTGATTTGGTACGAAACGTCGCAGGAGCGAAAGTCGCGACGGCAGTTACTTTACACCGGATCCCGCCGAGGTTTGGGGCTCGGGAATGTCTTTGAGTTGGGCGGAAGCCGGATTTACGGGCGGAGCATATTCATTGACCAAACGGTTCGTTTCCTCGTTCAAGCGGGAAGTAATTCTTGAAAACCCAGCCTGGGCTGCGGTGGCTGCTTGGTTGGCTTGATTTTGGAGTTCGTTGGAGATCGCGGTCGTTGCGGAAGCTGCCACCACTTTTCCTTCTTGGATTGCATGCCAACCCTCCTCTTGCACCGCTCCTATAATAGTGCCAGTATTAGAGGAAGCACTAGTGTTTCGGTCTGCGGCGATCCCGGTCCCGATGGGACGCTGGTTCTGGGAAGTGGCTCGATTTCCTGGGGCCGGTGTAACAGGCTGCGATCCCGGTGAGTAATTTCCAGGGACGGAAAAGGACCCGGTCGCTGGAGCTGGAACACGACCTGAAGTCGGGGAAGAAAGAGGACCCATGGTTGGAAAAGTCCCCTGGCACCCCGAGAGGAAAACGAGAGCGATCCCGGAAACTCCAAGCGATTGACCAAGGAATCGACGAATTTTCATGGGAAAGCTCCTGGTTCGAGCAACTTTACATTCAAGAAAACGAATACGCAGCGAACAGTAGCAAGCGGCAACTATCGCTGCTAGGTCGTTTTCACCCGCCTACGATCCCACCTGAGATGTGAACAAATGAATCCACCCATACCCCCAATCGAACAACGAAACTTTAGAAAATGGCGAGGGTTGGAATCTCTGGTCTTATGTGCTTTGACCAGTACAACCTGAACGGTCCAAACATCCTGCCAACCTGAATTTCTGGTGAAGCGGGTAGCCGTTAGGGCGAAACCAACTAAAGTCAAAGGATTGCCACTCATCCTCCGTGTTTTAGTCTTGTGTGAAATATGATCTTTTTCCCTGCATGTATGTTCACTCGACGATGGATTCCAGTCAGCCTTGGGGCTGTCTTGTGGATGGGCGCTCTCCTTCCCTTGGAAGTTCGGGCTGCCGACCCTGATCTCGTTGGGATCTTAGCGTCCGCCATTGAACCGAACACGATCCGTGATCTCGGTCTGACGGAGAACCAAGTAAGTGGACTACAGGAAATCATCAAGCAACGCGAATTGAAGGGCTTGGATTTGGCGCAAGTCTTGCGCGAGTTGCCTTCTGAAGAACGCGATTCCAAGAAGCGAGCTTTTGTTCGCGAGTCGGAGCAAGCTGGCTTTGCCATTTTGAATCTTGAGCAGCGTTCGAAACTCAATCAGTTGCGGCTCGCCAAGATTGGAATGGTTAGCCTGGCTGAAGCCGATGTTGCTCAAACGCTTGGGCTTAGCGAGGGTCAATCCAAGCAAGTGGCTGATATTATGGCCGCTCGCAGCGAGATCATTCGCGAAGTTGGACGTGACAAAGCAGCGGACACAATGAATCAACGGCTGAAGGCTGTGCTTACGATGTCCCAGTTCATGACGTGGCAAGCCATGGCTGGTGTGCCGGTACGAAATACAAATGCTCCCAAAGAAATTGCTCCTGCTGCGGACGCTACCACTCAAGATAAGCCTACCGCGGACAAGCCACAGACCGCAGCCATTGCTGTTGACACAAGTGCTTCGTCTGAAGACAGCCTGACGCTCAACTTCAAAGAAACGCCATGGGAAGATGTCTTGAAGTGGATTTGCAAGGAATCCAAGTTGAGCATGGTGACTAGCAGCTATCCTCAAGGAACCTTTACCTACGCTGACCCGTACAAAAAATACACGACGGCTCAAGCGATGGATGTCATGAATGGCGTTCTGTTACGAGAAGGCTTTTCATTAGTTCGCCGCGACCGTGCCTTGATGATGATCGACCTTTCGGGCGAAGCTGAAGTTGTGCGAGCGTGGTTACGAGAAATCTCGCACTTGGTACCTCCAGAGCAGTTGAGCTCGGTTGGTGAATTTGAAATTTGCAAGTGTTTGTTTGCCTTGTCGCGATTGACTGCCGACGATGCCAAGAAAGAAATTGAACGATTGGTCGGCCCTCAAGGTTCGGTCATTCCATTGTCTTCGTCAGGACAAATCCTCGTTTGTGAAACGGGAGGCAAGTTGCGTTTGATTCAGGAGATGCTTCGTCGTGTTGAAGATCCTGAAACCGCCCCAGGTGCCAAAGTGGTTTCCATTAACTTGGAGCATGTGAGTGCGGATGAAGTTTTGGCGGTGGTTCGTCCACTGGTTGGTTTAGGGGCGGACGCCAATACGTCGACCGACTTCAACGTTGCGACCGATACGTTTGGCACAACGATCTATGCATCGGGTAAGCCTGAAAAGCTTCAGATCCTGAAAGAGATGTCCAAGAAGATCGACGTTGCCTCCAACGATGCCGACAAGAATCGTGCGCCTTCGGATCCACCTAAGTTGCACCGCCATCAAGTGATGAATGGTGATTTGGAGATGGTCTACAAGGTCTTGGAAACTTTGCTTGCCAATTCTCCTGTGGTTCGCATGTCGAAAGATGAGAAGACCAATTCGATCATCGCGTTCGGATCGTCGAGCGACCACGACCTCATTACCAAGACCATTCAAGAATTGTCTGGAGAAGGAAGTCGCTTCCACGTTCTCGGCCTCAAGCGTATCGATCCTCAAACGGCCATCGTGGCATTGGAGAAGGTGTTCGGCAAGAAATCTGAGAAAGATACATCGTCTGCCATTCCAACCTTTATCGGTGATCCCGTTTCGCGAAGCCTGATGGTCCAGTGCACACCGAATCAGTTGGATCAGGTTCAAGCGAGTATCGATAAGTTGGAAGAGACGGGCAGTTCATCTCAGTTCGGTGACAATTTCCGACAGTTGAATGGAGTGTCGGGTAAGTCCGCAGAAAAACTCTTGCAGCAAGTGGAGAGTTTTGTTTCGGCAAATCCAGCGAGTCCTAAGTTTCAGATTCGCGTCATCAATCCATCGGCGAACAAGGAAAATAAGAACTCACGTCGCGTTCCTCCACCGGAGAAGCAAGAGAAGGCTGATGACAAAGCGAAGAAGCCGTCCTCTGGAGATTCTTCCTCCAAGACAAACCTATGGTCGGGATTGATCGCTTACGGAGCCATGAAGATTGCTCCTGTTGGTTTGACAACCGCTTGGTTGCAACAGCCTCCACAGAGTGGTGATGCCAAGCCGGCTCTGCCACCGCAAGATCAGAAACCCGTTCAAGTTTTTGAGGCGTCGAATGGAGCGGAGATCAAGGTTTTCATGGGACCAACAGGTCTCGTTTTCTTTTCAGATGACAAGCAAGCATTGGCCGAGTTTGAGCAGATGCGCGGATGATAAGCGATCAAATGGCGATGGCTCCACCCGAGCCAGTGACGATCTACTTGCGGCACATCAAGGCTCAGGCTGCATCGGAATTGTTGCGAAGCATTCTTTTGGGTGAAGGAGCCAACGGCGGTGGGGGCGGTGGACTTTTGGGGTCGCTCGCTGGCAACGCGCTTGGTGAATTGGGTGGCGGAATGTTCCGCGGGTTGTTGGGCGGTGGTGGCACCGGTGCAACATCGTCTACTTCGACATCCACTTCGGGCATCGCTTCGGGCAAACCCATGATCATTCCCGATCCTCGCTTGAATGCACTGATTGTGACTGCGACTCCATTGGATTTGGATCTGATTGAGCAAGTCATCGAGATCATTGATCAAGAGGATAGCCCAGTCGAAAACGAAACCCGTGGTACGCCTCAGCGGATTCCGATCTATCACAACGATGTGGAAGAGATCGCCAAGATCGTCAAGGAACTGTTTAAGGATCGTTTAGGTGGCGATGCTGCAGGAGCTGCAGGAGCACAACGTCAGCCTGGACCACAAGAGTTTGTTCAAGCGATGCAGGCCGCCATGGGTGGACGCGGTGGTCGTGGCGGAGCAGGGGGAGGTCAATCGCAGCTTAAGGAAGCTTCGATGACAATCGCAACCGATCCGAAGTCAAATTCGTTGATCGTGATGGCTCCACCGAACTTGTTCGAGCAAGTCAAGCAAGTTGTAGAGATGCTCGACGAAGCAAGCGAAGAGCAACAAGAAGAGACAGTCGTTTCCTTGATCCCTGGAGATGTGAATCCAAGCGTGGTTCAACGATCCTTGACCGGATTGTTTGGGGCTCAAGTGAAGACCAACTCGCAAAACCCACCAGCAGCAACCAATACGAACACGCAAAACAACAACCAGAATCGGCAACAGGGCGGTCAACGCAACTTCCAAGGATTTGGTGGTGGCAATTTTGGTTTCCCGGGTGGGATGCAAGGGTTTGGTGGTAACCGTGGTGGTGTTCAAGGTTTTGGTGGACAGAACTTTGGCGGCGGCCAGGGTGGCAACCGCCAAGGTGGAAACCAAGGCGGAGGTAATCGCGGCGGGCAAGGTGGCGGAAACCGAGGGGGTGGCCGTTAGACGCGAGCCTAGTCGGATTCAACCTCGAAGCACGAATACTGAGTCAACAAATCTATGATCACTGAAGCTGGTGAAATCCTCCTGCGTCGCGGGCTGCTAAACTCTGAGCAGCTCAAGCAATCTCGCATGCAAGCGAGTGGATCGTCGATCATTGAATCGGCCATTGAGCAAGGGTTTGTCAAAGAAGAGGATGCTCTCAAAGCGCTGGCTGAAGAAGTGGGTTTGGATTTTATCGACCTACGTGAAGCGGACGTGGATTTGACGCTCCTTCGGATCTTTCCACAGAAGCTGATCTATCGCCACTCGCTATTCCCCATTCGGCGCGATAACGGTTCCTTGGTCGTTGCTACCAGCAATCCTTTAGACCTTTATCCGTTGGATGAAGCGTCTGCTCAAACGGGATTGAGCATTACTCCGGTCATTGCTGAAAAAGTTGAAATAGCCAAGCTCGTCAAGAAGCATCTCGGGGTTGGAAGCGAAACCGTCGAAGGATTGATGGCAGCTCGCGGCGATGAAGACGAAGACATCCAGCTTCTCGAAGCGATTGAAACCGATGGTAGCGAGCTGAGCGAAATGGCGCAGGAAGCGTCGGTGGTTCGCTTGGTTAACGAAATCTTGGTGGAAGCGATCGATTCGCGTGCGAGCGACGTTCACGTCGAATCGCAAGCGGCTGGTTTGGTGATTCGTTACCGAATCGACGGGATTCTCCATACGCAGCCAGTGCCCCCAGAGATCAATCGGTTTCAAGCTGCCATTATTTCGCGACTCAAGATTATGTCGCGATTGAATATCGCTGAAAAACGTTTGCCGCAAGACGGGCGAATCAAGCTCAAAGTGCATGGCCGCGAAATCGATATTCGTTTGTCGGTTATTCCGATGATTCACGGCGAAAGCTTAGTGATGCGTATTCTCGACAAGGGTGCGATGAAGTTCGATCTTCGCAACCTTGGAATGGATGAGTTCACCTATAATCTTTTCAGTCAGCTCATTCGATTGCCGCACGGCATCATCTTGGTCACGGGACCTACGGGTTCTGGAAAGACGACGACACTTTATAGTTCGTTGCTTGAAATCAAGTCGCCAGAGAACAAGATCATCACGACGGAAGACCCTGTTGAATATCAATTGGATGGTATCAATCAGATTCAGGTGCATCCCAAAATTGGTTTGACGTTTGCGGCATCGCTGCGAAGTATTCTTCGTCACGACCCTGATATCGTTCTGGTCGGTGAAATTCGCGATGCGGAAACGGCAGAGAATGCTATTCAAGCCTCGCTGACAGGTCACACGGTATTTAGTACGCTTCACACCAATGATGCCGCCGGTGCCTTTACCCGTATCGTCGATATGGGAATCGAACCGTTTTTGGTCGCGAGTACGGTTGAGGGAGTGATGGCTCAGCGATTGGTCCGTCGACTTTGCAAGGAATGCAAACAGCCCTATACTCCGCTTCGCGATGACCTGCCTTCGGACTTCCCATGGGATGAATTGCAAGGCCGGCCATTATTTAAGGCAGCAGGTTGCCGCGCCTGCCGTGGCGTTGGATATGCAGGGCGATTCGGTATCTACGAGTTGTTGGTCACCAACGAAGATATTCGACAGTTGGCGCACGATAGAGTCAGCAGTTTTGAGATCAAGAAAGCGGCTCTTAAACATGGAATGCGTACGTTGCGCATGAGTGCTTGGGAAAAGGCTATGGCGGGAACGACCAGCGTCGATGAAGTACTCCGCGCAACCAAAGGCGACACGATAGGCTAGCGACATGCCCGATTTTGCATACGTCGCTCGCGATCTGAGCGGTAAAAAACTCACTGGTACATTGACCGCGGGGTCCGAGCGAGAAGCTGCGGCTCGTCCCGCGCAAAATCCCCCCCCCCCCCCCCCCTATTTCCTATTTCGGTTACGCAGACGAAAGGTGGTAAGGAAAAGCATTCTACTGGTCGTGTGAAGCCGCAGATCATGGCTGGCTTCTATGTTTCTTTAGCTGCATTGCTTCAGCAGCGTTCCGATGCTTCGAGCATTAACCGTGTTGAGTCAGCAATCGAATAATAAAAATCTCAATGCCGTTCTCTCCGAAGTGAAATCCCGAGTTGAAGAAGGAATCATTGGGAGAGCGATGGCCCGCTTTCCTCGCGTATTCAATGATATGGCCGTCAACATGGTACGCGCGCAGGGGGATGGAAGGTAGCCGAGGATTCGTTGGAACGGGGCTATGGGATTCATCGAACAGCAAGAAGAGCTCAAGGGAAAGACGATGGGCGCGATCGCCTATCCAATGTTCATTTCGCGTTGGTATGATCGTCGTTTCTATTCTTTTGGTTTTCTTCGTTCCTAAGTTCGGAATCATCGCAAAAGGCGATGCAAGGAACGCAATTCGCTTCCGGCAGCGACCGAGCTGTTGTTAGCAATCAGTTCCTGGCTTCGCGATGATTGCGGGTGTTGCTTATCTTGTTGGTTCCTGCGGTGATTGGATCTGTCCAGTACTTCAGCACGGCCAAAGGGAAGCACACCATGGATTTGCTGAAGATCAAAACGCCTATGCTCGGTAGCGTGTTTCTCAGTTTGGCAGTGGCTCGCTTTTGTCGAATCTTAGGAACGCTATTGAACAATGGGGTACCGATCTTGCGATCGCTGGAAATCAGCCGGCAAGCTTCCGGCAATTTGATATTGTCCGAAGCCATTGCCAAAGCGAGTGAAGAAATCACGGCTGGACAGCACTTAGCGAAGCCATTGGCGGCCAGCAATCACTTTCCGCCGTCGGTCGTTGAAATGATCTCGATCGCCGAAGAATCGAATACACTCGACCGAGTTTTGGTGCAAATTTCTGACAATTTGGAGAAAACCACCTTTCGACGACTGGAGGTTGTCGTCCGGCTTTTGGAGCCCGCAATGCTGCTCATTTTGGCTGGCGTGGTCATGTTTGTTGTTCTTGCGCTAATGGTACCGATACTTAACAGCAGTAGCTCGGTTTAGTACTAAGAGAGTATGATGATATTCCGGCCCTTTCGGTGGGTGGATTCCTGGAGTGGAATCTGCCTTGAAGAAGGGAGGAATCAAAGAAATCCAATTTTGGGAAATGATAGAAGGAGCAAAGCAATGAAGAAGCGAGTACGAGCAAACCGTCGAAGGCGAGCTGGTTTTACGTTGATTGAAATCCTCTTGGTGCTCGTGATCGTTTCGGTCGTCGCCGGAGCTGCGATGTTGAGCATTTTCGCTCAACAGGATCGGGCCTATATCAATTTGACCAAACAGCAGATTTCTCAAGCAGGTACGGCACTGAAGACGTATCGTTTGAATAGTGGTTCGTATCCCAACACGCTCAATGCACTTTGGGAAAATCCAGGCGATTTGCCTGCGGGACAAACCTGGACTCAATCGCTCGATAAACCGATGGCTGCTGATCCATGGGGATCTCCATTCGAGTACAAGCTGAATGGCAACTCGTATGAAATTCGCTCGGCTGGTCCCGACAAGCAAATGAACACGGAAGACGATATTACGGGCTAGTGCGTAATACGTTTCCCGCATGTCGACGCAAGGTGGTTACCGATGCATGCGAACTTTGAATGCAAAATTCATCACAATCGAGCAGGCCATACCCTGCTCGAATTGCTTTTGGTGTTGGCCATTCTTGCGATCGTTTTGTCAGTAGCCATTCCTACGTATGAAAGCATGATTAGTGAGCGAAGGCTTCATAAGTCTGCCGAATCACTCGAACTTGTGCTTCATGAAGCGCGGGTCAAGGCGATGCGAACCGGTCAATCGCAAGTCTTCAAGTACACCTTGGGGTCTGGAAACTACAGTTGTACTGCTTGGCTTGGTGGCAACGACGATTTGAATAGTGGACCTGGGGCAACGTTGATGAACGAAGTTGGGCAGGTGATGGAAACATCTTCCGACCCTTACGCTTCGGCTACCACTCAGGATGCTTCCAAGGATGACAAGAGCTTGGATGAGGGTATTCAGTTTGCTTCCGCGAATACGGCAGTGGACTCGCGAGCCAACTATGCAGAGATGGAATCAAGTGGGGGAATGGTCACCAGTTCTTCACCTCCGATCATGTTCTATCCCGATGGGACCGCGACGACCGCAGAGATCGTTCTGCAAAATGAGAATGGATCGAGACGCGTCATTCAAATCCGCGGGCTAACGGGACGAACCAGATTGATTGCAGGGGATGCAAGGACTACGCCTTAGCGACGAGTAATCAAAATGGCAACACGAATGGAACTACGCAAAAGCGCTTCGCGACCAAGTCGCCAAGGGCTTTCGTTGTTAGAAGTCATTTTGTCGTTGACGATTCTTGCCGTGGCTGTCGCGATTCTCTCGCAAACAATGTTTCTCGCTTCGGAAAATGGAATTCGATCTCGCGAGATTATGGCGGCACAGAATCTATGCGAAACGGCTTTGAATGATGTGTTGACGGGGCTAACGCCAGCGCAGTCGACTTCATGGACGAGCGTAACGGCGAGCAATTCGAACATGGATTGGTATTACATGATCGAGACGCTCGCGGCGGAACAACCGGACATGATTGGCATTCAAGTGACTGTAACCAATGATCCCGAGCGAACAACCAACAGTCCTATCGATGCAAAGTTAGTGCGATGGATCATCGATCCTTCGCTTGGACTCGATTCCCCGGCAAGTCAATCGACAACAGGGCAAGGGGCAGGGGCCGGTGGAGCGGGAGCCTCAGGGGCATCATCAGGCACTGGAGGCACGTAACATGCGAGTGAAAGCTAGTGGATTCAGTCTGTTAGAACTTTTGTTGGCTCTTGGACTAACCGCTTTGGTTACGGTTCTGCTCGGTCAATTGATGCAGACTTATGTCGCCCAATCTTCAGGGCCAGTGGATCGGATCATGCAAGCCCAAGAAGCTCGCAAGATCTTGACCATGATTTCGGATGATCTTCGAGGTGTTGTTCGAGCTCAAGCCTTTGATCAAGCGGCGCTGCAACAGATCATCAGCGCTTTGGTGGGAGGACAACGACAAGGCCAAAACGCTCAAGCGACTGGTGGGCAAGGGTACTATGCCTGCCTCCACAAGCAACGCATCGATGGATACTGGAGGCTGCCACGGGGTGAACCCTTTCGAGACTATCCACCTGGAATCTATGGGACATCGACCAACTTGAATTAGACATCAGTCGCATTCCTGTCCGGATCAATACTTCATTCAACAGAGTTTACCCCATTTAAACACGCTCACTGACATTCCAGCGATACAAAACGGTTTCTTACTTTGTACAGGCGCTGATCAACATGGAGCGTGACTGGATCCTGGGAAAGTTCGCCGCAGGCAGTGGAGGACTGGTTCGCCGTCAATCGCACTGTCCATCTTGCGGGTGGGGCTAATTCGCAAGGGCAGGTCGATCAATTGAATCGAACAGGCGAGATCATTTCGCCTTCGGTGGTATCGATTGAATTTGCTTACTTCAATGGAACCACTTGGTCCTATTCATGGGACTCGAGTGTGGAAGGTCTTCCATGGTCGATTGAAGTTATTCTCGCAATGCAGGATCCGGTGATTGCCAAAGAGAAACCGATGAGTCCTGGTACTGACATTTCGACCATGGATACGCAATCGCTCAGCGACTACGGAATTCATACATACAAAACGACGGTGGTGATTCCTGGGGCCAATCTGTTGAGCGTGCCGCAGGCATCCCAAGCAACCGGTGGTGACAATGGAATGGGGTCCGTAGGACTCTAAGGCAAGAGGATTGAAAGCCATGAAACCAATGCGATTATCCCGAATGATTCGATCGATGGCTTGGCGTCGTCGCGATGAAGTCACACGTCGTGCGTTTCTCCTTTTGGCCGTGTTGTTGGTGATCTCGGTGGTGACGCTTTCTGCGTTATCCCTTTCCGAGAAGATGTATCTTGCCAATGAAGAAACGCAATTGATGGGGCGACAAGTGCAAGCCCAATTGGCTGCCGATTCGGGCATCGATGCGATTCGCTTGTTTCTTGCTCGCGACAAAGTGACTCGCAAAGAGATCGGTGGAACCTGGAACAATCCAACATACTTCCAAGCCGCCAACGTCATGAACGATCCCGACTTCAACAAGATCTGTAACTTTTCGGTCATGGCACCGAATCTTGATGAGCTCGGAAGTTTTGCCGGTATTCGTTATGGATTGCAAAACGAATCGGCTCGACTCAACGTGAACGCGCTCATCATTATCGATCAAGCCTTTAAGGGGAACAGTCAAGGCGGTGGCCAGGACATGCAAGGGGCCGCGGCGTTGGGGCTTGGTTATGTGCCTTGGGTTTCACCTCGACGATCGGATAATGGATCCTGGATCGATGAGGAATCGATATTGGCCTTTTCGTTTCGCAATGCCAGTTATCTTCAAAATGGTAACAGTCATCTAGCATCGCTCATCAATCCCCAAACCGTTGCCGAGCGACAGTTTCTCTTTCAACGAGGCCGTGGTGGTCAAGGTGGTGGAGGTCAAGGCGGCGGTGGACAAGGAGGACCGGGCGGAGGCACGGGTGGTGGAGGATTTGGAGGTGGCGGTGGTGGCTTTGGTGGAAGAGGTGGCCAAGGCGGTGGTGGCGGACCCGGGGGCGGTGGCGGTCCCGGATTTGGCGGTCAAGGTGGAGGTCGTGGTCCCGGCGGTGGACAAGGTGGCCCAGGCGGCGGTTTTGGTGGCCAAGGTGGCGGTCGAGGAAACGGACCCGGTGGGGGCCAGGGTGGCCCTGGTGGTGGTCGAGGTGGAAACGGTGGTCCAGGTGGCGGTTTTGGCGGCCAAGGTGGTCCTGGGGGCGGTAATGGACCAGGTGGCGGTCAAGGGGGTGGCCAAGGTGGCGGACGTGGCAATGGAGGAGGCCAAGGTAACGGTGGAGGCGGCAATGGCATGGGCGGCGGTATGGGCGGTGCCGGAATGGGAGGCACCATGGGTGCTGGAGGCGGCGCGGGAGGAAACTCTAATGCCGAACTTCTGGCAGCGATGGGGATGACAGGCAATATTGGTCGTCAATTGCTGATGGGCTTGCCAGGAATGACTGAGGATACAGCCGATGCCATTTTGGATTGGCTGGATAGCGATGATGAACCGCGAGAATACGGTGCGGAATCGGAATATTACTCGCAGCTTTCAACACCTTACCTACCGGCAAATGGTCCTGTTCAATCGGTGGAAGAGCTTCTGTTGGTGCGTGGTGTCACACCGAAGTTGCTTTTCGGAAATGACCTCGACCGAAACGGTTATTTAAGTGCGAATCCCTCGTTATCGAGTCCGGTGGATCAAGGCATGACCTCCACGATCCAACCGATTGCTCCGAATCTCGGTTGGGCTCAGTATCTGACGATCTACAGTCGCGAGAAGAACGCGTCGATCGATGGAAGCCCTCGCATCAACATCAACGGGGCAAATGGAGCAACACTCGAGCAATTGCAAGCAGACCTCACGACCGCCATTGGAAATGAGCTTTGGGTATCGTGGATCGTTGCTTACCGAAATTTTGGCGGCCAAGCTGCGACGCAACAACAAGTTAACGTCGGTGGTGGTGGAGGACGTGGCCAAGGTGGTGGTGGCCAAGGTGGACCTGGCGGCGGTCAAGGGGGAGGCCAGGGCGGACCTGGCGGTGGCCAAGGCGGTGGTGGACCTGGTGGAGGCGGCTTTGGCGGCGGTGGCCAAGGCGGACCCGGCGGCGGGCAAGGTGGCTTTGGCGGTGGTCCCGGCGGTGGCGGTTTTGGCGGAGGTGGCCAAGGTGGTGGCGGTTTTGGCGGCGGAGGTCGCGGGCCACGTTTCTTAGATTCGGCAAGTTTCGCCCCTTCGGCAGTTCCGACGAAGATTCTCGAAGGAACAATCCTCGAACGTACCTTCCTATTCCAACGCGGTGGTGGTGGACGTCCTGGCGGTGGCCAAGGTGGCGGACAAGGCGGCGGCGGATTTGGAGGCCAGGGTGGCCCTGGTGGAGGTTTTGGCGGCGGAGGGCCCGGCGGAGGAGGCTTTGGTGGAGGTCAGGGACCTGGAGGCGGTGGATTTGGTGGGGGACGAGGCAACGGACCCGGTGGGAACGGCCCTGGTAATGGCCGCGGCAATGACGGCCGTGGAAATAACGGCGGCGGCAACAATGGGGGTGGTAACAATGGCCAAGGTGGGAATCGGCCAGGCGGAAACAATGGTGGAGCCGGCGGTGGTGGCGGTATTGTACAAGCACCTCAAAAGGTCGAGGCATGGACTTCCTCAGCCTTTTCCTCGTTGGAAATTGACCTTTCGCAGGCCGGAAGTTACCGGATTGGAAATGTGCTGGAGCTGATCGATTCGACCTTTACGGCAACGGTGAACGGCGAGCAGGTCACGTATACGTCTCCGTTTGTGTCCAATCCTCTGGCCATGGCAGACTATTTGCCCGTAATCATGGACAAATTGACGACCGTTGATAATCCGATTCTTCCTGGACGAATTAACATAAATGAGGCCCCTCGTGAAATCCTGCTCGGGATTCCCGGCTTTTCGGAAGAGCTGGTCAACACGCTGATCGAGGCTCGAAATGAAGAAAACGATTCGGAAAATCGAAAGTTCGAAACCTGGCCGATGGTCGAAGGGTTACTAACCGTTCAACAAATGAAATTGATTGCTCCTTTGCTGACCGGTGGCGGTGATGTTTACCGTTCACAGGTCGTTGGTTACTACCAACATGGGGCGGCTTTTTCGCGAGTCGAAGCAGTTATTGATGCGTCGGAAACGACCCCCAAAGTCGTGCTGTATCGCAAACTAGATCAACATCAACGAGGATTTTCCACGGCCGTTCTTGGCGAACGATCCGTCGGATTTTGAGCAGCTGCCGAATTCCATCGGCAAGAGGTGACACTTGGCGCGTTTAGTAGCAATTGAATGGGACATGCAGGAGCTTCGGCTTGCTTCCGGCTCCAAGCAAGGTGGTCGAGTTGCCATCGATCACTTGCTATCCATGCCCTTGACTCAAGATGGTACGGCAGCCACTCCCGAAAATGTCGACGAGCTGGTCGCGAGTGCTTTGGCGAAGTTGGTTCAGAAAGCCGGCGTGGCTCGATCGGAAACGTTGATTGCAGCCGGTCGTGGGCTGGTGGAATTGCGCTCGTTGACGCTCCCACCTGCTAGTGACGATGAGCTACCCGACATGGTTCGGTTTGCGGCTCAACGTACCTTCGCCCAACTCGGTGACACTTGGCCACTCGATTTCATCAAGCTACCTGGAGTAACCGATGCAGGGCAGCAGGTCTTGGCGTCGGCAATGAATCCGGCTTTGATCAGTAAGATCAAAAAGTCGGTCGAGCTTTCCTTGCTGGAACCGAAGAAGATCCTCCTCCGGCCGATGGCCAGTGCGGCTCTTGCAAATGCAGTTCATACGTCCCTAAATAATTCGTCGGCAATCATCGTGAGCGTAGTTGGCGAAGAAGTCGACTTGCTGGTGTCGCAGAACGGCACCATTACGTTGATCCGCACCTCACGATTGCCACAAGGGGATCATGCAGTTCGCGAGAAGGCCATCATCGCGGAAATCAAACGAACCTGGATGGCTTCCGAGTCCCAAGTTCCAGCCGTCCAACCGACTCAGTTGGTGATCTGGGGAGACCTTGGCATTGGACCTGCACTGGGTGCCTCGCTCACGGAGAAGACGGGGTTACCCACCACCGTTCTTTCTTTGAAGAACGCTGCAGACATTCGCAGTTCTGCTCCATCGGGTGATCTCGAGAAGTTCGTGCCCGTCGTGGGCATGATTCATCAAGTTTCCCATGGCCAACATAACTTCATTGATTTTCTTTCACCTCGCAAGCCAACCGAAAAGAAGAAGCCGATTCTACAGATCGCTTTGGCATCTACCATCGCGGCGATGCTACTGTTCTATGGAGCCTACACTTACTACTCGACGCACAAAGATCTCGACTCCGAAATTGCGAATTTGAAGCGTGAATTGAAAGGTCAAGAAAAGCTGGTCGCAACTGCCCAACGGAAATCGGCAGAATGGGAGAAGGTAGCCAAATTCCTGCGGTCAGATATCGTGTGGCTAGATCAGTTGGCCTACCTTTCCGAACAAGCCCTTCCAGCAGATTCCATGATACTGACTGGGCAAAACATATTTGCGATCAATTCACAAACCGGTACGGCTACCATGACCGCAAACGTGGCAGCAATCGAACAAGAGATGCTCACCGAAGTTGAAGAGAACCTACGCGACAATGAGCACACGGTGACCGGTAGTCGAGCTGGGATGAATAAAGACACCAAGTCAAACTATCCCTACATCAGCACCATCACCGTCGAAGTACCACCTGCTACGCCTCAAAAGCTTGCCGAGCAATTAAGGAAACCTCCGCGGTTGATTCCTGAGAAAGAAGAGGGAACCCAAAGTACCACCTCGCATTCCGACAAGAATGCGGATGCTGCTCGTACTTCCGCCAATAACGAAGGAGCCGCATCGTGAGTCAACGTGAAAAATTCCTCGGTCTCGCGACCGTCGCTGTTGTAGTCATCGTGGTTGTGTTCTTCGGTTACCGCAACGTGATGAAAGGTTTTGATCTCAAGTCTAAAGAGATCAGCACACTTCGCGAAAAGATCAAGAAGAATGACGACATCATTTTCGATGGCGAAGCAGCCGATAAGAACATGCGGGATGCAGCTCAGCGATCACTTCCACGCAAAATTGAAATTGCAAGTACGGAGTATCGAAAGTGGCTTCTCGGAATTGCTCAGCAAGTTGAGTTAGAGCAGCCTATTGAATTCAATTCGAAGGAAAAGAAGGACGAGAAGGGAGTCTTCGTCAATCAATCCTTTACCTTTAAGGCTAAAGGCAATCCCGCTCAGCTTTTGGAATTGCTTTACCTGTTCCATGAAAAGGATTATTTGCATCGACTCTCGAAGATGCAAATCACTCCGGTCCCAAATGATCCTGTGAATCTCAATATCATCCTCGATATGGAAGCGTTGAGTTTGGCAGTTGCGGGAATGAACCAAGAGCCCCCCAAAACCTTGTCGAATCGTCTGACGAAATCATTGGATGATTACAAAGCCATCATTCTCGAACGCAATATTTTCTCTCCGCTCAATCAGCCCCCATCGCTTCGCGACAAGAACTCGACGAAGTTAGCAAAGGGTGAAGTTCTTCGTTATGAAATCGGAGCCAAGGATCCGGAAGGTACGCCACTTCAATACTCCTTGAGTGACGATGCTCCGCGCGGGATGAAAGTCGATGCCAAGACAGGAACCATCCAATGGGAGCCCAAAGAGATTGGAGATTATGAAGTGAAGATCGTGGCGAGGGATGGTGGTTTTCCAACGCGGCAAGTGGAACAAACGTTGAAGATCAGCGTGACCGAACCGCCTCCTCCACCTGTAGCCAAGGTGGAAAAGAAGTTTGACATTGCAACGCAAGCATCGGTCACTGCATTGCTTGCTGGAGGTAACTCGCCTGAAGTTTGGATCAATTCCAAGATCGAAGGAAAGGTCCTTCATCTCAAGGTGGGTGATTCTTTGGAGCTCGGGTCCGTGAAAGGCAAAGTCGTTGCGATCGGAGCTAATTTTGCCGAAATGGAAACAGAAGGTAAGCGATGGATTGTAAGCGATTCGGATAAGAACATCGCCGAAGCGTACAAGCGCATGGATGACGATTAAGCCTCGCTCGAAGACTTCTCTACAGCCGTGGTTAGAAACAGAGACCGCGAGCTATCCTTCTCGGGATTGCTCGCGGTTTTTCTTTTGATGTGAATCCATTGCCAATGCATTTTTACGCGAGTACTGCAAAGCTCAAAATGGATGGGCCGAACTAGATCGCATCTAGCCCACGCATCGTTCCAGTCGAGGTTGCAAATCGGTCTGTCTCGATCCCAAAGCGTTGAAGCATGGATACAAAGAGATTGGGTAGGGGATAGTTGCGGTTGCGATCAAAGGCAAGGTGCTGACCGTGCCGGAATCCGCCACCTGCCAAAAGAACGGGAAGGTTGGTGGTGACGTGCGTGTTTGCGTTCCCGAGGTTGCTTCCGTAGAGAACCATCGTTTGTTCGAACAGTGTTCCTTCCTGTTCCTTCGTGCTTTGCAGCTTGCCAAATAGTTCATGAAGCAGACGCATGTGCCACTGGTCGATGGCTTCGAGTTGAGCGATCTTTTCGGCCTTCTTACCGTGGTGTGACAAGTTGTGATAACCATCGGTAATCTCGGCTCCTTCAACTTCGATCGCTGGCGAGTTGACGCTGTCGAGCATCAGAGTCACGCATCGCGTCGAGTCCGTTTCAAAGGCGATCTTCGCGATGTCATACATCAACCGCACTTTCTCCATATAGGCTTTGGGATCTTGTGGGTCGAGTGGCATAGGGGACGGCGCGGTCGGCTTAGGACGGTTCTCCCATTCTTTCGATGCGACGAGTCGCTGTTCGAAATCGCGAACTCCCGTGAGATATTGATCGAGCTTTTCGCGATCACGATTGCCAAGGGTTTTGGAGAGCTTCTTCGTCTGGTCGGCAACGGCATCCATGATGCTTTCACCCAGCTGCAGCTTCTGAATTTGTCGCTGTACCTCTTCCTCCGTGCCTTGGAGAAATAGTTGTTTGTAAACCGAGGAGGCTTTCTCTTCGCACGGTATCAACACACCTCCACCCGTCCAAGAAAGGCTTCGCTGTCCTTGCTTGACATTGACCCCAAGCGTCAACGATGGAAATCGCGTCAAATGTCCTTGGCGTTCTGCGATGTATTGATCGAGGGAAATCGTGTTGCGGAACCCACCGCTGCCCGGATGCGGTGCAGCTGTGAGGAAGCAGATGTCGGCGGGGTGACCACCATCGACATCGGGATGCCACACTCCGCTAAACACGGTAAAGTCATTGCGAAAATCTTTCAGCGTTTCCAGGTAAGGAGAGAGTGCATAGTCGCGACCTCCTACTTCGGGAAAGAACTTCTCTGGCAATAGCCCCAAATTGTTGCAGATACCAAAGAAACGTGGTTGTCGAGCTGCTTCGTCCCTAGCGCGCGTCGCCGCCTTCCCAACGGCTGGCATCATCGCATCCAGAAAGGGAAGCGATAGTCCTACACCAAGACCACGCAAGATCGTTCGACGCGATAAAGATTTGTTGCTCAAAAAGGAAGGCATTTCGATACTCGAAATCAAAGGTGGGAAGGTGTTATTTGGATCGGAACAGATTGCTGGTCGCGACTTTGGTGATCATCGAGCGTACGGGATATCCCTCAGGCTCGAGCTCATCCAGGATCCTTTCGATCTCGGGGCGATCTCCGAATCGAATCGGAGATCCTGTCGCATAGATCAAAAGTTGTTTTAACAAGTTTCGAGCAATAAGTCGCTCATCCTTCAACAACAATTGCTTCAACTCACGGATATCCCGAAATTCGCGGCCATCTTCCAGGTTTCCTGAGGCATCGACCGGCTGGTTCTTGCGAAAAGCCAGTGGTTGGCCGTTCTTGCCGTACCCGTCGGTCTTCTCTCCCTCGGTCCCCAGACTGCGATAGCGATCTTGCCATCCTCCAAGGACGTCAAAGCTCTCCAGTGCAAAACCAATAGGGTCGATTTTTGCGTGGCATTGATTGCAGGATTCAATCTTGCGATGCAGTTCCAGTTGCTGACGAACCGTCGTGGCACCACGGGTATCGGGTTCGATCGCTGGCACACTCGGTGGTGGAGCAGGGGGCTTCTGGCCGAGTATGCGTTCCATCATCCAAGCTCCTCGCACTACAGGCGAAGTAGTGGTGCCATTTGCGGTTACCTTGAGAACACTCGCTTGCGTCAGGATTCCTCCTCGCGGGCTTTCGGGAGGCAGCGGTAGAATACGCATCTGACAACTCATGTCGGTTTTGACACCATAGTGCTGACCCAAACGTTCGTTGAGAATTGCGAAATCGCTATGGATCAGCGTTCGTGTCGGCAAGTTGTCTTTGATCAATCGTTCAAAGAACATCTGAGTTTCTTCGAGGGCTGAATCCACCAAGGCATCGTCGAGGTAGTAGTCGGGATACAGTTCAGCATCGGGAGACGTATCATTGATCCGGCGGAGGTCGAGCCAATACGCCAAGAAGGCATCGATAAAGCGACGCGATCGTTCATCGCGCAGCATGCGATCTACTTCTTGCTCGATGACGGCCGAGTCTTGAAGTCGCTTGCTTTGCGTTTGCTGAAGCAAGCCATCATCGGGAATCGTATTCCAAAGGAACAAGCTGAGACGTTTGGCAACTTCAAGATCGTTCAATGGTCCCGGGGCGGCGTCGAGCCCCAAGAAGTCTGGCGAGCACAAAACGGCTGTATATCCAGCAAGCAAGGCATCGAATGCATCGACCTTCTGGGAGAGTGCTGAAGCAATCACCTTGAAAAATGGCTTGCACTCTTCGCTCGTCACCGGGCGACGAAAGGCCGCTTTCGCAAACCGCATAAGGGAACGTTCTAAATCTTCCGGTGCAACATGCGGTGCAAGACGAACGCGTTTGTCATTCGCGATTTCGAAGGGAAGATCACCAAGTAGTAATTGGTGAGCTCGAGTGGGCCATTGGTCGATGATAGGCCCTTCGACCTCGAGATACTGAAAGGCTACTCCTGGCATTCCATCTTTTTGAGCGAGCGGGTTGTGCCAATTGGGCGGTCGTGATCGAAAGAGTCGTACAGCATCGGGTTGAATGGTTTCTCCATCGAGCAAGTCGACTGCAAGTTCCTGTACGGTCGGTTCAATCTGAAAGTCAAATTGCCCCAACCTTCGCAATTGGCGAGGTGGCAGTTCCGAGTAAATCGTTACTGGTTCAGGACGGCGGCCGATCGAAATATCTTCACGATCGGCTCGCCACCATTTGTCCGATTTTTCTGGCCCAGCCCAAAACGTGTAGCCTCGGAATCGTAGGAGATATCGTCCCGATTGAGGAGCATGAAAGTGATCGAATCGTATCTCGATCGGCTCATAGGAACTTGCCACGACAATGGCTTCGCGGGCCTGTTGATCCGCACTCCCTACCGTAAAAGGAATGTCGTATTCCGTTGAGCACATCCAGGTAATCCGCAGCGATAGTCGAGCAACGGAAAAGGTTGCTCGTTCTGCACTCCGGTTGAATTCGAGAACCGCATCTTGCGATTCATGCTTGGCTGTTCGCGGGCGTAGTATCGGCGTCACATTACGTTCGGGTGCCTTCGTCGTTGTTGGGAAGCAGAAGCCGCATGGCCAAGTCGGCTGTTTGCATGTATCGAGCCATCTGCACGTGCGAGATAAAGGAGCGCGCCGCCGATCTTGTTAAAACGCTCGGCTTCTCCGTCCTCTGGCGGAGTTGGATCGTGCTTGGAGCCAAGGAGCATCGAAAAGATCGGGTGGAAGCGCGTTTTCGTATTCGTATCGATTCATGCGACGCCATTGGGCTCGACCCTCGGTTCGCATCTTCTCCTGATCGATAACAACCAATTCCTCATACAGCGGATTCAAGAAGGATGAAGCCGATCCGCAGGCAATGTTTGCTTCGGGAGGTGTTTCGCCCTTTGGCGACCTGATCATGAACTTTTTCCTAAAGGTTGGAATGAGAAGCTGATCTCCTTGGTCACAATTGAGGTGAGATCCAGCCCGCCTTCGGGATCTTTGCCCGTGGCATTCGATGCAAATAGTCTTTTAAGAATGCTTTTCGAACATCGTTCTGGTCGCCCGGAGCATTTGAAACGGCCAGAATGAGAAAAGAGCATTCCATGAATGGAATGCTTGGTACTAACGCAAATAACGATTCGTGGGCATGCGGGACTCCTAACGGCAATGTAGGTGGCTACTTTAGTATAGTCGCCATAAGGATATGGCAGTAGCATCCCATTCCTCCGTTCGCAACAATCTGTCCAGAATCGTGGCTTCATTGAAGCAACATCGTGGGTGAGAGAGCCAGATTTTACGCACGATCGGAAATCTGATTTTTCGTTCACCGTGAAATCGACGAAACTTTTATGCAGTTGGCTTTCGTAGCGATAGGATTCCAAGCCATGATCACGGTCCGCGTTGGCTTGGGGGATCCAACGCTTCGGTAAATGCGTCGTGGACTATGATCGAGCTCCTTCGCCATGGCAGGAATGAAGGAGATGCCGTGGCGAGCCGCGACCAGCTCTTGAATGGTGACCAGTTGGCTTGTCCGTTTGACTGATAAGCGTGGGCCAGAAAGTGAGCGACTTCGACATAGTGAGACAATGCTATCGGAAAGGCAATGAGCTTCCTCGAGGAGTTGCCAATAAAAGGGTACTCCCGCAGATCGGTCATTCGAATCATTGACTTTTCTGTAAGCGATGGCTCATGGCAACAAGAAAAAGTCTTCAACAGGGTCTCTATCTCCAAATACTTTCCCGGAATCGGGTGCAAAGGATGGCCAGATCGATCTCACCATGATGGAGCGCTGGAGAGCACCTGAGTGTTTCTGCACCACCATGCGAGTCTGCGGGAAACTTGGCGGCAAATGACCGCAAGAGCGGGGAGGTAGTAGGGGCGATGTCGGGATCGCTCCAAGGCGGATCGTGCCAGACTTGCCATCGTCGATAAGTTCGTTCTTAGCATCGGAAACGAACAGGATGGTCTTGGCCTTGCTCAGCAGGCGTTCTCCAGCTTCCGTTAAAATGACCTTGCGATTCTGTCGATCTAAAAGGCTGGCCAATTTCTTCTTCTAGCTCTTTGGAAGGAGCGGCTGATGGCTGGTTGCGACAGCCCAACCTCTTCCGCAGCCTTCGTAAAGTTTTGATATTCGGCGACCTTAAGGAAATGGGATAGTTGATCGATATCCATAGACCGTTGCTCGCATCAAAAAGAATGTCTCGACCTTTTGCCATGGGTGATCGAGTTGCACTGTACCTGTCGGTTTTACTATTCAATGCTTATGCGTTATTTACAAGCGAGACGGATGTATAAGCTTTAGTATAGCGGATATTGGAGGTGCCGTGTATCGCTCGCTGGCTGGCAGGATCGCCACGTTGCTTTCTACGTCATACGGTTCCGTGCAGAATAGATGAGAGGAAAGGGAAACGTGCTTGGAGAATTGTAAGAGCTTGGTCAGCTTCCTTCAAAGGGGCCATGGATAACCTCGTACGGAAGGTTTTGTTGCTGGAGTTGTTCGAGGAAACGATGGTGCATCCAATGCCGTATCTTCTCACCATCGCGAAAGCCATCCTGAACGAATGGGACATCGGGGGACGTGACTAGGTAAAGGTCAGCGTTGGAACATTTGCCGAGTTGGTCGATTCAGCGATGGCGAGCGTTTCGATAACGCTCGTACCAAGTACCTGTGGCAAAGGAATTGGTATCGCAAAACAGGATGCCCGAAGCTTGCATGGCCATTTCATTTTCTCGAGCTTGTTGTTCACATGCGAGATTTCTACGAACTCGTGGTCCGTCCATCCGAGCTAGCTTGTTCCATCGATTGAGTTTGCAGCTTCTTTCCCAATGTTCGCGACCGAACTCAGCAACCCATTGCGTACGATAGTGATTGGCAAGTGCTCATGAGAGTCGTTTTACCTGTGGATTCGGCCCTGATGAAGACGATTCGTTTAACGAACCATGCGAACGCAGGGTTCGAGAAACTCTTCATGCGGCCAAGGTGCTTCGCGTACTTGAGTCCCCGAGATTGGGACGTGAGAGAGCGTTGGAGGTCCACGAGTATATGTTTGGAGCCCAAGGCGGATGCAAATGGTTGGCCATAGGCTTCGCTGGTGAAGACGATGTCTGGAGATCGTCCGAGATAGGTTCGTGTGAAGTCTGCCCAGGCGATGGGGCCTTCTGGTAGCGTATCGGGACCAAGCGGATGTCACAATCTGGATGCACGTGTCGAAGCCATTGTTGGCGAACGACGCCGGAATGATTTGCTGGAATGTTCCGCGACCATCACGACAAGGCGATCGACTTTGCTGCCGAGCTGTTCGGATCAAGTGATGGTGGCCTCGGTGGGGAGGATAGAATTTGCCTACGATGAACTCCTTAATTGCATGTGCGATACTCAGTTGGCAGGCTGTGCGTTATCGATTACTGCGAGATCCTTCGATGCCGTGCGAATCAATCGACCATGCAGCCAGCCGAGATAGGCGAGTTGCCAGGGTGCCGCGTAAAGAACGGCAGTGAGATAAAGTTCTTTGTATGCATAGAGCGTATATAGATCAGGTCGACGAAAAATCCAGCCAAGCCAATTCTCGATCTTCTTGCGATTGAGCATCCATTGGCACGCGAGGCTGATCGAGGTTGTCAAAGCATCGAACAGCGATACCCAATGCTGAAATTGATAGACGAGTCCCTATAGTCCGATGGTTGCGAGCAGTACCATCGCAAGTAAGGAAAAGCCTTCACATGCAGGCGTTGATCGGTTGGGGAGGCTTGTCAGTTTTGGTGGTGCCACATCCACCAGCCCATGCCACCGAGCAGAATGAAAAAGACTTGAAGCCCTGCATCGGTTAAGAGTCCCGATTGTAAGAAGATCCATCCGTAGAGCGTTGAGCTCGCGATGCCAATTGGGAAATTCCAAATTGATTCCCGAACGGCTAGTGCGACGCAGATAGCGCCGGTCACAAATGCTATGGCTTCAAGCCAACTCGCAAGCTGCATGGGGACGGCGACGATCGCAATCAAAGTCGTGGCAAAGAGTAGTATCCACGAGGTTGAAGGAGTGCGATGAGACATACTTGTTTAAGGTGCGACGAGCGGTGAAAGAAAGTCGGCAGACTTAGAGACGATACTTTGGAATGGGCCCAGTATAACGAACAAGAATGGATGAAATGCGAGCACTCGCCGAAGCAGCGAGAGCAAGTAGGGGCTCCCCCCTTTCTTGAAAACAAAAACAAAAAAAGAGAAAAAAGATGGTGAG
Organism: Pirellulales bacterium; assembly: GCA_046349875.1. GTDB lineage: Bacteria > Planctomycetota > Planctomycetia > Pirellulales > Pirellulaceae > JAXMBN01. The sequence continues at coordinate 32,282 of JAXMBN010000027.1, forward strand.
AAAAGCGACTTAAAAGATTGAAAATCCCTTTGTGAAAGATGCTGAATGGGGCAAGTGTCTCTATCCTTGGTTTCAGATGTACCGTACAATCCATCCACTTCTAATGGCCCCAAAGATGCCTGCACACGATGGCTCGCAGCGAAGGTCTTTAGTTGCAGTTGACCAGAGGATTTGCATTACTGAGTAGGATGCAATCGCTTTGGTTCAGAGCTATTTCCCTCAAGTTGCAGGTGGAGGCCGACGAGCATGTTCGATCCGAACGAAATGGAGCAAATTCGAATCGATATCTGGGATTATATTTATCAGACTGGCCCCAGTGATATTCGTACATTGGCAGAAGAGCTGAATCTTCCAGAAGATTCTGTCCGCGATGCTGTGGCAAACGCTTGGTTTGATGTCGCAGATGAGATGGTGTCGAACGCCGTCGTTTCGTAAGGTGGAGATCGAGTGGAGGCGTTTGGTGTTCTCCATTGGGTTTCAAAGTCTTAGTCATTGTTATTGAGAGGAATGTTTGTGGCTGTTCAGGAGCGAGTACTTTGGTTGCGATGGGCGGAAGAACTTCGTAAAGAAATGATGACTGGCAAGACGCCGGTGGTGACACGAACCGTTACCTCTATCGCCGAAGAAACAAAAACAGCCAAGTCGACGAAGGCCTTGAGCAGTGCTCGCTTTTGGCGAGATTGCCAAGCTGGTAAAGGGCCTCAGGGTTGTTTGGTTGGGGCCGGATTTGTCGTCGAGTTTGCAGAAGGTCAAGCGGTTGAAAACGTGACCTTGCGTCTCAATGCCACTGGCTCGCGATTCTTCAGCGAGTCCTGATCGTGGTCCGTGCCGCGGGCGGTTTAGCTTCCGCCTTATTCGCGAATTGTCGAATTCTTCAAGGCCTCTGATGGAGGCTTTCTGCGGATCAAGTGGCTCGTCGTAGGTTCGGGTTGTCTGGATCGTCCTGTTTGGAGTCTTCCCTTGGGTGTCTCGGTCTCGATCGGTTGCATTCAAGGAAAATTGCCCCATTGATCAGCCCCCATGTTCGTGGTCTGCGGCCTTTCTGGTCCATGAATCGGCGTTTGGTGTTCGGATTGTCCGGTTCTTTATCATGCATGGCAAGAATCGTCATTCGCGTGTGGGGTTGTCAAGAAAATTCCGTCAAATTCAGCGGAGTTCAATCGATTTTGGAAATCGGGGAAATGTTGAGCGAATCTGGTTTGACCTGAGGGTTTCAGATTGCTACAGTTTCAGTCATAGGCAGCTAATGCTTGTGGCAGGAGGACGATACGCAAGTGTCTCCTCGTCTTCAATTCAAGCCAAAGCGAATACCGGACGGATTCAATGGTCCCGAATCCCAGTAACGGTTTCTTGCGATTGACGGCGATTGATGCACGTGCTTTTCCGACCGCCGTTGAGTGTTTAGTGGCAAAGATGATTCTGCTTTGCAACGCGTGCGTTTGTTGACACATGGGTTGATTAAAGCGGAACTGCGATCGCACTCCATGAATTGCGTCGCTCGAGTAATCAATGCAGCGATGAAGTCCCCGAAACTGCGTTGATAGAATTGTGTTTTGTAAAGGGGCAGTTCCTGGAGAGTGGAAATGGGTAAGAAGCTGTACTGTGGCAACTTAGCATACAGCATACGTTCGGCGCAACTTGAGCAGATCTTTTCGGAGTTCGGCACGGTTGTTAGTGCACAAGTCATTGAAGATCGCGAGACAGGGCGCAGCAAAGGTTTCGGTTTCGTCGAAATGTCGACCGACCAAGAAGCAACCGCAGCAATCAACGGCCTAAATGGTCAGCAGCGGGAAGGTCGAAGTCTCCAGGTCAATGAAGCTCGTCCACGCGAAGAACGCGGTGGTGGCGGCGGCGGTGGCTATGGTGGTGGCGGCGGCGGTGGTCGTGGCGGTTACGGTGGCGGCGGTGGCGGTGGCTACGGCGGCGGTCGTGGACGCGATGGCGGTGGCCGTGGCGGTCGTGACGGTGGTCGCGATAGCGGACGCGATCGTTGGTAATCTAATCAACGAAGTCAAAATCCAATATTGCCCGGCTCTCGAGTTCCTTGAGAGCCGGGCTTTTTTCTTTCTAAGGACTCAGGTCCTGGATCTGTCTCGCTTCTCATTGAGGTTACGTCTCCCATGCATTATTACCGCGAGACAGAAAATGAGTCAGACGTTTCCGATGAATCGGCACCGCGGCGCAAGCAAAAGTCTCCCAGCGGAAAGAAAACGCTCGGCGGAAAACGAAGTGCCGACGTTGAAGGGACGCAATCCGAGTTTGATAAGTCAGTCGATTCTCGTAAGTTAGCTCGGCGCGGTCTTCGGATTGCTCGAACCAATGTTGGCAAGGGGGTGTTTGCTACCAAGCCATTCGCGAGAGCCACTTGCATCGGCGAGATCGAAGGCGATATCTACGACTATGATTCTTGGGAATCGCGATACTCTTTTGATTTAGAAGACGGAAGGCAACTCGAACCCAAGCCTCCCTTTCGTTTCGTCAATCATTCCTGCACGCCCAATTGCAAATTCGATCTCGTCGATTTTGCCAGCGGTGAAGATGAATGCAAAGATCTGCGCATCCTTTTGTACGCTACGCACGATATTCGCGTCGGTGAAGAGTTGACGATCGATTACAACTGGCCCAAGAGCTTTGCGATTCCTTGTAAGTGCAAGTCGGAGCGCTGTCGAGGTTGGATCGTCGATCCTGCACAATTGCCGTTCATGCCGCATCCATAAAAAAAGCGGATGGCTTGGCCATCCGCTCCTATGGAAACTCAAACGTCGTTGGGAAACGTTCTTGAGTGGCAGAGTCTACGGGTTGGTGAGGTAGTCTACCACCAACACTTTTTCGATGTGGGGCAATGCCATGTCGACAAATTTTTGGTGTGCCGGATGAGGAAGGTAGGCATCTCGATCCTTTTCCGTCTTGAAGGTGAAAAGGAAGCAATGCGTAAACCCGTTGGCTAATCCTTCGGGGCTATTGTCGGTTCCATGCTCAAACGCAGCAACTTCGCTGATTTGACTTGGCAGCTTGCGGAATCCTTCAAGCACCTTGGCTTGATCTTCCTTGCTGCTCGTTTCTTTGAACTTCACCAAAACGACATGTCGAAGCACTTTTTCATTCTCCGCGTTGGGAAAAGCCGCTGCTACCCCAATCCAAGTCCCAGCGATGATGAGGGCACCGACGATGAACGGATAGAATCCGCGAGAGGATGAACAGCAGGACATTCGATACTCCTAGAAACACAAACGAACGATAAGCACGAGGAATCGATGCATTGAACCCGAAAATGCGATTCGAGTTTCGCTTGGATGCATCTTAAGCCTTACAAAGATCATTATACATCAAGCGTGGCGGGGCAACGCAATTGCAGTTCTTGCAGTTTGATGAAAGTCGAGTGCGTACCCTTTTGATTTTGATTTTAAGTTGCGGCGATCCCCTTGGAAACGGAGTACAATCGACGCCTCAGAATTCGCTCGTCCAACCTCGCTTCCCTCGACTTCTCTATGCCCTCTTCATCTCCCCCCCTTCCCTGGTACCGTCAGCTTTACTTTCAGGTCATCGTTGCGGTGATCTTGGGTGTCTTAGCGGGAGTGTTTCTGCCCGAGCAAGCGGCTCGATTGAAGCCTTTAGGAGATGGCTTTATTCGTATGGTGAAGATGATGGTGGCACCGATTGTCTTTTGCACGATTGTGCATGGCATCGCTTCAGTCGGTGATCTCAAAAAACTTGGTCGCGTCGGTATCAAGGCTTTGGTCTATTTCGAAATTGTTTCAACACTTGCTTTGATTATCGGATTAGTGGTGGTGAATTGGATGCAACCAGGAACGGGGATCACGCCTCCCGGAGAAGTGTTCCACGTCGATGATTCTGCAAAAGCAGCAAGCCTCGGTTTTGCGGAAAAGGCAAAGCCTCATTCGTTTGTCGATTTCATTCTCAATATCATTCCCACCTCTCTCTTTGGCCCGTTCGTTTCGGGTGAACTGTTGCAGGTCCTATTTGTGTCTCTGCTCTTAGCCTTTGCCATTTCGATGGGTGAAAAGGGAAAGTTTGCACCGAAGTGATCGACTACGCCAGTAGTCTATTTTTGCCGATGCAGCTGATCGTGAAGCTAGCACCGATTGGAGCCTTTGGGGCGATGGCCTACGCGGTTGGAGAGCATGGCTTGCAAGCCTTGGTGCGTTTAGCTGCGTTGATGGCCGGTTTCTGGTTTGACCGCCATCGTGTTCGTCATCATCGTTTTAGAGCAATCTCTTGGAGATGCGGAATCTCTATCTTCCGATTCTTTGTGGTTTATTCGCGATGAGCTTGCTGGTCTTAGGAACAAGTTCCTCGAAACGGCTTTTGCTCAACTGATGCAAAAATTGCAGCGATTAGGATGCGCGAAATCCACGGTCGGTATCGTTGTTCCAACGGGTTACAGCTTTAATCTGGATGGAACGAACATCTACATGGCCATGGCAGCCGTTTTCTTGGCTCAAGCTACCAATACATCGCTTAGCCTTTATGATCAAATCGGCCTCTTGGTGATCGCCATGGTGACGTCCAAAGGTGCCAGCGGTGTGACGGGCGCAGGTTTTGTTACGCTCGCTGCGACCCTTCAGGCCGTCCCCAGCATTCCCGTCGAGTCAATCGGCCTGTTGCTCGGCATTGATCGCTTCATGAGCGAATGCCGAGCTTTAACCAATTTCATAGGAAACGGAGTGGCAACGATTGCGGTGAGCCGCTGGGAAGGCGAACTCGATGGCGGTGAACTCGCTAGACGACTCGCCGAAACAGAGTCCGAACACGAAGCAAGTCCAAAGCCCTGATGCTTATTCCTTGACCCGTACCAATTTCATAATACGGCCCGATACGTTCCAGTCTTGGACGTAGAGATTGCCATCTTTATCCCAGTAAGATCCGTGTGTTCCACTGAAGATTCCTTCGACCCATTGTTCTTGAGGGATATTGTAGTTGCGTCCCTTCTCTGCATCCGGGTTATGCCCCAGAACTGCCATGATGGTGTTGTTCTTGTTCAGAATGACAAGGCGCCCGTGAAGATCGGGGACCGAAACATAATCGCCTTGAATTGCTGCTGAAGTTGGCATACCCAAGCCCGAGATGACCTCTTCGATAAACTCGCCTTCCAGACTGTAATGGACCAGGCGGCCCTTGGGTTCGTGGTTGCGATCACAAATCAGCAGTCGAGGTGGTGTGTAGCGATCATCGAGGACCATGCCGTGTGCCGTATTGAATTCTTTGAGGCCGTTCCCTTTCTTGCCAAAGTGCATGAGGTACTTGCCTGCTTTATCGAACTTGAAAATGTAGTTGCTGGCGTATCCGTCCGATAGAAAAATGTCACCGTTCGGGGCAACCGTAATCGCCGTCGGGTTGAATTTGGTGAGATTCAATCCTGACTCTTGGGGAAAGCCAAGATGGAGAACGATTTCGCCTGTACTAACTTTGAATTTGATTCCCTCGGCGTTGGCATTGCGGGCTCCGTAAATGTACTCCGTCCCGTCCTCATCACGAATCTTCATGTCGTGAATGTTGCCATATTCTTTTCCGAGATAAGAATGGATCACCTTGCCATCAGGTGAGAATACGAACACGCCATCGCGAGCGCTTGTGTAGATGTTGCCTGCTTTATCGACCACGACCGAACCGTGCGTCGGGCCGATAGCCGATTTGCCATCTGGACGCAGTCCCCATCCAGGTACCGTGTCAAAGGTCATGATGCCGCAGCCCATGCGAACAGGTTTGGCTGGTGCTTGGCCCATTGCGGGAACGGCAGAGAGGAATGTAAGAAGGACGAGGTACGCGGCAAGACGCTTCATTGGTGGGCTCCTGAAAAGGATCGACATGAGGATATTCCATGCAGGTTGGAACGCATGATCTTCGCTCATCCGCATCGATGAATCAAGCAAAATTGGGATGCATCCTGCAGATCGGAAATGTAGTGAAGATTGCTTGCCTTGGCACGGAACGATGTTGTGAATCACTCGTCAAGGTTAGGCCAAGATCGAGAGGATGGAGGAGGGGGATTGGATGCGTCGAGAATTTCCAAGTGTGAGATCGAGTTACACAGACTGGGTTGAAAAGACGAGTTGAAATGTTCGGGCCGTTTCGACGGCCGAGTGCCAGAGGGGTGCGGGAAGGGAATCGTAGAAGCGTATGAGAATCGATGAACAGGCCAAGTCGATCTTGGCAGAGGGGTTAGCAAAGATTGCTCAGCAGTATTCCATTCCTCATGGATTTTCCGATGTTCTTCGCGAAGCGAAAGAAGCCGTATCGCAGTGGAATTCTCGTTGATCATGAAATGAATCCCGAGTATCGTCCACGACTCGATATTCCCTTCGTAACCTTGGATCCTGCACCCTCCACCGATCTCGATCAAGCGTTCTATTTGTATGAAGAGGGCGATAAGATCGTCTTGCAATACGCACTTGCAGATCTAAAGCCATTCATTAAGTCGGATGGATGCATTGAGAAGGAGGCTTGGCATCGTGGAGTAACTCTTTATAGCCTCTCCAACAAGGTTCCTTTGTATCCACCTGTCATCTCGCAAAAAGGAGCGAGCCTTTTACCGAACGGTAAAAAGGGCGCTTTGTTGATCGAAGTCGATATCGATTCGCAAGGGAATGTCGGGATGCGGTCGGTCGAGAGGATTTTGATGCGAAGCTTCGCCAAGCTCGACTACGAACGATTTCGATCCTCGCAAGCTCCGTTGTTACGGCCGTTTGCGGAGCGTTATTGGCGAGGTGAGCAAGAGCGAGGTGCAATGCGTTTAGAGTTTCCTCAGCAAGAGATCGTCAGTGATCGTTCGGCTCCTGGTGGTATTCGCCTCGAACTGCGAGCGCGGAATGAGGCAGAGCAAATGAATTCTACGTTATCGTTAGCCGTTAACTTGGCATTGGCAACGATGCTTAAGAAGGTCAAATGTGGAGTGTTTCGCGTGATGGAAGAGCCAAGTCATGCAGCGATGCGATCGTCGCCGTGAAGCCCATGCGCTCGGTATTGCCTGGGACGCAGCAGGTCTTCGCGATTTGCAGAAAGCCGATTGGCCGCGGACAACCTTGATCATCAACGATTCATGATGGAAGTGCGTCGAGCTGGTGGAAGGGCCTACGCATATTCAAGAAGACGACCCTTCGCCATGGCACGCGGCGATTGCTGCATCGTATGTGCACGCGACCGCACCCATGCGTCGATTGGGAGACCGGATATCTTTTGGAACTAGCCTATTGCGTTGAGCAAGGTAGCGGTCGACGCAAATCTAGAGGAACGGTTGAGCTAATTGCCTGACGTAATGGATCGATGTGAAGGTCGAGCGAATAGCATCGATCGAGCTGTCATCGATCTCTTGGAAGCGGTGGCTACGGTGACGCGTTGGCGAAGTCATGATTGCCGAGGTGGTGGATGCAGAGTGGGTGTAGTGCAGACCCGGGATTCGGCAATTCGATCCAAAAAGCAACGAAGCTTGAAGGGGTCAAGAATGGCGACCAAGTACGGGTTCGTATCGCCGTAGCAGATCCAGCAACGCGGACCGTTCGATTTGAGGCTGTTTAAGAAGCGAGGAAAATCTACTGCCCGCGAGACTTCAAAATGAGCAACCCGAGATGCCATCGCTCGCCGAAGGAGCCGCTTCCGAGTGCCCGGATTTGGCCCCAAAGCCCGGAAATCTTGATTTAACGGACTAGACGGTACCCTTCGACCGGGACCCGTAAAAAAGCGTGTTGGGAAAAGGGGATAGGGCTTGCTCTTCTCCTCAGCGTGAATACCGGCATCTTTTCCTCACCTGGCAATTCCCGGGCCGAGGGGCTGTGGTTCCGGACGAATGTCCTTGAACCAGGATGGTGGAGTAGCTCAGCTGGTTAGAGCAGCGGAATCATAATCCGCGTGTCGGGGTTCGAGTCCCTCCTCCGCTACTTTGATTTTCCATCTTTTTCTTGGTCGAAACGCATTTCTCAAGCGTTACCGTCTTTTCGGTCAATAACACCACCTCTCGCTCACATCTCAGGTCAGGCAATCGTCGTAATTGACGCCAGGACTTACTACGTCGAAGTGCATAGACGGATCGGTTTCAAGTGGCCAGAAAGAGCGACTTTAGTGGTCAGCAGCGATCGTATACTGAATCGGTCGAGTTCGTCTGCTGCAATAAGTGCCCTAATGCCAACTTTTGAGAGCCAGATACTGGATTTGTCCAACGAAACGCCCCTAAAACAACAAGCTACTAAATGCAAGCGAATATGAAAGTATCATAGCATCTGGGACGTAAATCATGGAATCGGTAGATCTAATCCACCGAGTTTTTCTCGCGTCCGCACTTGGTGTATTCAGTTCAATCCTTACTTCGACGCACATTTGGATAGTTACCGTAGGTAGTTCCGCTTGCCAGTGGGATCATGTGGGACATCACGAGAAACACTTCGAAAATGTATGCAACCAACCATCTTTGGGAGTCGGAAAAGACGATATCGAGCGACGACTTGGCATCGATGGTACGCTGGGTTCTTTTTTGCAAGCGAATTATGTGAAATCGGCGGCCGGGATATTGAGGTTAGCTTGCCATGTTTCAGCACATCCAAAAGATGGAGCGGCAAGTTGTGCAACAGCAAGATGAAGAGAGCTAAGTGTTATGGGCCACTTTTGGCGCGTGAAGAACCGATTTAGAACTTTAACGACCGTGTCGTTTAACTCAGACTTGTTATTGCACGTATAATAGCGAAGGCGCGTGAGTAGTTCATGAGGCGAACCAGCAAATCGACGAGTGAGAGATGGAGGCTCACTTCGATAACGTGAGCGATTCATGAAGAAACCTTCAAACGATTCAAATCCGTACCAGCATTCAACATCAGCTAAAGAGTCGGACGTTGTAGAACCTAGAATCACGACTCGCGATCTTCGTTTGCGTGATGATTGTTTTGTCGCTGTTCGTTCTGATTTTGCCATCTAGTGGACTTGCTGAAGGGCAAATACGAAATGACCGTTGGTGAAGAAGGCATATTTAAGGCTCCTAATCGATTTTAGATTACAAATGGCTGCAAGAGCAGTGCTGATTGTACTTGGCGTCTTTTTCCCGTTAGGTGCGTGAGGGGAATGTTTTTCACGATGATTGCGATCCAATGGGAATGCCTCTCATTCCGGTTCTGCAAAGCGAATAAAGAGGCCCAAAGGTGGTTAAGAACTGTTTCGCGGACAATTGAAAGCGGACGTGCGCCTATTTGCCCGATCCACAACGTATAGACTGCCTTGGTTCGCCGGAGAATATCCTCAACCGCAACATAACGGGCTACTTTTCAATAGTCCGGCGAAACCTAAGTAAATGTTCGATGCTCGAAGCGTGTTTATGCAATGTGTTCTTGAGTTTTTGAACTGAAGTGTTATATGCCGATGCCACGGAACGGCTAGATTGAGTCAGGTGAGCTTACCGGATCAACCGAACAGCATCGTCACTGATTACAACAACTTTACGGGGTATTCTCAAACAATCGTAGAGACAAGCAAGAATGCTACGGGGCAGCGGATCAAGAAAATCGTCTATACCTTTGGCATCGATGAGATCAGTCAGACCATACGCACCTACGATGCTCAGACTCAGAGTGTGACCACCCTTCAGCACTATTTTAGTCATGATGGGCTGCGTTCAGTGCAAGTACTTTTCGATGCCACTGCCGCTATTGCTCAGGTGTTTACCTACGCGGCCTATGGCGAGCTACTGGCGATCCACAACCGCTTGGCGCAGGCCGTTAGAACCGTCAACGCTCAAGGGCTAGAAAAGCAATGCCTTTACGAACCTCCTTTACAACGGCGAATCTTTCGACTCCCGCATCGGTCAGCTCTTACCAAGAGCCCGCTGGTACGACATGCAGAGAGTCGATGACACTTGACTCGTCTGCCGGTAGCACCTTGCGACCCGCTGAGTTTCCACAAATACGCTTTCGCATGGAAACCCAGTGATGAATACGGACCCGACGGGGATGTTTAGCTTTGGCTGAATGGATGGCTGGTATGGCCATCGGTGGATTGGTAGGCGGTCTATCTGGAGCGGCCATCGGAGGTGCGTACGCTGGTATCACTGGCAGAATGACGATTTGGCAGGATGAAAGAAGGTGCGATCATAGCGCACTTCTTGGCAGTTTTATCGGAGGAGGTATTGGCGTGGGTGTAATAAAGCTTGGCACGTGGATTGGACCAGCAGTGGGCAATCTTATCCGCACGCCCCGCCGTAGGTTACACCTTATTCATTGCAATGTCGAGCTAATCTCGCAGCAGCATGATTGAGAACCAGATACGCCAGGCGGATGATTCAGTCTCGTACTGGGAGGGAAAGTAATTTAGAGGTGAAAGCGATCCAGAGAGATTGTGAAGGGGTTGGCGGGAAAGATAAACAACAATGCCGCTGGGGTACCGCCGCTCCTGTTGGCGTCTGTTATGCTCGGAGAGCTATACCACATGAACATCTTAGATTTACTAGCTGACTCTCCAGACAATCCTGATAGCAGTGTTGGTTACGCAAATCAACGCGAGAACAGTCTTAATATGAATACCGAGCTGTTTGGAATGATGCCGCATGATATTGGCCATGCTCATTTTACGATCCGAAAAAGCCGTTGACATCCTTTCGTATGAGATTCGATACTATGCTAACACCAAGAAGGTGGCGATCTCTGAGCGGTCTTACCCAATGGGCTGAACAATATTCCAGGGATGAGGCAAAGTATTGTGGTGTTGTATGCTAACCGCAAAGGATCGAGACAAATACTCGATCCTTTACCAAAATCACACGGGCAAGGCTTACTTGGCGGGCAAAGTCACCAAGATCTTTTAAAAGTTTTCGGTATTTTCCAATGAGATGCATCAGTTGGACGCTTTTGCGTGGAATCCATGTGGTAGCCAATCGCTTCCGTGTTGTTGTTCATCGCATTACCAGGCCTTCATGGCACGATGTACGAGAAGCAGTTCTTCGGTTGGCTGATCGATGAAAATGAGGCGTATAGTGCAGTTAAGCTTGTTTTATTCGTGTTGGGGCTTGGGTTACTTACTTTCGTGTCTTCAGCCCACGATTGATTTTTTAAAAATCGTGCTTCGAATGAAGAGAACGCACCCTTAATAACGTGAAAAGATATTTTGAGAAATGCGATAGCCAGTGCGGGCGTGCACGTATTCCAAGGTCGTTCGCAGGATGCGTTCCCCAAGTTGAGGAATGGCTGCTCGTGCAAATCATTTTCGGGTTGAACGTTATGAACGTCGCACAAGTCAGTAACGGAATGAACTGAAGATGCGAAACACATGGACGCCGAGAGCGAAAGACTGGCCTGAAGTATGGCGCTGGCCGCGAACACTGATGATATCGAAGTGTAGGCAACTCGACTCCAAGGGCAACGTTTGAAAAGTATGAAAGGGGGCAGATCGTCTATATCTTTTTGGCATGGATGAGATCAGTCAGACCATACGCACCTACGATGCTCAGACTGAAAAATGTGAATAGCACTCTTCAGCATTATTTTGGGCATGATGGCCACGGTTCGGTGCGAGTGCTTTGAGGCTACCGCCGCTATCGCTCAGGTAGCCACCGGCGCGGCCTATATGAGCTACTGGCGATCTCACAACCGCTTAGCGCAAGCCGCTGAACGCGCCAACTTCATTTACCGAAGCACACTTTGGCTGGACCTCTCTACACCGGTGAATTGACTTCATATTCGCCAGTCACCGCCTGCTGGCGCCGCTGTTGTCGACATGTCGTTTACCGCACTTCAACCGCTTCGGTAAATGCCAATGACCGCCAGAGTTTCTCATTGCATATGGATTCGTGCATGGCGATCCGGTGATGGGGATTGATCCAAGCGACGCAGTTTAGTCTTGGAGGCAAGATGGTTTCCACCGGAATAGGCATGTATATAGCAGGTGCAAATCACAGTCGTGCAGATGTTTCAATTTAGGGCGGGCGCAGGGCAGTGCGGTAGATGGGAATATTTGCTGATTTCATGGTGAATTTCCTCGAAACTAGCGGATGCGTTTGTGGAACAAGCACGCAATTCGGTTATCGCCATGATCCCAGTCGTTGAATCCCTTTACGGCATACCAAATTGGCTCTGCTATTTATGGAGTTGTTCGCCGCATACTCTATGGCAGATGACATAGCAAAGGCGATCAACGACACCGGATCAAATGCAGATGTGTGTTGAGTAGCGGTTATAGTGCAATGGCTACGGGCCCGCCCTTCGGGAGCGCGCGGATTGAGACAACTTTTGTTGTTTCCGGTACGATCGAGCGAGTTCAAGTCGATAGATGATTTTATCATATAAACGTCGCTCAGCGACGAATAAACGGGAGAGACAACGTGCCTTCATCTGTTTCCTCAACTCAGTGGTACGACGCAAAAAGCTCATAAACTGCACAAAGACTTGGTGGAGTTCTCAGTCTCGTTTCTGAACGGATGACTGGCGAGTTCGAGTTCGATGCAATTAGCGATAGCGTATCCACCAGTCGAAACCCAGAGCATTCACGGGCGGATCGAAATGGGCTGATCAGGCAAAACCTGTTCGAGATAGCAGCACAGACAGGGAGCGCGCATTTTCACTTTGAGTCAATGCCTGCTCGGGACGTTCTTAACAACCGAGGCGTTACAGCGAACGCTACAAAGTGCCGGTCGATGCCGGAATCGGTGATTTCTCGTAGTTATTAGCGGTAGAGATTGGCGTCCTGAATTGTGCTGCCACCCGTTGGTATCGACGGATGCATTGTTTCTCGTGAGGCAACGCTCATCGACTATGCAGCGGAGAAGATTTCATTACCGGATTCAACCAGAAGGAAGAGAACCTAAGCAGTTCCTCAGTTGGTTTCACACCGACGGAGTACGCACCGGTCTACTGAAGGATTGTCTCTCGTTTTATCTGCTCAAGACGCAAGAGAAGTCACCAGAGCCGATTCTGACGCTCGCTTCAGCACTCGAAAAGCCGTACCCTCATTCTGATCTCGAAGACGTTTCAGTTTCTGCCTTGATTGATATCCGGAATGAGAACGGTACGAGGCGAATGATTCGATCGGTTTTTCATGTCAAGATTGCATCGTTGTGTCAGTAGAGGGATCGAGGGTAGTTTTGAGCCTGTCCAAGATAGAAAGATTGCGGCTCAGCCGCAGCATGGTATCACGACTTTGACGTAACGACTTCCAAGAAGTTGATTGTGTCTACGCTGAAGAACAGCTGGCATGTTGCCGCACCACGGCGATGGATGATACTACGATTCCGAAGGCAGATTGATTCAGGTAACGACACCGGAAGGAATGATCAACGATGTCGATTCAGTGACAGGTCAGAAGTTGAGGACATGGACCACCAAAGCTACCGACTCGATCTGAGCAATTTGGCAGATATGGCCGAAGATACTCGATATTCTTACAACGAATCCTGGCTTTGGATAACTGCGACGGTGGTAGAGAAAGGGGACGCTCGGGCAGGTTCTCAGCAAGAAAAGAACACCTATAGCTAACAGATCTCCAAGGCCGGCAACGAAGAATGGATTCATGAATGGAATCATCCAATCGACGAATTTATCTGATGGGGCAATCAGTCGAATGCGACATTTTCAGGCCGACAATACGCCATACGATTTGGGAGACAACCCTCTTCGCGATGAATTCAAGCACACAGAACGCGGTCGAATTGAGGACCAAGATGGTCGACGGCTCGATGCCGACAACAATGCGAGTACTCCCTGATGTGTGCCGCGAACGACGACCTACGATTGATCTTACGATGGCCAACAACCGGCTGGCACTAAAGAAATGATGATCGATAATTTCGATGATGCGGTCGATCGCACCGACACGTTTGTGATGGATCTGTTTGGTAATCGGGTGAAAACGCACAACCAATCTTGCTTCTTGACGCCGAATGTTGTCGATCAGGTATCGGTTTTTACGACAACAATGACCGAATTTATGAGCAGCTCGATGAAGGTGGCAATGGGTCGCTCGATCAGACAAATTCCTCCTACTCCTGGAATGGTACTCGTTAATCTGAAACAGTTATTCGTGGAAGCGTCACGGAAACGGCTCAGAGCTTTTCCGCGACCTTCAAGGGAGAATGATATCTGCCACGACCAGTAAGAATGGTTTTCTGCTGGCGAGAGTGGATTATCAATACGACTCCCATGGAGCGAATCTCTGCCAGAACGTATGCCGATGCTACAACGGGAACGGCCAGATTGAATCAGGTGAGCTTACTGACCAACCGAATACCTCATCGATTACAACAACTTTACGGGGTATTCTCAAACAATCGTAGAGACGAGCAAGAATGCAACCGGGCAGCGGATCAAGCAAATCGTCTATACCTTTGGTATGGATGATCAGTCAGACCATACGCACCTACGATGCTCAGACCAGAATGTGATCAGCACCCTTCAGCACTACTTTGGGCATGATGGCCACGGTTCGGTGCGAGTACTTTTTGATGCCACTGCCGCTATCGCACAGGTGTTTACCTACGCGGCCTATGGCGAGCTACATCATGATCCACAACCGCTTGTCGCAAGCCGTTGGAACTGTCAACGCTCGGGATCGAAGGCAATGCCTTTACGAACCTCCTTTACAACGGCAGGTGGCGAATCTTTCGATAGCCGGATCGACAGCAATACCCTCCGCGCCTGCTTTTGCGTCGACATGCACAGGTTTTACGACGCTCGATCCGTACTCAGGTAACGCCAGCGACCCACTGAGCTTCCACAAGTATGGATTCGTGCACGTTGATCCCGCAGGGAATTGATCCGACAGGGTAGGAACCTTATGGGTTCTGTGATGACCGGAATCTCATTCGGGATGAATATGATGTTCTTGCCTTACAACGGTCGCGTCGGCTGCACCAGGTGGCAACACATTTGGATTCTGACCTGGATGTCGATTAAAGCCAACTTTTACGAATTATTTTTCGGGCTCGATTCGCAATCAGGAGAACAGCTTAGTGCATCTAGGCGCGCAATGTCTGGTGTCTTTCTTCTACTTGACTTTGGAAGCGGTGGCCAAATCAAACGTATATTCCCGAAGAATATCCCGCTTGATGATATTGCAAGATTTGCGAACAAACTTCACGTCGAGCACGTTCAGCATGCACCAGCAACGAAAGAAATTGCAATGGCAGCCGCACTGAAGTTTTCGGAAGAGATTGCGGAGAACGGTATCAAAGTTGGTGGTAAGTGGGCTATTGGGGCAGATATTTTGGCTGAGACAGTTGATGGGAAATTGATTGCGCGTGAGGTTAGCGTGCTTCAAGGACCCTAAGAGGCCTGTATGGAAAAGTAATAGAAGAAGCTGATCAGATTGGTCGAGGGATGAGTCAAGCAGATCTAGACCGGTTGGCCGTACGTGATGTTGTGATTCAAGTTAGCCAAGAGCTTGCAGACAGTCCAGGAATTAGGAACGCGCTGAAGAAGTGATTCGCAATGCCGAGGCGTTTTATTCTGGACTCGGCCAAAGAGCGCGTAAAATAATTGACCTGATGAAACGTCAAATTGGATCACTTTAAAGAGTGATTGCAACCAAATGAAGCTGTACCAATCTGCCACGAGCAAGAGATCGGTATCGATGGGTGTAATGCCATGCTCCTCAGACGAACCGATCACACATCACTCTATCGATGCCGAAAAACTCTGGATTGCTTTCAGTCGATTTATGTACGTTCATGCTAACTGTAAATGTACTACGATGACGGAGATCAACTTCACATGCAAGACTGGAATGGGTACAAAAGAAAAAGACAACAGCTATGGTATTCCGTTCAAAAGGCCCAGAAAATGTATTTGATCTCTAATGAAATCCTAAAGAAGAGTCGGAATTCGATTCGATGGGGCGAATCATTCGTATGCGACATTTAGGGCCGGACAATACGCCATACGATTTGGGAGACAACCCTCTTCGCGATGAATTCAAGTACACACAGAACGCGGTCGGACTGAGGACCAAGATGGTCGAGACTTTTTGGCTCGATGCCGACAACAATGCAAGTACTCCTGATGTAGCTCGCACGACAACCTACGATTGGATCTACGATGCCAACAACCGGCTTACCCAGGAAATGATCGATAGTTTCGATGATGCGGTCGATCGCACCGACACGTTTGTGATGGATCTGTTTGGCAATCGGGTGAAACGCACAACCAACCTTGCCTCGACGCCCAATGTCATCGATCAGGTATTTACCTATCTTTACGACAACAATGACCGAATTCTGAGTGAGCAGCTCGATGAAGGTAGCAATGGGTCGGATTGATCAAACGACCTCCCTACTCCTGGAGTGGTACTCAGCAGTCTGCAAAAACAGTTGTTCGTGGAAGCGTCACGGAAACGGCTCAGAGCTTTTCCTATGACCTTCAAGGAGAATGATATCCGCCACGACCAGTAAGAATGGCTCTCCCTTGGCGAGAGTGGATTACCAATACGACTCCCATGGAACGCGAATCTCTGCCAAAACATATGCCGATGCGAACGGAACGGCCAGATTGAATTAGGTGAGCTTACCGGATCAACCGAATACCTCATCGATTACAACAACTTTACGGGGTATTCTCAAAACAATCGTAGAGACGAGCAAGAATGCAACCGGGCAGCGGATCAAGCAAATCGTCTATACCTTTGGCATGGATGAGATCAGTCAGACCGTACGCACCTACGATGCTCAGACTCAGAGTGTGACCAGCACCCTTCAGCACTATTTTGGTCATGATGGCCACGGTTCCTTCCACAGCGTTACCATCTTTTCGGTGTGCGACCCGGTTTTGAAAAACCATACTCAAAAACTGTATTAGGCAGTTTGCTTGCTACTCCCCAGTAGAAGCTCTCTATTTAACATCTTTCCTGAAGCATGGCTCGTCCGATAGATGCGCTCTACAAAGGGCTGCCGGCTCAATTCGGTGGATGCTTACCAATAATGACCCAAAGGGACCGCACCTCAACCAATTGAGGACGATTCATGCGCAATAGGTTGACCGTGGCAACACCTATCTCAGTCAACCCAACTATGACCGTACCGTTCACTGACCAATCAAAGTGATCAAGCCAGCTATCCTGCTGAGGGTGGAATAATCGCGCCTCGATCCCTTGATCGGTGAGCCCAATAATACGATTGGCTTTGTGTCGATTACAGGTAGGGCAAGCAAGGCAGAGGTTTTCAAAGCCAGTTTGCCCTCCGAGCGACAACGGTTGGATGTGTTCGACTTCAAAGGTGACTACCGTAAGCGCTTCGCTCGACTGACAATATGCACACCGCTGCAAGAAGTGAGCACGTACACGTTGCCTCAGCTCGGCAGGAATGTAGACGCTCAAATCACTTCCTAATTCTTCATTTGATGTAGCTTAGCAGCCGCATGAGCTTTCACGAGATTGAGCTCATCAACTTGCATCAGCAAAAGGTCGAGTTCCTTTGTTTGCTCGGCCGAAAGTTCGCCTTCGACATTCTTCGCCAATAGCTCTTCCAATCGTGATTGGCTCTTGGATGCTAAGGCCATGTCGGCTAATGCCATCAATCCCTCGGTGCTAACCACTAGGCTTACTTCATCTGGCATTTGGCATATCTCCTGTGTGCTAACGTCGACTCAATCATACGAATATTGTGAAACGAATTCCACACGAGAGTTGGAAATGGAAGCCAATGAGGGATAAAATATCGGATCATTCAGCTAGCAGAACAGCGTGACTGTTCTAGTACAATGAGCGGCAAATGGTACGGGAATTGAAGTTGAGATCTTCGAGACGTACCTTGGGTGGGATCGTCTCTAGCGATTTGTGACAATGCATCACAAAAATACCTGAGGTGAAAGGTACCAATTGCAAGTTCCATCCGATCATCGAATCGAAAGTCGTGTCACAATCGTTGGAGCAGGGCACGTAGGAAGCACTATGGCCTTTTCGCTCCTTTGTCGCGGACTTTGCGAAGAAATCGTCCTCGTGAATCGCACCCGAGCAAAAGCCGAGGGGGAAGCGGCTGACCTTCAGCATGCTGCAGGTTTTGCGCAGCGGGCCGTTCAAGTTCGGGCTGGCGATATCCCAGATACTGCTCAGTCGGATGTGATCATTTTTACCATTGGCGCTCCCGGCGTCCCTGGTTCGCGGACGGCGGGCGCTCAACAGAACGCAAAGCTACTCCGCCAGATGGTGCCGGAATACGTTCGCTACAGTCCCGATGCCATCTTGCTGATCGTTACCAATCCCGTCGATGCGATGTCGTACGTTGCGTGGAAAGCAAGTGGACTACCATCGAATCGAGTGCTTGGTACGGGAACGTTGATTGATAGCGCTCGGTTTCGCACCTATCTCTCGCGGCAACTGCAGATACACCCCGATGATATTCGAGCCTACGTCTTGGGCGAACACGGGGAAACTCAATTTCCAGCTGTCAGCGTAGCGGCCACGGGTGGTCAACGCCTTGATCCCAATATCCAAGTCGATGAGGCTTTTCGGCAAACGGTCGAATCGGCGCATGAGATCTTTGCAATCAAGGGTTACACCAACTATGCAATCGCCTTGGCCGGTACCATGATCGTTGAGTCGATACTCAACGATAGTCGTCGGACGCTCCCCGTCTCGACCTATGTAGAGGATTATGCGGGGCATCGTGATGTCTATCTATCGCTCCCCGCGGTCATCGGACGAAATGGGGTGCAACGAGTTCTGCAACCTGGTATGAATGAAGCCGAACAATCCCAGTTGACGCGATGTGTTGAGCATATTCGGCGAACCATCGATGCATGTGGCTTAAATGATTTGCCTACCAATCTATCATGAAGCACACTGAGTTTTCTTTGAGTAGTCATCGCGGACGCTCTCTTTTCGCGCAATCATGGTTGCCAGACGAACGTCCCCAGGCTGTGATGGGAATTGTGCATGGTCTTGGCGATCATTCGGGGCGTTACCAGGCAATGGCTCGATGGTTGGTGCAGAAGGGAATCGGAGTTTTTAGTTACGATCAATTGGGACATGGGAGAACAGGTGGAGACATGCCCCACTTTGAAACTTTAGTGAGGGACATCGAAGTATTGATCGATCACTTGCATCGCTTCAAGGCTCCACGATTTCTGTATGGGCAGAGTTTAGGTGGAGGCCTCGTAACGTATGTTGCCCTCAAGCAAAGGGCTCAACTAGAGGGTGTGATTGCGGCCAGCCCCTTACTAAAAACCACCCAAGAGCCTCCCGCATGGAAGATTGCCATTGGGAAATCGCTCGGGAAATTCTGGCCAACCCTTACCTTGCCAACGGATCTCAATCCTGCTCATCTGACGCATGATCGCGTCGAAGTGGATAACTATCGAACCGATCCACTCATTCGTAGGAGAGTCTCGGCGGCCTTAGGCATTTCGATGCTAGAAGCGGGGCGGTGGAGCATGGGCCAGGCCAAGAAGTTGAGCGTGCCCATGTTGATGATGCATGGAACCGAGGATGCCATTACTTGTAGCCGTGCGAGCGCTGCATTTGCGGCTGCCGCTTCGCACTGTTGCGAATGGAAGGCATGGCAAGGACTCTATCATGATCTTCACCATGAGCATGATCGCGAAGACGTGTTCGATTTCGTGGTTCGGTGGATACGTCAGCGAAGTCAAACCGAATCTAAAACGTGATGCAAGTTCCTGCAACCGAACGTTCGACAATGGTGGTGAAGCCGGCGAGTGATGCTTGCGCTCTCTGGGGGCCATAATCGGTATGAGCGTGATGGAGATCGCAAGTTTGCTGACACGCTGAACAAAGGAGAAGTTCTCCTCCTTGAGCTAGAAACTGATCAAGCAATAGATCCAGTTCGGGAAAGCCTGGAATGCTGACCCCTTGGCTCGCTCGTTCGTATCCCCAAACCAGTCCGTCGCTTGTCAAGAATAGAGTCGCGGAATGCCCCAAGGCCAAGGACGAAAGTCCGCAACTGAGGGCCAAGGTTGCATTCTTTCCTTGATCGGATTTGCCCGTGGTGAGAATGATGACAACTTGACGAGGTGATTCTGTCTTGGAAGGATCCGTCGGAAGGATCATGATGGATCCTTTGCAATGCGGATGCGCGCCCTTTGGCAGTCCGAATTCTCGAAGGAAATGCATTCATGTCCGGTTCGTCGAAGCCACGCTTCCAAATCCATCTTGAATGCTAAATCAGTTGCCAGCACTTCGAGAACATCATCGCGTTCCAGCGTGCGGGCTGCCTTAGAAAGTTCGACGATCGGCATGGGGCAATTCATATTGCGACAATCCAAAATCCTAGAAGGAATGGATGCCGGTTCGACGGAGATCGGTGGATGTTCAGCAGCGGTCATAGAGACTCTCCACAGGCGGGACTCTGGCGATTGGGATTTGCTTTGGCATGGGCCCAGGCTTCCGCTTCTTGGACGAAAACAGGGCGACTGATGAGATATCCTTGAAGGATGTCGCAGCCTGCATTTGCAAGAAATGTTTTTTGTTCCTCGGTTTCAACTCCCTCTGCAACGACTTTGAGGCCCAAACCATGCCCCAAAGAAATAATCGCATTGGAGATAGCGGCGAGGTTCTTGTCCGTCGTTACTTCGGAGACGAACGATCGATCAATCTTGAGCGTATCGATCTGGAAGTGTCGTAAGTAATTTAAAGACGAGTAGCCTGTCCCAAAGTCGTCGATGGCAATTCGAAATCCGAGCTTATGAAGTCTTCGGAAGGTTTCGATGGCATATTGAATATCCTCGATAACAGCATTCTCTGTGATCTCGAGTTCAATCCACGAAGGTTGCACATCATGCAGTTTGACCATGTGGTCAAGATGTTCGACGAAGTCTGGCGAGCGAAGTTGCTGAGGCGAAACATTTACAGCAATGGGGAGGAGTTGTATACCACGTTCGTACCAATCGCGAGCCGTTCGGATGGCCTTGGAGAGGACTTGATTTCCAAGTTGCAAAATCAGGCCCGATTCCTCTGCGATGGGAATGAACTCTGAGGGAGGAACAAGGGTTCCATCTTCTTTGCGCCAGCGAGCCAATGCCTCGACACCTGCATTGGTATTGAGAAAGGCTTCCACTTTGGGCTGAAATGCGAGCGAGATACCGTCGTTCTGAAGGGCTCGTCGAAGTTCTAGTTGGAGTTGGTGCCGGTATTCCGTCTTGGCCTGCATTTCTTGAGAGAAGAAGCGAAATTGGTTCTTGCCAGCTGATTTGGCTGCGTACATGGCGATGTCCGCGTTGGACATCAAAGTCTGCGAGTCCGTACCATGATCGGGAAAGTTCGCAACACCGATGGAGACACCCGTTGTGATCTCTCGGTTGTCGACGACCAGCGGATGTTGAAATCGTTCGATCACTTTCGCCAAGATATTTCGGACCCGATCGCAATCTCGGGAGCGGTACTCGAGAATCGCAGCAAATTCGTCTCCACCAAATCTTGCAACGATCGCTTGGTGTCCCAGTTTTTCACGGAGGAGTTTGCCTACCTCAATGAGAAGCCTGTCTCCAGTTCCGTGGCCTGACACATCATTGATGCTTTTGAAATCATCCAGGTCCATGAAGATGACCGCAAAATGCTTTTCGCTATGGCGATGATCACGAATCCACTGCTGAACTTGCTTAGAAAAATAGCGTCGATTGTGGAGCCCAGTCAAGTTGTCGTTGAGGGCTTGTTTGGCGAGCTGACGTTGCGATCGTTCCAGTTGCGTGACATCGGAGAATAACGCAATGATCTGCGTCTCTTTTTGGAAGAGGCTTGTTGAAACACTCAAGGAGAGCCAGAACCATCGCGATTTGCCATCTGAGGTTTTTGCGGATATCTTGCCAGCCCAATTGCGACCTTGCGCAACTTGCTGCAGCTTGGATTCGAGATTCTCAATTCCGAGATCCAGCGCCTTTCGAAGCTCGATTTCTACCGAACCGGAAATGTTGAGGAGTTCCAGCAAGCGAGGGTTGGCTTCAAGAATTCGACCCTCTAAAGAAAGTATCGCAACACCTTCGGCAATGTTCTTGAAAACACTTGCCAAAAGGCTCAAGCGATCTTCCCTTTGTCGTTGTTCCGTAACGTCGCGAGAGACTGCAATATAATAGGGCTTTTTAGATCGCTGATCGTGGAAAACGGCTTTGCGGACGGAGTAAATGTGATGTTTGCCATCCAGTTGCTTTTGAACTGTTTCTTCGACCGAGCCAGTTTCCGGTGCCGAAGGATTGTGCGGTCGAATGGAATAACCTAGTTCGGAAGCAAAGCTACCTAGCGTTTCATCGCGGGATTGCTGAACGGTTTCGCAAAAGGAGTCATTGGCTACGACGAATCGATCAGAATGATCTACGACACACAGTGGATCGGGAACGGCATTGATGATGGAAAAGAGAAAATCACGATGGTGTCGGACGGCCTCTTCAAGTTCGTGTCGTGAAGTGATGTCGTTGACATTGACGAGTACGTGCGATGCGCCCTCCATCTCAAAGGGATTCATCCTGACTTCGCACCAAAGCGTTTCTTGGTGACGCTTGATGGCGATTTCAAGGCTCCCTGGATTCCCTTCAATGGCTTGTCGATGGAGTTCTTTGAGAAAGCTTTCTGCGATACTACCATCGACAAGATGGGCGGCAGAAAAAAAGGAGGGCCATTCTAGAAGGATCTCCTCGATGCGAACGTTGAATAGTTGCAGTGTATTGGGGTTGGCTGAGACGCACTTGCCCTCACGTAAGATGAGTACGGCATCGTTGGTCTTTGCGTAGATGGTTTGCGCGAGCATTTCCTTTTCGGCCGCAGCTCGTACGGCTGCGGTTCTCGCGGAATCGAGCTCGACTTTAGTTGCTTCGAGTTCTTCGATGATCTCAGCCGACCGCACGATGGCGTCTGCTTGAGCCCTCGCTAAGTTCTCATATTTTGCGTTTGACAGTCGCAACTCGGCGGAGGCTCGGTGAATCGCTTCCTGAAGTTGGCGAAATTGCGAAAGAAACTGCAACTGCTCTGAGGGGGATGTCAACGGTACCATCGCAGTGTCGACGGACGATTGAATCTGTGCGAGCAAGTATTCCAAATGCGCAGCGGTCAACTCGACGCCAGGATTTGGCGTTGCTGGGGAAGGAGCTCCTTGTTTGGATGAATCCAGCATGAGAGTTGTGAGGTGTTAGAAAACGAGCGTTGTGTTGGATTGCGTGGATGCGTCTACAAAGGTTGTCGCGCCACAGTACGTGAGGCCGGGATAAGCGATTAGCTCTTCGCGGGTGATCCCCATGAGTCTCATGGACATTTCGCAGACGCTAATTTGGACTCCAAGTTCCCCTGCAGTTTGGAGCAGCCGTTCGAGGTCGGCGATATTTTTTCGCTTCATTTCACTTTGCAAAAGAAGCTTACCTAGTCCAAACATATGCAGTTGAGAGAGTTTGGTGGCGCGTAGACCACTGGGGAGCATCCATCCAAATGCTCGTTCCACCAGTGACTTCGAACCAACTTGCTTGCGATTCTTCTTGAGAGCCGCTGTTGCCCAAAAAGAAAAGAACATGGAGACTTCCATGCCGCACGATGCAGCCGAAGTGGCTACCATGAATGCGGCTAAAAGGCGATCCTGCGAGTTATCCATGACCAGCATGTTGATCTTGTTCGTGTCCGCAGCTTCATGGAATGATCGGGAGTATCTATCGCTGGTGAATCGACGAATTGAGATCGGAATGTCCGTCGTCCGACGACAGCGGCGATAACGGGAACAGCCGAAACAGGCCGGAAAATGGACTGAGGTTCAAAAGGACATGCAATTCCTTTCGAGAGCCGCAAATGACATAACTGATAAAAGCTAGTACGCGTCCCGAAAGAAGGATCTCAGTCGATAGCCAGAATGGTGTGAAATATCGATAAGAAAACGATTGTATCGTTTGTGTCGGCCAATTTAGTTGTAGGCCAACCCAGGGAGAGCGAAAAGGACTGCGGACGCGGATCGTTTCTTAGCGGCAGTCCTTGCAATGCCCTTGAGAAGGACGTTTTCGATGGTACCAAGCGTTCGCGAGGTTTTGAGTTCGACCTGTCCATCGTTCAAAACACTGCACACTTCACAATCGACACAGAGCATATGAGGATGGCCATCTTTTTCGGATCGCACCAATTCAAATCGCCACACGTGGTCACCCAGGTCTAACTTGCGAGCCATATGTGCTTCGGCAAGATCGCTTAATGCACGAAACAGCGTCGATTTCTCAAAGCCCTTGGTTTCCCAACGCTTCGGTAACGTCCAAGTGCGTAATCGGGCTGCTCGCCTCAACCAAAAAGCCCAGCACAGCTACCCGAGCTGGGGTCGCCCGCAGATCCTGCTTCCGTAAGAGGTTCTTCAATTCGTCGATGGTAAGTTTGGATGGGCTCATCGTCCGATCAAGCTGTTGGTTTGGGGATTTAATTGGCTGTTTGAGGCGATCGTTTTTCTGCATGCGCCAAGCCGTTTCGAATGAGTTGGACTAACTTGCGATCCGTCAACCGATAGTAAACGTGCTTGCCCTCGCGGCGAGTCTGGACGAGTTGTTCCGATCGCAAGAGTTTCAATCGCTGCGATATCGCAGGCAAATTATCTTGCAATGCTTCGGTAAGTTCCGAAACACACATCTCTCGATGGCATAACAAAGATAATAGACGCAAACGGTTCAGATCTCCCAAAACTCGAAAAAGGGCGGCAGTTCGCTCGCACGTCTGTAAAGACGCTTGCTTCCCAGCCTTTTCGGGAGACTCGGAACAGTATTCCGTGTTGTCAACCATGAACGCCTCGATCGGACCAAAACATTCAATCAATCTATTGAATGATGAACCACCGTTCTGATTTCGTCAAGAGTCAAAGTACTGCGAGACAATCGCAACATGTACGGAGCACAAACTTTTAAAGGTGCTGATCGAACCAAAGGGCGAAGCTTCGGATGTCCCATACCATGGTTGGCCATCCGTGCCCACCTCCGCGATGGACTACCAGTTCGACAAGTCGATCAAGCTGCTGGGCTCGATCACGAAATCGCTCGGATTGTTCGAGAGGGACCAGCGTATCTGCATCGCCATGGTAGATGAGCGTTGGAGGTAATCGATCGTGAACGAAGTGTAGTGGAGAACACTCGCGTGCGATGCCAGGCCACTTGTCTTTGTCCTGCCCATCGGGACCAAAGGAATGGACAAAACTCTTTGGCGGTCCTCCATCACGAAGGTTCTCCGTTGAATCTCCGAGGTCGACGAGATCGGTCACCGGGTAGAATATCGCAACAGCCTGCACTTGGCTGCTGAAGCGTTCCAATGGATCGTCGGCATTGGGATCGCCTGCGTCTCCGCGAGTCGCAAGCATCAAACTTAAGTGTCCTCCTGCGCTGCCACCTGTGACACCGATCCTATCCGGATCGATTTTGTATTCGTCTGCATGTTGGCGAATAAAGCGTATGCCACGTTTCATGTCCTCAATGATCTCTTGAACGCTCGATTGAGGTTGCGAAACATGGCACACGGCAAATACGGTATAGCCATGGCGAAGAATGGGAGCCATCATCCAAGTGGGAAATTCTCCGGGTCCCTTCGATTTCCAACCGCCACTCACCATCAATGCGATGGCTTTGCCATTGGGATGAGTCGGGCGAATGATGTCCATCGTTAGATCGTGTTCGCCTCGTTTTCCGTATACGATACCATCCGTGCGATCATGACCTGGATGGAGGTACCACCAACCCCAAACGCCAACGGCCAAAAGGGCAAAGAAGACAAACATCGATCCCCAAAAGAGTCGATAGAGCCAACGTTTTACTCGCGTGGAAATCGCCATTCTTAAATCCGTCCTAAGATTGAACCCAATCTATTGAGCTCTTTAGACAACTCTGCATCGAGGAAAGTATTCATTATTGGAGACTTTGAATGAGTTGGCGAGCTGCCTCTTCAAATAGGCGTTGCCACTCGGGAGCCACCATGCAATCGCAGTCTTCCTGAGCGAAGCCTTTGTTCTGACGCTGCTCAAGTGTAGGCAAATAATGGATATAACCGTTGGTATATCCCGCAACAAATGTTCCAGCAGGGGATCGTCGTTTGATGTTGATCCCGATTTCGCTCGTCAGTTCACCCGGAAAAGTGATCAATCGAAAAGATCCAATTCGTAGGCCTCCGAGTTCGCAATCGAGGTTTGCATGCAACGCTTGCTCAGCTTTGGCTTGATGCATCTTGAGTAAGGCGAGGTTTGTATTGAGTCGCGTAATCTGTTCCATGCTTTGAAGATTGGCTAGGTAGGCTTCGATCTGTCCTTTGTTTTCAGCATCCTGCATGGCAATGCTCGGATCGTTTTGCTGCTTTGCATGGAGGTAGGCTTGAGCGTTCTGCGTCGGGTATTCGGGATCGAAACGCTGTTGTATGAGCAACGGCAAGAATTGTTTGAATTGAATGTTGGTTGGTTTTAGCGACTCGACGAGCCGACTCCTTTGTGATTCCAGAGATTCGATACGGCTTTGGAAATCGGCTGCTCGAGGAAGACTCAACCAACGACGCCGCACAACTAGCGAAGACTCTTTTGTTTCGATTTTTGCAAGAGCATTGAGAATCGTCGAACCTAGGAGATGTCCTAGCGGCTCGGCATCCGGTAGGCGATCAGAGTTTTTATAATGCACGGGATTGATATCGCCTCCACATCCTTGAATGAAAAAGGCCATCGCATTTTCTCGAGCAAGGGCCGTTTCGATCAGGTTCGATGCAACGCCCGTCAAATCGGCTGATGAGCCTTTACTTGGTGGGTTCATGATGGGGTGGCAAGCAAAGTTGTAGATCACGGCAAGGGTTGAATGATCCTTTCTTGCAAGTTTGACGATACCTACCTGCGGATCGATTGGTCCCACCGATGCGATTTGTTCATCCCATGCCATGGGATAGGCACGACGCATATCAACTTGAGTTCCATCCTTGAGCCATACTCGACGATTCTCACTGATCCGCGACTCCTCGGTGGAGACGACGCCTGCGGTTACGGGTTCCATCTGTTTGAAAGCTGTTCGCACCGTTGCAATAACCGACTCTTCCGAATCCGGATTGACTTGCCCGTGGCAATGACTAGCGTTGACAAACACATTGCTGGCAGGGATCCCTGGATCTCGAGCAAGTTCCGTACGAATCGTTTCGAGAAAGGTGTTGCGAATCGAACCGATACCTCCGATGGCGACGGCGTCGATCGTAATAATCGCTGCAAGGGTTTGGTCTTGTTTGAGCACCAGGGCTTTCGCAAAACAGGGATCGTGGACTCGTGTTGCTTGCGGGTGCGTGATGTCAATCTTGGCAGTGCCTGCCCACAATCCATCTGCGGCCTGAAGAGCGTCTACTTTTCCAACGTTAGTGAGGGAAAGAATCAAGGCAAGGATTACAATGAAAGGTAGGTTATTCATTCCTGAGATTGTAACAAAAGCTATATGCAGAATTTGGTTGTCAGCATCCCGATTCTAAATTTTCCATTCTGCCAAGTGCGCGTCTCAGTGGTGTACGATTTCCTTGAAAGGACCGAGATGTTTAGGATACGAGCCGGCAAGTTCGTGAGAAAGCATGCCTAGGAGTCGCGGATGCACGCCCTGAGCCAAAGGAAAAGTGCTGCCGGCATAAGTTGAGTGTCATTTGCCTCTTTGACTTTGAACGGATTGAACCGATGTCGAAGGGCTAATGATCCCCGCCAACAACAATCCTATGCTGTGAGTCCTTGCCGAAGTGATCCGCACTATTGGACGCTCAACATGATCGCTTTCGTCAGATGCCCTCGCGAATATTAGAGCCCCTGGGATTGGACAAGTACGTCGACTAACGCGTTGGTTTCAATCGAATGCCAAGCGATGGTACTGTGATGAACCTTCTTGCGCCGAATTATTGACAGAAAGCTTCGATTCCCATGGTGTAAGTGATTCCAGCAATTCATAGAATACGTTTTCCTTGCGGATAACTTCGTATTAACCTCCATGCAATCGGCGAAGGATTCTGGTAGTGACCTGTACGTTCTTTTGAGATTGCGGATGACCAGAATGAATCGACCCCAAGCGAATCAAATTAGTATGCTGGCACTTTTCAGCATCCTCACCATTTGCTGCTTTCTATTTGATTACGTGAAATTTGTTGGTTGGAATAGTCTGCTGTATTCTTTGGGCCCACCTTGCCTCATTGCCATACTGTTGCGCAGCATTTTCTGTTGGTGTGCTATGTATCTTGATCACTCGGACGTGGTTACTCGTGTCTCGAACGAGGATCAAGCAGAACTCATACGCCTCTTGATAGCATTGATCATAGGATTGGCGATTTGGATTCCAGCAATGATTGCTTTTCCGTACTACGATGAAGTTCCATTGAAATGAAGAGATGTTAAAGTCGCTAGGAACTCATGTGTGTCTTTAAACGCGAAGCGAATTTTTGCGGCCATGATTTCAGGTATGGGATTTTGCCTCATCTATCCTCTTAGTTATCAGTGGTTGGTTCAGTTCTTGATGACGTACGCAGTGCCTCCGTTGTCGACCGACACTTTCGATGACGCTAGGCCGATTGGGGCAGGTCTTATTTCGGTGATGGTAGGGATTGGCTTGTTTGGCTTGGTTGTTGGGGCTTCATTTGCGTGGATACCGAAGATCGGTTTTCGCTCCTGGATGAAGATTTTTGAGCTTTGCACTTTCTCGTTTTACTCCCGATGATCGTCGCGGTCCCGATCCAAGATTGGCCCAATGTTGCCGGCATCGTCCTTTCAGGTGTTACCCATGTCCTCGTGTTCGCAATGCTTTGTATTTGGAGCGTAAGTGTTATCTCGGCAGCGTTATTTGCTTGGATCGCAAACCGAAAGCGTAAAGACTAGAATGGAAAAGGATGTAGAGTGAGTTCTCGATAGACGAGTGGATGGTTCGGCAGATTCAAATCACTTCTAATCCGCGCCGAATCTGTTTCTTTCTTGACGCGACGATCGCGGTGGTCAACGATGGGCAAGCACGCAAATTGTGGAACGACTCAATTCAGGTCTGTCGATTGGGTTGCCTTGATTCGCTTTGCGATTTTTCTAATCATCTGCATCGCTTGCGTTTCTCCCGTGCATGGCGAGGATTCATGGGAATCGTTTCTCAGGGATCATTGCTTTCGTTGCCACGGCCCTCAGAAGGAAGAGGGGAGTTTGAGAATCGACCAACTCAACCGCAATTTTGGTGATGCGAGTGCAGTGAATCGTTGGGCGGAAGTTCTTGAGAAAGTTGCAAGCGGCCAGATGCCGCCAAAACCGGAAGCTCAGCCAAGTCAGCAGGAAATCGAGAAGTTCATTTCGACATTGGACCAGTTGCTGAAACAAGGTCGAGCCGTTCGGATGGCAGCAAGGCCATCGATCTCGCATTATCGCCTAAGCCGAAGCGAGTATCAGAATACGATCTATGACTTACTCGGCGTTCGTTACGATCCTACAAAGCCCGGTGAACTCAATGAAGATACACGATGGCATGGATTTGATCGAATTGGTTCGGAATTATCCCTTTCGCCTTCACATATGGATCGATATTATCGAGCCGCCGAGCAAATTATTGATCGAGCGTTATCGAGTTCCCATTCTGAAGATCGAAAGGTCCGGAAGACTGCTATAGAGCTTCACTACAATGGTGGTAAAGAGCAGCAAGCAGCATTGGACCATTTTGGGATCCAACGACCACTACGGTATTTGCTATTTCCAGGACGCGTTCAGACAGCGTTCAAGTCCAATTGGTTTGGAAAGTCTAGTGTCGATCCCAGCGGCCTCTATCGGGTCCGATTTCAAGCAAGTGGAATCCGACCTCCTGGAGGTCAGCCAGCGCATCTAAGTCTTGGTAAGGAGACGGGCGAAGAAACTGTCGATGGCCTTGTCGAGTTTGACATTGTGGCGTCGGAGGATCATCCACAAATCTATGAAGCCGAAGTGTTTCTGGACAAGCCGACCTCGTTAGAATTTTGCGTCGTTTCGACCGATGTGATTGATCGACGCCAAGGCGCCGCGTTTCGCAATGCGCTTAGCAGTGCGAAGAGCTATTTGTTTACGCATAGCAGCGAGCCTTTATTGCTCAATCCAAATGCGCCCCAAATGTTCGATGACCGAGGGAATGGGATTTTCTCCACGGTTATTCTCGATTGGATTGAGTGGGAAGGTCCCATCGTATCAGTGTCAGAGAAAGCGCTGCGGGGACAGATACTTCCACCCGAAGATGCAACGGATGAAATCGTTGCTGCGCATTTGCAACAATTCGCTCAACGAGCTTGGCGACGGAAGGTGCAAAGAGATGAGCTTGTGGATTACTTAGCCGCATATGTCGCTGAACGAAAGGCTGGCGAGTCGCTGGTGGATGCCTATCGCGTTGCTTTATTGGGAATACTGACGTCAAGAAATTTTATTTACATCGTTGAAGGGGAACCAAAATCACGCGAACAACTCACGGATTCGGAACTTGCGACACGGCTCTCCTATTTTCTATGGAGCAGCATGCCGGACGAAAAACTATTGGACGCTTCTCAGAATGGCGGCCTTCATGATGAAACGCTGGCCGTTGAAGTGGATCGCATTTTGGGAGCCGAGAAGATCAATCGTTTTGTTGAAGATTTTGCAAGGCAATGGTTGCAGTTGCATCGAGTAGGTATGTTTCCTCCGGATAAGAAGCTCTATCCCAAGTACGATGCATGGCTTGAAGCAAGTCTTCGTCGCGAGCCGGTAGAATATTTTCGCGAGGTGCTTTTTAAGAACCTGTCTGTGGATAGTTTCGTTGAATCCGATTGGACGGTTGCGAACGCCAGGATATGCGAGTTCTATGGTCTTCCGGAGCCAACATCGGAAGGTTTTCAACGTGTGCAAGTTCGACCAGAAGATCATCGTGGTGGTTTGCTAAGCATGGGGGCCGTTTTGGGATTAACCTCAGACGGTACTCGGCATCGGCCCGTTCACCGTGGGGTTTGGGTCAGTGAAGTGTTCTTTGGAAGAACTCCACCTTCTCCACCTGCGAATGTGGATCCCATTGAACCGAATTCTCCGTTGACTACAAAGACAACCATTCGGCAAAAGATCGAGTTGCATCGAAGCCATCCTAGCTGTGCTGCATGCCACGCGAAAATCGATCATTTCGGCATCGCTTGGGACAACTATGATGCTATTGGTCAATGGAGGACTCACGAAAAGGTAGAAAAGGGTGTTGGCGATGACCCTGCAATCAATTCCTCAGGTTTGATGCCCGATGGTCGTGCATTCCATGATGCCGTTGAGTTCAAACAGCGTTTGCTCGAAGATCGCGACCAAATTGCCCGAGCCTTCATCGAACACCTTTGTACATACGCGCTTCGTCGTGTATTGAGCGTCGATGATGAGGATGACATAAGGCGGATCGTTGAAGAATCGAAGTCGAAAGAGTATCGTGTACGAGATATGGTTCGGGCCGTAGCGCTTTCCGATTTGATGAAAAAGCGATAATGTATATGTCTAGGTAAAAAGGCAGATGAATGTGAGCAACTATCTATCCCAATCCTGGCTTCTCGATCGCCGGCATGCTCTGCGTGCTATGGGAAGCTGCATATCGCTTCCGTTCTTGGAATGCATGATACCGCTCCGTGCTGCCGAGCCCATTCCAACTCCACGCCGAAGTGCCTTTGTTTATTTGGCGAATGGCGTTCATTCTCTCAACTATCAAATCACGCAGGCTGGGAGGGATTATGAATTTTCACGATCACTGAAACCTTTAGAAAAACATCGCAAAGTGATAACCCCTATCAGCGGATTGCATCACCCTGGTGGACTGGGGCACCACCACAATTGCATCTCGATATGGTTGACTGGCGGGAAACTTGGGCCCTCCGATCGCAACACGATTTCCGTCGATCAAAAGATGGCCGAAGTCACATCAAAGCACACACGTTACCCTTCCATCGAAATTGCTCTTACACAAGATTCGCTTGCTTGGACTGCAGATGGAGTGCGATTGCCTGCCATGCGACGATGCAGTGAAATCTTTGCATCGCTTTTTGAACAACCGAAAGGTGGAATTCAATCGCAACGAAAATCGCTTCAACGTAAAGGGAGCGTCTTGGATGCCAACTTGTCGGAAGTGAAGCGACTTGAAGAGTCGATGGGAGCTGCCGATCGAGGGCGATTGGATCAGTACCTATCATCGGTCCGTGAGGCAGAGATTCGAACGCGACGCGCTGATGCCTGGCTAGATACACCACTTCCAACCATCTCAGAAGCAGATCGGAAGAGAACCAATCGTGATATCGCGGCAACGATGGCTGGCGAGTATTTTCGTACGGTATATGACTTGATCGTGCTCGCTTTTCAAACAGATGTGACGCGAGTGGCCACTTTCAGTTTAGGTGGGGAAGGGGATGCATTTGCGATTCCTGAAATAGGCATTACAGAATCGCGACATCAATTGAGCCACCATGGAGGCGATGCCGGATACATGGAAAAGCTAACGAAATATGACACATTTGCTATTGAGCAGTTCAGTTATTTCCTAACCCGTTTATCGGAAACGAAGGATGTTCACGGCGAGCCAATGCTAGGTTCTACCATGGCGCTTTTTGGTAGCGGTATGTCGTATGGTCATAGCCATGGCAATGCAAACCTACCGTTGGTACTTGCGGGCGGCTCGGATCTTGGCATCAAGCATGGAAGCCATCTTGACTTCAATCAAGGTCATTTCAAAGGCTATCAACTCGATAAACCGTCAGAACACTATGGCCTTTGTAGTCGACCTGCCAATGCCGACGCCCATCTAAGTAATTTATTGTTGATGATGGCTCAGCGAATGGGAGTTGAAATCGATAAGTTTGGCGATAGCAATCAAGTGATCGAACTATGAATTGGTTGAGCTCGCTAAGAATTCGTTGGAGATGGCCTGCTGGTTGCGGAGCAGGCGCGGCGGTGCTGTTGATGCTACTCTTCATTGCCCTTGCAACGGGGCAGTCGCCATCCGTGCAGAAGGATCCAGGTCGGATCGACGAGGTTTTTCGACCAACACCAGGCAAGTTTCCGCCTATCGATCAATCCCACTATTATCAAGGAGAGCTCGTCTTTGTAGATCATGCGAATCGACGAGGAAGCGTGCGGGTGAAGGGATCTGGAATGTTCTTCCGAAATGATCCTCATCCCATCGCGATGCTTCCCTACGGAGTCGTCCGCTATCACGGTGCACCTGCGGATTTGCGGGATATACCTTTGGGGACAATGCTTCACATTCGTGCATTCCTGCCGCTTGACCCAAAGACATCATCTGTTCCCGTGCTACCGGAGAATAATAAGACACGGGATGCCAATCATAATCGTGGAGCCGGAATTTTTCCGGCCGAAAATCATGTTCTTCTAATGGAGGATGAACCAAGTTATTGCGAACGCGAAGGGTTCGTTTGGAAATTAAAAGAGGTCGATGTTCGAAATGAATCTGGAATGGTGCTTGCGCGGCGCGAATCGAAGGGGGCTCAGTCTTCACAGGCGGTTTCCGAGTCGATGACATTCGACGCTTCCACGAGAATTTGGCGAGGTCGTGAACAACTGCAAGTGGCCGAGTTGATCCAAGAAGGCCTATTGCCTGCAGAAGGCAAAAAGTCCTTCAATGACATGCCGATGATGCTTGGTATCACCTGGAAGCCAACACCAGATGGCGTTTTTGGTCGATTCCATATTTCGGACATCTGGCTCGATTCAACTTCCATGCAGCGAGCAACCCGTCAGCAAAGTGAAGTTCACAAGGCATTTATCCGTAGTCGTTGGATGCCCGCTTGTGTCGATGCTGTCGAGTATGGCAAGTTTGGAAGAGCGACAGTGACGGCGACGCTCTTTGGTGGAATGGATGCTTCGCTTTACTCGGACTTTAAGAAGGATGCGCCCGCGATGATGAATGCCGTAGAAGCGACTCTCAAGCATACTCATGGTGCATATGGACCGGCCCATATGGCATCGAGAGGAACGATTCTGGAAGTTATCCAAAGTGAGGCACCCGCACCGATAGGAAGCAGTGGGATTCAGATTCGTTTCGATACCGATTTGATCATTGAAGGCATACGTCCTGGACGAACAGTGCGGATTCGTCCCAATTCTGGCCGCTGGTGAATGTCCCGCGGGAAGAGTATTTAAACGATGGTTCAGGCAGTATCGAAGAACGATTTCCGTCACCTACCATTTTTCCGAAGTACTAAGACGTGAGATGGATAGCATGGGTTCTAGACAGGAACCTTTGTAGAATAGGCCGGACGAAGTTGCAAAAACGATTGCTGCTAGGCGTCGTATCTCTGCACTCTGAATCTCCGATAGAGTGTAATTCTTCGGCATTCGCTTGGTGGCAGTGGCCAAGCTAAGTTCACTTCATCGGAACCCCCGTCAGTAGTTCATTGGCTTTGGAGTAGTTTTTGAGCCTCGTCCATACGCCGCTTGAGGTCCTCGGCCTTTAGGACTTTGATAAGTTCTCTTTTCTCATTCTCTTGTAAGACACCTGGCGTAGAAGTGGTTTTGCCGACGTAGATTCGATACATATCGGAGAGTGTAAAGGAATCATTTCGCTGAGTATCGAAGGGGAGGCCTGCGTTGTCTGTCGATTTCAATGTCTCGAGTGGATTTCTCGCCCATGCATAACGGAAGTAAACTGGCTCATGAACGTATTCGCTGGTGAGGACAATCGTGGACCGATCCCAATTGGGCTCTCCATGGCCTGCGTTTTTATCGAACCATTGTGCAGCCGCCGGCTGGAAACGCCCATCCTGAGCTGCGATGGCGAAGCCGAGGATGGGGCCATCATGGAACGGGATAGCCCAGCTATCGAGTTTCAGCAGCAATTTGTCACCATCGCGTTGCACTTCTTGAAGTTGCGGTGGAAGCCAGCGAATGTTCTTGCCGTACTGCGTGGCCAGTGCCCACTTGGCCATGCGTTCACCCACAGGGACTTTGATTTGTGGATGATACCAGGCGCGATGTTGGTCGAAGCTGCTGGCATAGCCGATGTTCTTGTCACCAGCCTTTCGCAAATGAAGAAAGGTCTGGTAGTGAACTTCGCGAATATAGTTGCCTTCATCGATCATGGGCGGCAAGAAGTTCTCTAACGTTTGCGGTTGATCCTGTGTCTCCTGCGTGATGATTCCAAAAGGCATCGTGGGATCGTTAAATGTAGATCGCCATGCTTGAATCATTTCGGGAAAGACCTTCGCATAGATTTTGTGTCCATTCGGCGTGAGCGCATCATTGTAGCCTTGGTGCCAGAGGGTGCCTTTGATCGGAAGTCCAGCAAGGGTGCTGAGCGTACTTGCATAGAGATTGCCCGGTCGATTCATATCCGTCGCAGGGCCAGGTAGCAATTCGGTAGGTGGTTTACGATCCTTCGGAATCTCTTTGCCTTGGGCTTTTTGCCTGGTCACCCATTGGTTGTATTGTTGGATTCGCCGTTCGAGATCTTTGTGAGCGTCGAACTCTGCAACCTTTTTGTCCCACTCGGCAAGAACGTCACGTACTTCTGGCGAGTCGATTTTTCGTAGTACCTCTGAAGGTGTCCAAGCCATCAAGGTAGTACCGCCTCGGGAGACATCGATAAGGCCAATAGGGACGCGTGTGGCCATGTGGATGCGTCGACCAAAGACATAGCCAATACCGGACATTTCTGACACAGTCTCTGGAGAGCAGACATCCCAATATCCTTGGCGAAAGTGTCGACTAAAGAAGTCATTCCATTGATAAAGGCGAGGGAAAGTCTTCTTTGTTTCTGGTCCATTTTGTTGTGGGACGGTGAAGAGCCGAATCTGATCGAAGTTAGCGGAAATGATTTCCAGCGGACCTTCTTCGAGCTTTGCGAGCTCGAATTCCATGTTGCTCTGACCCCCGAGCAACCAGACATCACCGACGAGAATATTCGTCAGTTCAATCGACTCGTCATTGCCAACGATCTTGATCGAGCGAGGCTCGTGATTAGCGGGCATCGCAGGCAACTCGACCTTCCAGGATCTATCTGCTGCAACAGTCGTTGAACGTTTTTGATCACCGAAGGTGACTGTGATTTGTTCATTTGGCGCTGCCCATCCCCATATAGGAATGGGACGATCGCGCTGAACGACCATGTGCGATTGAAAAAGGTTATGGACACACAGGCTAGAGCTCATCGCAGGTGTATCAATTCGATCTTTCCCCTGTTCAAGTTTCTCGTCAGCTCGGAGTCCCGCGTTGGAGAGCAATACATGGACGATGCTAAGACAAAGGAAAAATCTTGGTGTGTTCATACCTGTGATGCCTCGGATGGTGAGCAATGCCGTGAATGCGAACGGACGAACAGTTATCGTTGAATGAGGATGCGAGCTGGTACTTCGGGTGCTTGGATGTACCCAATCTCTTCATTGTTCTCATGGATCAGGACCCAAGTATGGCCCGCAAAGGTTTTTACGAGTTGGCGGCTGGCACTTGCCATAAGAATGGGATCATGGGGTTTTCCAGACTCATCGAGCCATACGAGTTTCATCGTCTTTTGAGTTTGGTTCTGAAACAACAACGTGACAGCCTTGTTGGATACTTGCGACGCGGGCGGCGGCATGTTGGTGGATGGACTGATGTCTAGTTCCGACTTGAATGAAGTGATGCCAGGTTGGGATTCATGAATGGGCGCCATGGATGTGGGGGCCAACAGTCGCATTTCTGCAAGCTTGGCGGCATGCTCTGGCTTTGGGGACTTGGCCAGATTGTTCCACTCATGCGGATCGAATTCAATGTTGTAGAGCTCTTCTTCGTCTCCCACGTAATGAATGTAGCCGCACTTTTCGGTACTGATGGCGTAGTTGTGGGGATTATCGAGATGCGTTAGCGCGGCGTGTGGCCAAGCGAGTTTGGGATCATGCAGGAGTGGCACAAGGCTTCGACTTGCGATATCCGTTTGAGGCGGCAGGCTACAAAGGTCGGTAAGCGTGCTAAAGAGGTCGACCAAACTCACAGGGCGATCGCATAAACTTCCTGCTTGTGTGCCTTGTTTTAGGCCCGATGTGCCTTTGGGAACCCGAAGGATCAATGGTACGCGAGCACAGGCTCTCCAACCTGTAAACTTCTGCCAATGCTCCTTCTCGCCGAGGTGCCAACCATGATCGCTCCATAGGACAACGATAGTATTATCGCGATGAGGGCTTCGATCGAGCGCATCGATGACGCGTCCGAGCATGGCGTCGGCATAGTGAATCGATGCGAGGTAGGCTTGGATAGCTTGTTTCCATTGTTGATGTTCTTGGATGTGAGCAAAGTAGCGATTGCGAGCGATACGTTGGCCCATGGGAGGCACATCATCGAGATCGTTTTCTTTGTAACCGGGCGGAAGTTGGATACTTTCAAGAGGAAAGGGCTCAAAATACTTTTTAGGCACAAACCAAGGTTCATGCGGCCGGTAGATCCCGCAGGAGAGGAAAAATGGCTTTTCCATCGGTCTGGAAAGTTGCTCGGCAATCCATTCGGTAACAAGCCAATCACCGCCGTACTCTTCATCGGTGACATCTAAACTTGCCCAATCGGTTTCGACATATTGCCAGTTTCCTGCTCGCGGCAAATGGACTGGGCGATTCGCAGGTTGAAATGTGCGAGGAAAGGGATTGTCTTTTGCTTTCTCCGGAAAGTATTCATCCCAGGATTGGGGATCAATGACGTAATGCAACATCTTTCCAGATCCCGCGGACCAATATCCATGTTTCGAAAA
Source organism: Pirellulales bacterium (assembly GCA_046349875.1). Taxonomy (GTDB): domain Bacteria; phylum Planctomycetota; class Planctomycetia; order Pirellulales; family Pirellulaceae; genus JAXMBN01. Next base: position 69,832 of record JAXMBN010000027.1, read on the forward strand.
GTATTTCGGCAGAAGTTCGGCTTGCGGCATCACATCGCGCAGCTTTTGCATGTTCTGATACAGCCCTGACCTATAGGGAGGCAGGCCAGTGAAGATCGCAGAACGCGATGGATTGCACGAGGGAGCGGGGCAATAGGCGTTGCGGAACAATTGTCCGCTAGAAGCAAGTCGATCTAGATTTGGTGTTAGCGATTGAGGATGGCCTCCCAAACAACCAATCCAATCGTTGAGGTCATCGATAGCGATAAAGAGGACATTGGGTCGATCAGCCAGGATGATGCTTTGGCTGCAGCAGAGAATCAGCAAGGCTGCGATGAATTGCATTATTCTCATCTTGGCTGGAGCCTGTTTCAACATGACATCGCCCATGGCTGCACTCTGGTTTCCAGCTTCCATATCTTTCCATCAAACTGAAAGCGATGATTCATTAGAGTTGAAAGAGGGGAAGTGAAGCGATGTCTGGCATTATGATCGAGCCAAATGGATCGCAATGGCGATCGAAAGCCAAAGCCCAATCGCGGCAAAACCCACTGCTAGGTTGAGGAACACTTTTAAAGCAATCGGAAGTTGGGCTTTGTAGATCGCCACATTGACTGCATAAGCAACTCCCCCCAATCCTCCACCGATTGCTCCTCCAATAGCCACTAGCAGCAATGGCCAACCACACAGGATATGTGCCGCGACTGGTAGTTTAGGAGCTGCCGCCGGTGGTTCAGTTGCAGTCACTGGCAGTTCGGCTGCTGCAGTGTATGGATTGGATTCTGTTTCGTTCATGCCATATTTCCTCCATTGATCTATTTGCCACGAATGCCGAGGTCATACCATACCACGAATCGCTAAGCCACTGACAGCAGAATTCTCCAATTCTCCGGGGTCACACCCCAACCACCCAGGGGTCAGACCCCCGTGACAGACCCCAGTGACAGACCCCAGTGACAGACCCCCGTGACAGACCCCCGTGACAGACCCCCGTGACAGACCCCCGTGACTGACCCCCGTGACTGACCCCCGTGACTGACCCCCGTGACTGACCCCCGTGACTGACCCCCGTGACTGACCCCCGTGACTGACCCCCGTGACTGACCCCGTGACTGACCCCGTGACTGACCCCCGTGACTGACCCCAGTGACTGACCCCAGTGACTGACCCCAGAGACTGACCCCAGAGACTGACCCCAGTGCGCGAATGCAAAATTTCATTCCGATATTGCGGTTGCAATGAGGAGTACGGCTGCAGACTCGCCGAAAACAAATGCAGCTAAGAATCGACTCCGTTTTCGACCAGTATTTTTCTGGCGATAGGTCTAAGTTGGGTAAGGTCTACTTTTGATTAGCAGGCATGGAGATGACCTGTCTTGGCAATTCGCAGAGGTTTCAAAACACTCTTTCAATGCGATGCAAAAATGCGCTTAACTCGAGGGAGTTTCTGGCGTTGAACGGAAATGTAACATGGGCTCCTAATGGACTTCAGCAACGCTGCGGAAACACAATAGCTAGGACACAAATCGATGCCCGATTCCAGCATTTTTTCGATGGAATTATTTTGGCAAACTTCGCCTTGCTTGCTGGGATCGAATCATGTTTCGAATTTTGAACTCAAGTTCTTCGCCTAAAAGGGCTCCCCACGAGTTCCCGTACTTTTTGAAGCTGATCACGTCGAGCTTTCGGTAGTCTCGATCTTTGAGTGAGGTGCGAACGACAACATGTGTTACGTCAGCCTCTGCTACGGAACCGATTGGCGTTATCTCTGACTTCGCGTATATCTCTGCCATCTCAGGAGTGGTCTGCATAGCCAGTTTTCGGAGGAACGACGCGTACAATTGAGTTGGGTTTGTATTAGCCAAATTCTTCTCGCTCATAGGTCCGTCAAACAATACGCTCAAAGCAGTCTCCCGTCCTTCGGCAGGTGTCGACTGGATGAATTCCAATACCAGGGTTCTGAATAGCTTAAGTGCTTCTGGATGCATTCGGTCAGCGCAGTAGGAAGGGTCTTCAATCGCATTGCGTTTTAGAAGAACCACCATCGCTTCGGGGGATTCAGCTTTGTTTGTGGACTGTGCGAAAGATCCACTGAGTGACAGCGTAACCAAAAGCATGAAGAACAAGTAGCGCATGATGTTCAGACGATTCTTCGATGAATAGGTCATGGGTGGATGGAGCCGACGACCCTAAAGCGAGACACTGGTTTTACGGTACGAAAATTCTGGCTCAAATGTAGGAGGGAGCAAGAGATTGATTCATGTTTTACATAAATAGTCGGCCGTGGTGCAACTTCCATATCCACGCCAGTCCCAACACAAGCAACCTGTTGATGTCCGCGCGTTGCCGAATCGTCCGCAACTTTTCATTGCTACGTGAGGCCATTTCGCAAAATGATTGATGTGTATTGCTTAAGCCGGCATCTTGCGGGTGGCCCCTTCTGATGGTTAAGCAATGTATCAAAAAATTCTGAAGCTGTGATTTTACTGATTGACGCGTGTTCACGTGTGCGTAGTATTCTCAAGGAGGAGAGAAACCATGGCACGACCGATTCGCGAAGATATCTTTCGACCCGATGAGATAGCGGTAGTTCATGCAATCAATAGGGTCAACAGGCAGAGTTACTTGATGGGAAAGGACCCCGTCACTGGAAAAAGTTACGAGCATCGCAAAGTCTGGATTGAAGAATTGATTCGCCGATTTGCGGCTCAGTTTGGAATTGATCTTCTGCAGTTTGCTATTCTTTCAAACCACTTTCATTTCATTCTGCGTTCACGTCCAGACATTGTGGAGTTGTGGTCGGATGAAGAAGTTGCGGAGCGTTGGCTACGTATTTGCCCGAAGCGGAAGGATAAGAATGGAGCGCCCCTGGATCCAAACGCTCGGGAGATTTTGGCGATTACCTGTAATCAAGAGGAAGTTCTTTCATTGCGGCGACGCCTTAGCGATATTTCGTGGTGGATGCGTCTCATATGCCAGCGAGTTGGAGCACGTGCAAACAAAGAAGATGGAGTCACTGGTCATTTCTTTCAGTCAAGGTTCACTTCCGTTCGTTTGGCGGATGAAACGTCGCTACTGGCCTGCGCCGCGTATGTTGACCTAAATCCCATCCGAGCCTGTCTTGCAGAATCGCTGGATACTAGCGAGCACACATCGGTTTTCTTTCGTATACAAGCCTTGATGGGGAAGAGTGGAGTCGACGACTTCCTTTGCCCGCTTTTCATGGATGAGCAAGCTGACCCATTGGGGCCGATGCCGAGTCGGACAAAAGTTCGATGCAGCGATAAAGGATTTCTTTGGTTTTCGCTAGCGGATTATCTCAGTTTGTTGGATTGGACATCGCGGCAACGCGCTGGTGATAAAACTGGAGTCGTTTCAGAAACCGTACCACATATTCTTGATCGGCTTGCAATATCGGAATCGACTTGGATGGATGTATCCTGCAAATTCGGAAAGCTCTTTTCCAGGATTGCAGGCAAGCCAGAAACCATCATGACTGAGCGAGGGAGAAAGACCAACTGTCGTTTTCGTTTGCGTCATGAGGTAATTGAGGCATTCTCATCCTCCCATGCAGCATGATCAACTTCGTGGAGTGTTGTCCCTGTAAGTTGGATATCACAACATTAGGAGAACCAGGCGACAACAGGTCAAAACGGCCAGCCTCATCTCAGTCTGCCAAGAGATCAAATCATTTCTCTCTTCTTTGGTTGTTCCATTCTCTCTCTATCGCAACGGTTGTTGCTGTTAATTCCTTGGAATCGTAAAGCAGTCATGTGGAGTGGCGGGCATTACGATTCATTCTATCGCTGTCCAACGCATACTAAACATGTCGGCCTAACATGACGTTGGCAGGTATGATCATTCTCAAGCCTTCAATGTCAGTTATCGCCATTTCCTGACAATCATTGGCATTCGTCGCAGGCTCTGCCCCGTTTGTTGATACCGCACACGGGGTCTGATACCGCACACGGGGTCTGACCCCAACGATCGTTCATTGCAAGTGACGATGCTTCGATTTCACGACGATAGGGTACGACGGGGACTGTCCCCAATTATTCGAGATGGGGACTGACCCCATAGTTAGTTGGAATTGTAGGAAACATATAAGGTTCCCGATTTGTAGTAGAGCCGAAGTTGACGGCCATTTGGTGCCATTTCTGTTTGATAAGACTTCTCAGAAACTTCCAACCCAAAACGTTCGCTATCGTGAGGACAAACGTTGACGTCGGCCGACTGTAATTGCCAAGGATGGTGCATGACCCAGCGATCCAGTTCTTCGACGCTCATCTGATAGGTCGCGTATAGGCGATAGAAATCGGGGGCATAGGTGAGGCATCCTTGCTGTGGTACCGCCTCGTTTTGATAGCGATGCCAAACTACAAACAATCGATGATGAAAAACATCAAGCATGAAGAATCCAATGGCAAGCCACAAAGGCAACGTTGCGTAGACGACTGCAGGCCACGAACCCCGCCACCATCGAATCGTTGAGGCGACTGCGAAGGAAATAACGAATGAGGCGACAACGATTGCCCCAAAACTAAGAATATGGATGACACCCAGATTCATGATTTTCCTGATGTGGACTCGATTTCCAGACTGAGAGTCTTGGACCATGCGAGCCCAAGCCCTGCAAATAATCAAATGTGATGACGAATAGGAATGATCGCATATCTAGTGTTTCGTTTACTCGAACACCGGAGTAATCACTCCACCAATGCCTGACGCTTGCATCTTAATCTATGGACCCAATGAAGAAGTCTTTTTCTTTGAGATGTCACCAGACCGACCCCGGTGTGAATGGGGATCGACCCCGGTGTGCGTGGGGACTGACCCCGGTGTGCGTGTGGGGACTGACCCCGGTGTGCGTGGGGACTGACCCCGGTGTGTCAAACGTACGTGGAGCGAATAGCGGTAGCACGTTTTTCGAGAGCAGCGATCAATGGATAAAGCCGACGTTTGTTGTATTGTTGCAACATGCAGGGATAGAGGTTTCCAAGAACATTAAAGAAGAAAGATAGTCCTGCGTTGGTTCCACGGTTCCACCAAGCAATTAAAGTCATGGCAAACATAAAAGCAAATCCAACCCAATGGGAGACTTCAGCAGATGCGATGTGATGTTGAACGCTCTTGAGGCTTTCCAAATCGCGACTTTTGGAGAACCGAATGTTTGGATTAAAAAAACGAAGCGGAGTCGAAAGCAACAGCCATCGAAACCATTGCACTCCGAGATACTCATAGACTTTGGGATTGCCAAACAAAAACCGAGTGCTGAGCCAGCCATAGATTGGAAGGCAACGCAACATCGGGTCGATCAAGACACCTGCAAGAAAGGAGATAAACAAGAAGGCGAACGCGTTGTCCAGGAAATGCACGAAACCATCCTCGTGGTCAATTAGGCGGAGGTAAATTGGCGATTGGTTATATCCGAGATTTCACTAGCCTTGAACACTTTGCTCTTGGATGGCGGTCTGTCCTTGGCTGGCAACTCTGCTCGCAAAAAAACTGGAGTAAAGTACGTTACAAGCGAAAATGGTCCCGCTCAATCTTGAGGAGTTTCTACTGAAGGTGACGCACAACAAGACATCGGGAACTTGGAATAAGGGACGCTTTTTACTCCCTATTTTATACCGGGATGAAACCCCCACTTTGGTTGATTTGGGGGGCGTGACTCGCTAAACTTTTCATCGATTCGAACTTCGCTCCTGACTATTGATCGCGCAGGTCGAGCCTCTTGTCTTCTCGATTTGACTCGTTATTCATCTCTTCAACGATCTATTACTATCATCGAGGATCGCGTTATGAAATCTATTCGCAACGCCCGCAAATTGTCCGTAGAGAAATTGGATAGACGCCGACTTCTAGCAAGCGATTTGACGCTCATCAAGGACATCAACACAGAGCCTGATTATTTTCCAATTCTGGATTCAGTTCGAGACCCAATCGTTCTTGGAACACTGGCCTTTTTCACTCAGAAATCTACCGACACTGGTTTGGAGCTGTGGCGAACCGATGGTACCCAAGCGGGAACCTTTTTGCTCAAGGATATCGCCGAAGGTCCTGCTGATTCAAATCCATACGGATTGATGCGATTGGGTGACCAGGTCTTCTTCAGCGCAACCTCACTTGAGTTTGGAACCGAGCTTTGGGTAACAGATGGTACGAGTGAAGGGACCAGGATATTTGCAGACCTCTACGCAGCAGAGAATTCATCCTACCCCAATCCGCTCGAAGTGATAGGCAGCGAGCTCTTCGTATCGGCTTACACCACGACTGGCGGTCGTCTTTTGAAGACGGATGGGATCAACTACAGTTTCGTAGAAGCGATAGATAGCGCGTTTCAGCCTCTTTCCGCGAGCGTCAACAATCGGCTGTTGATGAATCGATTCAGTGCTTTCGATTCGGGTATCTATTCAGTTGATGCTACGACGGATGTGCTTGAAAAAATCAGCGTTGGTTACGTTAGTCAGTTCTCCGATCCGATAGGGCAAAAGCGGTTATTGGGTACGAGTGAAGGATTGTTGTTGACCGATGGAACTGCGGCAGGGACGACGACGGTATCGTTGCCTCTCAGTGGTTATTTAGGAATTGAAGGAATAGTGCAAGGTCACTGGTTGGTATCTTCCGTTGGATATCAATCTTCTCAACTCTGGAGTGTTACACTCGACGGTACAAGTGAATTACTCATTGAAGTAACGGGAAGTCCATTTGGGTTTGAGCAAATTCATGCGACATCCGAACTGAATGGCCATGTTGTCGTTGCAACACAAAGTCATGGAACCTACACATCAGATGGCACCGCTGCAGGAACGGCAATGCTTTCGCAGATTCCAAGCACAGTGATGCTCGATCCAGCGATTAACGGTTTGGTTGTTGTTGATGGGTATTACTATCTTCGTGGGTTTTCGGCAGGACAGTGGTCCATTTGGCGAATACAGTCGGACACATTCGCAAGTAACCAAGTAGGTAGTGGTTTTAATTCGTCCACATTGCCACGATTGTCGACTGCGGATGGTGTGATCTATTGGAACGCAAACGAGGCAACTTTGTTCCGCTCCACGGATGGTGTCGCGTCAGAGGTCTATTTGGATTGGAGAAGGATCACTGGTCTCGCCAGTTTTGGAAATCAACTGCTTTTTAATGGGATCGATGAGGCGGGAGCTGCCATTCGCGGCGCTGACGTGCAAAATCTCATCACGTTGAGCGACCTGGTGCCCATGCCTACTAAGTCCGGACTAGAAGGTGGAAACGTTGCCACCATGGGGAACTTGACCTTCTTTCAACCGAACGTTGGGTATGGCAGTCAATGGTGGCGAACCGATGGTACTGAGGCCGGTACCTTCATGTTGATCGATACCTTCTCGAACGAAGTCCTGCAACAATCGGGTGGAACTACCAAGGCCTTTGGAGTGCTTAACAATCAACGCGATGTATTTGTGAGTGACGGGACAGTTGAAGGGACGTATCAGTTCGCATTGCCTGGATCGGATATCGCATTTTGGATTACAGCGATTGGAGATTCTTTCGTTGCTGGAGGAAGATACGGTGTTTGGGTCAGCGATGGAACAGAAGAGGGAACGATCTACACGACTCTCAACGCGAGTCCGGACGAGAATATTTCGCCATCACCGGCCATCGTGGCGGGTGGTAAGGCCTATTTTACGACCTCTGGCTCCTATGTTTTGAATGGTCGCTACGAATATGTCTGGTCGACAGATGGAACGTTAACAGGAACCTCAGTAGTCTCTGAAGGTGTCAATAAACGTTGGTGGCAAGCGGCTTCCGATGGAAGCTCAATCATCTTCGCGGATGGCTCCAGCGATCTGTGGAGATCTGATGATGGCATGGCAACTGTTCGGTTGATCGCTCGACGTCAACCGAATGATTCTTCTATACGAAAGGTTGGCATTGCAGGTGGAGTTGCCTATTTCAGTCGCTACCAAGGGTTGGAACAAGCTCAAGTATTCCGCGCGAGTGGCAATCCCGATCATCCAACACTTGTTGCCACGGTGTCGAGCAATGAATGGCTGATTCCGATGGCTGGCAAGATGTACATCAGCTCCATAGAAAACGGTCTGCCCAATGTCTATTCCGATAACTCGGCCGACGGATCGCTTCTGCTGGATACTTCTTTGTCGCAGTTTACGCTTTCCGGTTGGCGATTTGCCGCGGGATCATCCTATGTATTGGGACCAGCTTACTTTCCAGATTATGGCAGCGAGCCGGGAAGGGTTGAGAGAGACGTTGAAGTTTACGTAGACAATCGTTTTGTTCGCGAAGATGCATCGGCCGGTTCGTTGGTGGGAAAGCTAAAACTCGCTTGGCTTTCTGACCCAATCACTCCAACAACGTTTGCATTCGCGAGTGGTGCAGGCGATGGTGACAACGACCTCTTTTCCATCGATGCAAGCGGCAATCTTTTAGTGAATGGAATGCTTGACTACGAGAGTTCTCCTGTTGCGACGCTGCGCATTCAAGCGTCCAATGCGCAAGGAGTGTTTGAAAGCCAAGTGCTCGTTTTCTTGGAAGACGTTCGCGACTCCGTAGAGGAGATCAAACTTTCAAATTCATTCGTTTCAGAGAACGTTTCGATCGGAACCGCGATAGGAACGCTCAGTTCACTTCCAACCGTTCCTGGGGTGGTTACCTACGAAGTTGTGGCAGTGGATGGACTGACGACGGACATGGCATTTGCAATGGTTGGAAATGAGTTGCAAACATCGCAGGTACTCGATTTCGAAACACAGCGAGAGTATATCGTTCGAGTTCGCGCGGTGGATACCTCTGGCAAGGAAGGTTTCGCTGACTTCACGATCACGGTGACCAACGTGAATGAAAATGCGTCAGCGGCGATTCAGTTGACCAACGATATCGTCGATGAGGGTGACGTGCGCGAGGTTGGGTTTCTTTTCATTCCCGACAGCAACGATCCAACGTGGAGTTACTCGTTGAGCAGTGGGCCCGGCGATTACGATAATCTAGTGCTTAGCATCGCCGGAGATCTCCTCAAGATTGATGAAGTCGTCGACTACGAGGTGCGTGACTCTTACAGCGTTCACGTCACGGCAACCAATTCGATAGGCGAGGTTCGCACTGCTTCTCTGACGATCGATATTCGCCCTGTCGATGAGTTTTTTCCGCAATGGATCGAGATGAATTACTTGCCACCAGGCAGCATTGTTGAAAATACACCGGTGGGAACTCCTGTCATCGAACTTCGAGTGGAAGATCGGGATCGTGGCGAGCATTATCAGTTCCAAGGCGTCGTGGGTTTTAGCAATGTCGATGGAACGAGCACGCAGTACTTGGAAATTGTCGGCAATCATGTGGTTGTGGCTAATCCAATAAACTATGAGAACATCATCCCATTCTCTGGGTACTACTCCATCACTGCCATTTCCTCAACAGGAGCGAGTGTGTTTACGCATG
>JAXMBN010000028.1:0-78508 GCA_046349875.1 Pirellulales bacterium
GCTTGCATCTTCCTCTGCGAAGTCATCCACTTCTTCCATGACAAATGCAGATGCAATGGCTTCGTTGCTTGGTACCTATGGTTACGATGATTGGTTCCAACGTGTTGCAGGGATGGTAGATGAAGAGCAAATGGATGCCATCCTTGCGAGTATGATGAATCCGTCGCAGACTCATCTGTCGGGTCCCAATATGGATCGCGTCTTGGCTGCATTGGTGACGAAAGCATCAAGCCGGTATCGAACAGAGATTCTCAACTCGCTCAAGGGCACATCACAACGGCCCGATTGGCACTTTGTTTTGGCAGCAGGATTGCGACGCAATCATTCGCAAGAGCTCGATCCGCAAGTCTATGGATCGATCGTCAAGGATGCTCGAAGTGTTTTGGATGCGGTGGAAGCGGTCGCTTCGACGCAGTTGGCCGCGTTGCAGTTTCTGGTTCAGCAGCCGGTTGACGAACTCAAGCAGGACCAAGGACGAATGCTCCAGGTTCTCAAGAAAGAGACTCAACAAGAGGGGGTTCTCGTCGCCTTGGAAGGGCTCAAACGCTTGAATGATCCGTCGATTGCAGAGCAATTCCTCATGGATTGGGATGCCTATGCACCGTCGATGCAATCGATTCTGGGAAATGCCATTGTCACGAACAAGTCCTGGTTCCCTGCTCTAGTCCGATCGCTTGAACGCAATGCAATATCGATCAGTAAGCTCGATCCTCGCGTCTTAGAGCACATGCAAACAATTGCGGATGACGATCTTCGGCAACGGTGCGAAAAGTTGCTAGCAGCGCAGGGCAAATCGGAAGGGGAAGAAATTCAACGTTTCTTGATGCACATGCCTGCGCAAGGAAATCCCGAAAAGGGACAGGTGTTATTTCAACGGCACTGTCAGATTTGTCACTCCGAAGCAGCACAGAAAGTTTCCGTTGGACCTTCGCTCGCGGGTTTTAGCAAGTGGAGTGATACCATGTGGGTCACCGCGATACTGGAGCCAAATCGCGCGGTCGAAGTTCGGTATCGAAGATGGACTCTATTAACAGAAGAGGATGAAGTGATCGTTGGGCTTCTTAAAAATGAGTCCAACGAGGATGTCACAATCGTTTCACCAGAAGGAAAACATACGACAGTGGTAAAACAGCAGATTCAGAAACTGGAAGAATCGGACCGATCCTTGATGCCTGAAGGCTTTGGCCGTTATTTCTCACCACAAGATATGCGAAATCTCCTCAGTTTTCTCCAAAGAATGGGTGGAGGTCTGAACGAAGTGTCGCAGTAGTTTAAGAATCGCTCCAAAATAAAAGTTTAGGGCTATTCACCCGATTGAATCTACCTAAAGTGTGTGGGTTCGATTTCATCGAAGGGAAGGTCGAAGCATCGCTATGAACCAACCAGAAACAGTCTTCGTCGTTGACGACGATACGCACGTTTTGGCGTCGGTCGATGCGTTGTTGCGTGGCAATGGCTATGCGGTTCGTTGCTTTTCGAGTGGAGCCGACTTTCTAGCGGACGTCCATGTTCAACAGGTTGGATGCGTCCTTTCTGACTTGCAAATGCCCGAGATGACAGGGGCAGAGCTTCAGGAACAGCTACTAGCCCGCGGTAGCACTCTCGGATTGATCGTGGTTACAGGATACGCCGACGTCCCTTCGACGGTGCGCATCATGGAAAAAGGAGCGGTCACGCTTCTCGAAAAACCTTACGATGGCCAAAGTCTGATGACGGCCATTAACAAGGCACTAGAGCATAGTCGCGATGTTTTCCATCGCCGCGCCTCGGTCCAAGATGCAATCGCCAAAATTTCTCTACTGGACGAAGAAGAGCTTCAAGTGATGGAATGCGCGATTCGTGGCATGCCCGTCAAAGCGATCAGCGACCACCTGACGATGAGCAATCGAACGGTCGACCGACGTCGCCAATCCGCTCTTACGAAGACCAAGGTTTCGAGCATTTCCGAGTTCGCCATTCTTTTGGCTACTTCTAGGCAGCAAGGCTAGCTTTCAAAGCACTATCGGCTCAAAAAATTTTTGAAGCGGGCACTCACGTTTTACTGCACGATTTGCTGCCAAAAACGTTCCACCTTTACGCATCGTAGTGACTGGAATCCCAGTTTTGACGTGGAAACGCCATGTCAAAAAGAGCCTCTCATCGTGCCCTCCCTAATTGGCGTAAACTCGCCAGTGCCTTGAGGCGTTTCTTGGTCGAAACTTCCACTGTCCGGACGAGGAGAGTGGCAAGTGACTCAAGGGGCAACGGTCCTTGCCACTCTTCATTTTTTCCTCGCCGGGTCGATTGCGGATGAGCATGGATGGCTTGTTCAAATGACTGATCGTGATCTTTCGAAAGGAAGAACCTTCATGTTATCCCAAATTGGAAGGTGAGCTCGACACAAGTTCACCGCAAGCTCCCGTGAGTTACGCAATGAACTATTCGCTAGGCTACTTTGCAATTTGGATCACCCTGGTTGGATCAGGGTTCTTGGGATTGTTTCTTTACGAATCCATTCCCTCTCCGGCTTTCACACTTGCATGCACAGAGGCACCGGAATTCTCGTTAGCACCTCAGCTGATGGTCTTTGTATCGAAGGACTGTCCATGTTCGGTCGCAACTTTAGAGTCTCTTGAACGTTTGATTTCGCAGTCCCATTGGGAAGGTACCCTTCGAATTGTGATGATCGAAGGTGACGCTGAGCCCTCGAATCCTTTAAGTCCCTTTGAATTTCCGCAACGGATTGAAGCCTTAGTTCGTTCAATCCCGGGAGCAACCATTCAATGCGATTCCGGGGAACTTGCAAACCGTTACGGCATACTCGCATCAGGGCACGTGCTGTATTTCAACTCGCGAGGTGATCTCGAATTTAGTGGTGGTATCACGCCTGCAAGAGGACACGCAGGAGCCAGTCGTGGTGGTTCGATTCTTGAATCACTATTGAAGGGAGACAATCGCCCTTTAGATACGGCACCTGTATTTGGGTGTCCACTCCATGCCCGCAAGAACGCTGTTGGGGTTTCAGGAGTGAACTAGAATGGCCTTTTCAGATCCTTCTGACAACTGGAATGTTAGCGAGCGTGTGGATGAACTGCACGCGCAGCAATACGAAGCGATTTGTAAACGCCAAGATGCGGTCTTTGCCATCGTTTTGATCGTGCAGTGGATTGCGGTCATTTGTGTGGCTCTATGGAACACAGCCACTTGGTCTTCATTGACGGCTGGCAACATCCACATCCATGTGTGGGCAGCCTTGTTGTTAGGTGCTTCGATCGTGAGTTTCCCGCTGACAGCGGCCAAACTTTTGCCGGGATCGGTGCTTTCTCGTCACTCGATGGCCTTGGGGCAAATCCTCTTCTCGTCGCTGCTGACCCACTTGATGAACGGTCGCATTGAGGCCCATTTTCACGTCTTTGGGTCACTGGCCTTTCTTGCCTTTTATCGCGATTGGCGGGTGTTAGCGACCGCTTCTACGATCACCTTAGTCGACCACGTGATGCGAGGTTACCTCTGGCCGGAGTCGATCTACGGTAGTTCGATTCCAGGAATTGCTCGTACGCTCGAGCATGGATTCTGGGTCGGGTTTGAAGTGTTGTTTCTCATCCCTATGTGTCTTAAGAGCCAAGCCGAAATGCGTTCGATTGCGGTCCAGCATTCGCAGCTTGAAACTGAGAAGGCGATGGTAGAGAAACGCGTCGAGATGCGAACACAAGAGCTGGCCGAGTACGGCAAGTTCCTCCGAGGTGTCATCGATGGGATCGATGCAGGTATTTGCATTCTGGATGGTGATGGGCAGATTATCGCTACGAACTCGAGTTGGATTAACTATGGCAACGCCATCGATCCCGAGAAAAGCCGTATTCAAGTGGGAATGAATTACTTGGAAATCTGTCGTCAAGCGATCGGCGAGAGCGCCGATGGGGCCAAGGAAGTCGCTGACAACATCGAACGCATCTTGCAGGGCAAATCGCGAGCATTCTCCACGGAGTACCCTTGCCACTCGATGACGGAGAAACGTTGGTTCCAAGTTCGTGTGACTCGAGTGATGAATCCCGATCGCGCTGGAGCGATTGTTGTCCACTTGGATATTACCCAGCGGATGAAGGCTTTAGCTGATCTGCAAGAACAGAAGCGACAAGTCGATCGACTGGCCCTCGTGGCGCAGTACACAACCAATAGCGTGATGATCGCTGACTCCGAGCAGCGGGTTATTTGGGCCAATGAAGGCTGTTCGCGCATCTTGGGTAGCCCGCTCAGCGAAATTCTCAATCGACCCTTGGAAGAGATTCTCTTCTCTACCAATTCGCGTCCCGAAGTTCGCGACAAATGGATGCAAGCGATGGCGGATGGCCAAGCATTCCGAAGCGAATTGACTTGCTTAGGGAATGACGGTCGAGAAAAGATTCTCGAAGCTGAGCTTCAGCCGATCTTCCATGGCAAGAACTTAAACGGATTCATTATCAATCAAACCGACCTCACCGAACAAGCTTCGTTGCGAGAGCGTTTGGAGTCGATCTTTTCGGCGATGGCGGAAGGCATCTTGGTGCAAGATACCGAAGGTCGAATCGTCGACTGCAACCCTGAGGCCGAAACGATCTTGGGTGCCAGTCGCGAGGATTTGATCAATCGACTCCCATCGGATGGATCGTGGCAAACGGTCTTTGAAGATGGTAGCTCGTGGCCCTTCGAAGATCATCCGGCGATGGTCACATTGCGAACAGGCATACCGATTCGCGATGCCGTGATGGGGGTTCGCCAATCGACAGGCAATATGCGATGGATCTCGATCAACACCCAAGTTATTCGAACGGGTTCAGGTAATGCAAGCTCCGTCGTATCGAGTTTCACTGACATCACGACACGCCGGGAACAGATGCAGCGTTTGGATCTCACTATCACGGGAGCTGGCCTCGGAGTTTGGGACTGGAATCTTGTTACGGGCAATGTGCGGTTCAATTCCATCTTTGCGAGGGTTCTTGGATACGCGATCGATGAAATTCGACCCAATCGCGAATACTGGGAATCCTTGATTCATCCAGAAGATCGCTCCATGGCTCGGCAACAGCTCGAGACTCACTTGCGAGGTCTATCGCCTGATTATCGATGCGAATATCGGTTGCGAAATCGACAGGGCAATTGGCAATGGGTCTTGGTATCGGGACGCATCGTGGAACGCGATTCGACGGGAACGCCACTACGCATGGCAGGTGTGCACGTCGACATCGCCAATATCAAAGAGATGGAAGCAAGGTTGCGCGATAGCGAAAACCGAATGCGACTCATCTTCGATCATGCCTTGGATGCAGTCGTCTCATTAGATAAAGGTGGATTCGTTCTCGATTGGAATCTCCAAGCCGAACGCATCTTTGGTTTCACGCGTGAACGCGCTATTGGCCAATATCTGCCCAACTTAATCGTTCCGGATGAGCAACGAAGGTCGGGGACAGCTTGGTACGAGCAGTTCCAAAGCAAACAATCGCAGGATGCATTTGGACATCGCTTCGAAACGACAGCCGTTCGAGAAGATGGACAAAGGCTTTCGGTCGAACTCGCGATCGCACCTGTTCGCTTTGAAGGACAGATCACCTACAGCGTTTTCTTGCGCGATGTAACGCAGCAACGTCAGTTGGAAATGCAAGTATCGCAAGCCCAGCGTTTGGAATCGATCGGACAATTGGCATCGGGTGTAGCTCACGAAATCAATACACCTGTCCAGTTCGTCAATGACAGCGTGTTCTTCGTGCGCGAAGGTGTACAAGATCTCTTTGGATTGATCGATCAATTGCAGTCGATGATTCAAGAAAGCGAGGATTGCGAACAGAAACAACATTTGTTGGAAGCAGCTGCAGCAGCCCAGGAAGAAGCGGATCTCGAATATCTTTCCGACAATATTCCCAAGGCGCTGGATCGCTCCATCGATGGACTATCACGCGTCGCAGAAATTGTTCGTTCGATGAAAGAGTTCTCGCATCAAGGGTCCGGCGAAATGAAAGCCGTGGATCTCAATCACTCGATCATGAGCACCTTGATCGTCGCGAAAAATGAATACAAATACGTTGCCGATGTGGATACCAATCTGGGAGATCTACCGGAGGTACTCTGCTATGGTGGCGAGGTCAATCAAGTCATTCTGAATTTGATCGTAAACGCATCACATGCCGTAAGCGATGTCGTTCGCGATAGTGGAAACAAAGGCAAGATCACGATCGAAACGCGAATGGATGGCGAATGGGTCGAGATTCTCATTACGGATACAGGTACGGGAATTCCTGAGCGTGTTCGCGATCGGATATTCGAACCGTTTTTTACCACGAAAGAAGTCGGAAAGGGTACGGGACAGGGATTGGCTCTGGCCCATAGCGTGATCGTCAAGAAGCATGGCGGCGAGCTTTTCTTCAAGACGGAGATGGGGAAAGGAACGACCTTCGTTGTTCGTCTCCCCGTCTTGGGAAAGCCAGTGAGTGCGGAATGGTGTGAAGTATGAAACGAATCCTATTCGTCGATGATGAACAACAGATTCTCGATGCGATGAAGAACATGCTTCGAAAGCGTCGCAAAGAGTGGGATATGGTATTCGTCGCTTCGGGTGCGGCGGCGTTGGAAGAGATGGAAAAATCTTCCTTCGATGTCATCGTTACCGATATGCGGATGCCGGTTATGGATGGGGCCGAACTCCTTGAGCAAGTATGCCAACGATTCCCCCGGACCGCTCGTTTTGTTCTTTCTGGTCAAGCGAATTCCGATTCAATACTGCGAGTGCTTCCTTTCTCCCAGCAGTTCCTCAGTAAGCCCTGTGATCCTGAAGAACTCAATCGGGTCATCAATCAAACGTGCGCTCTACAATCCAACCTGGCGGACGATGCCGTGCGAGACTTTGTCGGTGGCGTGCGTATGCTTCCATCGACGGTACCCAGTATGGAGAGTCTAAAAGCAGCAATTCAAGAGCCTGAAGTACCGTTGACGTCCGTTACCGAAATCATCATGCAAGATCCTGCGGCCACTGCCAAGATTTTGCAACTCGTGAACTCGGCGTACTATGGTTTGTCGAGACGAGTTCCGACGATTCAGCAAGCCGTATCTCTAATGGGGACTGAACTGCTCCAATCCATTTGTTCTGTAAGAGACGTTTTTTCCTCTTTCGAAACTCGCCCTGAACTCCAGGGGATGACCAACCTGATTCAGCAGCATTCGCTTCAAGCAGCTCGTTTGGCAGCCAAGTTTGTTTCGAACAACGATCCATCGTTTGTGGATCGCGTGTATACGGCTGGGCTTCTGCATGATATCGGTGCCCTTGGGCTCGCCAAAATGCAAAGCGAACGCTATCGCGAGATCATTCAGCTCGCTGAACTCACTCGCAAACGTCTGATTGACGTCGAGACTGAATTGAAGATGGTACCTCATTCTCTCGTTGGTGGATACTTGCTGGGCGTATGGGGGCTGCCACCTGAAATCGTCGATTGTGCGATGTATCACCATAACCCATCGGCCTGCCCATCCGGTGAAACAGATATTCTCTGGGCAGTCCATGCTGCCGATGCGATCGCCGATGCCGGTTCGCATCCAGGGCTAGAGCTGACTGCATTCCTCGATCTCGAAGGACTCGAGCAAGCAGGTCTGTCCCACCAAATCGATCGTTGGACCAATATTTATCTTCAATCGCTGGACGAAATAAAACGGCCAGTCGAATCCAATCCATAAGAGTCTTTGTGCGCCAAGGAGCTTTTCAATGCCGCCAGTAAAACGAACTCGCGTACTTTGTGTTGATGATGAACCCAATATTTTGGAAGGACTCAAGGTCCATCTTGGCCGTAGCTTCGACATGCTGACGGCTGTAGGCGGCGAGGCTGCGATCGAGGCTATCGCGGATGATGGACCGTTTGCAGTAATTGTAACCGACATGCGAATGCCTGGAATGAACGGTATTCAGTTCCTCCAAGCGGCGAAGCCCTTGGCACCTGATACCACTTTCATCATGCTCACCGGGAACCACGATCTCGAAACGGCTTCGCAAGCGATCAATGAAGGTCACGTCTTTCGCTTTTTGAACAAGCCCTGTCCTTCCAACATGTTGAAGGTCGCCATCGATGATGGCATCGAACGTTACAACCTTCTCAAAGAAAAACGTGAAGTGCTGAACGATACCTTCGTCGGCGCTATTCGCTTGATGACTGATGTGCTCGAGATGTCCTATCCCGAAATCTTCTCGCGAGCCTATGCGGTGGAGCAAATCGCAACACAATTGAACCAGCTATTGCAAATCGAAGATCGCTGGGAACACAAACTTGCCGTGCGTCTGTGCCGATTAGGTGGAGCATTGTTGGAGCGATCCACTGATGACCTTTCCATCGAAAAGTCGACGCAAAGGTGGAAGTGGGAAGCCGATGTTGGCCGGATGATGATCAAACATATTCCGCGATTGAAACTCGTCTCGGAAATTGTTGGACAATGGGGAACCGCCGCTGGCAACTTCCCAACTATCATCGCAACCGATGAAGAAGTCGTTGCCGCCGGTGCCAGTGTTTGCCGCGCATCATGGTTTTTGGAGTACTTGCTACGCGATGGCCATACCCCAACCTCGGCTGCTTACGAGTTGAGTTTGTTTATGCCCAATGCTTCCAAGCCGCCTTACGGAAGCCGCTCGAAAGATCGAACCTCCGCAGTATACCCCAGCCAAAGAATGCAAAGATCCAAGCCCTCAAAGCTGAACAACTCAAACCAGGAATGGTCCTGGCCGAAACTTTCAAAGCGGAAGACAAGTTTGAGCTGTCTGCAGGACACAGGCTATCGGAAGCGATGATCTATCGTCTGGTCCATCTTACCGAGACAAGTGCATCCACTTTCCAAGCAGTGGTCAATTAGTAAGCATTAGTATTAGCTTTGTTACTGGCGTTAGTGGGTCCACCCTGAGCCTTCTGGTGAGTTTAACTAGCTTGCCAGGAGGCTCTTTGTGAAAAATGTGCGAGGTCTACCAAGCTAAGACGTCAACTCCTTGACCAATTGAGCCAGAAGGTCTAAACCAGAGCAACTCTCAGCGGATGATTCCATCTGCGTTCTGATTTATTTTGCTACTCTTCAGAAGGAAGATGCTCTGTGGCCGATTCCCCGATGATCAAGCGGGCTCTCATTAGCGTTAGCGACAAATCAGGTTTGGCAGAACTCGCCGCCGGCTTGGCTCGATTTGGCGTCGAACTCTATAGCACAGGGGGGACACGTTCCTTTTTGGAATCGCAGGGTCTAACGGTTCGGGATGTGGCGGACTATACCGGCTTTCCTGAAATGATGGGCGGACGTCTTAAAACATTGCATCCTAAAATCTTTGGCGGCATCTTGGCTCGACGGGAACTAGCCGAAGACTTGGCCGCGATGGAATCGCATGGAATTTCTGCCTTCGATCTGATCGTAGTCAACCTGTATCCCTTCGAAGCGACGATCGCGAAGCCGGGTGTGACATGGAACGAAGCCATTGAGCAAATTGATATCGGTGGGCCGAGTCTCATTCGCGCTGCCTCGAAGAATCATCGGCATGTGACCGTCGCGACACATCCAGCCCAGTACGCAGCCATCCTCAGTGAGATGGATTCCCATCAAGGAGCAACCTCGCTGTCGCTACGCAAGCGACTGGCTGCGGAGTGCTTCGCATCCACTGCAGCTTACGACGCATGCATTGCCGGATACTTTGCAGAACAGCTCGAACAAGAGACGCCTCATAGTGCCGCAGAGACGATCGCATTTCCATCGAAGCTTACGATTTCGATGGAGTTACAAGATGAACTCCGATATGGTGAGAATCCGCATCAAGCCGCTGCAGTCTATCGACTGCCTCGCTCGAAATCGGTGGGGTTGGTCGGAGCAAAGCAGTTGAATGGCAAAGAACTGTCCTACAACAATTTGCTCGATCTCGATAGCGCTATGACGATTGCGAGATCCTTTAGCCAGCCGTCAGCGGTCGTGATTAAACATAACAATCCGTGTGGCGCCGCGTCCTCTCACAAGTTGGTTTGGGCATGCCGCAAAGCGCTCGCTGGAGATCCACTCAGCGCATTCGGAGGAGTGATTGGCTTTAATACAACCGTCGATGTTGAAACCGCTGAAGTCTTGAGCGAGCCAGGGCTTTTTGTTGAAGCCATCGTAGCGCCGGCTTTTGAAGACAAGGCATTGGAGATTCTCAAGACCAAGCCAAAATGGCGTGAAAACGTACGTTTGATTGCGGTCGGACCTATGGCAGTCGATTCGCGAGAGTGGAACTATCGATTGATTTCGGGCGGAGTTCTCGTTCAGCAATCCGATACGCTTCCAGCAACTCCATTGGATTGGAAGACGGTCACCGTAGCGCATGCAGGTGACGAACTTTGGGATGATATCGCCTTTGCATGGGAGATGGTTCGGCACGTGAAGAGCAACGCGATTGTCCTGGCCAATGATGCTGCCTTGGTTGGAGTGGGGGCTGGTCAGATGAGTCGCGTTGATAGCGTGGAGATTGCGATTCACAAAGCAGGTGATCGTTCGCGAGGTAGCGTCCTGGCGTCCGATGCCTTCTTCCCGTTCCCGGATTCGATCGATCGCGCCGCACAAGCCGGAATCGTGGCGATCATTCAGCCGGGTGGTTCGAAGAAGGATTCGGAAGTGATCGAAGCTTGTAACCGTCATCGCATTCCGATGATCTTCACAGGCAAGCGGCATTTCAAGCACTAAGATTGAGGAGTTGCATCACCATGCCAACGATCCTCGATCGAATCGTGGAAAAGAAGTGGGCCGAAATCGAGGAAGCGCGTCACCGAATTCCTCTTTCCGAGCTTCAAGCATTGGCTCGCCATGCACCCGCGCCGAGATCGTTTGTCACCACTCTATGCCAGCCAAGTCGCCTTGGATTGATTGCCGAAGTCAAGAAGGCGTCGCCTTCCAAAGGAGTGATCCGCGCTGATTTTGATCCTGTGCAGATCGCAAAAGCGTATGCTGAAGGTGGGGCTCATGCGTTGAGTGTCCTGACGGACGAGACCTTCTTTCAAGGTTCGCTCGATTATTTGCGAGTCATCCGAAGCCAGGTTCATCTTCCGGTGCTTCGCAAGGATTTCATTCTCGATCCCTACCAGGTTTATGAGGCCCGCGCGGCAGGTGCCGATGCTATTCTCCTCATTGCCGAGTGCCTAGAAGCAAGCTCGATGAAGCAGCTTTACGATCTTGCCACCGACCTTGGGATGGGTGTGCTGATCGAGCTTTACGATGCAGCTCATTTGCCCAAAGTGCTTGCTACCGGGACTCCTCTGGTCGGAGTTAACAATCGGGACTTGCGAACCTTCGAGGTCGATTTGGGACGGACTATCGAACTTCGCAAGGAGATTCCCCTGGACCGAGCTGTGGTGGGGGAAAGTGGAATCGCCGGGGCACAGGATGCCAAGCGGCTTTGGGAGGGGGGGATTCAGGCTATTTTGGTTGGTGAAACCCTGATGCGACAGTCGGATTTGGTGGCCGCCGTTCGCGATTTGCTCGATTTCTCCTCTTGACGATTTCCTCGCTATCTGGATACTCTGACGGATTCTGCGGCAATTCCTGTGCCTTTCAGCGAAAAATCGTCCGATTTCCGACGAATTGCTGCGACAACCTGATTCGTGGTCGTCTTCAAGCCAGCGTAGCTTCAATTGGCAGAGCACCGCATTCGTAATGCGGGGGTTATGGGTTCGACTCCCATCGCTGGCTCTTTGATTCATTGGTCTGTTTGGAAAGAGTAACTCGATGGTTCAAGCCTCGATGATTGATTTGCGGGAAATCGTACTTGGCAATCAGACTTTTGGTCCATCGGACATCGAGCGTATTTGCGTCACGATCAGCGAAGATTACACGCAATTGGCGCTGCTTCGCGATGCGGTCCAAGAGCTTGATAGTGCAGATAGCCATTCGCCGGCAACAAACACCCGGTTGGGCGTTTGCTATTATTTGCTCGGCAAATTCCGTGAAGCGGAATCAGCACTGAAGCAAGGTGATGGCGGAGCCTTGACCCAGTTTTACCTGGGACGCGTTGCATTCCAATTGGAAAACCATCACGCCTCGATTCAGTTTTTTGAATCGGCCGAGAAGGCTGGGTATACCGCTGAAGTTTGCCAATTGGCGATTGCCGAAGTGAAGCGATCGATTGGCGAAGTGCATGAGGCCATGCGATTGTTGGACAACATTTTTGGTCCAGTCGAGCAAACGGCCGAGTATCTCTACCAGCGCGGTGCAACGGTTGCCGCGGTGGGTGGCAATCTCTCTGAAACTATTGCGCTTTATCAACGCGCGATCATGGTCGATCCTAAGCATCCTGGAGCGCTCTTCGGGCTGGCATTGGAAAATGATCGTTTGGGTAACGATGAAGAAGCGTTCGATCTTTATAAGCGAGCTGCGTCTTCCTTCCCTGCTCACGTTGGTACGCTGATCAATCTTGGTATTCTCTATGAAGACCGAAATGATTACACGCGCGCTCAGGCTTGCTACAAGCGAGTCTTGGATACATTCCCAGATCATCCGCGAGCCAAGTTGTTCGCCAAGGATGCCGCTGCCGGTGGAAATCTTCTTTACGACGAAGATGCTCAAAAGCGCAACGAGCGTTTGTCTCAACTGCTCAATATTCCGGTTACCGATTTCGAGCTATCGGTTCGATCTCGCAATTGCCTTCAGAAGATGGGCATTCGCACGCTTGGCGATTTGACTCGTACTTCCGAACAGCAATTGCTCACCAGCAAGAACTTTGGCGAAACATCGTTGATCGAAATACGTGAGATGTTGGCTTCGCGTGGTTTGTCTCTTGGGCAATTTGCTCATGAGAAACGCGATGTCGAGCCACCATTGGATACTTCCAACCTCACTCCAGATCAGCAAGCCTTGCTCGATCGTCCGATTTCCGATTTGAATCTATCGGTTCGTGCACGCAAGTGCATGGTTCGCTTGCAATTGACCACGATTGGTGAGTTGATTCGCAAGACAGGCGACGATTTGCTCGAGTGCAAGAACTTCGGGGTGACGAGCTTGAATGAAGTTCGCGAGAAGCTCACCAACATGAACTTGAAGTTGCGTGGCGACTGATCGTAACGCATGCCAGGTAACGCTCTCGAATTTCAACTGCTGAAGACCGATCCTTCGGGAGCGCGTTTGGGCCAATTGCGTTTAACGCACGGGGTGGTAGACACTCCGATCTTTATGCCTGTTGGCACGCAAGGTACCGTGAAGGGGCTCACCATCGACCAGATCGAGTCGACGGGAGCCCAGATCATTCTCGGTAACACATATCACCTTGCTCTCCGCCCCGGAAGTGCTCGCGTTCAAAAACTGGGTGGGCTTCATCGCTTTATGGGATGGTCCAAGCCGATTTTGACCGACAGCGGCGGCTTTCAAATCTTCAGTCTTTCCGATTTGGCTAAGATCGATGAGCAGCGAGCGGTCTTCAAGTCGCATTTGGATGGATCGATGATCTCGCTTGCGCCAGAGGATTCTGTGCGCATCCAAGAAGAGCTGGGAAGTGATATTGCCATGGTCTTGGATCATGTCGTGGCGTTGCCCGCAGAAGACGCCAAGGTGGAAGAAGCCTGCTGGCGATCCGTGCGTTGGGCCGAGCGTTGCAAGAAGGCGGCTACCCGCCATGATCAGGCTCAGTTTGCCATCGTCCAGGGTGGGTTAAACGCGGACCTTCGTTGTCGATGCGCCGAGGCTTTGATTGAAATCGGATTCGATGGTTATGCGGTGGGTGGCTTGAGCGTCGGAGAGCCTCCACCGGAAATGTACCGCATCTTGGGTGAAGTTTGTCCGCACTTGCCTCAACATGCGCCGCGTTATTTGATGGGTGTGGGGACACCGATCGATTTGGTGGAAGGGGTCGCGCGAGGCATCGATATGTTCGATTGTGTCATGCCGACC
The DNA here is from genome assembly GCA_046349875.1 of Pirellulales bacterium. Lineage (GTDB taxonomy): Bacteria > Planctomycetota > Planctomycetia > Pirellulales > Pirellulaceae > JAXMBN01. The sequence continues at coordinate 13,864 of JAXMBN010000028.1, forward strand.
CGTAATGGACGCAATGCCTTAGCGTTCACGTCGACTGGTCCCCTCAAGATGCGAAATCTGAAGCATGCGGAGGATTCGGAGCCATTGGAGAGGGATTGTCCTTGTTTGGCGTGTCGGCATTCGCGAGCCTACATTCGCCATTTGTTTATCGCCGAAGAGATGTTGGGGCCGACGTTGCTCAGCATCCACAACTTGACGTTTTATCAGCGTTTGATGCAGCAAGCACGCGACCATATTCGAAGTGGTACCTATTCCGCGTTTCTGGCCGAGCAGCGTTCGATTTACGGCCCCAAAGAGGCCTAGGCGGTTGCCGAGTAAAAGGCCGTTTTTCGCCCGTTTCCAGGCAAAAGGCCTGATTTCTTCTTAGCCGGGGCCCGTTACCGATCGAGGCGAGATAGGTACAATGGGATCTCTTGTTTGTCTTGACCAAGCTGGTGTGCGCCAGTCGGTAGTGAAGACTTCGACAACCATGTGATATTGGGATCAACCCGTGGCTCTTTGGGAAGTGGATATCTATCCAGCCGATGGTCAGCTGGATTTGCTCGGACTCTCTGTTCAATCCGATGCTCGCGATTTGGGACTCGGTAGCCACCTCAAGATCCGCGCAGCTCGCGGCTTCTTGGTGGAAGGGAATGCTACTTTGGAAGAAGTGGACCGCATGGCCAAAAAGCTGTTGGCAGATGATATTGCCGAACGGGCTGTGGTGGGCAAGGTTGGCGACTCGAGTCTTCAGCAGATCCCTCAAGGGCTCAATGCGGCCACTGCCGTTCACGTGTTGCCCAAGCCGGGTGTAATGGATCCTGTAGCCCTGAGTGCTCTCGGAGCCATTCAAGATCTGAAGGTTAACATCGATGCGGTTCGTACCTTCCGCAAGTACTGGATTGAAGGTGCAGATGCGCACGAGCTTCAGCGTTTAAGTCAAAAGGTTCTATCGAATGATTCGATTGAACAGGTCGTGGTCGGTCCTCTCAAGCTATCTCAACTTGCTATCGGTTCAGCGTATCAGTTGCAAGTGACAACGGTCCCCATTCGCAATTTGGGACCGGAAGAGTTGCTGAAGCTCAGCAAAGAAGGTCAGTTGTATCTGTCGCTTGCCGAGATGCAGACGGTGCAACAACACTTTATCGAGAAGGATCGCGATCCGACCGACATCGAACTAGAAACGATTGCTCAAACATGGAGCGAACACTGCAGTCATAAGACGTTAGCAGGCCGCATTGCCTATCGTGATGAGAATGGTGAACGGCATTTTACGAACATGCTCAAGGAAACGATCTTCGCATCCACCTTGAAGATTCGTGATGAACTCGGGCATGACGACTGGTGCGTTTCGGTCTTTAAGGACAATGCAGGAGTCGTGAAGTTTGATGAAGACTATCATGTGGTCTTCAAAGTGGAAACGCATAACCACCCATCGGCAATCGAACCGTATGGTGGAGCCAATACGGGGATCGGTGGAGTGATTCGCGATCCGTTGGGAACGGGGTTAGGTGCCAAGCCTATCTGCAATACCGATGTCTTCTGTTTTGCTCCTCCCGATCGCGATCCGAACGAATTGCCTCCTGGAGTTTTGCATCCTCGTCGAGTGATGAAGGGTGTTGTGGCTGGGGTACGCGACTATGGAAATCGGATGGGGATTCCCACCGTCAATGGCGCGGTTTACTTTGATGAACGCTATCTGGGTAATCCGTTGGTGTATTGCGGCAACGTCGGGCTTTTGCCGGTAGATAAAGCTACCAAGCATCCGCAGCCAGGCGATTACATCGTGTCGCTCGGTGGTCGAACAGGTCGCGACGGAATTCACGGTGCAACCTTCAGCAGCGTGGAGCTCACTCAGGAAAGCGAATCGATTTCCGGTGGCTCGGTGCAGATCGGCAATGCCGTGATGGAAAAGATGGTGCTCGATGTTCTCCTGCAAGCACGCGATGAAGGGCTCTACAATGCCGTAACAGATTGCGGTGCCGGTGGCTTCAGCAGCGCGGTCGGAGAGATGGGTGAAGAGATCGGGGCCGAAGTGTGGCTCGATCAAGCTCCGTTGAAGTATGAAGGTCTAAGCTACACCGAGATTTGGATTAGCGAAGCACAAGAGCGAATGATCTTGGCGGTGGCGCCGGATAAGTGGGAGCGATTCCAAGCTCTAGCGCAAAGTGAAGGTGTCGAAGCGAGCATTCTTGGAAAGTTTCTACCGACAGGACACCTTCGATTGATGTATGAAGGTACGGAAGTTGGAATGATTTCCATGGAGTTCCTTCATGGAGGTCGACCTCCCGTTGTACGTCGAGCATCGTACGAACCGGCTCCGGAACAAACAGTATCATTGGGATCGATGGATCGAGCTCAGTGCGAGGAACTGTTGGGCAAGATTTTGAGTTCGCCCAACGTTGCCAGCAAGCATTGGATCATTCGCCAATACGATCACGAAGTTCAAGCCGGAAGTGTCATCAAGCCATTGGTGGGGCCACGATGCGATGGGCCAGGTGATGCTGCGGTGGTGCAGCCTCGATTGACTTCGCGAAAAGGTATCACCATCAGTTGCGGGATGAATCCGCAGTATGGAGATCTCGATCCCTATCACATGGCTTGCAGTGCGATCGATGAAGCGGTGCGCAATTCGGTTGCTGTCGGGGCTGATCCCAATCGTATCGCGATTCTCGATAACTTCTGCTGGGGGAACACGGATCGCCCAGAGACTCTGGGAACGCTTGTTCGCGCTGCCCTTGCCTGCCATGATGTAGCCGTGGCTTGGAAGACGCCGTTCATCAGTGGCAAGGATTCGCTCAACAATGAATTTGCCTGGATGGATGACAACAAGCAGAAACGATCGATCGCTATCCCCTCATCGTTGTTGATTAGCGCTCTGGGGCAGGTGGACGATGTGACTCGCTGTATCACCATGGACTTCAAAACACCTGGCAACGCGGTGTACTTGGTTGGGCCGACCCGCGATGAACTTGGTGGTTCCCACGCTCTCAAATTGTTAGGACGTTCCGGTGGCCATGTGCCACGTGTCGATTTGGCATTGGCCAAACGTATTTTTGAATCGATGCACGCGGCGATCAAAAAGGGATTCGTTCGGTCATGTCATGACTTGAGTGAAGGTGGGCTCGCGGTCGCTTTGGCCGAAATGGCTTTTGCTGGTGAATGGGGTGTGCAGGTCGACATTAGCGACGTGTGCGCCAATCAGTTTATCGATCCCGAGGTAACTCTCTTTGCGGAATCCAATAGCCGATTCCTCGTCGAGATAACGCCCGAGAAAGAGGCTGCCTTCAAGCAAGAATTTCGCGATCTACCCTGCACGCGATTGGGCCAAGTGATCTCCGAAGATCGAGTTGCGATCACCCACGGACGATCCGTCTTGATCGATCAGCCATGGTCGAAACTGAAAGCGGTTTGGAAAGCTCCACTCGACTGGTGATCGTCGATTTAGCAGACCGTGAAGTTATTGCGAGGCCAAGGGCTTGCGAGCTTTCACTCGCAAGTACGGTGGCACGAAATAGCATCGGTGCGCAAATGAGCCGAGAGGTTGATCGGGTTTGCCATGCCGCGGCTCCACTAGATCTTCGATGAGCATCCCTGCGCGGCAGATTCCACCAAGAAGTGATTCGAGTGAATGCGCGAATTCCTGCGTGCCAGGTTCCCGCAATCGACTCGGTTCTTGCGTGGGCGTCACAGGAGCGGTCGATCCCACTGGATGTTCGATCACATAATGTCCTGCTCGCGGTTGCAGGCTCGCCTGTAAGTTGGTCGGTGACTTGTGTTGGGAGATGTAGAGCCCACCTGGACGAAGCACGCGAGCGACTTCGCGATAGATGGGGAGCACATCGCGAACGTAGCAGGTGCTGACGGGATGGATGACGAGATCGAATTCTCCATCGCGAAGCATCGGCATCGAAGTCATGTTGGCTTGAAAGATGCGGATCGAGAACCGGTATTGTTCTGCCACACGGCGATCCAGTTCCAGCATTCCTGGGCTTTGATCGAGGACGGTAACGATGCCACCCGCCGCCGAATAGAGCGCGCTATGACGGCCTCCTCCCGCCGCTAATGCTAAGACGCGCCAACCGCGAATATCGCCACCAAGCCACCCAATCTCATCCACGACTGCCAATGGATTCTTCAGTTCATCTTCGCGAACAGGCTGGGCCAAAGGATGAGCCAGCTTGGCCATGCGATCATAGGCCTGTGCGTTGATCGCTTCAGGGGAATTGCGATCCATCGAAGTCAATAGAAAGGATTCACTCATACAATGGGGATTCCGATCGTAGAACAACAAGGTTGTTAGGAAGTAGACCTTGCAATGGAGGGGACATGGTTACACAGGATGGGAAGGTGAGTATTGTGAAATAGAATGCCAATTGCCACTCGTAATATCATGCACGAAGGCCGAATCGATTTCTAAACAGGCGAGCCATCGTTGCCACGCTTGTGGGTGCCACATCCCCTTAAGTTCGATGTATTGGATCTGAGTGCCGAGATCGTAGATCATCCCATCGAATTGCCAAGATGTATCGTCATCGCTTTCGCGGCCTACCCAAACAAACGAACCATCCCATTCAAAATAGAGTTGCGGTACAGACTCGAGTTTTTGAGCGAGCACTTCCATCGATTGTTCGAGCGGCCCCCCTTCGCGAGTGCCGTAAATACGAATGAAAAAAGGAGTCGGCATTCACCACCATTCAGGATCAGTTAGAAGTATTTTCAGAGGATTTCTACACCATTCTAGTTCCCTAGCAAGGTGAGCGCATCGCCTAGAAGAGAGATCCGATGTGTGTGCGTTGAAGCATCGATATCGATTGCAGAAGGATCATGCTACAATAGCTGGGGACATTTGAACTTTTTCCACTAGCAATGTTAATGATATTCGCATGAGCCAACTTCAACGTTTGGGTGTAGGACCGCGACTTTCGGAAGCGGCCATTTTTCAGAATGTGGTTTACTTAGCGGGCCAAGTCCCCGAAAAAACTGTGGATGATCCCATTGAAGCCCAAACCGCCGAAGTGTTAGAGATGATCGATCGATTGTTGGGTGAGGCAGGAAGTCACAAGTCGAAGATCTTGATGTGTCAGATCTTTTTGGCCGACCTCAAAGACTTTCCCGGGATGAATCAAGTGTGGGATCGTTGGGTCGTGCCAGGCAACACTCCACCTCGCGCTACCGTTCAAGCACTTTTGGCCAATCCGAAGCATCGCGTCGAAATCGTCATCACGGCCGCGTGCGGAGCCTAGTTCGGTATGACTCGAAAAAAGCCCAATAAGGTTCGCATCGAGTTTCGCAAGAAGCATGAGTCACGGACTCGCGATGCCGATTTGACTAGGCAGTTCGAGCAAACGACCGATGGTGAATTCGATACAGTAGGGCGGGAGCGGTTGACCGGCAAAGGAAACTTGACGCGGCATCGCACCATCGTCACCGGAGAGGATGCAGAGAGCATTCGCAAAGATCAGCCTATCCCTTTGGATGTGCAGGATGGTCTTGTTCCTGGAATCGTCCTTCGGGTTCACGGCTTGGAATGCATCGTCCAAGATCCAACCGGTAAAAACTATCGCTGTGCCGTCCGCCGCTTGCTCAAGTCGGTATCGACGTCAGAACGGCATGTGGTGGTTGCCGGAGATAAAGTGATGTTCCGTCCCGAGGGCCAGGAACAGGGCATGATTCATCGCATTGAACCTCGCTACGGCGTACTGAGTCGTACCAGCAAGAACCGCCGTCATATTTTGGTCTCCAATGTCGATCAACTCTTGATCGTGGCGAGTGCTGCGGAGCCCGAGATCAAACCGAATCTCGTCGATCGATTCTTGGCTACGGCCGAACAAAACCAGATCGAAGCTGTGATTTGCATCAACAAGTGCGACCTGATCGATCCCGCTTTGTTGCAGCCCATTATCGGTGCCTATGCACAAATTGGCTATCGCGTATTGATGTTGTCGGCGACCAAGGGGTGGAATATCGATCTCTTGCGCCGCTTGGTACGCGGGCGGCAGAGTGTGGTTGCTGGGCAGAGCGGTGTGGGCAAGTCATCCTTGCTCAATGCGATCGAAGAAGGGTTGCATCTTCGCGTGCAAACGGTCAGTCAAGAAAATCAAAAGGGACGCCATACGACGACCACGGCCGAAGTTTTTCCGCTCTCCGATGGAGGCTCGATCATCGATACTCCCGGTATTCGGCAATTTCGGATGTGGGATATCGTACCGGAAGAGATGTCTTCGCTCTTCCGCGATGTTCGACCGTATGCGAACCATTGTCGGTTTCCCAATTGCACGCATGTTCATGAAACCGACTGCGCGGTCAAAGATGCCGTGGCCGACGGAAGGCTCGATGTGCGACGCTACGAATCGTATTGCCACATGCTCGACGATCAAGACGATGATTGACCATAAATGAATCATGCCCTTAGCATGGTGTGTCTATCGTGCTTGCTCTTGATCTCTTCTTGAACGTCCCAAATGGAGCATCATCAAGCCTGCCAGAAAAAGGGACCCGGCCAAAAACCACCAGGCATACGAAAAGGTGCCGGTGGTTTGTTTGAGGAAACCTGTTAGGTATGGGCCCAGAAAGCCACCGATATTGCCAAAGGAATTGATCATCCCCACGGCGCCCGCTGCCGCGGGGCCTGCAAGAAAGGTTGTGGGATAGGACCACCATACACCAAAAGCTCCGTACACTCCCATTGCGGCCAGGCACAGGCAAGCAAAGGAGAGAATCACATTATCGGTCATCGGGCCAAGGGCCATACCTGCCGCACCAAGAAACATACTACTGGCACCATGCCAACGCTTCTCTCCCGTTTGCGATGAATGATGTCCGAGCCACATCATGAAGGCCAAAGACAACCCCATGGGAAGAACGATGGTCCATCCTACCGCAACATTGGTCCAACCCGATGCGGCTTGAAGAACGCTCGGCATCCAATAATTGAAGCCCCAAAATCCTGTGATCCAAAGAAAGTAAGCGCTGCAGAGCAAGAGGACTTCGCGGTCACGGAGTGCATCCCAAACGCGATAGTGTCCCGCAGCAATCGTGCTTTCGTTTTCGCGTCGGTATTGATCCAACAGGAACTGTCGCTCTTCGTGAGTGAGCCATCGAGCCTTTTCGGGTGAATCTGCCATCCAAAATAGGAGGATGATGGCAAAGAGAACGGCAGGGATTGCTTCGAGCAAAAATAGTAGCTGCCACCCTTCCAGCCCGGCCCAAGTTAAGTCGAGTAGTGTGCCTGCCAATGGAGCCCCAACGATGCTCGAAATTTGCAAAGAAGTGAGCATCAACGCAATCGCGCGAGCTCGATCTTGTTTGGAAAACCATCGAGGAATGCACGATGCATAAAGGACGGGATAAAGGCTGGCTTCAGCGACCCCGAGCAAAAAACGGAGAATGTAAAACTCCCACTCGGTATGAATGAACGCCAGCCAACCCGATACCAATCCCCAAGAAAGCATGATTCGCGCAATCCAGAGTTTGGGGCTATAACGTTCAGCTAAAAGTGCGCCGGGAATCTCGAAAAGAACGTATCCAATAAAAAAGATACCCGCACCGAGCCCCAAGATTTTTTCATCGAAACCCAACGATTGTTTCATCGTCAGCGTAGCGTAGCTCAAATTCACGCGATCGAGATACGCGATAATCGAGGTCAAGAACAACGGAAAGATCACATTGAGATAGGTTTTGCGTTTGGCCGATCGGATCACCGTTTCCAACGGCGATGCAATATTGGTGGAACTCGACATGAAACGCTACGATTCTCAACGGATTGTTGGCAGGAAACTCGGCGGAAAGGCAGAACAGCCGCGAGAACGAAGAGATCTCGCAGGATTCTTTCAACGGGTCATCATTCTCGCTTGTCCTCATGGAGAATGGCAATCCCTGAGTTGCCGTTGTACGCTAAGGATAGCCAACGATCGGGACGATCGTACGACAGCACTTAATTCTGGCTGAAACCCAATGGGGTTGAGACTTCGCCGAGCGGGTTCTTGCAGTATTGGCGATAGCAGCTGCAACAGAGATCGTAACGGCGAGCAATATGCGTCGCACCTTGCATGGGATCTTCCGAAAAGAGATCGCTATTCTCCAGGATCTCATCGAGCGAATCCAAGTGGTCCTTATCGGGAGAATGATTGGCCGCATCGGTGGCGGCTTCGATTTCAATATGGACTACGTATCGCAGATCATGGTCTGGATCGATTTCGCGTTTGCAGCGATCGCAAATGTACTGAATCATGATGAATCCCACGCGAAGAAAAGGAGGACGAGATAATTGCGTGTCAATCATCGAACTCGGGTCGAGGCACTTCAATGGCTCAACGCATCGTGATGGCATCCATCTATCGTAATGACACTCCCCGAGGAATCGCAAGCAACGATTCGTTTTTTTCGGTGCGGCACTTTATTCAGTTCGCTCAACAAGTACAAGTGCGACTCATCACATGCACAAATCCCCTCATTGACGGGCTTGCACAACGAAGGAGTCTTGATCGCCCTTGGCTAAAGAACAGCAAGGGTTCCGCTGGCATTGCGCCCTCTTCAAGTCCATTATCTCGAGAATCGTTCGAGTTCAATACGTCCACGCTAGCACAATGAGTACGGCCGCCATCACAGCACCGCAGAAGGACTTTCCGAGCGTTCCAGCAAGCTTGCCCCAAAAAGCCGCCACTCCAACTTGCACACTTCCGTCCCAATCCTTGCCTTTCCATCGTTCACCCAAAACGGCCCCAACGCACGCACCAACACCAGCGCACAGTACCGATGCGATGAGACTTCCTACAACCGGGACCGGAAGTCCTACAAACATGCCCGCGATCGCACCGACCAAGGAACCAACAATCGCAAGCGCGGCCGATCGTTTGGACCCTCCGAGCTTTCCTACGCCGAGAGCGCTGGCCCCAAACTCAATTCCCTCGCCGACCAATCCCACCACGCTCAAAAAGAGAAGACTCCATGCAGGAACGAAGGCAATCCACTCCTGCGGAAGAATGGCGTAGGCTAGAACGGCCGTCACCACGATGACCCAGTTGCCCGGCAATCCCAAAAAGGTGGCCACGAGCGAAGCTAAGGCGATCAGCGTAACCAGGCTTGCTATGAATAGTGAAAGCGTTGCTATCAGCATAGAGATCAGACTCACCTTCCAACGCAAGACCCTTGGGTCGCATGAGGCCCTTCTTGCCGTTCCATCATCCGATTCGAAGCACAGGCCCGTTCCTTGGAAAGTTTTTCCAAGACAGGGCTTATTCTTTTCCGTCTGGGAAGAGCCTCAAGAAACCGACCGACGCCTGTTAGGGAACTCTTCACTTGGATACAGGCTTTGGCAACGATTGCACCAATTGCCCACACGCCGCTTGGACATCGCTACCCATGGAATAGCGAATCGTGGTGAAGATGCCTGCATTGCGAAGTCGCATGGCGAACTCGCTCCGCCGTTCACGAGGTGTCGGTTTCCAGTTCTGAACAAACGAAGTCGAATTGTAGGGGATGAGGTTGATCATCACGTACATCCCTTGAAGATACTCAATCAACGCATCGGCATCCTCATCGCGATCGTTCACTCCTTCGATCATGATATGCTCGATCATGACAGGGCCTTGATGGCGATGGGTCTTGGGTTTGGTAGCCACATGTCGAAGCGCTTCCCGAGTCTCTTCCCAGGAGTATTTTCTTGACCACGGAACGAGCTTGCTTCGAAGTTCAGGCTTGGCACTATGCAAGCTCAGCGCCATCTGAATTCCAGGAAAGGTCTCGATCAATCGTATCATGGCATCTGGCACACCCACGGTGGATACGGTGATGCGACGATGAGGCATGTTGAACATGTCAGGATCGGTCAAGACTTCGATGGCGCGATAGAGGTTCTCTTCGTTATGAAGTGGTTCGCCCATTCCCATGAAGACGATATTGCGAAGGCGTCGACTTTCACCGCGAGTGATACGAGCCGCAACCAGGATTTGCTCCAATATCTCGGCGTAGTGAAGATTGCGCTTCAGTCCCATTCGAGCTGTTGCGCAAAAAGGGCATCCCGCTTGGCATCCAACCTGAGTCGATACACAAACCGCTGTCCGCGAAGGACCCGAACGCAGAAGTACCGTCTCCAACCGGTGCTGGTCTTCGGTCTCGAGCACCAGCTTGACCGAAGGATCGATGGTGGAATCGCGACGCTGGTAGATCTTTAGCGGCGCGACGTGAAATTCTTCAAACGCTCGTACCGCATGCTCGGGGCCCAGCCGCTCAAGCGACTTTTCACATGGCTCATGAAGCTGAAATCGTGAATACCGCATCTTCCGCATGACCTGCGGATCGATGCGATGGCGACGACGAAAGTGCCCCATCGCCTCCACGTCAAACAACGTCGGGCGGGGACCAAAAGGAGCGGAAACGGAGCTTTCGTCAAGAATCGGAATCGACATAGTCGTTCCATCGTAACTCCCGATTTTGAGGTCAGGAAGGCCGATCCATCGACTTTCGCAATGCAGGGCCTATATCTTCCTCTAGGGCAAGCATCTTAGGGGTGAGAATAACTTTGCCCTTGCTTCAAAACCTGCCATTCATCTTTCGTTTCCAATAGCGTTTTTGCCTCTCCACCTTGCAACCATGCCTTTGCCACTGGATCCTCCTTCAGGTAGCTATCCCAAAAAGCGGTGGAATAGGCCAACATCACGCGATGGTGATTGGGGTTTTTACGCTGCAATCCATCCTCGGGCAATCTCGAGTCGGTAAAGGCAGAGTGGCGAGCCTCATCCAAGACCAGTTGATACCGATCGATTGTCTTGGGCAGATGCGGAAAGAGCTTCATGCGGTCTTGAGGGTTGGAAACTCCAATGGCAGATGAATCGCGGGTGCCGGTCATCAGCATCCACGGTATTGGGACTTGATCGAAAGCCCGCTCAACACTTCCAGCGGCTGGTGGACTTGGGCTGAGCAATAATGCTGCATCGATGCGAGCATCCAGATACTTCTGGCCAATCAAAGGATAGTTCTGCCCACTGACCGCTTGCGTGGTGATCGCGCCGAAAGAATGCCCAGACATTCCGACATGCTCCAATGGGAATCGGTCCTTCCATTTCGATTGAGGGTCGCGATTCCATTGATCTAGCTGATCGAGTACCACATGGACGTCGTCGATCCTCGCAGTGAACTGGGGCCCGGAAGCGGCACCTCGCATCGCATCCATCCTCGTTCCCAATGCTTTGCCTCGCCATACCGATTCATCGCTCCCTGGGTGTTGCAAGAATACGCAAACATAACCGCGAGATGACCAATGCGAGCCACAAAACGCATTGACTTGATTGGTGCCACCTAACCCATGGCTGAAGAGAATCACTCCGGATACGGAAGCTTCACGTGGCTGATAGATGCGCACTGGCACTTCTCGCTTGCCATTCGGATAGCGGATCGAAAGTGTTTCCACCGGAAGCGTTGCATCGGGATTCGATTGCAAGGGGTCGTAGTTTCCCGATACGCTGGCGTTTGCCAGTTTGTTGGAAAGTCCCTGTTTGTTTGCAGTGGGCTCTTGCCCCTGCCCTGCTCCTACCGCGAAGCCCAGGCAGCAATATAGGCACCAAAGCGAAACGCAAAAACGGTGTTTCCAACAAGCCGGATTCCAAGTCAACATGATTGCGCTCATGAGTGTGCAGCATAACTAGACATAAAGAACAAGACGATGTTCATCTACATGGTCTCATAAAGGATTGCTGCATCGATCTTCTATCGTGGACAACATTCCAAAAAAAATGCCGAGGCTATTACCTCGGCATTCTGATTCGGCATCCAAATTCCATCGTCTACTTAGTGGAAAACTTGAAGACGGTAGACGTTTTGTATTCACTTCCCACCTTGAGCAGGGTCGACGGGAAGTTGGCTTGGTTGGGGCTATCTGGGAAGTGTTGCGTTTCCAAGCAGAAACCACCGCGATGAACGTAGGTCTTGCCTGACTTGCCTTTGAGTCGGCCATCCAAGAAGTTACCGCAATAGAATTGAATACCAGGCTCGGTGGTTTCAATCTCCATCAATCGGCCCGTGGTTGGCTCATAGACCGAAGCGGCTTTGGTCATTGCGCCAGCATTTGGCTTCACCAACACAAAATTGTGATCGAAGCCCAATCCAAACTTGAGCTGTTCGTTATCGACGGCGATGTCCTTGCCGATCTTCTTGGCTTTGGTGAAATCAAAAGGGGTTCCTGCAACGGGTGCGAGCACGCCCGTTGGGATCAAGGTGCTATCAACGGGAGTATACTTGTCGGCGTTGATCATGAGTTCATGATCGAGAATATCGCCATTGCCTTCACCCTTGAGATTGAAATAGGAATGCTGAGTGAGATTGACGTGGGTGTCTTTGGTGGTGGTCGCATGGTAGTCCACCTTGAGTTCGTTAGCATTGGTCCAGGTATAGGTGATCGTGGCCGTCAATTGGCCAGGGTAGCCTTCTTCTTTGTCTTTGGCCACATACTTCATTTGGACACCGGTCCAACCATCTCCGGATACCGGCTTGGCGTCCCACACTACTTTGTCAAACCCAATAACACCTCCATGCAAATGATTGGGACCGTTGTTGGTCGCTAAGGTGTAGGTTTCATTTCCAATCGAAAACTTGCCTTTCGCAATTCGGTTGCCATAGCGTCCAACAATGGCACCAAAGTAAGGCTTGTCGACCGCATTCATGTAGTCTTCGACGCGGTTATAACCAAGCGCGATATCTCCGATCTTTCCCGACTTGTCAGGAACCATAATCGAAGTAATGATCGCGCCGTAGTTGGTGATCTTCACGACGCCACCAGAGGCATTGGTGAGCGTATAGAGTTTGATTTCATCAAAATCATCGATTTGAATCTGACCATTCGCCGTTGTAGCCATCGACATGGCTAGCAGGATACACACAGAGAGGAACTTCTTGAGCATTCAATAACTCCAATGATGAAAACCCGATATTAACGTTGAAAAATCGGCAGGTAACCGCGATCCATTTGAAGCATGATCAGATTGCAGGCCGTCACATAAAACGGATTGATTTGGCCCTCCCAAGAGCCATCTGCCTTCTGCTCACTTGCTATCTTGTCGTAAAGTCGCTCGCGGAAGGGAAGCCATTCTTCATCTCCCTGCCGATAGACGACTTGTGTGTAATAGAGGTAGGTGTAGTGCCAATGCCCAAACGACTCTGCTTCGTTATTGATGTCGTGGAGCTTTTGTTTGGCAAAGGTAAGCATCTCGGGAACGTGCTTGCCATCGTAGTCCCCTGCGTTGTAGAGCGAAGCCAATGAGGCCGCCGTGATCGCAGGACGAGAAGTCCCCATTTGCTTGCTGGAATAGCTGATACCACCGTCTGAATTCTGGCATGAATAGATATACTTCTTGGCCGCTTCGATGATGCTCACGGGAACGGCGATCCCTGCATTGCGGCAACCGCGAAGTCCTTGCACTTGAGTGATGGTTGTGGAACCTTCATCGTAGTCGTTCCCATCCTTCGCACTCACATAGCCCCAGCCACCTGAAGGCGTTTGAGCTTTCCCGCAAAAATCGACGGCCTTATTGAGAACTTGGACGAGCTCTTCTCGTCGATCCAAAAAACCTTCTTCGCCCAAAACTTGCGATAGGAAGAGCATGGCGAACCCATGTCCATAGGTGTAGCGCAAGTCAGCCGTTTGATCTCCGATGAGTCCATTGTTGCGACTCTTGCTGATCAAAAAGTCGCACGTTCGACTGATGTTCTTCGCGTATGGACCTTGAGTGCTCGTAGAGCCTGAACACAACATAGCCAACCCAGCCAAGGCGGCGATAGCGGTTGGATAGGGTGGCGAGTTCCATTGCCCGCGCGAGGATTGATTGACGGCCAGATACTCAAGACCATTTCGCGTTGCGCTATCCCATCGCGGATCGCGATCGAAGCTTGAAGAGCCCGCCCAGCTCGATCCACTCGACGCCGCAACCAAACCGGTTGCGGTCAAGGCCTGCAAAAATCGACGTCGATGGAAAGGTGGTCGTATCATGGGCAGCCGTGCAGATGGGGACAATGAACGCATCGAGCACCCAAAGGGCTCAATTCCTAGAAGTTAGTTTCCCCCTTTTGAAGCCGCGAAGCAATGGCGGATCTTGGCGAGCGTCCCGAACCAGTACGGTTGGGACGCCTCGCTACGGAGAATCTCAAAAGAACTACGCTTTCTATCGCCTTAGCAGGTCAATAGAGCCCCAAAACTATTCGTCGTGGGGGCTCACACGACCTTGCGAACGTAGGCCTTTTTCAGCTTCGATCCGATTGACGGCATTAAGCATGGCCAAGATGGTGGACTCGACCGTGTCCGTTGATACCCCCGTTCCACGATAGGCTTGCCCATCGTGCAGGACTTCCAAGGTGACCTCGCCTTGTGCATCCTGTCCCAGCGTTGCACTGCGAACGCGGAAGTCGCTGCAGACCACTTTGATCCCAGTAATCCGTTCGACCGCCCAGAATGCCGCGTCGATAGGACCATCTCCTTGTTGCACTTCCTCGGTGAATTCGCGATCGCCATGTTTGAGAGTCAGACGAACTTTGGGTTGGGTTCCCGTTCCGCTGCTCACATTGAAGGAACTCAACGACCATGCATCGTGAAGTTGTCCGCTGAGTTGTTTTTGGATGAGCGCAACGATGTCGCCATCGTAGATCTCTTTCTTCTTATCAGCCAAGATTTTGAATTGTTCGAAGATCGCTTGGAGTTGCTCGCCCGTTACATGGTATCCAAGAGCTTTGGCTCGATCTGCTAGCGCGGCGCGACCCGAATGCTTTCCCAATACCAGGTCGGTCTTGAGGAATCCGACATCTTCAGGCCGCATGATCTCATACGTGCGTCGCTCTTTCAGCATGCCATCTTGATGAATGCCCGATTCGTGGGCAAACGCGTTTCGGCCCACGATGGCTTTGTTGCGTTGTACATCCATGCTTGTGATCTTGCTCACCAAACGACTGGTCGGCACGAGTCTTGGAGTAACGATGCGCGTCTGGCAATGGAAGAGATCCTCGCGAGTTCTCATCGCCATGACAACCTCTTCCAACGCACAATTGCCTGCCCGTTCGCCGATGCCATTGATAGTGCATTCGATTTGCCCTGCACCGGCCTGGACGGCAGCCAGCGAATTGGCAACTGCCAATCCAAGATCATCATGGCAATGGACGCTGATGGTCGCCTTATCGATATTGGGTACGCGATCGAAGAGCATCTTAATGCGATCGTACATCTCTCGCGGTGTGGTATATCCAACCGTATCGGGGATATTGATCGTTGTCGCCCCTGCGGCGATAGCGGCTTCGACGACTTGGCACAAAAAGTCAGGTTCTGTGCGAGCAGCGTCTTCAGGAGAAAACTCGATATCATCGCAGTGCGAGTAGGCTCGTTTGACCCCCGCCACAGCTCGAGCCACGATCTCATCCTGTGACATGCGAAGTTTGAATTCGCGGTGAATGGCCGAGGTTGCCAAGAAGACGTGAATGCGAGGTGACTGAGCACCCTTCAAGGCTTCCCAAGCACGATCGATGTCGGCATCATTGCATCGGGCAAGGCCACAAACGGTCACGCCACGTACGCTTTCTGCAGTCGCGTACCGATTCGAAATCGCCTGGAGAAGCGATTGGAAACCCCCTTCGATGATGTCCACGCCAAGGCTTACGAGAGCTTGAGCAACTTCTAGTTTCTCAGCAAGATTCATGCTGCAACCAGGGGATTGCTCTCCGTCGCGAAGTGTTGTGTCGAAGATTCGCACATTTCGCTTTTGGCTCTCGTCGTTCATTTTCTTTCTTCTTCCTTTCAACAAAACCACAACTTACGAAAAAACCCCGAGGTGTTCGACCTCGGGGTTTAGGTTTTTTTGAGCGATCGCAAACAGTCCACGCAAACCCCTACGGTCAAGCACCTAGGCCTAGAATCGGTAGTAGGTTTAGTAGGAGACTGTTCATGACTCTTTGTTTCTTTGTTTTCGACGAAAATCACTGTTTTCTGCGTGAGTTCGCCATGCATTCCTACGCATTTTTCAGCGTTTCTAATGGAGTCATGGTACTTCTAACTTCCGTTCGTGTCAAACCGAAGTCAGATTAATGGAGACAGACCGATCAGAAGAAGTTCAGGGAAATGTAGGAATCATGATCAAATTGGGGATCGCATTCGTTGGGATGATGCTCTTTGGAACAGTAGCATTGGCGCGAGTCAGTGATTTAGAGCATTGCCGCGAGATATTAGTCATCCTGCGAAGTGAAGAGATTGATCCGATCAAGCTCGCGAGGCTTGGGGAAGCGGTTAAGGTCGATTCACCTTACCGGAACATCGCCAACCACGCTTATGCACTCGTTCTCATTCGTTTAGGAAACTATCCCACTGCCTGGAAGTGTGTGCAATCGAGTGAGCTCAAGGATGACGCTCCACGCGAGCTACGTCTCCAGCACGAATCGCTACTGCTCTGGCTTGCCCTCGAATCAGGAAAAACCGACATCATGAGCCCCAGTTTAAGCAATTGGTTCGCTCTCTGTTGCGGCGAACGCCATCCAATACCGTTGCAGGTACCGATCTTGCATGGATCGGCGGTGTCGTGGCGATGGTAGAACGAATGAAAGAACCACTTCTTCCACTCAAAACTTTGGCGCAAGCAAAGCAGGCGATCGAAAAACTTGAGAAGTCGGAAGTTGATAAGTTTCGATTGGGCTATGAAGCCGTTGCCAACGGAGTGCGTTTGCTCGAGGAAAAACACGACGAACTCTCAACAATGGAACGAGCGCACGCTCCAGGCCAAGTGAAGAGTGGCAGGTCGAGCTCGAGTCGCTCGACGTGACCGTTACTGAACAGCAGCAAGAGGTTCGTGAATCGCTCGGAAGCAAGAAAGATCTGGAAGCGAAACGTAAAACACCCATTCAAAAAAGAAACTCGATCAAATCAATAGCCAACTCGCAATGGAGACGCCCGGCAAGCCTGCTTTACCGATCCGAACCACGACGCCCAAACCTACCGCAAATCGTATATCGGTTGAATTCGCAAACCAACCAGCGCGAGATCGATCGAGATGCCACCGAGCGACGTCGCAACGAATATGATCGCGATATGCGAGACTACGATCGCGACTATCGTAATTATCTGAAAGCGTCGCAAGAGTATCCTCAGAAGCTACAAGCTTGGAAAGATCGCGATCAAATGCGAAGGTCAGCTCTCCAAAATGATCGCGCAGCAGTGATCGTTCAATTGGATGAAGTGGCCGCCCAACTCAAAGAGATCCAATCAATCATCGCCGATTCCGCGAAGGAGCTCAGCGAAGATCGAGATAACCTCAAAGCGAAGAAAGCCGAACTTCAAATCGCGCAAAAAGCAGCGCAGCACCTTCTATTAGCTATTGAGCCCAAGCCGTCTTTCATTCGGCCATCCAATCTAAACTTATTGGATTGGAACACGGAGGCCACACGGATCGAGAAGTTACTTCGCGATCCGTCTGAGTGATGTCTTGGGGCAATTCTAAAGCGATTCGATCTTTCGATCGGCCAGGATCAAGCGATCAACTGTTTTCAACGCGGCGAGTGATTTCTTCCATCACGTCAGAAATCTTGACCCGTACTTGTTCCAGCGAATCGCGATCGCGAATGGTGACCGTTTGGTCCTGCAAGGTCTGGCCGTCAACGGTGATGCAGTAAGGGGTTCCTGCTTCGTCTTGACGTCGATAGCGTCGACCAACGGCACCTTTCTCATCGTAGAAAACATTGAATTTCTTCTTGAGTTCGCCGTAAATCTCCTTGGCAACTTCCGGCATGCCATCTTTCTTCACCAATGGGAAAATGGCCGCTTTGACCAGGCCAAAGGCTAAATCGCATCACAACACGGGTTTGCATCTGACCGTTTTCATCGGGTGCTTGATCCTCATGATATGCTTGGCAGAGGAAGGCCAAGGTTGCGCGATCGGCGCCCGCCGACGGTTCGATGACATGGGGCGTAAAACGCTCATTGGTGATGTCGTCGCGATAGGTGAGATCCTTGCCGCTTCCACGATGGCGTGGCTGGCCATTCTCGCATCTCGTTCCAACTGAAGTGGACGCGTCTTGGGATCGAGCTTCCCTTCCATGGGATCGTAGGTCGAAGTCACCGCGGTGCGCGATGCCTTCGAGTTCTCCAAATTCCCCTTCAGGTAGAAAAGGGAATGCGTATTCGATATCGGCCGTGCCACAAGAGTAGTGGCTAAGCTCATCTTGATCGTGCTCGCGAAGGCGAAGGCGTTCACCGTCCAAGCCCAGGTCGGTGTACCACTTCATCCGTCGATTACGCCAGTACTGGTACCATTCACGCGATTGTTCAGGATGGCAGAAGAACTCGATCTCCATCTGTTCGAACTCACGCGAGCGAAACGTGAAATTGCGAGGAGTGATTTCATTGCGGAAACTCTTGCCCACTTGAGCAACACCAAAAGGAATGCGAACGCGCGTGCTATCGAGCACGTTCTTGAAGTTCACGAAAATTCCTTGAGCCGTCTCTGGTCGCAAAAAGGCCGCCCCTTCTTCGCCGCTCAATGCCCCAACGTAGGTCTTGAACATCAAATTAAATTCGCGAGGATCCGTAAGCGTTCCCAAAGCGGTGGCGTCTGGAGCCAACGTGATTGCGCGATCTTCGGCGGAGAGTTTTTCCAAGGAGATCCACTTGGAATCCCATTTGAGCTGTTCTGCATCTTTGGAACGAAGGTTGAAGAACTTGAGAGCTTTTCGCTGAGTGTCCTCTTCTTCTTGGTCCGCTTCGACCATGGTGGTTACGCAGATACGCTGGCCCTTGGCCTCGACCCATCGTCCGCGAACTTGATCGAAACGATATCGCTTCTTCGACTCCCGGCAGTCGACCATGTAGTCGTGAAACAGGTCGTAGTGACCGCTGCATTTCCAAACTTGCGGGTGCATGATGATCGTGCAATCGAGCCCGACCATTTCGTATTCCGTTGGAGCACCTTCGGGTTTGAGAAGATCGTTGTGGCCAGCCACCATGTCGCGCCACCAAGCATCCTTGATGTTGCGTTTGAGTTCCACACCCAAGGGTCCATAGTCCCAGAATCCATTCAATCCACCATAGATCTCGCTCGATTGAAACAGAAATCCACGTCGCTTGCAAAGGCTGACCAATTTATCCATCTGCATCATGATCTAGGCTCGTTCTTCAGGACTTTCTTAAGATGGCAATACGAGGGTGTCCCGCCAAATCTTTGGCGATTCGTTCTAATTTCCAAGCTGGATTCGACGCCAACTCTTGTTCGAATCGACTTGCCAGCATCGGAGAAAACTCAAACAACAAAAATCCATTGGCTTGTACGCGAGACTCAGACTCGGTGATGAGTCGACGAATCACACTCAGCCCATCCTCATTGGCTACCAGGGCCAATCGAGGCTCATGTTCTTTCACGCTCTTGGCAAGCTGTTCAAATTCACTGAGCGAAACGTAAGGTGGATTGGAGACGATGATATCGAACTGCATGTCATGTTGCGGTGACTGGCCGTCGCCAAAAAGATCGGCAACTTCCAAATGAATGCGTTCGTTCAAGGAATGTTTTTCGACATTCCGTTTCGCAACCGCAAGGGCTTCGGGGCTAATGTCTGTCGCGAAGACCTGGCTCTGCGGTAAGTGCTTGGCAACCGCGATCGCTACGCAACCGCTGCCGGTACAAATATCGGCGATTTGAATCGGACGATCGGTGACTGCAAGTCGCTTGGCGCAATCCAATGCTTCCATCACAAGATGCTCGGTCTCGTTTCGAGGGATGAGCACGTCGGGCGTGACGATCAGGTCGAGCGAATAGAATTCCTTGTGGCCAACGAGATAGGCAACTGGCGTTCCCTCGGCGCGGCGGCGTACCATCTCTCGAAATGCGGCTCGCGTGGTCTCGTCGGGTTCTTCTGCGAAGGACGTATAGAGTTGAATACGCTGGCATTGCCTAGCGTGAGCCAAGAGGACTTCAGCGTCCAAGCGAGGTGTGTCGGAACCATGTTGTCGCAAATAATCCGTCGTCCATTCCAGGAGACGTCCTACCGTCCATGTTTGCGTTTGGTTCATGCGATGTCTTTCTATTCATCCATGTTGCCGCGCAACGAATCGCGTTCGTGTTCCAAAATCGCTTCCGTTACCGGTTGCATATTGCCAGCCATGATCTGATCGAGTTTATACAAGGTCAGATTGATGCGATGGTCGGTCAATCGGTTCTGCGGGAAGTTATAGGTTCGAATCCGTTCATTGCGATCCCCGGATCCAATCAAGCTTCGGCGTTGATCCGAACGCTTCTTCATCTCGGCTTCGCGTTTGGCGTCGTACAAACGGCTCTTCAAAACACGCAGCGCTTTGGCGAGGTTCTTATGCTGACTCTTCTCATCTTGGCATTGAACCACAATTCCAGTCTCGAAGTGGGTCAGTCGAATCGCGGATTCGGTCTTGTTGACGTGCTGACCTCCAGGGCCACTCGCATTGAACTTATCGATCCGGTAGTCCTCGGTCTTGAGATCGATTTCAATGTCTTCGGGCTCGGCCATCACAGCGACCGTTGCAGCGGAAGTGTGAACGCGGCCTTGTGCTTCGGTTTCGGGAACGCGTTGCACGCGGTGACCACCGCTTTCAAATTGAAGTTCGCGGAAGACCCCTTCCCCTTCAAATGCCAAAATGATTTCCTTGAAACCTCCGCGCTCGGTAGGACTCGCATCCATGATTTCCACTTTCCAACCTTTGAGGTCGGCATAGTGTTTGTACATTTCGTACAAATCGCGAGCGAACAATGCTGCTTCTTCGCCACCTGTTCCCGCACGGATTTCCATCACGCAACGAGCTCGGTTGGCATCTTCTCCGCCAATGGTGAAGTCGAGGAGCTCATTCCAAAGCGCTTCTCGCGATGTGCGAAGCGATTCTAGCTCTTCGTTGGCCATCGCTCGCTCGTCAGCATCTTCACTGTTGGCCATCTCGGACAATTCGCGAATGTCCGTCGACATTTTTTTGTAGGTGCGATACTTCGTGGCTAGCTTGGTGAGCGATCCATGTTCGCGAGCGACCGCGGCCATCTTGTTGGAATCACCCAATACCGACGGATCGGTCAATTGGTTCTCCAACAGCTCGTATCGTTGCAAAGATTGTTCTAGTTGTTCGCGAATATTCATGAGCTATGGATCTTACAAACCAAGATAATAAACAAACCGCCGCTGACTGAATTCCCAGTCGCGGCGGTTGCGTGAGTTTTGGTTATCAAGCTTCAATCCGCAATCACCGTGGCGGGCGCCGACCGATGAACCGCGGGAGAGCTACTTCTTCTTGGAAGCAGGCTTCTTGGTTTGCAAGCTTGCATACGTTCCAGCAGCGAACTTGTTCTGGAACTTCTCAATACGCCCTGCAGTGTCGACATATTTGAGCTTGCCCGTGTAAAACGGATGGCATTCGCTACAAATGTCGACCTTCAATTCCTTGCGGACACTGCGAGTCGTGAAGGAGTTGCCACAACCACAAGTTACCGTGGTCTCTTGATAGTTGGGATGAATGTCTTCTTTCATGATCCACCAAAAACAACTTTGATCGTTTGCGAACGCACCGGAACGGAATGAGATCCCCTATTATGGCCGGGCGAGGGAATCCAACAAGTTAACCTGGGTTGGTTTCCTTCACAAGGCCAAAATCACGGATCGACCGCGGTCGCCATCCCATAATCACCGCCGGTTCCCTCCATTACGGGTGGACGGGAGGATGCATCAGTTCCGTGGCTTCCTCGGAGCCCACTCCTTGGCGGGTAGTTGTTCCTGAAAAATCTTCGGCTAAAGCATGGCGATTCCACCACTGTTCCGCCAACTCGGCGTTCCATCCACTTGCCTCGGGGCAATCGCGAAGTGCCTTGGCCAATTCGCCAGCCGACTTGAAACGATAGTCCGCGACCTTCTCCAGGCAAGTCAACATGACCTTCTCCAAGGCCTCCGAAAGCTCGGGCCGAAATTGTCGGATGGGAATCGGAGGAGTGGTCGCATGAGCGACGATAAAGTCCATCGTCGATTGTCCTTGGAAGGGAGGTCGTCCCGCCAAGAGGTAATAGGCTACGGCACCGATGGCGTAGAGGTCGGTTCGGCCATCCACTTCATCGAATCGCGTCACCTGTTCCGGCGCCATGAACATCGGAGTCCCCGCAAATGTGCCCGCCTTGGCCGCGGAGGTTGGGTCGGAAGTCTCCTTCACCAAACCGAAGTCGAGAACTTTACATACGTCCCATTTGCCGCCGCGATGGGACGCAAAAATGTTGGCTGGCTTGATATCGCGATGAATCAAGCCAGCATTGTGCGCTTCCTCAAGAGCATCGCATGCCTGCGCCAAAAGGTAGATCACGCGTGACGGAGGCATGACTCCATAGCGTTCAATAATCGATTGAAGATTGCTCCCCTCGAGCAATTCCATGACGTAGTAAAACGTTCCATCGTCGGTATGCCCATAATCGTAGATGTCGATCGTGTTCCAATGCGAAAGTTTCGCAGTTGCAATTACTTCACGCTCAAATCGATTCAAGGTAGACGCATTACGGTCTTGATCGGCCCGAATCAACTTCATCGCTACCGGACGTTTCATGAGGACATGTTCTGCACGATAGACTTCCCCCATGCCTCCTGATCCAATCGGTTCTTGAAGTCGGTACTGCATGATCTGGCGCGCTTGAAATGCTTCGCGTCGAGTGCGGTGAATAATGTGAGAACCATACGTCCCAATCAGAGCCGCAATCAGCGTCGTCGGGAGAGGAGCTCCCGCACGGTTCGCTCCTTGAAGCAAAGCTACATTTTCATGACTGGCCAACAAAAGGTACCAAATGGCATAGGGAACCAAGGCAAGTGATGTCATGACCACTGCGCCTCTCCGCCAAGTATTGGGCATGAAGATGCCGTACGTTAGGATATGCAGACAAAAAGCGGTGAAGAAGAATTGCTGCACACCAACCATCGAAGTTGCTTCGCCGCGTTCCGCAAAATGGATGATGCGCGAATACATCATCAATCCCATTTGTAGTGCAACGCCACCAAACAGAACAGCTTCCACGCCACGTAAGGATCGCATCCTCCAAGCAGGAAGCCACTTCAATCCGATGTAGCTGGCAATGACCGCTAGCAGGATCAGGCTGCGAAACCAGAGCCATTGGTGGCTTCCAGAAATCCAGTTGCCAACGTAGCCAATGCCGAGCACGACCGTCAAATCCAGTGCGGCGGCTCGCAGTCGTCCTTTCAGTAATAACTCAGTCTCATCCGCAAAGCGAGGTGCATTCCCTTGCTTGGCAACTCCAATCGGCAGTGCCGTCATGCGGTCCGAGTTTAAGTTCGGTGTAGCGTTCGACGCGAGATGCGGATCTTGAAGGTTCTCTAAGTTGAGAACCTGAGTGGCTTCTTCCGAAGAAAGCCTTCCTTCGGATTTCGCAGTGTCGATTCGGGGATCCAATGGCAATGTTGCCTCCTTGCTAGTTCCCAGGTAAGGCCTACTAGCGAGGGCCATCCTTACCCAAGGCGACTTCAAAACGCCCTGTTGAATCCGCCGCTCCACGGGCCATGCCTGGCGTGTTGAACGGCATGACGATGTTGCCTTGATGATCGACCGCAATCAATCCGCCGCTATCTTCGGGCAAGACTTTCTCGATCGCTTCGGTTGTTGCTGCTTTCAAACTGGTTCCAACGAGTTCCATTTTGAGCGAGATCGTAGCGGCAATCACATTGCGAATGTAATACTCACCGGTCCCAGTGCAGCTCACGGCGCACGTTTGATTCTTCGCATAGGTTCCCGCACCGATGATGGGCGAATCACCAATGCGACCGAATCGCTTTCCTAGTAGACCTCCGGTACTCGTCCCTGCGGCGAGATTCCCTTCAATATCGAGCACCACGCAACCTACCGTTCCTAGATAAAACAGTGGATCGTCGACAGCTAGTGGATCGACTCGCGTGGTCGACTTGGCATTGGCTTGTCTTTCTTTCCACTTATTCCAATTGGCGATTTGTTCTTCCGTCTTGAAATAGTCAGGCGGAACCAATTCCATTCCGACCTTCTCGCCAAATTGATCGGCTCCATCTGCCATCAGCAGAATGTGCGATGTTTCTGAAATGACTTTGCGAGCTGCCGAGATCGGGTTCTTAATACGACGAACACCAGCAACGGCGCCACACGTCAAATCGCGGCCATCCATAATCGATGCATCAAGCACCGCGTCGCCATTTTCATTCAATACGGCACCTTTGCCAGCGTTGAAGAGTGGGTTGTCTTCGAGCGATCGTACAACCGCTTCCACCACATCCATCGCCTTGCCACCTGCTTGAAGCTTGTCTTTGCCAATCCGCAAGGAAGCTTGCAGAGCATCCAGCCTGGTTTGAATCTGTTGATCGGTCCACTTCGAAGGATCAGCTCCTGCTCCGCCGTGAATGGCAATGGCCCATTTGCGTTGTTGAGAGGATTCAGTCGAATCGGTCACTGAGCGAACTCCTTGAGCCTGAGCTTTTCCTATGTTGGCGAAGAGAACGAAGAACAGAAGAGCATGTATCGCGCGAAATGGTATCGACACCTGGGAGCCTCCGTTAAAGCACTGGGTGCAGCACAACGAGATGACGCCAGGTCATGGCCTGCGGGCGAAACATCATCGTTCAGTCCCCATTGTTGTACCGTAGAGGCAAGCTCCTATCGACTACCCTTTTGTACTCGCAATGTGTCGAGCACCTGTTGAAAATCAGGAGGAATGGGGGCCACAAACTCAAGCGGCTCACCTGAGATTGGGTGGGCCAAGCAAAGGCGATGAGCATGCAACGCTTGCCGTTCTAACAATACGTCGTCATCGCCAGGCTTGGGTGGTAGTCCAGAAACCTGACGCCGAAGTAGTTGGCCTCGCGTGATTCGAGCGTGTCCGGCATAGAGTCGATCACAAAGAATCGGTATGCCCGAGTGGGCAAGGTGGACTCGAATTTGATGGGTACGGCCCGTTTTCGGAAAGACCTTCAAAAAACAAAAACCCTCAAAGCGTTCGGCCACCTCATACATCGTCTCGGCATCACGGCTGCTTTCGTGACCAGATCGAATCGCCATCTTGTCTCGCTGGTACGGATGGTGCCCAATCGGTAGCCGAATCCAATCGCGATCCAGATCCTTACTGCCAACGCTGATGGCTAGATACTCTTTCGAGACCTCACGAGCTTCAAACTGAGCCGCTAACTTGAAGTGGACGGCATTCGTTTTCGCAATGGCAATCACGCCACTGGTATCTCGGTCGAGTCGATGAACGATTCCTGGCCTGGTCGTCCCACCAGCATCGCTCAGATTTTGGAAGTGGTGAGCCAAGGCGCTCGTGAGTGTTCCCTTCCAGTTTCCTTTCGCTGGATGAACAACCATGCCAGCCGGCTTGTCGATGATGGCCAAGGCCTCATCTTCGTATAAGACGCGAATGGGGATGTCCTCAGGAACAGGACCATCGTCGGGTGGCGGTGGTAGATCGATTTCGATCTTATGCCCCAACTGCACGCGAAAACTTGGCTTTACCGGTCGACCATTCAGTCGCACTCCGCCTTCATGCAATACCTTACGCAAGAAGACTCGGCTATAACCATCGCACTTCAGCGAAAGAAAAAGATCGATTCTCTGCCCGACATCCTGCTCGGCAACTTCAAATTGGACCAGTCGTGTTTCAGTCACCTGAGCAGATACGCTTTCATGCAATCGCAGTGGTTATTCCACTCATCCACCGCGATCAACATCAATCAAAAGAAAACCAATCCGCTACATCCATGAGCGGCTCAAGCACTAGGAAAGTGCTCAACGAGGCAACGTGATTGTTGCCTTTCAGTCGGCCTGAAAATACTAGAACTTGGGAGCCTCAGTTGTTGTACCAGCGGCAGGTTCAGTAGACTTCGGTGCTTCGCTCTTCTCCGGCGATGGAGCACTTGTTTCCGTAGCAGCAGGAGCGGCCGGTTTGGCTTCTTCGGTCGTGGGCTGCACGGCAGGCGTTTCAAGGCCTGGATTGGCCGGCGCTGGGTTTACCGGTGCAGGATTGGCTGCTGCTGGTGTATTGGCAGATGGCTCAATCGTCGGAAAGCTGAGGTTCGGATTACCTGGAAGGTTATTCAACGGAGGCAGATTCAATGGGCTTGCCACATCGGGCTTGTATTCTTTAAACCACGCGAAGAATGCCTTCCCTTCTGGTCCATCCATCCAGTCGATACGACGTTGCACTTCTGTTGCTAATGAAGGAGTTACCGATTGCATTTGAAGCAGCTTCTTGTAATTCGACGTGGCCTTCTCCGCATCGCCCATCGTTTCATACACCTGAGCCAAACCAAAGGTAGCTCGAACTCGCAACAAGGGATCATGAGAATCGATCAGCGCGTCATAGCCTTTGGATGCCTTTTGCAAGACATCTTCCGCTTGCTTCTTATCGCGGAAAATCAGGTCCAAGCCTTGTTGAAGATAGCGGTCCGCCTGAGCTTGCCGAGCCCAGCCTGCTGCGGCCGTGTTTGGATAATCTTCGTGAATGGGAGCCCAGTCATCCGCGGCCGGATTCTGAGAGCCAGTGGCGAAGTAGAAGTCGGTCCAGGCTTTGGATTCGGTGTTTAGCGAACTGTTATGCCAAATCGCCATCACGATGCCAAGGATCGAAACGACGGCGATGCCCCCTAAAACGATTGGGGTAAAGGGCTTGGCTTGCTCAATCGCCTTGCCGGTTTGGTCTGCCAAGACGTTGGTTTGGAGCTGGTGTCGGTGTTCGCTTTTCATCGATTTCCTCGGTCGCAAAAATTCCAAACCGCAAATATAGGGTTGTCTGCGATTTGCCTCAAGACGAGGCAATCCATGCCAGCAGTCCAAGCCCCGCAATCAACCGATAAAGTGCAAAAACGCCAAATCCATGTCGACGGACCCAGGCCATAAACCAAGCAATCACCGCAAACGCCACAATAAAACTGACCAAAAAACCGACACCAAGTACCACCCATTCCCTTCCTTCCACCGATTCCGGGGTGTTCATGGCAAATTGGGTAAGTTTGAAGCCCGATGCAGCCACCATGACCGGAATCGACAGAAAGAAGCTGAATTCAAGCGCGGTTTTGCGGTCTAGCCCCATGATCTGTCCCCCCGCAATCGTCGCCATCGAACGGCTTGTTCCTGGAAAAGCAGCAGCAAAGATCTGAAACAGCCCGATCACAAGGGCCTGCGCCAGCGTCATTCTCTCCATCGCATCGGTGTGGAACTTGGGGCTGTAGATCTTGTCCACCCACCACATCAAAACTCCGCCAACGATCAGAGCGATGGCCATAAAATCAAGCCTCTCCAAGTTCTCTCCGATCTTCTCGTCGATCAAAAAGCAGGGTCCCGCCGTGACAACAAAACTGATCAAAACCAAAACCAACGGATGACGCCAACGAGGTTCGTCAGGTGTTACAGGACTGACGAAACTCTGGAGAAACGAGACTAGCTTCCTCCAAAAGTAGGCCACAACCGCTAAGATAGCTCCCAGTTGAATGACCACCGAGAACATCTTCCAATAGCTACTTGTCATATCCATCGACAGCAACGATTGGCAAATGCGGATGTGAGCTGTCGAGCTAACAGGAAGGAATTCGGTAAGACCTTCCACGACCCCTAAGAGGATGGCAATCCAATAATCGTTCAACGATGGGTTCCTCGAGTTGGAGTCGCTTCAAAACCTAAAGTCTAATGCGAAGCTGTTGAACCGAAAACAGCATTCCAACCTATAGTCTAGTCTTCACGATGTCGAATTCAGATTTCAATCCCTACGCCGATACATCTCGCACTGCCGAACCCCCAATGCAACCGCAAGGGGATCACCGCATCGTGAACCAGGTTCCCATCGTCGGCGCGTTGCTCATCGTGGTGGGAGTGCTTGAACTCCTCATGAGCGCGATGCTTCTGATTGGCGCCGCATTTTTGCCTGTGGCAATCGCTCAGGCCCAAAAGCAGAATGCCGGGAATCAAATCGATACAACGGTTATGAATGTCATGCTGGGCTATTACATCGGAATCGGAGGGATTACCTTTGTGTTCGCGATTCTCCGAATAATCGCTGGCTCGTTGGCCTTTTTCTTGAAAGGCCGAGGGCTTCTCTTCGTATCCTTGATCGGTGGATTGGTATCGATTGGGACCTTCTATTGCGCGATCTTCTCGATCGGAATCGGCGTGTATGGCTTGGTTGTATTACTGCATCCAAGTGTGAAGTTGGCATTCGATATGAGGCAATCAGGAATGTCGGCCGAAGAAGTTCGAAATCGACTCTTGCGATCATGATCGTAGAGCACCGTAGTGCGATCGTCCCGATCGTGGGAAACCGTAGTGCGATCGTCCCGATCGTGGAAAACCGCAGTGCGATCGTCCCGATCGTAAAGTTTTCGAATACGATCGACACGCTTTCGCTTTACAGCTACGAGCCTTTGGGAAATCTTGAATTGCCGTCTTAAGGCGAAACGCTCTTGTTAGGAAGTTGAATTCGTACATGTTTCAACGTGTTTGTATTATGGGAGTCGGACTGCTCGGTGGTTCCATCGGCATGGCTTTGCGAGCGCGAAAGCTCGCGCGAGAAGTTGTGGGGCATGGCCGCTCGTCAGAGCGTTTGCAAAAAGCCATCGAACTTGGTGCGATCGATCTCGGATATTGCGATATTGCCGATGCCGCCCGCCATGCCGATTTGATTGTTGCCTGTGGTCCGGTTCAAGAGATTGCAAAGCAACTGGCGAGTGCAAGCCCATTCATGCTTCCGACTGGGGTCATGACCGATGTGGGAAGCACAAAAGAAACGATTCTAGATGAAGTTCATCGGTTGGGAATCTCGCAATCGTTCGTTGGATCGCATCCGATGGCAGGCAGTGACCGAACGGGGGTCGAGCACGCATCAGCTGACTTGTTTGAAGGTCGCGTCGTCATTGTTACGACAGGTTCGCCTGTCGATCCAAATCGCTTGAATCGGATCGAATCGTTTTGGCGTTCCTTGGGGGCTCGCGTTATCCTCATGGGACCGCACGAACACGATGTAGCTGTTGCGAGCATCAGTCATCTGCCGCATCTCTTGGCCGCAGCCCTCGCAGAATTTACTCCCGAGCAATGGATCGATGTGGCTGCAAGCGGTTGGGCGAGTACCACGCGCGTTGCCGCTGGGGACCCAGAGTTATGGCGGCAAATCTTCGAAGAGAATCGCGATTGTTTGGTCGATACCTTTCGAGCTTTTGAAGAACGTTTGAAGGTTTGGAAGAACGCCATCGAATTAGGTGATACGCAGCAGTTATTGCACCTATTGAGTGCTGCTCAAACGAAGCGACTGAACGCCACGCATCAACATACCCGAGGTTCGGATGTATCGCGCACTCCAGGTTGAAGATCGCTACCAAGCGTTATGCCAAACGTTGGTGCAGAATGCGGCGAAATGCTCGACCAAAGAGGCTTGGCCTGCAGAATCCATGGAAGCATGCGGCATCGCAGGGGTTCATCGTTGGTTCGTTGATCGCGACCTAGGTGGGGATGGATGGTCGGAAGGCGAGGTGATCGACGGTTATCTCATGCTCAGTCGTCACTGCTTGACCACAGCCTTCATCTTGACGCAACGAACGGGCGCGATGAAACGCATCGCAGGAAGCGGCAATACCACGGCAATCGAGCGATGGTTGCTGGGGCTTCTCCAAGGCACGTGCTTCGGAACGGTTGGTATCAGTCATCTCACAACGAGTCGTCAGCATTTAAAGCAACCCGCGCTCGTTGCACGATCATGTGGCCCATCGCGTTATCGACTTCACGGTTACTCTCCTTGGGTAACGGGGGCAGCTCATGCAGATGTTCTAGTCGTGGCCGCTGTTACCGAACAAGGCGATCAAATACTTGTGGCCGTGCCCACTCTGCTCCCTGGCGTTCGCGTTGCGGAACCGATGGAGTTGATTGCTGTATCGGGCAGCTGCACTGGCCGTGTTGATTTCGAGGAAGTCGAGATTGGGCCTGATGAACTGCTAGCTGGTCCAAGCCCTGATGTGATGAAACAAGGAGTTGGAGCAGGAACCGGAGGTCTTCAAACCACAACGCTTGCTCTGGGCGTTTCCATGGCAGCGATCGATTTTTTGCAGCATGAATCCGAGGTTCGCAAGGAACTGTCTGAGGTTGCTCAAAAACTAAAAGCAGATTGCCTTGCCATCATCGACGATCTACACGAGTGGCAAACTCCCCGCTGTACACCGGGAGAACTTAGGCAACGAGCCAATAGTATGGTCTTGAGATCGACCCAAGCCGCATTGACTGCCGCGAAGGGCGCAGGGTTTGTAGAAGGCCATCCCGTTGGACGCTGGGCTCGTGAAGCATTGTTCTTCTTAGTGTGGAGTTGTCCGCAGCCCGTGCTGCAGGCAAACCTGTGCGAACTCGCTGGACTCTAGTCTATAGTCCATGTCGAGCCATCGAATGTCCTATGTAAGATTGGCAAAGGCCGAGACACGTCCGTTGACAATGCCTCGGCCCTTGCTTGCTTCATTTGCCGCAGGTCTATGTTCGCTGCCGAGGTCCCTAAGGTTTGGCTTGAAGGTGGCGTTCAAGCCAATCGAAGAAGACGCGATTCCATAGGACACCGTTTTGTGGTTTGGTGATCCAGTGTCCTTCTTCTGGGAAGTACAGGAACCGCGAAGGGACACCTTGAATTTGGGCTGCCGTGAAGGCTTCGATCCCTTGCGTTACAGGTACGCGGAAGTCCTTTTCACCATGGATTACCAAGAGCGGGGTCTTCCAGTTTCCGATGAATCGATGTGGTGAAAAGGCGTCGTAGTTTTTCTTGACGGACTCGCTGCTCCAATAGGGACCACCGAGATCATAGTTGACGAAGAAAAGCTCTTCCGTTGATCCATACATCGACTCC
Organism: Pirellulales bacterium; assembly: GCA_046349875.1. Lineage (GTDB taxonomy): Bacteria > Planctomycetota > Planctomycetia > Pirellulales > Pirellulaceae > JAXMBN01. The sequence goes on from JAXMBN010000028.1 coordinate 44,670, forward strand.
AGGTTAAATACCCCGCAGTGAGCGATCATGGCTTTGAATCGACTTTCAGCATTCCCCATGAGCCAGTAAACGGTGTATCCACCAAACGATGCACCCACCGCACCGACTCGCTTGGAATCAACATAGGGTTCGACGAGCATCGAATCGGTTGCGGCCAAGATATCTTTCATGGCCTGGCCACCCCAATCACCACTGATTTGATCGTTCCACTGCTGACCAAATCCAGGCAGCCCACGTCGATTCACTGCAAGCACCACGTAACCCTGAGAAGCCATCAAGTGGAAGTTCCAGCGAAAGCTAAAGAACTGACCGATTTGTCCCTGCGGCCCGCCTTGGCAATAGACCAACATCGGATACGACTTGGTCGCATCAAAATTAGGTGGCAGGATAACCCAGTTGTGAATCTGCTTGCCATCGCTTGCACGTACCCAACGTTCTTCGACAGTTGGCAATTGCAAGGCTGACATGAGCGACTCATTGACCGAGCTCACGGTGACCGTGGGGCCTGAGGAGGTAACGATCGCCAATTCATTTGGACGCAGCATACTTTGCTGAGTAACGATAAAAGCGTCTGACTTTGGAATGCTCGTTTGAACGTGGAAGTCGAACTGTCCTTGCGTACGTTGACGAACCCGCCCGCTAGAGACTTGGATCTCGTACGCTTGTTGAGTCCCGGTGTTCTCGCTATCGAAATAAAGATGCGTCGAGTCATGGCTCCAGCGAATGTTGTGGCACGTTTGATCCAAGCCCTCGGTCAATTCTCGAAGCGATCCAGTCGATCGATCGTAGAGCATGATTCGATTGCGATCGGCTTCAAAGCCAGGACGTTTCATCGAAAGAAAAGCAATGTACTTACCGTCCGGTGAGTAGTTCGGTTCGGTATCGTAACCTGGCATTCCCGGTGTAACGTTCTTGAGCTGGCCACCTTGCACTGGAACCAAAAAGATGCTGCTATCGGTCGACTCCGCAGGGTTGTTGACCAGTTTGATCGTCAATGCCAGTTCTTGTCCATCCGAAGAGAAATTGAAGTGCTCTGAACCAGCCAACGGTGGCAAAGGACAGTCTGCTTTGAGACCTACCATGAGATCGCGTGCCTCACCCACAGTGCCGTCGTCGTTCCAGGAAGCAACGTGAACGTGGCTGTACGCATAATCGTGCCATGCGTTCCAATGGCGATACATGAGGCTATCAATGATGCGAGCGTCGGCTTTAGGGAGGTCCGGATAAAGCTCTTGTGGAGTTGGATCGAGCTTGATGTCGAGTGTAAACGCGAGATGTTTGCCTGAGGGCGAAACTTTTAGGTTCCCGATGCCGCCAGCAATTTTAGTGAGCTGAACTTTCTTAGCGGACGAAGGATCTATCGACCAAGCTTGAGGGTCCTTAGAGCCTTCTTCACCCGCGGCAATGTAAACCAAACGAAGTCCATCGGGTCGTTGAACCCAGTGAATTGCATTGAGCCCTTTGGTTGCTTCGATAAGGGTCTTTTCTGAAGCGAGTGGAACCAACGGCGTTTCAAATCCACCGGCGCTTTTGTTGGAAGGCTTTGCGGTCATCGTGGATGCAAGATCGGCGATGCGAACTTCCGTCTTGCTCGCATTCTCAGCTACGTCATAACGTGAAACCGTATATGCAAGCCAATGTGCATCAGGTGACACCGTCACTTCGCCAATGCGAGCGAACTCATATAGCTTTTCCGTTGTCAGCCGTTGTCCTTCTTTCCGTTCTTGGCTCCATCCAACGTTGCCCCACAACGAAGCCAAAGCCAATCCAAGAACGATCAGCCCAAACCGTCTAACGTAGTTCATCTGCATCTTCCAATTCCCAACTTCTCGGAAAACAAATCTCGCCTTTGCAGTATGTCACGTCCCCCACCAATTTCCACCCCACACCACAATAGGTGCCACCCACCTTTTGTTGATATAGGCCAATTTGCTGGGAATTTTGGGGGCTCAAGAAAAAACAGGGTGCTGCTGGCGGTCGAATCAGGGGCTTAAAGAAGAGATCCGAATTGCGTTGCTAACGCCGAAACGCGTGCGATCGCGAAAGAATGGGTGATCGGGCCGTTTGATGGCCAAGAATGGCGAGGATCACCATGAAATTCGCGATGTCGAGATAGACCGCGAGCGACTGCAGGCAATGGATCGCATGCTGCATTCAGATTTAGAAGATGCGTAACTAGTTTCGTTACGAGAGAAACAAGCCTTGAGCTGACTTTTGACCCTTGAGCCAGATGCGACCTTGCTTGGAGGCTTCTGCCTTCATGCTTTCAGGGCGACCTGCGGCTTGTGACTTGCCGAAGTACTTGGAGTACTTCCATACAAAATCACACCACATCGAACTATCGATCCCGATTCGCTCGAGAATCGGTTGCAGGTCCGCAGGGATGCTCCCTCGTTTTCCTTCGCGTCCTTGCTTGCCTGTCCAGTCTAGGAGCGTTAGGTACTCCGCTTGCTTCATCGGCAAGAAGCCCTTGTCGCTGGCGCGTGTTTTCAAATGGCTCGGCATGGGACCAGGAGCTTTACGCTCTTCTATCTCCAGAGGACACAGCCAAGAATCCACCGGCAGCTTCTTAGAATACTTCATGCCTTCTGATTCACGTTTTTTGCGTGAATCACTGACCTTTGCAAGATGGTTTGCATTTTCTGACTGAGCTTCAAACTCAAGAGCAGCTGCAATCCCTTTGACTCCTTGGCTGGCTGCAATGCGATCGTAAGCCGAAGTAAACTTCGACTTTTCAGGAGTCGCTGCCAAGGCGGCTCGCACCGGATTCAAATCGACATACATTGCGCAGGCCAAGAGCCCTGCTTCATCCACAATCTTCTGAGCCTTAAAGCGTCCTTCCCAGAAGCGACCCGTACACTTGTCTTCGAAATTGGCTTGCCTTGCAATGGGCTCGCAAAGAGCCCGCATAAACCAAGAGATATCGCTAAGCCTTGTGCGAAGCAGGGCAAGCCGCTTGGCATCGCCAAGGACCTTGGCGATATCGGCTTGGGTAGGACTGCCGAGATATTCTTCCAGCTTTTTACCTGGAAAGAGTCGCAACCAACGCGACGCGACGTCTTCATCACTCCATGTTTTCACCACATCGGGCCTAGTGCGGAGCATGACGTGGATGTGATTGGAGAGGACCGCGTAAGAGAGAACATCCATCCCGAAGATGGATGCCAATAACTCCATTCTTCGTCGGATCCATTCCCTTCGATGTTCGAAGGACTTTTGGGATCCGGCATCGATCCCAGCCAGATAGGCTCGTCGAACGCACCGCTGGATGCAGTGAGCGACGGCAACTTCATTAGGCGGAAACTGTTCAGCGCGTTTAGGTCTGGGCATGTTGGAACTCCTTGCAGGCAATATACGCATCTGAAGAGCGGAAGTCAACAAAAGGTGGGTGGCACCAAATGTGGAAGCAAGAAAAAAGGCCCGCGGATGCGGGCCTTCGTTTTTAACGCTTGCTCTTGGTGGCAGTCATCTTGGTCTTGGTGGCACCCTTGGCTGGGGCGGAAGCCTTGACCTTGGTTGGGGCCTTGGATCCATTCAAGCTTGGATCTCGCAGGGCTGCTTGTGCCGCGGCCAATCGAGCGATCGGAACGCGGAATGGAGAGCAGCTCACATAGTTGAGCCCGATGTTGTGGCAGAACACGACCGAAGCTGGGTCCCCACCGTGCTCACCGCAGATACCGATCTTCAACTCAGGTCGCGTGGCACGTCCCTTGTCGACACCAATCTTCATGAGCTGGCCTACACCCGTGGTGTCGACCGAGGCAAATGGGTTGGCCTTGACGATTTCCAAATCTTGATAGCCAGGCAAGAACGAACCGCTGTCATCACGGCTCATCCCCAAGCAGGTTTGGGTCAAGTCATTGGTTCCAAACGAGAAGAATTCTGCCGATTGCGCGATCTCATCGGCGGTCAAAGCACCGCGAGGTACTTCGATCATGGTGCCTACCGAGTAAGCGAACTTCTTGCCGGTTTCCTTCATTACTTCGGCTGCAACGCGGTGGATGATTTCCACTTGCAGGTCGAGTTCCTTTTTGAAGCCAACCAGTGGAACCATGATCTCTGGTTTCACTTTGATGCCTTCCTTCAGAACCGCAGCAGCAGCCTGGAAGATGGCGCGAGCTTGCATTTCGGAAATCTCAGGGCGAATGATACCAAGTCGGCATCCGCGGAAACCGAGCATCGGGTTGAACTCGTGAAGTTCGTGAACCATCTTGGCCACTTCATCAACCTTCACGCCCAATTGCTTGGCGACTTCTTCTTGACCCTTCTTGTTATCGTTCTGTGGGAGGAATTCGTGCAACGGTGGGTCGAGCAACCGAATGCAAGCAGGCAAACCATTCAGCGAACGGAAGATGCCTTCAAAGTCCTTTTGTTGATAAGGCAGCAGCTTCGCAAGAGCCTTCTTTCGATCGTCTTCGCTCTTGGAAAGAATCATTTGTCGAACAGCGATGATACGATCGCCTTCGAAGAACATGTGTTCTGTTCGGCAAAGACCAATACCTTCGGCACCGAATGCGACTGCGTTGACCACTTGATCCGGTTGGTCGGCATTGGTTCGAAGTCCAAGCTTGCGGTACTTGTCAGCCAACTTCATGATGAAGTTGTAATATTGGAAGACCTTGCTATCAGCAGGCTTCAGAGTCTTGGCAACCAAGACTTGCTTGAGTTCGCTATCGGCAGTGTCGATCTTGCCGTTGAAGACTTCACCGGTCGATCCATTGATGCTGATGAAATCGCCTTCCTTCAAGGTCGTGCCTTTGCACTTGAGCGTTCCCTTGTGGTAGTCGATTTCGATGTCGCCTGCACCTGCAACGCAGACCTTGCCCATCTGACGGGCGACCAATGCAGCGTGGCTCGAAACACCACCGCGGCAGGTCAAAATCCCATCCGATGCAATCATTCCACGCAGGTCTTCAGGGCTCGTTTCGATACGAGCCAAGACGACGTGCTGGCCTTTCTTGGCGAGCTCTTCAGCCTTGGTGGCGGAGAATACAACCGCGCCCGACGCTGCACCTGGACCCGCTGGAAGACCGGTCGCCATCATGCGACCATCTTTCTTAGCCTTCGCATAAGCGGTGGTGTCGAAGATCGGTTGCAAGAGTTGGTTGAGCGCTTCAGGGTCGCCCGACTTGATCGCATGCTCTTCCGACATCAGCTTTTCTTTGACCATGTCGTGAGCGATCTTGACATAAGCCAAAGCGGTTCGCTTTCCATTGCGGGTCTGAAGCATGTACAGCTTCTTCTTCTCAATGGTGAATTCGAAGTCTTGGACATCGCCAAAGTTCTTCTCAAGGGTCTTGCGAACTTCGGTCAGTTCCTTGTACGCAGCGCCGATGATCTTGTCCTTGGCCATTTCAGCGATCTTGAGCGGTGTGCGAACACCGGCCACAACGTCTTCACCTTGTGCGTTTACTAGATACTCGCCATAGAAGACGTTTTCGCCGGTTGCAGGGTCACGTGTAAAGGCAACGCCGGTCGCGCTGTCTTCACCCATGTTGCCGAACACCATGCTCTGTACGTTGACTGCGGTGCCCCATTCATCAGGAATGCGGTACTTCTGACGATAGAGAATGGCTCGCTCGTTCATCCAGCTGCCAAACACAGCTGCAATCGAACCTTCGAGTTGCTTCATCGGTTCGTTGGGGAATGCCTTGCCGGTTCGCTCTTTGATGAGCTTCTTGTATCGCTTTACCAACTCTTGGAGATGGTCCGCAGTGAGATCGGTATCTTCAGTGACCTTCACTTCTTTCTTGAGCTGATCCATCACTTCTTCAAATGGCTCATGCTCATGTTCGTGACGCTTTTGAACGCCCATCACCACGTCGCCATACATTTGAATGAAACGGCGATAAGAGTCCCAAGCAAAGCGAGGATTGCCCGTTGCTGTTGCCAAGCCTTCCGTCGTGTTATCGTTGAGGCCAAGGTTGAGGATCGTGTCCATCATCCCAGGCATCGAATCGCGAGCACCCGATCGAACCGAAACCAACAATGGGTTCTTGGGATCACCGAACTTCTTGCCGGTTTCTTTCTCCATCCACTTGATGGCCTTTTCAAGATCCGCTGGTAGCTCCGTTGGGAACTTCTTTCCCGCTTTGTAATAATGCACACACACTTCGGTAGTGATGGTAAAACCAGGAGGAACTGGCAAGCCGATCTTGGTCATCGCAGCCAAGTTGGCTCCTTTGCCTCCAAGCAGCGCCTTCATATCGCCGGAACCATCGGTCTTAGATTTTCCGAAGTAGTAGATCAACTTATTAGCCATGGCGCGGATCGAAACCTCGTCTATGCGCGGAAATAGAACTAGAAGATGGGCCTTGGCCCTCGCTGGCCAAAAAGTCTAGCCCGGGTCGGAAATCCCGTCAATTGGCAGACTTACGGCGACGAGACCTCGCTGATGCCCTAAATACCTGAGCTTCCCTACCCCTCTTCATCCATTCATGCCATCCTTGCCCATCCACTTGTTGATAAAGGGGGCCAAGGATGACTTGGAAACCAACGAAACCGACGGAATATCATCCCTATTGGGAGTCAACGAGTCCGTTGAGTGTGAATCGGGATGTCATCAAGGCTGATGATGTGTTGGGCCCACCTTTAGAATTCTCACTAGGTTTCTGAAGCATCTTTGGGAATCCCGAACTTTGAAAGACCCAGAAGCTTGGCGATTTACCTGCTTCCGCCAATGCTTGCTCCATGGTTTCATCGCGCTTTCTCATCACAATCCCTGGCACATTGGTGCCTCGATTGGACCAAAGATCTTTCCCTTGCCAACGAAGGGTTACCGTAGAGGTATAAGAGTTGACGGTATACGTGCCGGCCATGTGGTATTCCACCTTTTCTTGTGTCGGGCCAGTGATCGTTGCAACCAACGAGATCGGAGAGTTGGCTACAACCTTGTAACCAGCATTCGCCGCAGCTGTCTTGAGAAAGCCCTCGGTCTTCGATTGGTGTTCGGCTGGAACTCCCTTCACGTCGATCGATACTTCTACACCCGGATGAATCAAGAAGAGACTTGGATTGTTTTGGCTCTTCTCTAGAAGCTTGATGGCTGTTGGGTGAGGAAAAGTGGCGGGCACCAAGAGTCCGCCCGAATCGGTTGAGAATCCCATGAATGAAACTCCACCAATGGTCTTCATCGGCCCCGCATCGCTGTAGTCGCACACCTGCAATTGCGAAGGCAAGTGAATCAACAATTTTGAATTCACAAGCACATAGTCTTCATCGGGATAATCGAGGCCATTGGGTGCAATGGGGCTGGTTGGAAAGTTGAGGTGTTTTTCCCATTCGCCTTTGATCAAATCAAGAATTCGAATATCGCCCATGTTCGAAAAGGCAAGCTTCTTACCGCTTGGACTAAATGCAAATCGCGGCCAACCGATGTGGACTCCATCCAGAACCTTTGAGCCAACAGATTCGCCGGTATCCGTCCTGAGAATGTTGATCGTATTGCCACCAAGAACAGCAAAAAGTTTGCGATCGGTCGATAGCACGTAAGCACAATTGCTTCCGATATTGACGTGCCAAATCGGTTTGCGCTGAGCCAGATTCCAAAGAACCGCATGGCCCGTGTGGCTCATCGTCAATACGTTTTGATCGGTTATCGCATCGGCATATACGACACTTCCATTGGTCTTCTTGCCCCAGTCTTCACTATCATTTTGATAAGGAATCCAACTCGGCGAGCGTTCAATCTTCTTGTTGACGAATTTCCAGATTTGAACTTCATCTTGCGTTTCTCCCGTGCGATTGCCTCGGCCGTCAGCACATCCCACCATCAGCATCGTCGATCCATTGTTGAGAAGTGCTAAGGGACGCATGTTGGCATCCAGCGCTTCCGAGTGCACTGCTTTTCCACTTACCAAATCAACCAATGAAATTCTCGATTGAGGCTTGGGAACCGCAAAGGAAACCGTGAATCCTACGGCAGCTCGTTTGCATGTTGGGTTGATGCAAAGTGGATGAATGCCCTCATGGAAACTTGCTTTCTTGGTGAGCGATGTTCGTTTGGCCTCGAAGGGAAGTTTACCATCCTCGGCCAAAGGCACGTTCCATTCACTCGTCGTGGAAAGGTGAATCTCTTCTGCCTCAGACCAATCGACGATCTTGGGAGTGGACCAATTGAACTCGGGTGAGGCTGCTGTGGTGGTAGTACCGCTTGCAGGCATGCTGCCAGTACTCTTGCTCGACCCTGGGTTGTCGACGACTTGAAACGGGCTCGAGCCCTGCTCCAGAAACTCTTGATCCTTCTTGCTCAGTCGATTCACCGGAATCTTGACGTGCTTGCCTTCAGCAGTCTTGATGATCGCAGTGCCCTCTTGGACTTCGACCAAGCTTCCCACGATCTTATGTTGTCCTGTGCTATCCACCCACTCGCGCTGATCTTGGGCCACGGTCCATCCAGCGCCCGATAGTGTCAAGGATAGAGAAGCCAAGCACGTGGCTACCCGTTTCGCGATCTGTGTTGTGCGCATAGGTCACGGTTCTTTCGAAACAGAAATGGGTGGAGAAGAAATGTCGGTGGGGAAATCCACCGCCTGGAATGGATTTTCAGAAATGAATTCTTCAAAAGGACTGCGCGCAAGCAACGCCTTGGCCCGATCGGCAATAACCTTGTTCGAGTTTTGAGCAAGCTTGGCCACGGAATTTAAAACGGCTTGAGAAATTTCAGCGGTAGGACGTTGTTGAAGTCGATCCAGCCAGTAGTCCAAATGTTTCTCGTTCTTCAAGTCGTCCAGCAGGACCACTTCATCCAGTGCATCCAATGGGCCCGTACGATCGGGAGTTGTTCGATCAGGTACGGAGCGATCGGGAGTAGAACGATCTGTTGTTGCGTGCTCGCGAGCAGACGATTTTTCAGTAAGCAGCTCCTTGGAATTCGGTGTCGCAGCAGCTCTATTCTCTAATTCACTTTGGTCGAAAACAACATTCGCTTCCCTTGCAGATTCGCTCATGATCTCGCGATGAGGTACTACTGTCTTTGTTTGTTCCGAATGAGTGTTCGATGAATCATGGGCCATCGTTTGAGTGAACGATGGCAACCCAGTTTTGCCAATCCAGAAAATGCCGAGTACCAAACTGACGATCGCCACGGCTGCCAACGCTATAGGGATCGAAGAGATCCCATGACGTGTATGAGTGGTGCTTGGCGTGGTCAGCAACACAGTAGGCAATTGATCGATGATGCCTTGTCGATAATCGATGCAGCCTTGGAGGATCTTGCTGAACTCATCGGCCGATGCAAATCGCAAGGCTGGATCTTTGGCGAGCAGTTTCTCGATGAGAAGTTCCAACCATGATGGCAAGTCGGCTCGCCAGCGCGAGATCGGTAATGGTGCATCGTGAATGATGCGATGGAGAGAACCGTAAAGCGTGTCGGAATGGAAGGGAAATCGTTGTGTCGCCATCCAGTACAACACACCCCCTAGGCTGAACATGTCCGAAGCGTGCGTGGCTACCATTCCGCGAGCTTGTTCCGGTGACATGAATTGAGGCGTACCTGCGATGAGTCCCGATTTGGATTGAAGGTCTTCATCGTAGGCACGTGCGAGACCGAAATCGGTGATGACGATTTGATGAAGGCCTTCTTCGATCAAAATGTTGGATGGTTTGATGTCGCGATGAACGACCCCTTTCTGATTGGCTTCCCTCAAGCCTAACGCGATTTGCATAGCTACTTCAAGGATATCATCCAGGCTGAACCGCTGCCTTTGTGCAAGCGACTCTAGCGTGCCATGCTCGAAGAGCGGCATCACCAAGTACGGCACATTCTTCCATGAATCAACGCTATAAATTGGGACAATGTTGGGATGTTTGAGTGCAGCGGCTGTTCGAGCTTCTCTGGCGAATCGGGATCGAGCGATGTCGCTTGATACTAAATGGGGACGCAACGTCTTAATCGCGACTTCGCGATGAAGGTCGACATCCAGCGCTCGCAAGACAAGACCCATGCCTCCTTCACCCAGAATATCGATCACATCGAAGGACCCGAGGCGCCCCAGGTAACTTGCGTTCTGGGATGGATCGAGCCAATCACGCAGATACTTTCGAGTGGCATCGAGCGATTGGTGCGATAAGTCGAAAGTACTATTGGCTTGGGAAGCATCGATGAGCGTTGGAGCGACGGGGGTTCCGCCACGCATCGGATCGGTTTTGGAATCGAGAAATGTGGTTGCTTGGCTCCAGAATTCCGTGGAAGCGGCCATTGATTCAAGAGTCGATTGGCACTGGTTGCATCCGTCCAAATGCGATTCAAGTTCCAATAGATCTCCAGGAGGCAAACTGCCTTCCAAAAAATCGGCCCAAGGGAGCCGGTCGCAAGGAGATGTTGGGGATTTGGGAGATCGCATTGCAGAAAAGGTCGAAGACAAAGAGGCAAAACGCGACTGATGTTGGGTTATACCCCGATCGCAAAATCCTCTGACTCAAAAACAGAAAAATTATTCTGAAATCTCGATCATGATAGCGTTCTGCTAACTCTCTTAAAGGCTCTGCGACGGGCACAAATCACTGTGGTTCTTGCCGTTCAAGTTCCTCGCGAAGGCGTTTCATGACTCGGCTTCGCGCCGCATAGATGCTGCCGCGATGGCAGCCCAATTTCTGGGCCACTTCCTCCATACTCAAACCATCGACCATCGTCATCCAGAAAGCACTCCAAGTGACTGGAGCAAAATCGGCTTCGATACATCGAGCCGCCTGAAGAAAACGTTCGCGTTGGTACTCCCACTCCCAAAGCTCTTCATCGGGGTCGGTGGCCGGTGTCATGGCTAATAAGTCGTTTTGGGATGCACCTCCAATTCCACGTTCTCGAAGCCCGCGTTGGATGGCCTTGATCGCGGCATTGCGGGTCACGGTATACAGCCAGGTTCGAAACATGGCTCGATCAGGATCGTGGGGACGAGCCTGCAATGCAGATGCCGTCGAGAAGAGAACTTGTTGCGTGAGATCCTGGGCATCGGCATCTTGCAATCCACATCGCCGTGCAGCACGGTAGATGACCGGACTGTAGAGAGCGGCAAACTCTACCCATGCCTCATGGTTTGAGGCATCGCGGACTCGCAGCAAGAGACTCGTGCGAGTATCAGGAGTTAAAGGATCCATGAATCGGAGACACTACCTGGAGCAAAAGGAGATCACCAAAGTGTCACCTAGTATAGTTCATCGTGGGACGATCTAAACCAAGATCGAATACACGCGTTCGCCTATCGTATGGATCGGTTCATTTTGGGGAAAGGACTGTTGCCGCATACGCGGAGTGCCATTGGTCGACCGCGGGAGCGTCGAGCGGACCATCTGCCGCGATATACCGATAATGGGATACTCGCGAGGCACCTGGTTCGCGAATGAACTCGCCAAGGACCGGTGGTGAAAAAACATAGTAGGGCTTGTCGGGATGGAGCCGTACCGGTTCGGGACCGCGGAAGTTTTCTGGGTGACTCATCGCGATCACATGACATACCGCATCGCCCAATTTCCCTTCGATCGCTACCCAATTCGGACGCGTGTGATTTCCTTCGACGCGATTCTTGAGTTCATTGGTGGTCAACCGAGCTCCTTCTTTTCCAAGCCATTCCTCGCGACCTCGAAAAGCCATTCCGCCATAGTGGTATTGATGCACGGTAAGAGGTTGATCGGCAATGCACGTCTCGAGGCTTTCAATATCGACGATATGGCGTTGAGCAACATTCCAAACGCGGAAAGTGAGTACGTCTCGAAGGACCGGAATCTTTTTGCCATCTTGAAGTGCCGAATGGATCAATGACACCGTGGCTTGACCCACGATCGGACCCTGATGCGTAGCGATCAACTTCTCATGTTCCACATGGCCCGTCCTTTCCTTTTGGTTCCAAAAATCGACCTTCTTACCTTGGAAGGACGTGTTCACCCAAGCACGAAAGATTCCATGTTGGTGCGCATGGTCGGCTGGAAATTCGGCCGTAACGATTTGTCCCGCCGGAGTTTTCAGAGGATGAATGTGGCCACTATGGGCAAAGACGGCATCGATGTTCGACGGTGGCATCACCGTTTCGAGAGGATACTCCATCACGACATTCGTTCCGATCGTGATCGAAAGTCGATGAGGTTCTTGCAATTCGCGTACTTGGACAGAAGGCCAAGTATCGCGATTGCGAGGGTCGGGTTCGAGTCGCAAACGCCGCGGGTGATTGCCGGGAGGAATGATCATGGCTACCTGCCGATGTTCGCGATCGATCCATTGAACAGGTAGGTTTTCAAGATTGGCTACGCACCATTCCGCTTGCGTCGATGCCGCTCCTGGAAGATTCAAAAGCATGGGACCCGGCGCGAGTTGCTTCACATCGATCTCAATCGCTTGATCTTGCCAGGCCACAAGTGGACGACTGCATTGCAGCCAGCTCGCTAAGGCAACGCATAGAACCCATCCACTTCGGACGATCGGGGAATGCAACGCACTCAGCATGATTAGGTTCCTAACAATACACCTGCGATGGCTGCATTCAAAAGGGTCGCGGTATATCCGACAAACAGCGCTTTGAGACCCAATCGAGCCAAATCATTCCGGCGACCTGGGGCGAGCGCACCAATGCCTCCCAGTTGAATTCCAACCGAGGAAAAATTCGCAAAACCTGTCAACGCAAAGGCTGCCAATTGATAGGAACGATCCGACATCGATCCCGCGATGGCTTTCATGCCTTTCAGTTGAATATATGCAAAGTGCTCGTTGATCACGAGTTTTGTTCCGAGCAAACTGCCGACTTTGTCTTGATCCGCCGATTCCACACCCATCAAGAACGCAATAGGCGAGAACAGTTTGCCGAATATCCATTGCAATGAAATTTTGTCAGGCATGGCCCATCCAAAAGTTCGCGTGATCCATTGCGTCTGAATGACGGAGAGCAAACCATCGATCAGTGCAGTAAAAGCGATGAACACGATGAGCATGGCCGCCACATTGAGAGCGAGACGGAGACCATCGCTGGTTCCCGAGGCAGCTGCGTCGACAGCATTTACGTAAGGTGATTTCTCGGTATTCATCTTGATGCTGCCCGAGGTTTCGGGAACGGAAACTTCCGGCATAAAGAGCTTGGCAAGATACAGACTGCAAGGGCAGGCCATAACGCAAGTCGTCAACACGGCCACTGGATCGGCTCCGTAGCTGATGTAAACCGCCATCATTCCACCCGAGATATGCGCCATGCCACTCGTCATCAACGCGAACAGCTCGGAGTTCGTCATGCGAGGCACATAGGGTTTGACGATCAATGGTGCTTCGGTTTGACCCATAAAGACGTTGGCGGACACACTCAACGTTTCAGCGCCACTGGTCCCCATCACGTAGATCATCACTTTGGACATGCCCCGAACGCAAATTTGGAGAATGCCAAAGTGATATAGAACTGTAAAGAATGCCGATACGAACAAGATGGTGGGAAGGACGATGAACGCAAAGGGAAACGCAAAGTTATCGCCGAAGACCGTTGCCATGTCGCTTGGTTTGGCCAAGTTGCCAAATACAAACTTGCCACCTTCGTTGGCATAGCCAATAAACGTATCCACGATTCCTGCAAACCACTTGATGCCATCATGCACCGACCATTCAACTGTCCTCGATTCTTGCGTGACAGGATCGATGGTATTGTAGGAGAATCGGCCATGGATCACGAGCAACGCTAAGCACAGTTGAAGGGCGACGCCTCCCAAGATGGTCTTCTTGTTGACCGCCCGAAGATTGGAGGAAAACATCGCCACCAATCCGAAGAAAAAGAGGATCCCAACAGCCGCTTGGCCCCGCACTCCAATGATGGATTGCATTGCATAGGCGAGGAGTGCCAAGGTAAAGATTGATGCACCAATCGCAATACGCCATGAAAGAGGCGTTCCAGGAATCGGCGGTAGCGGATTGTGAACCACCGAATCAATAGGTGGGGCCGGAGATGGATTTTCAGATGGCGAAGGGGATGTATTCGGTCCCATCGATGAGACTCCTCAAGCCAATTTGGATCGGTGATGATCACAAGAAAAGGGGACGAATAGGCCGAGCCCGCCAGTTTTGGATTCAGCGAGTTTGTGATGGCAGCTCAGTTTTGTCTATACTGAATCGACCTCAGAGTATGACCGACTTTTCTCTGAAGGCAATCGAGCCCTTCGCAAATCGGCCTCTCCCTTTTCATTTCCACGAGGAATCCCACCATGTCGTTGATGACGCGTCGCCAATTTGTTACTTCAACCACTGTCGCTGGAGTTGCAGGTGCTGCCCTTATGGCTCGACCTGCCCGCGGTATCCCACTGGCCAACGACGAGATTCGTTTGGGATTCATCGGGTGTGGTGGTCGGGCGGGCGAGCATGTCGATGCCTTTTCGAAGCTCGACGGAGTTGCCTTCTCTGCATTCTGCGATCCCGATGAATCGCGGATTGCATCCAAGAAGAAGGAATATGCCAAGGCCAAAGGTTACGCCGATCTTCGAGCCTTGATCGACGACAAGAACATCGATGCGGTCGTTGTTGCGACGTGCAACCATTGGCACTGTTTGGCTGCGATTTGGGCAATGCAGGCAGGCAAGGATGTTTACGTAGAAAAGCCACTATCGCATAGCCAGTGGGAAGGCCAACAAACAGTAGCGGCAGCTCGCAAGTATCAACGCATCTGCCAGGTCGGTACTCAGCAACGTTCCGATCCGATGCAAGCTCAGATCAAACAGTTCCTGCACGAAGAAAAGGCCCTCGGCGAGATTCTTTCCGCTCGCGTGAATCGATATGGAGTTCGGAAGACGATCGGTAAGCGCGATACCCCGCTGCCCATCGACAAATCCGTCGACTACAACCTCTGGTTGGGCCCCGCTCAAGAAAAGCCGATCTATCGAGAGAATTTTCATTACGATTGGCACTGGGATTGGAATACAGGATCTGGCGAGATGGGGAACTGGGGCGTCCACGTTCTCGATGATTTGCGCAACAATGTGTTCCTCGATAAAGTCACGCTGCCTAAGCGCATCATGGGAGGTGGCGGACGCATGGTTTGGAATGATGCAGGGGAAACCCCCAATGTTCATTTCGTCTATTTTGATACGGGTTCCATCCCTGTCGTGATTGGACTTACGAATTTGCCTGATGGTCCGGACAGCAATAAATCTCCGAAGGCTCCGGGGCCAGGAAGTGGATATATCGCTTACTGTGAAGGAGGAAGGCTTGAGGGGCAGCGAGGCAAAGCGGTTGCGTTCGATAAGGATGGCAAAATTGTCAAGTCGTTCAACGGCAACAGCGGAGGCCGATTGCATCAGCAAAACTTTTTGGATGCGGTGCGAAAACGCGATTCAAGCATGTTGAATACCGAAGTATTGGTAGGACACCATTCGACCGGTTGGTGCAACTTGGCAAACGTCGCCTATCAGTCGGCTTCAACCTTTGACCGCAGCAAGTTGGATCAGGTTCAGACGGAAGACTGGAAGGCGCTGGTGCAAGAAATGGAGAAGCACCTCGGGTCTTTCAACATCAAGCTAGATGGAGAAGGGATGAAACTTGGGCCGATGCTGACCTTTGATCCAGAGAAAGAACGCTTTGTTGGCGATAACGCAACGGTGGCCAATGGATTCTTGAAGCGAGTCTATCGCGATCCATTCGTCGTTCCCAACATCACGGGTTGATGTAGAAAGCTCGCGAAGCAAGGACAGAATATTCCATTCTAGCGACAGCTTCTGGATCTTATGCGAGTGGATGGTCGTGGTCCACTCGCTGATGCATCAACAGAGATTCGTAAATGTGTTGAATGGGAAACCGGCTCGGTGCAGGTTAGGTGTCTTGAGGTTCCGAGTCGTTGTTACCCATGTTGTCGATGACGTCATCGGTACTTAGATAAGCTTTGTTCTCGTGATCGAGTGTGATCGTCGACCGAATCGTGGCGTTCCGCAAGAAGGTCGGTGGGATCCAGCTATTGTCGTTGAAGCGGCAGCTGATATCGACCGTCACGGTTTCAGTGGATGTCGTAAAGGTCGTCGGCGTGATCGTGATTGTGGAATTGCGGATTCCGGCTGCATTCAGAAACACTTGCGCTTGCGCACGGATTTGTGTGGCGGTCTTGCCCGGTATGATGGCGACTCGCGCGGCTTCATAGGCTGCTTGATCTACCGAATGTCGCGCGAAAACAAAACGCGTGAATTCAAAACCGGCCATGACCGTCATGAAGAAGATGCCAGCGCAAATAGCAAACTCGACCGTTAGAGCTCCCCGGCGATGATTGCGACGACGTTTTGTTGAGCCTTTGAAGTTCTTCATGGTGCATCTCATCATTCTGCCAGCATCGCCGGTAGGGTTTCAGCGATTTGACGAAAGGTTGAATTCAGCGCGCTCTCGTTGGGGGCATAATAGAAATTGCCACCACCGGCGCTGGCGATGTTTTGCATCAGCGTTTGATCGGCCTGAGCACTGAAGGCAATGGTGTGAACGCGAATGTTGCTTTGCAATGCGAGCGTAGCCAAGTCAACGGGATCATCCCCTTGGGTCAGTACACCGTCGGTTACCAAAATCATCGTCTTGCAAGCGGTTGTTCGCGTCGTGGCGGTATCGGTAAGGATTGTGATCCCTTCTCGCATGCCGGCCGCAATATTTGTATTCCCGATCAACGGCTTCGTTCCATAGGCGGAGATCTTGTCTCGGATGAGCGTGTAATTATTCGTGAGTTTTTGATCGACCGAGGCCACCACGGATTCATAGACACCGAAGGTGAAGTTGCTTGAATAGGATGCCATGCCAACATGAATGTCGAACGGATTTGCTTCGACGATGTCCAAGAAGATGTCCATCGAATTGGTGAGTGCAGCCCAGCGACTCAACGTGGCATGTGGTGGTTCAAAGTAGTTCTGGATGGATGAGCCACCACTGAGAGTTCCTGGATAGCTCCAGGGTGTATTGGTGAGGTCCCAAGCCATGGAGCCTGATCGATCTAAGACTACGCATACATCCAAATCGACGCGCGATGCGATGGCTCGAAGGTGTGGGGAGAAGTTGCGAGGTTGAAACATGGCTGGAAACGCAGCCATCGTCGCGCCACCCGAAGGAAGATTGTCGAGACTTGAATCCACCCGGACCGCATTCAACAGATTCCCGCGCGGACCTGCGGTGAAGGTCAAGGCATTGTTGTTGCCACGATCGCAAACGCCGAAGGTGAGATCGCTTGAAGTCAAATTGAAGGGCCGACCGGCTACTTTATGCATGGCAGCGATTTGAATCGCCTTGGACTGTGCCTGGGTCGACGATTGGGTCTTACCCAAGGTGACCGAGGCCGCCTTAGCTGCGGCGTCGGTTGCGAGGCGTTGTTCAGTCCGTACCAATTCCATGTAGGCCAAATTGATGCAGTAACCGCAGACCACAGTGACGGCTGCCAGCAAGAAAACAGCCAAGGCGATAAAGACACCACGTCGTTGGGCCGTGTGCCGTCGGTTTCTGCGTTTGGAAATGGAAATGCTCATGATGTTGTGCCTCGGCTGGTATTCAACGATCCGATTTATTCGCGCAGCATGACTGCTTGAACCGACAAATTCCCTTGGTCACTGATGACAAACCGCGTCGGTGAATTGCTCGCCCAGGGTGCGGTCACGGAAATCGTGATCGCTTCTCCCGTTGCAATCGAAAGGATATTCGCAGGTGTTACGGTTACCGATCCGCCTCTTACGTTGCGTTGTTGGAGGATCGTGTTGCATCGATCGATGACTTGAGCATTGGTAGTATTGCGACGCGCCCCCAATCGTGCACCTTCATAGGCGGCAATGACGAGACTCTGACGCAGAAAGATGCGTTGGCAAATCTCGATCGTTCCAAAGACCAGCACGAGCAAGACGGGCAACACGAATGCCAGTTCAACAGCGGCAACTCCTTTTCGAGTTCGCCGCCGGTTTCGGCGGGCAATCGTTTGGAAATGAATCGATTGGGCGTTCATGGATAAGGGCCAGCAAACAAGGGATTGAGGCCACAAGGACCTCTGGAATCCCTCAATACTAGGATGCGAATTGAGGCTAGTTCGGCAAATTGGCAAATTCATCACTGAGATTTTGTGCATTGACCGCGCCGATATCGACCACAAACAAAGCGTCGTTGTAGTCCAAATCCCCACCACCGACGATGTCTTCAAATCCGATCAAGACATAGGGCGTATCAGGCAACAGGAAAGCCACGACGTGTTGCAGCTTGTCCGAGTTCTTCTTGGTGTCGTTCCAAAGCCAAGTCGTTCCACCGTTGACCCCATTCGAGATGCAGAAGAAATCGAGTTGCCAACCATTTCCACCGACCCCGATATCGATGAAGTCACCAACTTGAAGCGGTTCCCATGTGGATCGGCTGCTACCAATGGAAGCGTCTGGAAAGATCAAATAGGGAGTGCCCGGTGTCGACGATCCGGCGGGAGTGTACGAGAATCCAAGCGAGTTATGGTAGCCTGCCCCTTCGGCCAAGAAATAGACGCGAATGGGTTTGTCGGAAGCCGTTCGCAGAAAGAGCTTCGAGGCGTTTAGCTTGAACCCGCTGGCACCATTGAAAACAACCCCTTCGCTCAACTTGTCATTGATGATCTGTTGGAAGGTTGGAAGGTAGGTTGTGTGAAAGGATAATGCTCGCGCGTCGGACCGATTTCCAATGACGTTGCCGTAAATCGGAAGGCTGAATGGCCGAGCAGGCGATTGAACAATCGTTGCAGGATAGGTTGGCTGCTTCTTCTTTTGAGCCATGCAAGGCATCGAAACCGTCGCAACCAAACCAAATACCAAAAGGACGACGACAGGGTTCCGATGCATTTTTTTGACTCCGGCTCAGTGAAAAAATACGCATCCTGCGCCTGATTCATTCCTCTCCATCTGAACCCTAGCTTTTTTTCCGCCCCCCTGCCGTCCATTTCCCAAAAATCTCTCCAACCTCAATAGGTGCCAGCCACCTATCGTTGACCCCAAGCTTTTTGGGATTGGTTTTTCTTATGATGCTGACTTGGCGATAAAAAAGACGCAGCCAACACTCTTTTCCAAAATTCGACTGTTTCCAGCAAATTCAGCCATATTCAACAATAGGTGCCAGCCACCTATTGTTGGCGCCGCGGGTGGTTTGGTTATGCCCTAGCTTGTGAAATTAGCTGTGCTGATTAAGAGTGCCAGGAGAGTTGGGAGGTGCCGCGGCGAAGAGAGAAGCAATAAATGGACTGGGAAGGGCTCTCGGCCCAGAAGGTCCCGTCCTCGAGCAAGCTTGCTTTGGAGACTTCTCTGAGTCGGACGCTGTGATTGCCATTCTCGGAAGAATAGACAGCGTCCCGAATTCCATGGGGTACTCGGATCGTGAAGTTCGGGCAATCCAAGGGGCCTTCCAAGGTGATGCCCGATGCTGCGACATCGATGCGTGTTAGTTCCTTGGCCGCCCAGTAACGAGCGATCTGGCTGACTTTCATCCACTGAGTCACGTCAGCAAACTGCGCATGCAGAGTCCGTACGATGCGCTGGAATGCTTTGAAGCCCTCCTCTTCTCCGTTGCCATAGAGGCCGGCCCAATGGCATAGCATAATGGCCGGTTGACGTCGTTGGATAAGTTCCACCATCCGCCCCGCAGAACCGTCGCGACTGCAGTACTTTTCATCTTCGCATGGTCGGCTTCCATCCCAACCACCAAACCAGTCTCCTGTTCCAGCAGGGACATTGACGGTCACTTGAAGGGAATTCAAAGAACGAGAACGAAGGGCTTCCATTTTGGGAACGGTTGGCTTGTCGTCGTCGATGACATACTTGAAGTAGTGTGGCAGCTCGACTCCATAGACATCGCGAACAGCTTCAAAGACCGCAAGCGGGAGCTTTTCTTTTACTTTGTTGCCAAAGCCTCCAGGTGTTGTGATCCCTTCACAAGGAAGGTCGCAGTTTTTCAATATCTTCAAAGCATAGGCCAAGTAACTCGCCAGTTCATCCACGCTTTTGTCTTCTTGAGGAAACGAATTCTCCATCGTGCCTGCGTGCGAAGGTTCCATGGGGCGTCCGGTCTTGAGATCGATCAGACGCGTATGCGTAATCATTTCGGGATGGATGTCCCAATTGGGTACCATAAGATCGCGAACCAGTTGCAGGCTATTGCGAAGCGATTGTCGCGACCACCCAGGTAGTTCGCGGTCTAACCAGCCCACGCACGCAGGATAAGGGACGATGCTGTACTTCCCTTTGACGCCCTGCTCTGCCGACCACGTTCCAAAGCGTCGCACAAAGTCATCAGGTATTTCATGTGGCCAACGTTCCCATGGCCTTCTATACTCATCGCGTTCTGGCCAAGCCTCGGCAAATTGAGGCATACAATAGCGGCCCATGTTTACTAAGCAAGTCGAGTCATCGATGATGAATGAAAGTGGAACTCGATAGCGAGGAAGTTCCACGTCCACTGTGTTATCCCACGGACACGCCGATGCGACGGAAGGGCTTGCCAACGATGCTCCTGCAACGAACGAGCTCATCTTCACAAATTGGCGACGATCCATCCGAGATTCCATGGCGAACACTCCAGATGCAAAGGTGGGATTCAACAACGGCACGAAAAGGTAGGTTGCTACGATACCGTATTTTTCTTCGCCCTATCGTATCACGTTCGGTACCGCATTGTTGAACTTTGCTAGGCGGCTTGGCTTCGAGGCATTTTGAGGTTGAATAACCCAAAGATCTCTTTTTGGCTTAATCCCAGATTGCGAGGCGTTCCCGCTTCCGCGAACAACGTGTTAAAGAGTTCGCGTTTTTCCTCGAGCACATCATGAATACGTTGTTCAATGGTGCCCATAGAGGTCATGCGCGTCACCGTTACGGGCCCAGTCACTCCAAGCCGATGCGCACGATTCACTGCCTGATCTTCCACCGCAGGATTCCACCATCGGTCAAACAAAAAGACATAATGGCAAAACTGGAGATTGAGTCCTACCGCTCCCGCACCATAGCTCATGAGAATCACATGGCACTTGGGATCTTCTTTAAACTTTTGAATGACGCCATCTCGCTTTGAAGATGGAATGCGACCATGGTATTGAACCGGCCGGAAGCGTTCGAGTCGCTCTGCGATGCGATCGAGAGATTGTACCCATTGACTGAAGACGATGGCCTTCTTGCCACTCGATGCTACCTCTTCAATCTCGGCTTCCAACTGTTCGAGCTTACTGCTGGACCCCGTTGCGGGATCGAAGTTGCAAATTTGCTTAAGGCGCAAAACGAGTTCGAATACGTGTTGGATGGTGAGCGAGTCTCCAAGATCGGATAGCTGCACTACACCTTCTTCTTCCGCCGCGCGATAGCTAGACATTTGCGATGGTGTTAATTCCAGTTCCGCATCGCGAAACAACTTGGGAGGCATTTCCGTGAGCACTTTGTCTTTGGTTCTTCGCAAGATGTAATCGCGGGTAGCCTTACCCATCGATTTCAAATGCATATCATCTCGCAGATAACCAGGCGACAAGAACTCGAAGATGCTGACGAGATCTTCCGGAGAGTTTTCAATAGGCGTTCCCGTCAATGCCCAACTTCGCGATCGTTCGATGGAACGCACAATTTGGCTGGTGGTGCTACTTCGATTCTTGATCCGTTGCGCTTCATCAAGTACCACGAGATCGAAGCGTTGACCGGAGCCTTCTAACAGACTTCGATCGCGCATGAGCAGTTCATAGTTGGCAATCTTGACAGGGACCGTAGGGTTAGTCCAAATCCATTGCCTTCGAGCTTGATCGCCTTCGATCACGGCTACCGGAACCTCGGGTGCCCACATACGAAACTCGCGTACCCAGTTGGTGACAAGCGGCTTGGGGCAGATCAAAAGGGTCGATTCGATTTCTCGCGAAAGCAAGAGCATTCGAATTGAAGTGATCGCTTGCATGGTTTTCCCTAGCCCCATTTCATCGGCGAGGATGGCCGCCGCGCGAGGATAGAGGAAGGCAATACCTTCCATCTGATACGGGAAGGGCTGAAATGGAAAGCGAAGTTGAGCAGATTGAACAATCGATTCCAAAGGTGGTTGAAGAACGTAGTACAAACGGTCTTCAAGTTTGACGAGGTCGCGAGGAGGCTTCAGCCGCGTACGTTTGGCCGGAGTTGCATCTTCTTTGGGCGAGGATGCAGATGGACTCAGCGGCACTGTTTTGGGAGTGGATACGGATGGTTCTACTTTGGTGGCCATCCATGCAGGCGATTCGGGAAACGTGAAACCGAGAGTCTTGGGAAGTTTCGATCGGACTTGCACAGGGATAGCACGAGGCGGTTCATTTCCCACATCCAATGTGGCAAACGAAAGGGGAGAGGTATTTCCCCAAGCTACGGTTAGAATCTTCGGAGGAGCAATGCAATCCAATTGAAGGACCGAATCGATCACCAAGCCGAAGTGAGAGGAACGAGCTGAAGACGCTTCCATCACTTCATCTTTCTATAGGATCACACCTATGCGGCGCGGGTTGTTGGATTGGCTTCTTGCAACGCTTCACGAATCCGTCCAAAGGGTTCGTTCAGCTCGATCCTGGCTCCCATGCTTCGCCATTGTTTGAGCAAATTGTCTTGATCCGACTTGTAGGTCGCTAGCAACCACGCAGTCGTCTCTTCAATGTCAAACGAAATCAGATCGTGACGATCTAAATCGTGGATGTTCGTTGGTTCCGAATCTTCCACATCGATGCAACAGACTGGCACCGGACAGACGTGCCGCAACATGAGAACAGCTTGAACGTCGGTGAAGAGTATTTCAGGTGACTCTTTGAGCTTGTTCACCAGGGCAAAAGCAATTTGTTCGCCGCACAGAAATGAATCGAGAGTCGGGCCATAAAGAATTTCTTGAGCTCGTGTCGGTTTCATTGGCAGGGTGCAATGGAACTCCAATGGACGTCCCAATGGGTTGAGCACCAAGAGTCCCCCAAAATAACCGAGTTCCGCGTGCTTGTGCACCGAAACAAAACCCACCGTTTTCGTTGCGCTCGAATCCTTGCTCATTCGTTCCTTTTCTCAGCCGAGAGTTTTCGCACGTCGCTGGGACGTTCGAATTCCAACTGTCCAGTTCGTTTCCACCTTCGCAAAGGTGGATCTCCAAATTTGGACGAATCGAGTACCGCCCTCGGAGTTTGTTCGGCATACCGTGAAAACGGTCTTTAAGGGTCATTCCTGACGTAGCGGTAATTCCGTGTCTTGCGCAGATACCCTAATCGAAAACGCCACCTTTACCCCTTTTCTGGAAGGTCTTTGACTATAATGGCACCTAGCAGTCATTTATTCCTGATGAGGCTATCATGTCGCACGAACCTTCTCACTATTCCCCTGTTTTTCGAATTGATGTCTCTCCTGAAGCGCAAGGGGCTCCCAATTCCAATGTCCCCGTTGACGCGAACTTGGTGGTGATAGCATTACTTCGCCAAATGGTGGCAGCTCAGGAAAAGCAAAACCAGTTGTTGGATCAGCTCATCCAACAAAACAATCAAGCGCAGAAACAACGTGCGTCTGAACTTCAACAATGGAAAGATGCGAATCCTCGTTTGGCTCGCTCATGCCGAATTGCAGTGGAATCGCTATCGAAAGTTCAAACTCAGTTCTTGGAAAGCTTGACCGAAGAAGTGATCGACAACGAGGACGCATTGCTCGATGGCGATTTCATGTTAAATGAGTTCGTAGATCGTTTTGGTCCACGGATGGCTCATCTAAATGGCGTGCTGCAAGTGCTAGCTCAACTGAGTGCCGTGCCACAGAATAATTCGCTGTAGCACCAACTACCGATTCTTCGAAGCAGAAGTGAGCCACCCTACCGGTGGCTCTTTTTATTGCCTGTTTTCAGAATCGGATTGGGTATCAGCAAGCGATGGCTTTCGAAGAGGAAGGCAAGCAATCAAGGATGCTGATGCGACGCTGGTCGCGGTGATAAAGAAGAGTCCCCACGAAAAGTGGCCGGTTGCATCTTTCACGTATCCCAGAACGGACGGTCCGAGGAACCCCCCAAGGTTTCCGATCGAATTGATCATCCCCACGCTGCCTGCAGCTGCCGACGCTGAAAGAAACAAGCTTGGTAGGGACCAAAACGCTGGCATGTAGGATTTCATGCCGGCTGCTGCAACCGTGAAGCAGATCATGGTGAGAACAAGATTGCCCTGAGTGAACGGAGCCAAAAGAAGCATGCAAGCTCCGATGACCACTGGGACCACCGAGTGCCAACGTCGTTCATGAAGATGATCGGAACTCCAGCCGACGATCAATTGGCCGGGGATCACTAAGAGCGAAGGGATCATCGCGAGTAAGGCGACTTGCTTGGGCTCGAGTTTGTACCAATCCTTGAGGATGGTGGGCAAGAAGGATTCGATACCGTAGTTTGCGGTCACGATCCCAAAATAAGCGAGAGACAAAAGGATCACCCGCGGGCTGGTAATCGCTTCCAACACCGACATATGTTTGGCATCCCCTTTGAGTTGTTTTTCACGTTCGAGTTCAGACTCCAACGCGTCGCGTTCTTCATCGGTGAGCCAAGTCGCAAAGCGAGGGCGATCGGTCATCAGGAATAGGACTGCAAAGCCAGCGATGACGGCAGGGATTCCCCAGAAAATGTAGATCCATTGCCAACCATTGAGTCCGAAAAAGGCTGGCGATGTTACGGTCACGCCATCGATGATGCGGGTGCGGCCGATGTCGATCATGTATTGCGAAATAGCCGGACCGCAAATCATGGCAATCGGCGAGGCAACTAAGAAATAGGATATGGCGCGGGCGCGGTCCTTAGCGGGAAACCAGTGAGTCAAATAAACGATGACTCCTGGAAAGAAGCCAGCTTCGGCAACACCGAGTAAAAATCGAACGATGTAAAACTGCATCGGTGTTGTGACGAAAGCGGTGATGGCCGCCATGATTCCCCACGTCACCATGATTCGGCAAATCCATTTTCGAGCACTCCATCGTTCCACGATCAGGGTGCCGGGAATTTCCAGCAGAAAATATCCCCAGAAGAAGATGCCATAGCCAAAGCCAAAGACCGTTTCAGTGAAAGCGGGCAAATCCTCTGCCATCGTCAATTTTGCAACCGCGACGTTGGTCCGATCGATATAAGCGATGATGTAGCAGATGAACAACAACGGCAACAATCGGACATAAGCCTTGACGCGAGCCGAGTCGAGCGCTTTAGAGTGGGCGGTTGAGGGGTTCATTGTCGAAGTGATGTCGCTGGATAGAGAGGACCATCCGCAAGCAGATGGTGGGGTGACAAGACCCGCCCATTGTAATCACTTCTTTTCAGACCTGGAGAATAGGAAACGTATTCTCCCGATGTTTCAATCCACAAGGTGCCAAAATGGCGGGGACGTGGGCAATGACGTCCAATCTTGGATCTGAAATAAAATTTTTCAGCAAAAGCACAAGTGATTGAAGGGTCTGGAATACCAAGCGGTCAAAGTCCAATCCAAGTGGTCAGACTCTTTGGGATCTCTTCGGCAAAATAGTCGACGCCATCACGGCCCGTCGCCATCCATACGCGGGGACTCGTTCGTGCTTGTTGTTCCACTCGCGATAGGATTTTCCCAACGGATGCGCCAAGCTTAGTGCTTTGTTGTTTCCAGGATTTGGGATTCACGGATGACCAAGATGTTTCCTTTGAATGCTGAGTCAAAGAGTGAATGGGACGAAGTGACTGTTCCATGCAAGCCTGGGAAAAATGAACCAACAACAGAGCATCTTCTGGGGAGGGATTATGAACCACTTTTTGAGCAGGTGAACTCGATTGAGCATGCGTCGGCCAAAAATTATTTTGCAGAGGTAGCCATAAGACGAGAATCGCTAGGGTAGCAGCCAACGAGCCAAACGCCGCCCAGGTCCACGATGGTCTTGTGGCTCTTCCGCGATGCAATACAACTGTTGGGTGCTCCAGGGGGTTTTCGGTAGCCCGTCCTTGAAGCTGGTGCATCAACTGCAGCGACGAATGATAAAACGATCGAAGTTGCGGATCTCTTTCCATGCGACTCGCGACCCAACGCGGCATTGGTAGATCGAGATCCAACGAGCGGCTAATGTACCATTGAGCGATCAATCGCAGCGGGTTCATAATCGTCCTAGGTTAGGTCGCATGGGAGGTTGAAGCTAGCCCATCCTTGGGAAGATAACGAATGAGTTTACATCGAGCTCGATGCAGGGCAACACGGACACCGATCTGCGTTTTCCGAAGGAGCTGAGCGATCTCAGCCACGGATAGATCTTCGCCAAATCGCAGCCACAGTATGGTGTAGCTCGTCTCGTCGAGGATGCGTTGAGCCGAAGCCCATATTCCTTGTACTTGTTCTTGTTCGGCCACTGCATCCCAATGCCACTTGGTCGAAGCAATTTGTTCGACACATATCGATGCGTCGTGGGTGGGGCCACGGTGTACGCGGCGATTGTGATCCCAGGCCACGTGCAAGGCAATCGTGTAGAGCCAAGTGGAGAAGCGATACTGTCTGTCAAATTGATGAAGGCTTCGGAAGGCTCGCGTCAATGCTTCTTGAGCCACATCCTCTGCGTCGACATATCGCGCTTGAGCCAACCGGGGCGTGATGAGCCGAATCAATCGCGGATGGTAATAACGAGCCAAGGCCGCGAAGGAATCTTCGCAGCCTTGAAGGGCTCGTGTTACTAGCGCATCGCAATCCATTCGAGGCAATGCTCCCTCTCGAAACGACGTTTGCAAACTAGTCTCGAATCTCTTTTTCGATGACCTTGGCTACTTCGGAGGAATCGACCCGCACGACCACCTCGACGCGGTTGCCATTGCACTTGGCCTCGACTCCTTTGAGAACGGCTTGGACTTTCTTCAGGTCCTCATCGTCGGGCTCCAAACCTTGAGCAAAGTCAATCATTGCGATCAAGCCTTGAGCCATTTGGCGAAGTTGTTCGGCTTGCTTTTCCGATGAAGTGAGCATGGTCAGTGCGACTTGCAATTGATCATTGCTTTCGCGGATCGTTGCTTCGACCTCTTTAACAATCTTGGCAACGTTGGCTTGTGGCCCTTCACCAAGTTTATCGGTGGGAAGTTCCACAACGCGAAGTTTGACAATGGCATCATCCTTCTTCTCGGACGATGGCGAAGCGTCTAGTTGGTCCAACGCTTGTTTTACCTTGTCGGCTTTCGGGCAAAGAACGATGGTTCGGTCTTGATTCCCCTTGCCATGAATGGCGCCGTAGACGCGAAGATTGGAATCGGGGGCGACCGAATGAATCGAGTGCGATTTGTACTCTTCGGATTTGTATTCAGGAAGATTGAGAAGCAAGCCTTCGATGTTGCCCGTGGTCTTGCGAAGGCGAATCGTGGCAATCATCGACTCCTCGGGTTTCTCGTAATCGGAAGAGGAAAACGAAATCGATTGAACTTCTTCAAAGGGGTCGAACCCGATCATCTCTTTGAGGCGATCCAGATCCGCAGAATCAGAACCCGACTTCTTCTGCATTTCCTCTAGAGCTTTGGATTTGACCGTTTCAAAGAGGAGTTTTCCAATGGATGATTGCTTGGCGGTCTGAAGGTTAATGCCCACCACAAATTTGGGTTCTTTAGGCCCGGGTTTCTCCGATTGGGCCAAGGCTGGAAGACCACCCAATACAAGGGAACCAGCGAATGCTAAGGCAGTGAAAATCTTATTCATCGTCGTACTCGATTGATAGGAATCCAGAGGCCATCGGAAGACAGACGTTGTTCGATGGTCAGCGTGCAATCTTGTACGACCAGGAAATAGAAATTGTTACCACAAAAACAAATTTTTTAGGATGCGGCCACAGATGAGCGGTCTTTCGCTTGCCGCGATCTCTTAGGGGAGCATGAAAATGCAGTCCAATCCCATCATAAACGAAAGTGGCTCGCGGTTTTGACACCACGAGCCACGGCGAAGCCATCAAGGCTTCACAAGGCGGTCCGAACGAACCGCCCTCCCCATTGATCCTATCGCGATGGTGACAAGTCAAATCGATCGAGATTCATGACCTTGTTCCACGCGGCAACAAAGTCATGTACGAATTTCTCTTTCGCTGTTTCGCTGGCATAAACTTCCGCCAAGGCGCGAAGTTGCGAGTTGGAGCCAAAGATCAGATCGACTCGGGTTGCGGTCCACTTCACGTCGCCCGACTTGCGATCGCGGCCTTCAAAGAAGTGTTCGCACACGGGAGATTTTTTCCATTCGGTATTCATATCCAAGAGATGAACAAAGAAATCGTTGGTCAGAGTCTCTGGTTTCTTGGTGAGTACACCGAGCTGCGCCAAGGGACCACTTCCGGAATTGGTATTGAGCACGCGTAGGCCACCAACGAGGACGGTCATTTCCGGCGCGGTAAGCGTTAACAATTGAGCCCGATCGACGAGGAGTTCTTCGGCAGGCCGGTCGATTTCGCGAGAGAGATGATTGCGGAAGCCATCAGACTTGGGTTCAAGCACCGAGAACGAAGCGACATCGGTCATCTCTTGAGTAGCATCGGTACGTCCCGGTTGGAAGGGAACTTGCACTGGATGACCTGCTCGCTTGGCTGCTTCTTCGACGCCAGCACACCCGCCAAGCACGATGAGGTCGGCGAGCGATACTTTCTTGCCTCCCTTTTGAGTTCGATTGAAATCGGCTTGGATCTTCTCTAGTACTTGAAGATGTTTGGCCAGTTGCGCGGGTCGATTGACTTCCCAATCCTTTTGTGGAGCAAGTCGAATGCGAGCCCCATTGGCACCTCCACGTTTATCACTGCCGCGGAACGTCGAGGCCGATGCCCAGGCTGTCGAAACGAGATCGGAAACCGATAAGCCCGAGGCAAGCAACGATTTTTTGAGAGTCGCAATGTCGTTTGCATCGACCAATGGATGATCGACTGCGGGGACAGGATCTTGCCATAGTTGCGCTGGTGCCACTTCAGGTCCAAGCAATCGCGCTACAGGACCCATGTCACGATGGGTTAGTTTGTACCAGGCCTTGGCAAAGGCTTCCCGGAACTGCTTGGGATTGTCATGGAATCGCTTCGAGATCTTGCCGTAGGCTGGATCCAATCGCAGTGCCAAGTCAGTGGTAAACATCATTGGTGCATGCGTTTGTGAAGCATCGTGGGCATCGGGAATCGATCCTTTTCCAGCATTGGCTTTCGGTTTCCATTGCCATGCCCCGGCAGGGCTTTTGGTGAGTTCCCATTCATAAGCGAAGAGATTGTCGAAGTAACCATTGGACCATTCGGTTGGGGTCGATGTCCAAGCTCCTTCAAGACCACTCGTGATCGTGTCTGCACCCTTTCCTTTACCGTGAGCATTCTTCCAGCCTAGGCCCTGTTCTTCGATGCTCGCACCTTCGGGACTGCGGCCAACTTGCTTGGCATCTCCAGCGCCGTGAGCTTTACCGAATGTATGGCCACCAGCGATGAGCGCTACTGTTTCTTCATCGTTCATCCCCATCCGTGCAAAGGTATCACGGATGTCCTTGGCAGCTGCTAATGGGTCAGGCTTTCCATTAGGACCTTCAGGATTGACGTAGATCAAACCCATTTGCACTGCGGCAAGTGGGTTTTCGAGTTGTCGATCGTCATGGTAGCGATTGTCACCCAGCCATTCGCTCTCGGGACCCCAATAGATATCTTCTTGCGGTTCCCATACGTCCGCGCGACCACCGCCGAAGCCAAACGTCTTGAAGCCCATCGACTCCAAGGCAACATTGCCAGTGAGTACCATGAGGTCGGCCCACGAGATTCGTTCGCCATACTTTTGTTTGATGGGCCACAGCAAGCGGCGAGCTTTATCGAGGTTTGCATTGTCTGGCCAGCTATTCAAGGGCGCGAATCGTTGGGTTCCATACCCTGCACCACCTCGACCATCGCTGGCGCGATACGTACCAGCGCTATGCCAAGCCATGCGGATGAATAGCGGACCATAGTGTCCATAGTCGGCCGGCCACCATTCTTGCGATTGAGTCATGAGGGCTCGAAGATCTTTCTTCACTGCTTCGAGATCGAGCTTTTTGAACTCTTCGGCATAGTTGAAATCCGGTGCCATGGGATTTCCGCCAGGAGAGTTCTGATGCAAGATTTTGAGGTTGAGTTGATTGGGCCACCAATCCGCATTGGACATCGATCCGGCCGCAGTGTGCCTCGCTGAAGCGGAACGCACCACGCCCATCACGGGACATTGGCTCGAATTCTCCACGGGCTTGTCTCCCTTCTGCGTTGTTGGAGTTGGTTGAGATCCAGAGGTCTTAGAAGGACTCTGGGCGAAACCCGTCGCTGGGGCGAGCATCGCAGCCACGACGAGATACTTGGGTGAAAATCGCCATACCATGGGGAGGTTCCTCTAGTCGAAGTACACACGACGCGACCATGTGGAATGTTCGGCGAGGCCACGCGACCTCTTTCCACTCGCTTCCCAAGAAGTATCGCCCGATCAGTGCCATGAATCCAATGCATTGCAGTACTTGTTGCTATGCGTTTTTTGCATAGTTGCAAGCATGGCTTAGAAGTCGGACCATGCAGCGAATCGCTGGCGAATGATGCAGGTGTGGCCGAACAGGAAGAGGAGATTCCAAGATCTTAGGGAATCCCCAAGTACGGAAAGAACAGCCACGCGAAACGGAAGGAACCCAAAGATATTCAGCGAAGCTCTGATGTCGCTGGTGCGATGAAACGTCTACCGCAATTGCATGGCCAAGACGCTTACTTCGATGGACGAAGGATGAAGAGGCAGTACTCGACTGGATTCATCGACACATCGGAGACGGAAGGGGCTTTGGTCTTTTGTTTTCGGTTCTCTAGATTGACTGGAGGAACGCGACGCTTGGCAGAAGCAAATTGATCGAGTCGGCCCATCGGATCCGACGATCGTACCAGTGCTCGTGCAACACCTTGTCGACTACCTGGTTGCGACAAGTCTTCCCCAAACTCCTGAATGGACTCGAGTTCCTTCTGAGCGTTCTGTGCTTCGAGGTCCAAAGCGATATCGAGCGAGAAATCGGGAAACTCTTGGTACTCTTCGTACATTTGCGTAATCATTCGATCCAAGCGTGCACCGCGAGCTTTGACAAATACCAAAGCAACATTGCCATCGCTGTTTTGGCTATCGGTTAGCTTGTCCACCATCCGGCTCTTAGCAAGATCGGCTTGAAGTTGTTCGTTGATCTCCACCGGAGTGCTAAATGGAATATCGTTTTGGTTGAGCAGATCAAAGAAACGCTCATCGTCCCATGCTTGCTTGGTCAAAGTGGCATCGACAACCAACAGGTAACGAGCCTTTTGGCCGGATTGCAGTGACTTTTCGAGTGACTCCAAAAGCATCTTGTCCGAATCGCTTAGCGTGTTAGCTCGAGCGATTCCATCCGTAGGAGGTTGAGGTTGAGTCGCAACCAAAGGCATTTCAACTTGAGGAGGCCGCAGAGTCTTTGTGGGGGCGTTGGTGTTGGACGCCACCGAATTCACTGGAGAAGGAATGGGAAGAGCACCTTCGGTAGTCAACCCATCGCGGCCAGGTAGCTTCGATGATGATGCGTTCGCAGATTCTTGCGGATTGTCCGATGGATTGGCTGCGAGCATGGGTGACGGGTTATAGGAAGCACCGTCGACCTCAGGCGGATTCGTAATGGATTTGCTTGGATCTTGTTCGACTGGCGAATTTTGCTGAGCAACCGAAGATCCCTGAGAGGATGAATCTTCAGGCTTGGACCAAAGGGCAATCATTGCAATAGAAGCTGCAATGGCGGCGATGCCTACCCAAGCCGCACGATGGTGGACCGGTTTCTGCGGAACTGCTGCAGGCACAACAGTGACGGTCGGTCGAATCCATGCGGGGGCTTGGCTTCCCATCGAGCCAGCACGAACCTGAGCTTTCTCAAGTACTTTGGCAGCAAAATCGGATCCAAGGCGGGAAGCAGGATGGTTGGTCAGGTGGGCGCGGACCTTCTTCATGCGTTCGACATCGGCAGCGAGATCCGCATCCGACGCGAGCATGCGTTGAAACTCGGCGGCTTCTTCGCTGGACAATTCACCGTCCAGCCATCCGCTGAGCAATTCACCGGTTTTCTCGTCCCGAGGAAACATGGAACATCCGACCTACTACGAAGCTATCCTCAAATCCCTGATTTCAGTGAGTACCCGCAAGCTTTCCTCTCCCTTTGTTGACAGGAAGCGGCCTTCCAGCCCGTTTGGGGCGTGGGCTTGACCCGATGGCTCACCTTGCATAGCCCTAAGATGGTGCACCCTAGGCAAAAGTTCCCGCAAAGGGAAGACAGTAGCAAATTTCAGAGCCTTCCTTCCACGGTTTTCTAGGAAATCGTGCAAAAAATTCTTTTTGCGGGATCTCAGGATTCTTTCCACCCCTACAAGGGTAGGGTTACCACAGCCCGATTTCCTGGAGCTGATTTCGTGCGATCGCATTCCAGCCACGATTTGCCGCTGGGGATGCCGGGCTTGGATGAAGAATTTTCCCGGTTCGGATCGCAAAAGAGAGAGCTGGGGCAACTCGCTTGGCCGCGTCTTCAGCAAAGGCCCCGACTCCGATCACCCACTCCGGTTTGAGTATTTCGATCATAGCAACCAGATGTTTGTCGCAAGCCTTTTCGAGCGGGCCTCGAACGACGGCAGGGAACTTGTCTGGGGTTAGGTTGGCCGCCGTTTCTGCCATGAATGCTAGCGGACAGTAGTTGGAAACGAAGTGCGCGGCGAAGAAATTCTCAGGTGTTCCGTATTCTTGTTGAAACAATTCCCACAATCGCCGGCCAGAGACTTCGGACTTCGGACAGTGCAGTCCATCGATCGGTCTTTTCGGGTGTTCGCGTTTGGGTTTCTTGGCTTGGCTTTGGATACCAATCCAATCCCGTACCGCGGCCACCTCGCCAAAAGGGATGCCGGTTTGAGCCATGCCCCAAGGACCTGGATTCATGCCGAGAAAGAGTATCTGTACCGAGTTCGAAACGAAACGATCAAGATATTCTTCGAAGGGAGCCCATGCGTATTCCAAGGGGTTGTAAACCCAATCCGAAACGGCCGCGAAGTCGATTTTCTTGAGATCGCGGATCAACGTCTTGGCGGACTTCTTGAGAAGTGCGGCGCGTTCGGGATCGTGTTGGAAACGTCGCGATTTCATTTCTTTTGAAGTACGAAGACCGCATCTTCGAGGTCATCATTCAGCGGAAGTGGTTCGCTGATGTCATACCAGAAATCGAATACGTCCTTCAATTCAAACTTCGGTACGGAAGCGAAAAGCGATTTCACTTGAGCTGCCGAATAGAGTCGTAAATCGAACTCGTCTTGCAGTCGAAGTTTACCGGAAGGGCGATGGATGTTCATGGTGATACGAAGATGTTCAAGTCGTTTCCGGCGACTCGATTCCATCACGCTCAACGAATAGTTGATCTTGGTTTCACCTTGCTTGGCAGTCCATCGTTCGGAACCATACAGTTCCGCGTCCGGTGGAAGAAGGTGGAAACCAATGACGTAGATACCGCCTGGCTTGAGGTGGTCGGCGACCAAGTTCAAGTGATCGACAGCTTGTTCTTCGGATACCAAATGGCGAAAGGTATTCAGCGTATTGAAGGCTGCATCAAACTTGGTGGGCAAGGTGAATTTGGTCATGTCTCCTTGGACCAGTTTGGCTTTGAGGCCCTTCCGCTCCAAGCGTTTTTGGCAATAGGCCAAGGCATTGGCATTGAGATCGAGTCCCGTTACTTGGTAGCCGCGCGAGGCCATTTCAAAGACCAATCGACCGGTGCCACATCCAGGTTCGAAGATTTTCTTTGTTTTTCCCGGGACATATTTTTTGAAGGCTTCAACGAGAAACTTCGCTTCGTCATGGACGACGTCGCGAAATCCCAGATCGTAGTATTGGGGGTAATCGTACCAAGTCTTTGAAGCTTCCTTTGCGGACTTTTTCTTACGGGGCTGGGCCTTCTTTGTCTCAGTCAATTGCGATC